>CAYWTS010000030.1:22885-26026 GCA_964461265.1 uncultured Ignavibacteriales bacterium
AAAAAATTTTGCTGACCTGAAAAAATTTTTTCTCAACATGAAAAAAATATTTTTTTTCATTGTGAAACAATATATCATAACAAGAGGGAAAAAAATATTTCATTACAAAACAGGGTTTCGTAACGGGAGGGAACGGCATGGTTAAAACAGAGTTTCGTAACGAGAGGGAAGTAAGGCGGGTAGAATAAAAAATATTTGTAAACCGAAAAAATTTTTTACTTTAAAATAACACAGTCCTTTGCAGCGTTTTTAATTTCCTCGCCAGTAATACCGATAAATCGGTATCGCTGCCCCTCTCTAAATATGAAGAGAGGAAAGACGCAGTTATAATGCGACTGTGGTGAGGAAAATATTTTGGACATCTTATAAAACAAGACTGTGCGGAATTAGAAATATAAGCAACGTGACAACTGATGCTATCACAACCCACAATTTTGGTTTTTTAGATTTGTATACCATTACAGCAGTAATCACCCAAACAATCCAGCACAGCAACGTCTTGTTATCTGTTAAATCGGTTCCGACAGGGAAACCGGTCCAGTATAATCCAAAGGCATACTTCGTAACAACCGCTCCCATTATAATACCGCCGAAAGTAAGGAATCCAATTGTCCAGAAGGTAAACTTTTTAAGCTGCGGCTCTTTCTTTAATGGTTCAAGCCCGCTTCTTACAGCCAATAACAATGCACCGAACATACCAAGTATATGCAACCATAAATAAAATATAGGTACATTATCTTTATATCTTATTACCACCGGTTCATCTGGTATTGTTACTTCAGAATTGCCCGCTATCAATCTTACATTATACTCAAGCTTATCCATAGGCGGTTGTTTAGGAAGCTCGCCCGTTAATTCACCGTTAACAAGTGTCATATCTGCTCTTGATAAATCATCTCTGGTTTCAAATCTTCTCCAGAGTAAAACACCTTTCAAATTGTCAAAAGGTGATTTCAGCTTTATTAGTGTGTTTTCGTATGAATTTCCGCTTCTCGGCAGTTCATAAAAAATTTCCTTACCCTGAAAAACAATTTTATTTTTCAAAGGATATGTAGGTCCCGTGACTCTCTGATAATAAGCCGAAAAAACCGTAATAATAACTGCAGAAGACCAGATCAGAATTGTTGTAAAACGTTTTGGCTTTTGTGAATCTATTTGTTCGGTTGTGTTCATTGGATGTTGGTTGAATTATTTAAAATATCCGGATAATAATTTAAAAATACTAAAATATTTTAATCAATTACTTATACAAATCGGTAATATTAAGAAATAGGTAAAATAAAAGGGGCTGTCTCAAAAGGCAATTTTCTTGCATAAAAACTGTAACCGTAACTTTCATAGTTGCGATAATGCAAGAAAATTGCAACGCAGCCATAAAAACTGCGGGTACAAAAACACTTTTGAGACAGCCCTTTGTTTTTTTTCAAATATGTCATAAGATAATTTTTTTTATTCGTCCCACGACTTTTAGTAATAGTACAATTATACTTACATTATTTCATGATTATCGGTTGGTTAATAAAACGGAAGATTATTTTAGCTTTTCTTTTATAAACGCAATAGTTTTATCTTTTACATCTTATCTTGAAGACGGGGTGAGTAATACCATGTTTTGAATGGAAAGTGCATGATTTATAAATTATTTTGCTTTTCAAAGGGAAATTTATGTTCAATAAGCTCGAAAAAGTAAAACAACGATATATAGAAATAGCTGAACTGCTTAATAAACCTGAAAATATCGGCGATCAGAAGGAATTCCGCAGGCTGAACAAGGAATATTCGGACCTTACAGATATAGTAAATACCTATGACGAATACAACCTGACCAAGCAGCAAATAGAAGACACAAAACAGCTTATTTACGACTCCGCTGATGATGAAATGAAAGAGCTTGCAAAATCAGAGCTTGAAGAACTGGAGCAAAAACTAATCAAGCTTGAGAACGAACTGAAAGAACTGTTAATACCTAAAGACCCGAACGATTCCAAAAATGCCATACTTGAAATCCGTGCCGGAACAGGCGGTGAGGAAGCATCTCTGTTTGCTGCCGACCTTTACAGAATGTATTCACGCTACACAGAAAAACGCGGCTGGAAACTTGAAGTGATAAACTTTAACGAGTCATCAGGTCTAGGCGGTATAAAGGAGGTTATTGCAAACGTCACAGGCAAAAATGTATATGGTGATTTAAAATACGAAGCAGGAGTTCACCGAGTTCAGCGTGTTCCGGTTACCGAAGCATCGGGCCGGGTTCATACATCAGCAGCGTCGGTTGCTGTATTACCGGAAGCCGACGAGGTGGATGTAGAAATAAACACCAATGACTTAAAGATAGATGTTTTCCGTGCCGGCGGTGCAGGCGGACAGAATGTTAATAAAGTAGAAACTGCAATACGAATAACACACATTCCGACCGGTATTGTTGTGCAATGCCAGGATGAACGCTCACAGCTTAAGAACAAACAAAAAGCACTGAAGATACTGCGTTCACGAATGCTTGAGGTGGAGATAGAAAAGCATGAGAAGGAAATTTCGGATAAACGGAAATCGATAGTGAGAAGCGGCGATAGAAGCGATAAGATACGAACATATAACTTTCCCCAGAACCGTGTAACTGACCATCGCATAGGATTAACTTTATATAACCTTTCACAAATTATTAACGGTGATTTAGATGAACTGATTGAAAAACTTAAAATTGCAGACAGAGCGGATAAATTATCAATGAGTAATTAATAATAGGTTTACACAAATAAAAGTCCCCTTCGCCGTAGGTGAGTCTCGGGATCCCAAGTACTCGGGTGAGGGACGGGGTGGGTTCTAAATAAAAATAGATTCCTTCTAAAGTTTACTCTCTCCAAGCGCGGCAGGAATTGAATAGATTGTGCTGACAAAATTCATAAATAAAACATCCGGGCGTATCGATAGTGCAGTCATTAAGATGGATATCAAGATACTGCATTTTTCTGCTGCACATAAGTGTTGGCACAGTTATCTCTGGTTCAGGTTTTAAAATACTTCAACACCACAAGCGTTGCTAAACGGCTTGCAGCAAAAACAATTTTAAACCTCATTAAACAGCAAACTTAAGCTTTCTACAGAATTTCTCAAAGTTCGGGGGAACATTACAGATTACACCAG
>CAYWTS010000031.1:0-23324 GCA_964461265.1 uncultured Ignavibacteriales bacterium
TTTCCAACATATCAATCCAATTTGGTGCAAGGAAGCTCTTCGATGGGGTTTCGTTCATTATTAATACACGCGATAGGATAGGGCTTGTAGGTGCAAACGGAACGGGTAAATCGACATTGCTGAAAATCCTCACCCGCTTGCAGGAAGCGGATTCGGGTGAAATAATAAAATCCAAACATGTTACAGTTGATTACCTCCCGCAAGACGGGCTTCATTACACAGGCAACACCCTGTATGAGGAAGTGTATTCATCGCTGACTGATGTGAACGCTCTCAAATCTGAAATTGATGAAGTTACCGAGGAGTTATCACACATATCCGATAAAGATTCGGAAGAATATCTGGATTTGGTTCTTCAGCTGGGTGAGCTGCAGGAAAAATTCAGCGATATGGACGGATTTAAAATTAAACCGAAGATAGAAAAGATACTCGAAGGGCTTGGCTTCGAAACAAAGGATTTTACAAGATTAACCGATGAATTTTCAGGCGGCTGGCAGATGAGGATAGCTCTTGCTAAGCTGCTGCTGAAAAATCCTTCGGTCTTATTGCTTGATGAACCGACAAATCACCTTGACCTTGATTCACTATTATGGCTTGAAACGTTTTTACGGGATTATAAAGGTGCGGTTGTTCTGGTCTCACACGACAGTCAGTTCCTCGATAACATGACACGGAAAACAATAGAAATCAGCCTGGGAAAGGTAACTATTTATCCGGGCAACTATTCACATTACATAACCGGGAAGCAGGCACGGATTGAGTTAACAGAAAAAAGATATTTCAACCAGCAGCGTTACCTTAAACAGCAGGAAAGGTTTATAGAGCGTTTCCGTTACAAGAAAAATAAAGCTTCGGTTGTTCAAAGCAGAATTAAAATGCTTGAGAAATTGGAAAGAATAGAACTGGAAGACCACGAGCAGGAAATCCATTTTCAGTTCCCTCCTGCCACACACTCCGGCAAACTTACAATTGAGTTAAAAAATATAACTAAAAGCTACGGTTCCAACCTTGTGCTGAAAGATATAGACCTGTTAATAGAACGCGGTGAGAAGATAGGGCTCGTAGGTAAAAACGGTGCGGGTAAATCGACTCTTGCCAGAATAATAAGAGGCACAGAAGATTTTCAAAAAGGCATCAGGAAGATGGGGCACCGGGCAGAGCTTGAGTTTTATTCGCAGCAACAGGCCGATTCACTCGACGCAAAAAATACAGTTCTCGAAACACTGGACTCTGCTGCAATTGGTGATATAAGGAAACATCTCAGAACTTTACTCGGCAGCTTTTTGTTTAAGGGTGATGACGTATTCAAACCGGTTGGCGTGCTTTCAGGGGGTGAGAAGTCAAGACTGGCACTTGCTTTGATGCTGCTTAAACCTTCTAATTTCCTGATACTTGATGAACCCACGAACCATCTTGACATGAACTCCAAGAAAATTCTAATGCGGGCATTGATGGAATATGAAGGTACAATACTTATCATTTCACATGACAGGGAGTTCCTTGACGGAATAGTAAATAAAATTATAGAAGTGAAAGACCACAGGATAAAAACATACGGCGGTAATTGTTCATATTATATCGCAAAAATCGAAGAGGAATTGTTAAAACAGGAAAATATAATTTCTTCACGAAAACCTTCTGAAACAGGCACAAAAAAAATAAAAGAACATAAACGCACGGAAGCAGAATTACGAAATAAATTATACAGGCTCTCCAAACCGCATAAGGATTTGATAACCAAATTAGAAAATGATATATTTAAAAGCGAAGCACGTTTAAAAGAAATAGAAGAAATGATGATGAACGCTGAGTTTTATAAAGATTCGAAGAAGATTAAAGAAACCAACAGCGAGTTCGGCGAGCTAAAGAAAAAATTAAATGAGCTGTATAACAAGTGGGAAGAAGAACAATATCGATTGAGAGAAATTGAGGAATTAATAAATGAAAGTTAGAGCAGGGATTTATTTAAAAGGCAAATTACTTGCTAAAAACTGTAACCGCAACTTTCATAGCTGCGATGATGCTAGAAAATTGCACGCAGCCATAAAGGCTGCGGATACAAAAAAGATTTGAAACAGCTCGTAAAGGTCGTTTCTAAAAAAATATGAACTTT
This sequence comes from uncultured Ignavibacteriales bacterium, assembly GCA_964461265.1. GTDB lineage: Bacteria > Bacteroidota > Ignavibacteria > Tepidaquicellales > OLB5 > CAYWTS01. The sequence goes on from CAYWTS010000031.1 coordinate 2,114, forward strand.
TATAACACAAATTAAAACCATTTTCAAGGGAATGGATTTTTTTATGCAAATAGGAAAATACAAATTATACACAGTTCAAACCGGACTTTTCAAGCTGGATGGCGGAGCTATGTTTGGTGTAGTGCCAAAGTCACTTTGGTCAAAAACCAACCCGGCCGATGACAGAAACCGTATAGATATGTGCATGAGAGCATTGCTTCTTGTTTCGGATGACAGGAAAATACTTATAGATAACGGCATCGGCTATAAGCTTAGCGAAAAGATTAACGAGATTTACGGTGTTGACCATTCAGTTTACACACTTGAAAGCGAATTAAACAAACTTGGGTATAAACCTGATGATATAACGGATGTAATTCTCACACATCTGCATTTTGACCACGCGGGCGGTTCAACAAAAACCGATGAGAACGGGCAACAATTATTAACATTTCCAAATGCCGTTCACCATGTTCAGCTCAGGCACTGGAAATGGGCGCACCAGCCAACCGACAGAGATAAAGCAAGTTTTATGAACGAGAATTACGACTTAATTGAACAAAAAAAACAACTTAACCTGTTAAATGGCGACCACAGGTTCGATGAAAATATTTTTCTTTATGTTGTTAATGGTCATACACCGGCACAGCAATTGGTTCATATTTTTGATGATGAAAGACAAATGCTTTATGCTGCCGATTTAATACCGACAAGCTCTCACGTTCCCCTGCCCTACATAATGGGTTATGATTTATTCCCCCTCACTACGCTTGACGAAAAGAAAAAAATTATCCCCAAAGCTGCCGATGAAAAATGGCTCATATTTTACGAACATGACCCGTCTTGTGAAACCAGCATTATTCATAAATCGGAAAAAGGATTTATAGCAGCGGAGAAAACTTTATTAAGTAAATTGAGCGATTAGAGTGTTTGTATAAATGGTAAACCAGCTGAATAATTTGCTTAATCCTAATGCGTAATAAAGAAAAAAAGATTTTTCCTCCCCTTCGGGGAGGACAGGAGGGGCTTTATATCAAACTATGTCACATAAACGACCTGCCCGAAAAAACCGGCAGAAAATTTTCATTAGACGATGATACTGATGTTGCTGTATTTAAAATCGATGGTAAGGTTTATGCTGTAAGCAATGTTTGTCCGCATAACCAGTCAAACAAGCTGCATGAGGGATATGTAGATAAAGAGCTTTACGTTTCCTGCCCCGTCCACGGCTGGAAATTCAGCATTGAAACGGGTTTAGCCCCGCCTGATTGTAAGGGAATATTTTCAAAGCTTGAAACATATAAAACGAAAGTTGAAAACGGAGAAGTGTTTGTAGAGAAGAAAAAAAGAAAGTTAAAGTTTTTCAGGTTTTAATATGTTTACTCGTACTACAACTTCATCATCGGGGTGCTGCAAGTTAGAGGATGGAAAGATTTAAACTGTTTGGGGAAAATGCTGTTGAAATAAGTAAACAATTAAGGAGGATTAATCTGATAGTTTAAACATCTTTTGTGATTTATTTTATAAGAACCATCCGTTTTGTTTCATTATATACTGCCTGTGATTCTGCATCGTTAAGTGTTAATTGATAGAAATACACACCGCTCGGGAAATTAACTGCATCCCATTCAATTTCATAGGAACCCGGTTTTAATACATCGTTTACTAAAACAGCAGCTTCACGTCCGAGAATATCGTAAATGGTCAACCTAACCAACCCACTCCGTACGCCAAAGGCGTCATCCACACCTCCTAGGAGGGGACTTATACTGAACTTTATTTTTGTTACCGGATTAAACGGATTTGGATAATTCTGTGAAAGACTGAATTTTTCTGCAATGGATGAGATTTTTTTAATACCTATAGGGTAGTAAGATATTTTTGCATCAGTTTCTATCTCGGCAAGCCCTGCTCGTGATACACCCATAATTAATCCTGTAAAACTCTTAACAATCACTTTCATGCTGTCTGTTTTAACTTCGGAAGGTAAGGTAGTTTTTGAACCGTTAACGCTAATCACACCTGTACTTTGAATATGATAAACCTGCTGGTTTTGCAGGTATAAAAATACTTCACAATCGGTTACCTGTATATTTGTATTGTTCTGTGTATTTGGGCGTATGTTATATATTATCAGTGACCTAACGTCTACAGGCATTTCCCATTTCAGCGACACAAACTCATTTTCTGTGCCCGAAGCTATCCAGTTAACGCTCATGGAATCGTTGCGTGCCTTACGGTCGATTACTTTTTTACCTGAATATAGAGCAGTATCGAGTGCAGAACTCTGTGATGTTCTAGCAGATGTTGACACATTCAGATATGCACCGAGACTGATGTTCTGCGGAACGGGAATTTGGGTATGCCCTGCATGGCAGCCAACGCATTTTGTACCTGTTCCGGGCCTGCCAAAATTAAGCCCGCTTACGTGTGCAGTCTGTCCCCTGTTTCCTTTTATTATTCTTCCTGTACTATCAATCACTTGTTCAAACATAGGCACATCAGCCGGAGCAATGTCTAAATGAACAGCCCCGGTGAATTCGACCGGAACACTTGTCAGGAAAATAGCTGTATCTCTGCCTGTTGAATCCTGTCTCTGAAAATTCAGAAAAAATTTCATCCTTGCATTTCTTGTAATAGGAGGAGCATCTATAATGGGAACATCAACTGCAGCGTTAGTAAACATGTTAACGCAATCGAAACGGAATCCTCCATTTTTGTAATATGTTAAAGGATCGATAGTTGGGGGAAGTTCATCACTTATATGCGTAACTATATCATTAAGAACAGGAGGAACGGTTCGCGGCAGAAGAACACGTGCGTTTAGCTCCATTTTGCCGGGAATATCGTAAAAAAGCTGCAGACCCGACCCATTCGAATTAATGGTATACAAAGCGTAATCCTGGTTAACAACCTGTGTGGTATAAGAGAATAAAATCTTTGCATCCGGCATTTCGATAGGGTCAGTAGCATAAGGCGGCTGCATTGTGCCGTATGACGGAGGATTTTGTATGTATAGCTGCATGTTAGCAGGATTTACACCAACTATATGATTAGGATAAATAGCCCGGTCAGTGAAAATCCTTATACCGGTACTGCCCGATGTATGAACCATAGATAAATAAGGTACAAATACACTTAATAAATAGCCCAAGTTTGTAACAAAAGGTTTATATGTCTGAAGTCCTTGTCTTGTAACAGGTAACCCGGCAAATAACTCAAGTTCCTGTCCATCAGGTCTTATTCTTGCTGCCTGCCATATATTTGCTATATCTGTATTTAAAGATAGAATCGAATCACGTGTCAGCCCATTTGCAGTAAGATTGGAAGGCATATCAATATTCAGCCACCAGCGTGAATAAACTATTTTGCCTGTAACGGGATCAACTGCAGGTTCTTCGGCACCGTTGCGTTCGGAGGTAATACGGTGCAGACCTGTTCCGTTAGAATTAATAACATAAAGATTCGTTGTCATTGCGTTTCCGAACTCGGAAATCGATGGGTAACGTGTACTTGCAAAACAAATTCTTCCGTCAGGCAAATAACATGGGTCAATATCATCGTATTTTGTGAACCTGCCGGCTGTTGAACCAAACTGGCTCAGGTTCAGGTTACGGTTTGTAAAAGTTATTTTCCTGAATCCCGAACCGTCGGATTGTATTTCATAGATTCTCCAGCAGCTGTCACGGTGTTCGATTCCGGCAAATACTATTCTTAATCCGTCCCAGTGTACATCGGGGTCGGAAACATCTATCAATCTTATTCCCATGAATATTTTTGTGCTGTCAACAAGTACCCTTATAGTACCATAGTTATCCCGTATTATAAGTTTCCCGCCTACAACAGAAAATCTTGAAAACGGACCCATACCCGGTAATAAGCTTTGCTGCGGAAAATACTGGCTTCCGCCCTGAACAATATTTCTGGAAACGAATACGAGGGGGGTATATGTTTGAGCAATACTTACACAATGAACCAAAAATAAAATGCCCGCAACAATTAACGGGTATAATATTTTAAACCGGATTTTCAATTCTTAATGAATAATACGAATCTTCATAATAAACCCAGCAGGTTCAAAGTTTTTCTCCTTTACAACGCAAAGAAAGTGTTTTCCGCCATCCGGCGGGTTAAAGGGTTTTTCAGAAGTCTCTATTGTGAGAATTCTTAAAAACTATTTTTTTGAACTTCAGTTTCTACTCTATATCACCCCAAATAAGGGGTTGGGGCTGTCTCAAAAGTGTTTTTGTAACCGCAGACTTTATGCCTTCCTGTCCGCGGCTAATTAGAGTCGTTAACTCGTGGAGCTGCAGGCAGGTCTACGTTGCCATTTTCTTTTATATTCATACCGTTATAGCAGGATAGTTACAAATTACAGGCAAGGAATTTGCCTTTTAAGACAGCCCCTCCTTTTGGAGCAACCACTTGTTCAAAGGATTTTTCAGAAGTTTTGAATGAGCTATATCGCTTTAACTCGGATTTAATCTGAAATAACCGCGTGAATAAAAAACAAACAGGCAAACAGCAGAGTCAGCATTTATCTTATTAAAAGACTTTTTTATTTCTTTAAGTTATAGGTTAAAACCACCGAGCAGTTATTCCCGGTATCTTCTTTAACAAGCATCAGGCTTATTTCCTTTGTATCTTTTTTCCAGGCAGTAAAACCGCCCTTTTCACTCATCATTTCACCTTCGTTTTTAGTATATCCGTTTTTGCCTAATTCAGCATTGTAAAATGCGAGTATATCCATTGGTTTATCGGTCGATTTATAAGTTACAACTGTTCCCTCAGCCGAGCTCATATTACCCAGAACCTGAGAATTCGGAGGTTGTGGTACATCTGACGGGAAATCTGAAGGCAGACCTTCTTTAATATTCAGTGGATTTTCACCGAGTTTCTGCTCTTTTGTCTGATCAAGACCCTGTGTGTTCTCTGTAACATTCTGTTTATTTTCGGTACCGGGAGTTTCTTCCTTTTTTCCGCAGCCCGAAATTAATAATGCAGCTAAAACTAAAAATAAGATCAATTTTGAAAGCATTTGATATTTATTTTAATTTATGGTTAAGTTAATTATTGCAGACTTTTGCTTCGAACTTTCCGGCAATCCAGCTTTTACCCGGGTCAAGAAAACAAAGGATAATATAACCCTTCACAGCCTTATCGGTAACTGTTTCTAATTTAATGACACTGTTCCATGCTGCATCCGATTTAACGGATACACCTTCGGGTTTAATGAATTTAAAGAACGCTGAAAAGCCGTTGTCATTATCTGTGAATTTCGATTTAACAAATTCTTTAAATTTACTTTCATCTTTGCCAGTTAACTGAAAACCTTCATATTTTTCAACAAAACCGCAGGGCTGTTCAGGTTTTTTAATTGAAAAATTCAAAACAAATTCATTTGAACCGTGCCATTTTTCAAATGTAACCGATTCAAATACGACTTCCCTGCCATTCAGCACTCCTTTTATTCCCGCTTCAGGCAAATCAGAGATTTGAACATCATCTTTCCAGCTGAAAGAAGTGCTTGTAGATTTTTCATCTTTTAATACGATTTCTGTTTTCTTGCCACAACCCCAAAAAACAAGTATCAGGGTTAGAAGTATTATAACCTGCCTGCCGGTGATTTCAGACAGGCAGGTGTTAATAAATATCTTCAAACTATTTGCAATATTTTAAAAATCTCTCGTTAATTCTGCCCCAGTGCAGCCCGTTGATGAAGTTATCTATATACTTCACCCTGCCAGGACCATCTTTGTGATAGTAAGCATGTTCAAATACATCGCAAGAAATCAGCGGAATGCCGCCCCAGATAGCGCCATACTGGTGTTCGTCTACCAGTACATTTAGCAGCCTGCCGGAATAAAGCTTATCATAAACAAGCAAACCCCAGCCGCTCAGCTTGGCTGCAACTGCACATGCTTTAAATTCGTTCTTCCAGTTATCGAATGAGCCGAAATTCTCTTCAATAGCTTTCTTTATATCGGGGCCTTTCGAAGGATTACCGTCACCGCCCATTACTTCCCAGTAAATATCGTGAAGTACGGTTCCGGAATGGTTCCAGGTAAAACGTCTTTTAAGCTCGCCGAAATCACTCCAGTTGCCGTTTGCTTTTGAAATATCGGCAGTTTCAAGTCCTTTTTCTATATTATTCAGGAATGTGACATATCCCTTGTGATGTGTGTTATAATGCCAGTCCGATGTTTCGGCATCTATAACGTCTTTAAGTAATGTTTTAGCCTCTTCATCCGAATAAGGCCTTGGATTAAATTTCCATTCGTAAGGCATTTTTATTCTTCTCCTTCCTCTAATTCCAGAGGTATTAAGTTTAAAGTTAGATTTATTAAAATTTGAAAAAAAACTTAAAGAAAAAAGCCCAAGTAATAAGCTTTTAATAAAATTTCGCCTATCTGTTTTCAATAAACAGGTAAGTTAAAAATTATTATTCGAACCAAAATATGAAATATCTCCTGGCTGGTAATATCTTAAACACCAAACGAACTTCCGCAACCGCAGGTCCGTTTAGCATTAGGATTACTGAATGTAAAACCTTTACCCATCAGTCCGTCTGAAAAATCGATTTCTGTTCCCTCAAGGTACAGTATGCTTTTCCAGTCTATAACTAATTTAATCCCGTCAATAATAATGATTTTATCACCTTCCTTTTTTTCAGAATCAAATCCCAGTGTATAAGATAACCCCGAACAGCCACCGCCTTTAACGCCAACACGCAATCCGTAGTTACCGGAAATATCGTTTTCTTTAATAATCCTCTTTACTTCAGTAATTGCCTTTGGCGTTAACCAAATTTTAGCTGCATTTTCTGCAGTATCAAGTGTTTTTAATTCTTCCATTAGTTATTAATACAATTTGTAAATTTAATAAAAACTTTTAAAGATTAAAACTGATTCCCGTATAAAGTGACCAGTAAGCCACCCTCCTGTCATGCGTAAGTCCATTAGTTGTGCTGGCTTTATCTCTGAAAACTATAACATGTGCATCGTTCGTTGTGGTTTCATCCGTTTGTTTATTCCACAAGTTATCGTAACTGTAGCTATACCCTAACAGGATGCTGATGTTAGTTTTCAATCTGTATATTAAATTTATTCCTGCCGTATAACCGAATCTTGGAGTAACCTTGAAAAAATCCAATCCGGAAAGATGAAATGTTTCACCCCCCATAAAATTCAATCGTAAAATTCCGAAAACGGAGGGAGAGAATCTGTATTTCGCCAGCGGCACTGCCTCCGCTCCTAAGCCAAGTGAAAATGACTGAACTTTGACACCATATGTTGTATTATCAGGTCCGTCATGATGGCTGTAAAGCCGGTTATAACCTGCATTGAATATTCCGTTTATATAACCCTGTTTTAAAACAGAATACTTCAAATAAGTCTGAATACTGTAACCTACTTCTGCTGCAAGATTATCGGAAATTAACCAGCGTTTTCCGTTTATTAATACGTAATCTTTAGCAGGTGATAAAGTAAGATTTGTCCCGTACGCTTCAAGCATCGGGTTTGAATAACCAAGTGTAATTTCCAGTTTAAACCTGCTTTGTGAATATACAAAACTGGTAACTGGAATAACAAATAATAAGATAAACAGTATCATTGTATTTCTCACTGAACAGCCTGTGTATGTGTTAATGTTCATTTTTATTTTCAGTATGCATTTTGTATGCCGGTGATTGAGACCTGAGTTTATTAACCGCATCAGATATTTTCTTTACTGCATAATCAATTTCTTCATCAGTTGTAAATTTTCCGAAACCGAATCTAATCGAGCATTTTATCAGTTTCTCCGGAACCCCGATGGCTTTCAACACATGCGAATTTTGAAATGAAGCCGAAGAACAGGCACTACCCGAAGAAACTGCTATCTCCTTAATATTCATCATCAGGGTCTCAGCATCGGCAAATGCAAAAATAAGGTTAAGATTGTTATAAAGCTTATGTTCAGGATGACCGTTAATGTAAACATCTTTAACCGATGAAGTAATACCGTTGTAAAATTTATCACGCAGATTTCCAATCCTTTCTGCATCGGTATTCATTTCATTTCGTGCAATCTCGCTTGCTTTACCGAACCCAACGATAGCCGGCACATTTAATGTTCCTGAACGCAGTCCTCTTTCATGTCCACCCCCGGAAATTTGCGGTGTAAGCTTAATCTTAGGATTTTTATGCTTCACGTAAAGTACTCCTATACCTTTGGGTCCGTATAATTTATGAGCACCAAAGCTAAGCAGGTCTATATTAAGCTTGTTTACATCAATCGGAATTTTACCCGCTGCCTGAGCAGCATCGGTATGGAAAAGTATTCCATAAGTCTCACATATTCTGGATATTTCCTCAACAGGTTCTATGGTACCGATCTCATTATTTGCAAATATAATACTAACCAGTATAGTTTTATCTGTAATGCTTGATTTCAATTCATCGGGATCTATCATCCCGTATTTATCCGCTCCAAGGTAAGTTACTTTGAAACCTTTCCTTTGAAGTTCAGCACAGGTGTCAAGAACAGCACTGTGTTCGATTGCAGAAGTAATAATTTGATTACCTTTTGAAGAACAGGATTGGGCAATACCTTTTAAAGCAAGATTTACCGATTCCGTTGTACCGCTAGTAAAATATAATTCCCGGGGATTTGCACCAATTAATTTTGCAATGCGTTTACGTCCAAATTCCACTGCAGCATCCGCTTTCCATCCGAATTCATGGGTACGGCTGGCTGCATTACCGAATATTTCCGTGAAATACGGTTTCATCTCGTCCATAACACGCGGGTCAACCGGTGTAGTGGAGTGATAATCGAAATATATCGGAAATTTTAGCATTTGTTATGAAATGAAGATTATACTTGCTTAACAAGCCTAGCCGCAAATGAACCATCCATATTATGCTTATAGGGAAAAGTTTCTATACAGCCTTCAGTATTCACCAATTCTTTGTTTACGTATTTTGAAGCATCGTCAATTTTAAATTCAGGGTGCAGTTCTAAAAATTTACTAATCACTTCCAAGTTCTCTTCAGGTTCAGTTGTACATGTGCTGTAAACAATAACTCCGCCGGGTTTGAGATACTTTACAGCGTTCTCGAGCATATTCATCTGCACACCGGAAAGATACACAATATCCTTAAGCTCTCGTTTCCACCTGATTTCAGGCTTTTTGGAAAGTACACCAAGTCCTGAACAAGGTGCATCAAGTAAAATTTTATCAAACCTCTGTGTTGTGATAATATCGCTGGAAAAATCTGCTGCATCATCCTGAATAAATTCAATATTAGTACACCCCAGCCGTACAGCATTAGCACGGAGTGTTTTAATTTTTACGTCATATTTATCAACTGCAATTATTTTGCCGTTGTTTCTCATAAGCTGGGAGAGATGGGTTGTTTTACCGCCCGGTGATGCACACATATCGAGAATTATATCCCCGGGATTGGGGGCTAATAACACCGATACGAGTCCTGCACTTTCATCCTGTACCGTATACAACCCGTTCTGGAAATCCTCGTCAAGATAAATCTTCGACATAAGACGAACAGTTATGAAATAATGAAGATTCCTGCATATTCTTGTTGCGATACCTTTTTCATTCAGCTTTGTAATAACTTCGTCGCGTGTTGTCCTGAGATTATTTATGCGAAGCGTAAGTATAGGGCGTTTGTTATTTGACTCTGCAAGCTTTTCGGCATCATCAAACCCGAAACGCTGAATCCAGCGCCTGATTAACCAGTTAGGATGAGATTGCATAATGCCGAGATAATTAACTTCGTCTATTTCACGTGTAGGATAAACAAGTGTCTCTTTTGTTCTGATAATAGTACGAAGCAGTCCGTTTACAACATCACCATGCCTTTGTGTACTAAAACGTTTTACAAACTCTGTAGCTTCGTTTACAGCAGCGTAGTCTGGTATTTTATTCAGATAAAGAATCTGGTATAGGGCAACACGCATGGCGTTTTTAATTTCTGGTACAGCTTTTTCCCAGTTGCCGCGGTAAAAACCGTTTAAAAACCAGTCAAGACGTCTCATCCATCTCATAACACCATGGCTGATTTCATTTAAAAGAGATTTATCATACTCATTAAGAAAATCAGCATTACGGACTTCAAAATCAATCAGTTTATCAAGGTAAGCATCGGTTCTTTCAACACGTGTCAAAACCTTGACAGCAAGACTCCGAACGTCACCGTAGATAGTATCACCCCGCGGTTTCTGGAATTTTTTAAATGGTTTTACTTCCTCACCTGTTTCCTGCTGAGTTCCTTCCATTGATTCATTGGGTATTGCTTCACTTCCGGCAGGGGTTTCTACAGTAACTTGTTCACCTGATTTTATTTCATTTCCAGAATATTGTGAATCTACTGAACTCTCTTTTTGAATTTCGGATTCACTTAGGTTTTCACCAGGTAAATTATGCTTATTTTCTTCAATATTCTCAATATTTTCGCTTATCATCGCAGGCAAATATACCTTGCCTTAAAGGTTATATCAATGAAAGTAAACCGATGGCAAAACCTGTATGTTTTAGCATTTTATATCGCTTTATGTATTTTTAACTTAGTAAATAATTAATTTAAAAAATTAAAATGCTATGCTAACACTAAAAGAGATAAATCCAAATTTACTTGATACACAATATGCCGTACGCGGTCCAATTGTCGACAGAGCACAGGAACTGGAGAAACAGGGCAGGAAAATAATCTACTGCAATATCGGAAATCCGCAGGCATTGAAACAAAAACCAATGACTTATATCCGTCAGGTGCTTAGCCTGCTTGAATATCCGGAGTTATTGAATAATGAAGCGATTAAAAAAATTTATCCTGCTGATTTGATAGAAAGAGCAAAATATATACTTAAATCGTCGCTTCATGGTCTGGGCGCTTATACACAAAGTGCAGGTATGCCATTTATCCGAAAAGCTATTGCTGAATTTATATCCAAACGTGATAATATTCCTGCAGATGAAAACAATATAATACTAACCGACGGCGCCAGTAAAGGTGTACAGGCAGTATTAATGGCACTGAGAAAGGAAAAACGTGATGGCTTTATGATACCAATTCCGCAATACCCTTTATACAGTGCTACTATTACTTTGTATGGTGCAAGTCCTATAGGTTATTACCTTGATGAAGAGAATTCATGGCAACTAAACGAAATGATATTAACCGATAGTATTGAGAAAGCAAAAGCTAAAGGTATACATCCCGTAGCTATTTCGGTAATTAACCCGGGTAATCCTACAAGTGCACTGCTATCTTACGATAATATAGTTATGGTTATAAACTTTGCTAAAAAACATAATCTAACAATTACTGCAGATGAAGTATATCAGGAAAATTTATACAGTGACAAGTTAAAATTTCACTCATTCGCTAAAGTGATGCATGAAATGGGAGAAACACAGATTCCGCTGTTCAGCTTCCACTCTATTTCAAAAGGTTATTACGGTGAGTGCGGACACCGCGGCGGATATATGGAGATGAGAAATATACCAGATAACGTACGTGCTCAAATCATTAAGCTGCAATCCATAAGTCTTTGTGCAAATACTGTGGGACAGGTAATAACGTATCTTATTGTCAGCCCGCCAAAGCAAGGGGATGAGAGTTACGAATTGTATATTAAAGAAAGAAACGGAATATTAAATGACCTTAAAACCAAAGCAGAAATATTGGGTAAAGGATTGAATAATATTGAAGGACTTTCGGTTGAAATACCACGAGGTGCAATGTATGCTTTTGTAAAGCTTAACCTTCCTCATATACAAGACATTAGCAAAATGACCGAAGATGAACGACTTGCATATGATTCAAAACGTGATTCGGATTATTGTTTTGCTTTGCTTGAAGAAACAGGTATATGTGTAGTTCCGGGGTCGGGCTTCGGACAGCTGCCCGGTACATTGCATTTCCGAACAACATTCCTCCCGCCAAAAGAGGATATGGAAGAATTGGTCGAGAAATTTAAGGGATTTCATGAGGGATATGTTAAAAAAATGGTTGTTAAATGAATATAATCGTCACCGGAGCATCATCTTTTATAGGGGCATATTTATGCCGTGAATTAAGCAGGCTAATCGGTACGGGTACAAAAATAAATGTAACAGGATTATACAACAACCATAATATCAATTTTGACAACATAAATTTAATTCAAATTGATATTACAGATTTCAGTGAACTCAGGAAACTATTCATAAGAATAAAACCAGATACAGTAATTCATCTTGCTTCAGTTACACAAACTAATACATCGCGATATGAAAATACTTATGTTCATCTGGTAAATCATTCAGCAACCGAACGGATTGCAGAATTGTGCAGTGAATTGAACGCAAAACTCATCTATACCTCAACCGATCTTGTTTATAAAGAAGGAATAGACATAAAAGAAGATACCTCCCCGTTTGAACCTGTAACTATTTATGCTAAAACAAAACTGCTTGGTGAAGAAGCAGTTAAACAATTTGCCAATGAATATATAATTTTACGTTTATCCCTGGTAGTAGGAAAAACGATATCTGCCTACCGCACATTTTTTGACGAGGTGTATGAAAATTTAAGCTCCGGTAAAATTTACCCTGCTTTTACAGATCAATTCCGTAATTCCATTTTTATAAAAGATGTTGTTGAAAATATAATAAAAGTATCGGGAATGGAATTACCAAATCAAGCCGTTAACCTTTGCGGTGACGAATTTCTTTCAAGATATGAAATGTGTATGATGATAGCTGATGTATTTGGATTTAATAAAAACCTTATACAAAAAGTAAGCTGTGAAAAATTTAAAGACTATAAAATGGTAAAGCAGATTGGATTAAATAATGAGAGAATGAAATTACTTGGTTTATCGACGCAATCGTTTAATAAAAACCTGCAGCTAATATTTCCTGGAATACATTTCTGATATACCTGAAACTTTCATTGACAATTTTAAGTTTATATATTATACTTGCTACTAGCAAGTAATTAAATGTGTATAACGGTGTTTTAAATAGCATTTTGGCACTTAAGCTGCAATGTACTGAAAAGGAAAACAGTATAATGCAGAAATTTAAGCTAACCTGTGCAGAATACAAGGCTTTGCTGAGTATTGACAGTAAAGAAACTCTCCCCTGTAAGGTTCTGGCTTCTAACATGGGGCTTTCAGAGTCTCGCGGAAACAGGATTATTAACCGCTTGATAAAACGAGGTTATTACAATTTTTCGTACGATAAAAATGACAAAAGGATTGTATATGTATCTTTAAATCCGAAAGGATTGAGATTAAAAATGAAAATTAATAAAATGCTGAGCGATTGTGATAAGGAAATAAACAACAGGCTGAGTAAATCGGAAATTAACAGTTTTATAAATATAATTAACAAAGTAAATAAAGTTTTAACAAAAAATAATTAAAATAATATGGAACATTTAACATTAGATACATTCAAAACAAAGGTATTCAATTTCGAAAACGGCAATGATTGGAAATTTGAGGGAGATAAACCCTGTATAATTGATTTCTATGCCGATTGGTGCGGGCCGTGCAAGATGGTTGCACCTATACTGGAAGAGCTTTCGGAAGAATACAAAGGGCTGGTTGATATTTATAAAATTGATACCGATAAAGAACAGGAGCTGGCTTCTATGTTTGGTATCAGAAGCATCCCCTCGCTTTTATTTGTACCTGTTGATGGAAAACCTCAGATGGCTATGGGTGCATTGCCGAAGGAAAACTTCAAGAAGCTTATAAACGACGTATTTAAGATTTCGGTTAATTAATATACTTACAATGTGCCGTGTTCAATGCACGGCATATTGTTTTTATTTGAAAAATATTTTTTTTAGCTGCGAAATTTTATTCTGAACTTTATTATAATATGCAGGGTATTCGGTTTCCGTAAAAACCTTTAGCGACTCATCGAATGCCTCAAGGGCTTTGTTATAATTTTCGGTTTTATCCTCGTATTCCGCCAGCAACGAATACGCCTTTCCTTTATGATAACAAACCAATGCATGGTAAAAAGGATTTTCTTCGGGTCTTCTAACGCTTAATACTTCTTCGAAAGCATCCAGTGCTTTATAGCAATTTTCTTCCGGGTTTTTGAACTTGGCAAGCTCGATGTAAGCATCTCCGAGGTTATCCATAGTAGTGGCATATGAACGGGGGAATTTATCGGGGGTTCTTATCTCTAACGCTTTTTTATATGCCTCTATTGCTTCCATGCAAAATGACTCGCCGTTTTTGCTATCGAACTTTGCCAGCATAGAAAGTGCATTTCCGATGTTATGCTTAGTTAATGCAAAATGCATGGGGTATTTTTCTTTAACGTAGTACTCAAGTGTTCGGTCATAATATGCTATTGCTTTATTTAAGTTATTAACAGGTTCCTCATATTCAGATAACATCGAATAGCTGTTGCCAAGATTATTCAGAGTCAGTGCAGAATAAAGCTGGAACTTATTTCTCTCTGAAATCTCCAGTGATTTGCTGAAAATTTCTATTGCCTTTTTCTGGTTTTCTGCCGGATTTTCAGAGTAAGATAAAATAAGGTAAGCAGCACCCAAGTTATTCAATGTGACTGCATAACTGTTATCTACGCCGCTGTATTCAAGATATTTTATTGCATCTTCATAATGAGAGATGCCTGTTTTTATATTCTCGGCAGCTTTTTCTATTTCAGCAAGTGAGCAGTATACATTACCAAGTGTGTTTTTTACGGTTGCATATTCCACGGGATAAGTCTGCGGTGTTAAATATTCAAAAGCTTTACTCAGATACTTTCCTGCTTCTGTACAATTTCTAAGTGTATCTTCAACTTTGGAAAGTTTCCAGTATGATGCTCCGATCATTCTGAGAATTTTTGCAATTTGTAATACATTCTCTTTGTTAACCGTTTTTAAAGCATAATCACCTGCCTGTATTGCAGACTTCATGTAATCTGTTATCTCAATATCGACCCCGCCTACGCTGTAAGCTTTTTCTCCGAGACTTATTAATGCATCGGGATTATCTTTAAAGACTTCAATCATCTCACCGAATACATCAACATTACGAACTGGAATCTCCGGCTTAACTATTGTTTCAAGATATGCATCTTCGGCAAATATTTTATTTCGCCTGATAACATGGATAAATTCCTTTTCTTCAAGCTGTTTCAGCCAGCCTGTCCATTCGAAATCCTTTCCTTCAAGCTCGAAACTCATCGCAGTTAGTTTTATCCAGTCAAGTGAATATGTATCGTTGTCATTATATAGTCCGCATATGTAAAGATTACGAATTGAGCGTAAAATGGTCTTTTCGATAATAGAGCATTGGTCATACCGTTTCTCCATTTCGCTAAGCCTCATGAAAATAGAACCTATAGTGCCGTTAAATTTGACCTTATCCCATGTTACCCCTGTTTTTCCGGCTATATGTTCGCCTTCAGCGTGTGAGATTGTCCCAAAATCTATCACATTATCACCGAAAATGGTATTAATGTCCTGCTGGTGTTCAACAAGCTTGTTTTTTAATGTCTTAAGCTGCTTTCCTGAATGGCACGAAGCAATAAGAATTACTTTTTTTGAGCCTGAAGCTTTAAATAAGAGGTGGTAGTAATCCTGTTTATCTATATATGCCTGGAGGTCTTCGATATAAATAATCCTGTCTTTCCAGAACCTGAAGTCTTTAGGGTACTGAAATGACTGCATTGATACGCTCCGTGGTATTATTACGTCATAACTTTTGGGCGATGCTTTTAAATATTCGAAAAAAGCTCTTGATTTGCCGCTCAGCGGAGGTCCTGTTAACAGTACATTTTCCTTACGGCTGATAATCTGCTGAAGCTGAGCATCTTCCTTCCTTTTTTGATAAAAGCTGTAGAAGGGTCTTTCGCCTAACACTTCCCGGGGAGTAAGCTTTTTGGAGGATTTCCATATTACCGAGTAGTAATTCCTTAATTCTTTTCTTTGCTTAACCAAATAGCCAATCAGCGGAACAAATGCTGTCGCAATAACGCCGAGTAACGTAAGTAATGTAACAAAATCCACGGTTATCTTCTTTTATGTATTTTTGAATAATTAACTTTCCGTTTCTTTTTGAAAGCTTCGATTCCTTCTTTTACCTCAGCGGTTAAATTATGGAAAGATAGCCATTCCCTTGCATGTCCGATTGTAGTACTCCATGAAAGGTCACGCCAGAAGTTAAGCTGCTGCTTGGTATAACGCAGGCATTCAGGAAGCTTGTTGAATAATTTTTCAGCCATCTTGTTTACGGCTTTATCGAGCCGTGCATAAGGTACGACTTCATTCACCAGACCCCATCCAAGAGCCTTGTATGCCGGGATTTCTTCGCATAAAAATAATACCTCCCTGGCTCTCCTATCCCCAATAAGCATCGGGAGAAACTGGGTTGCACCTGCTGCTGCAACACTGCCTCTTTCTGCCCCAACTTGTTTGATGTAGATATGGTCTGCAGCTATTGCAAGGTCGCAGCTCAAATTAAGCTCATTACCCCCTCCGACTACAATACCATTTAATCTGGCTATTGTAGGTTTACCAACGTTCCTCATAATTTCATGAAGTTGTATAAATTCATACATCCATTTGTAATAGTCGCCGGGATTCCCCAGGAAATATTCATTCTGCTCATCAAGGTCAGCGCCTGTTGAAAACGCCTGCTTGCCGGCTCCGGTTAAAATAATTACAACAATATTATCGTCCCAGCTTGCATCCTTAAAAGCTGCAGATAGTTCTTTTATGGTCAGCAAATTAAGACAATTGAAAACTTCAGGGCGGTTAATTGTAATAACTGCTTTATAATCAGTTTTCTTATAAATAATATGTTGAAAATTAAAGCTTCCGGGAGATTTTCCGACATATACTTTTTTCTTGGATATTGTTTTTGCCATTGGATAAAATACGGATAAATTATGAGGATTCTTGAGCAAATTACCCAATAATAAAAATTTAAACAACGAATAATTAACAGAACCTAATAATTGAGGTATATCAAACATGTTTTACATAATTCTTCTAAAAAAATATATTTTTTAGGATTTCGATATACTCAGCTAAAACCACTCAACTAAAGGCAATTTTTAGCAGCAATGAATGTTCCGGGAGAAATAACGATTAAATAGTAAAAATACTCACCAGAGTATATTAATTTTTAAAATCTTTTAATTTTAGCTATTTCCCGTAGTATTTTTTCATATTTTATTATATTGACTATAATATCAATAATCTTTAGTTTTGTGGCGTGATTTTTAGAGGTATATATAAATATTTAGTGGCTATTACGTTAGTGTTTTTTATCTTAGGCACCCTCAGTGCGAGCGCCTATAATAAAAGGCAACCCAACGATTATAAGGGAAATCCTGATAAATTCGAACTTAATCAGAATTACCCTAATCCATTCAACCCAACCACTATACTATCATACACCCTAAAGACCGATGGCAAGGTAAAACTGACTGTTTATAACCTTGTAGGTCAGGTAGTTCAGGTTCTTGTAAACGAATACCAGCCCTCCGGCTATTATGAGTATACGTTTGATGCATCCGAACTGCCCGCGGGAATATACCTCTACAAGCTGCAGCTTGGGGATTATTCATCCGTTAAAAGGATGACCCTGATTAAATAGCAGCTACATCTTTTTAAAAAAATAGGAGGTATTTTATGATTATAAAATTCGTTACAAGATTCGTATTTACTTTTTTTATCTTAATTTTTTTGTATTCACCTGCATTTTCACAATCTCAGAGCTACAATTTAATCGACGGTTTTTCTGACCATACTTTAAAAGGGTGGGTTTGGGGCGGAAATCTCTATATGAAATATTCTCATTCATACGATAATGCTGAAAACGGTTATGCTGAGATTTTCTCCAGTGATGCCAATGTCACACCTAATACATATCTTGGTTTAATCAGGAAGGAACAAAAGATTCAGTTTGCACAAGATAACATACTGACTATTATGCTGCAAGGTGTAAGCAATAACCTTACAGCCACCATACAAATACTTTTTGACAGGAACAACGACGGCAAATACGATGAAAACCATGACGCACGCTTGGAATCACAACCTATAAAACTTGATTTTTCAGGCTGGAAAGAAATACATGTGAACATAAGCGAAAGTGAATTAAAGCTCATTTCCCGGAATAAAGAAGATGATTTTTCGATACTTGAAGAAGAAGCGATGGGAGTGCAGATCTCTTACCAGGCAGGCAAAGATTTTAAAACAGGCAAAGTGGAAACAGGTATTGCTTTGATTGCTGAAAGACCAAACAAAGAAACAAAACAGGAAAATGCACAAACCAGCGATGAAAGCGAAGAATCATATTTCAAAACAAAGAACTATCCAAATCCGTTTAACCCGGTAACTAATATTACTTATACATTAAAGAATTCTACCAGTGTTAAACTTACCGTTTATGACAGATTGGGAAGGGAAATTGTGGTGCTGGTGGATGCAGTCCAATCCGAAGGCGAGTACGTAGTTGAGTTTAATGGTTCAACACTGCCCAGCGGTATTTACTTCTACAGAATCAAAACACCTGAGAAAGTAGAAGTAAGAAAGATGGTTCTGGCTAAGTAGTTCATTAAGTTTCTTAAGTTTTTTTAAATTAAAAAGGTCTGATCTAAACGTCAGACCTTTTTTATAATTTCTAAAATTACTTTTATAAGCAGAAATCTTCATATTACCCCAATTCAATTGTAAAAGAAAACTATTAAATTTTTCCGGGATTAATATAAGGCTTGAATAGTCATTAACTGACAGTTATTTACGGACTTTTAATTTTCTATATCTGTATCTGATTAAATTAAACTAACTAATTAAAAGAAGGAAAATATTATGAATTTTGTTGCCATTAACTTTATTAGCTGTAAAAAGCATTACAGGGAGCGGTTTGAGGAGCTGTTTGCCACACGCGCAAAGGCAATAGACAGGCTCCCGGGTTTCAAATATATGGAAGTATTGAAACCGCAGGAAAAGGACGGTGATTACCTGATAATCAGCCATTGGGAAGGCGAAGAACATTTTAAGAACTGGACTAAATCACCCGAATTTCAGGAAGGACATAAACGTGGCTTCGAAGATATAAAAAAAGCGAAAGAAAAAGGCGAAGAACCTCCGATGAAGTCAGAGTTTAAAACTTATACAGTTATTTCGAGATAAATAACTCCTTATCAGGTTTGAAGAATTAATAGTTTTTGCTTTTATCTTTTATATTGAATTTATTTGTGAAAATCAGTGAAATTTGCAGGGTAGTAAAAAGAAAATTTAATTAAATATGAAACTGCCAATTTATACAGTCGATGCATTTACCTCAGTTCCCTTTAAAGGAAATCCTGCCGGCGTATGCATACTTGAAAAACCCATCGATGAAAACCTTATGCAAAAAATAGCATTCGAGATGAACCTCTCCGAAACAGCATTTCTTGAAAAAGAAAGCGAAAGTTACAATCTCAGATGGTTTACACCCGCAATGGAAGTAGATTTATGCGGACATGCAACACTTGCAAGCTCACATATTCTTTGGGAAGAAGGTTTCGCAGATAAATTAAAACCATTACATTTCAACACAAAAAGCGGTGAACTGATAACTGAATATAAGAAGGGAGAAATTGAACTAAACTTTCCAAAACTTGAAGCGAAGGAAACCCACTGCCCTGAAGAGTTGATAGCTGCGCTGGACGGAAATAAACCAAAATATCTCGGCAGGGCAAAATGGTATTATCTTGCTGAGCTTGATAACATGGAGGTTGTCCAAACACTTAAGCCCGATTTTAACATGATGCTGAAACTTGAGCCATGGGGAATTATTGTAACAGCAAAATCATTAACAACCGAATTTGATTTTGTTTCCCGTTTCTTTGCACCTGAACGCGGTGTTACCGAAGACCCTGTCACAGGTTCAGCACACTGTGTATTGGGACCCTACTGGCAAAAGCGTTTAGGCAAGGATCGTTTTATTGCATACCAGGCATCTGAAAGAGGCGGTGTTGTTGGTGTTAAAGTCGGTGATGATAACAGGGTTTACCTGACAGGAAGAGCTATTACGGTTATAAAGGGAGAAATAACAATATAAACCTTGTCGAATAACTTTGCGGGCTTTGCGGTTAAATATCTTTATCGCAAAGGTAACGAAGAGTAAGCAAAGAACGCTAAACATAAATTTAAGGTAATATTATGAATGAACTGATAACACAAATTATCGACTCATGGCGGGTAAACAACCGCATGAATTTAAAAATTCTGGAAGCTATAGATAGCGAGGGCTTAAACGCACGACCCGTATCAAAGCGTAAGGTTAAGACAGTTGCCGAACAGTTTGCACACCTGAACAACGTACGCCTTGCTTACCTTGAAATATTGGCAAAAGATTACATAAAAAAACCAATTGCACTTGAGAAACGAAGCAAAACCACAAAAGCTGTGATTAAAAAAGCGTTAATACAATCCGCCAAAGCCGTTGAAAACTACCTGCGTGATGCATTAGAAGGTAAAATTAAAATTAAGGTAATTAAAAGTCCCGTTATGTGGCTTGGTTACCTTATTTCTCACGACTCGCATCATCGCGGTTCAATTTTACTTGCACTTAAACAATCCGGCAGACCAGTAAACCAAAAAGTGCAGTATGGGATTTGGGAGTGGAAATAAATTAATTTTATGAGATAAAATTACCACTTGAATAATATACAATGTTACTATTGTACTGCTGTGAAATTTTAATACAAGTTGGTCTAAAATTTCTGATACTGACCGTATTTATGTAAATAAGGCAGTTTTTACTTTGTTTCTTTCATAAAATAATATAACTCTCTTGTTTTGCTTTTACTTGTAATCACTGTGTAACTTCAGCAGGTAATTAAAATTAAATAAATTCAATGAATACATTAAATAATGCAGATTGGATAAATGAATTTAATGCCGCCATAACAGTATGCGATAAAGACGGAATAATTGTTGCAATGAACGATAAATCTGTTAAAACATTCGAAAAAGACGGGGGTATAAATCTTATCGGCACTAACCTTTACGAATGCCACACGGAACCATCTAAAAGCAAATTAAAAATGCTGATGGATAACCATATTTCAAATTGCTATACAATCGAAAAAAGCGGAAAGAAAAAACTTATATACCAGTCACCGTGGTTGGAAGAAGGCGAGTTTAAAGGATATGTCGAAATATCGATTGAACTCCCTGAAACTTTGCGACATTTTATCAGGGATTAA
>CAYWTS010000031.1:23424-25398 GCA_964461265.1 uncultured Ignavibacteriales bacterium
TATTAACCATACTTATATACCCAGTTCTTTCATTCTGTCCATTCTATCTTTCTCGTTTTCCATCATCCATTCATCTTTTGAAAGTATTTCATATGCCTTTTTAAAATATTCTTTCGATTCGGGTTTCTTACTTTGAGCAAGCAGGCACTCCCCGATCTCCTCAAATACATAACCGTCGTGTTCTGCTTTTTTCTGTTCGATTTCCTTTAAAATACTTCTTTGCATTTCAAGCGATTCCTGAACATTTCCCATCATGCGTTTGGTTTTTGCAATGCACCACTTAGCTATGCGTGTTTCGGTTTCCTGTTTCATTTCTTCCCGGAATTTTAATCCCCGTTTGAACAAATCAAGAGCTTTTTCATAATTTTTCATATCAAAATACGTCCAGCCGGTATTGTTATATAATGCACCAACCCATTTTTTGGTTTGTTCATCCTGCGATTTCTCACAAATATCTATTGCAATTTCACTCCATTTAAGCGATTCACCCCCCTGTGTCACAATACCCATCATATGGGCAGCATCAACGGCATAGAAATCAAGACAGTTATCACTGCTTAACTGATAAGCTTCCAGAAAATACTTTTTCGAATCTTCCTGTTTGCCCGATGAATTATAAACCCTTCCCCGTTCCAGCAGGTAACGAACATAAGTAAGCTTATTATCATTCAGATTATCTGTTTTAAAGAGTTCTTCATTCACAATATCAAGGGTTTGGTGAGCTTCATTAAATTTCCTCTGCAAACCCAGCGACCTTGCTATTTGAGTTAAAAGCTGCAGGTATTCTGCCTTACTCCACGATTTCTCAGCTACAGGCAGCAATTCCCGGAATTTTTCTTCCGTTGATTTTGGCTCGTTAAAGTTCCAGAGTTTATCGAAGTTATTCATTGCAATATTTATTAATTTTTAAAAAAATTTTAACAAGTTGCAAATTAATCAGTTTTCCAGCAAGTTAATTATGTGTAATTTTAAAAGAAATAATTATAATTTTATAAAACATTGAAAAAGGCAGTAGTTGGAATAGACATTGGCGGAACGAATACAAAATTCGGCATAGTCAATAATAGCGGAAAAATACTTGCTTCCGGAAATATAAGAACCGATAGTTTTACTGATTTCGGAAGCTTCATCGGTACGCTGGTTTCATCGGTTACCGAAATTTACAATCCCTTAATGCACGAATATGAAATAACAGGATACGGAACGGGAGCCCCTAATGCAAATTTTTTCAAAGGCATTATTGAAGAAGCACCGAATCTTAAATGGAAAGGAATTATAAATTACAACAAAACGCTAACAAAACTTACAGGCAAACCTTCATTTATAACAAACGATGCAAATGCAGCCGCCATAGGAGAAAAATTATTCGGCAAAGCAAAAGATTTAACCGATTTTGTTGTATTAACACTCGGTACGGGTCTTGGCTGCGGAATTTTCAGCAACGGTAAACTTTTATATGGCTCGACCGGGCATGCTGGTGAGCTTGGCCATATAATTGTAAAAGAAAACGGCAGGCAGTGCGGCTGCGGACGCAGGGGATGTCTTGAAACATACGCTTCAGCAACAGGCATTACTAAAACAGTAATAGAGCTCAGAAGTTCATACCTCGATTCTATTCTATATGACACCGAAATTAAGCAGCTTAATTCGAAACTAATTTACGAAGCCGCATTAAAAGGTGATAGCCTAGCTCTATTATCTTTCGAATTAACCGGTGAAATACTGGGAATAGCACTTGCCAATACTGCTGCTGTTTTAAGTCCGCAGGCAATATTTTTATTAGGGGGGCTTGCTAATGCAGGTGATTTCATTTTCAAACCAGTAGTAAAATACTTTGAAGAAAATCTTCTAATCGTATTTAAAAATAGCGTGAAAATCATTCCATCGGGATTGGAACACGATAAAGCTGCAATCCTCGGAGCAGCAGCCTTATGCTGGGATGAATTATATACTCAAGTTGACCGTTCAAACAAG
>CAYWTS010000032.1:0-25120 GCA_964461265.1 uncultured Ignavibacteriales bacterium
GGTTCAACATATATACCCTTGCAAAGGCGGAAGTTTGTTTTATTTTGAGCAAGTTTTGTTACATCATCAAAGCTTCGCCTCATATATGATTGAATCACAACACCGCATTTGGGAAACTGTTTGTGAGCCTCTTCATATAATCTCAGTGTATCATCGGTACATGTGTGGTCTTCCATATCAAGTCTCACGAATATGTTTTTTGAGGATGCTTCAGCAAGAATCTCGTGCAGATTTTGGAGACAGAAATCAAATTCTATTTTCAGTCCCAGTTGTGTAGGTTTTAAAGAGTGGTTAGCATCCAGCTTATTATCGTCTATTGCTTTTATTACAGAAAGGCAATCGTCTTTTGCTTTTCTTGCATCATCTTTATGAAATACATCTTCCCCAAGTACATCCAGGGTTCCCATAATACCTTTATCGTTGAGCCGTTTTGTAACTTCTATTGCATCTTTGAGCGAGTCCCCTGCAATGTAACGGTTTGCAAATTTCCGAACTATCGATTTAGGAAGTATTTCTACTGTTTTTACTATAAATGAGTTGAATGGATTCATAATAATATTAAAAACCTGACCCCAAGTGCTCGGGGTTAGGTTTCATAAATAATTTATTTTACAACAATATTTACAAGTTTGTTTTTAACAACAATTTCCTTTAATATTTGTTTGCCGGCAATGTAAGACTTAATCTTTTCATCTGATTTAATCAGGTTTTTAAGTTTCTCATCATCCATATCAGCCTCAACTTCTATTCTTGTTCTTATTTTTCCGTTAACCTGCCCTACAATGGTAACAACACTTTCCAATATTTTTGCAGGGTCATAAACCGGCCATGGTTCGTAAACCAAAGATTTAGTATGCCCCATCTTCTGCCACAATTCCTCTGAAATGTGAGGCGCAAACGGATAAAGCAGTTTAATAAATTTCTCCATTATGTTTTTAGGCAGAACTTCCATGTGTGAAACTTCGTTATAAAAAGTCATCAGCTCACTTACACACGTATTGAATTTCAAGTCCATATCTTCTATATCATCAGTAACGTTTTTAATTGTTCTATTAATTAACCTGTCCAGTTCATCATCGGATTTAGCATCTTTAATCACAGAGCTAAGATTTCCTTCTTCATTTACAAAAAGCCTCCATACCCTGTTCAGGAAACGGAAAACTCCCTCAATTCCTTTGGTTGACCACGGCTTGGCAGCCGAGAGCGGTCCCATAAACATTTCGAACATTCTGAAAGAATCGGCACCAAACTGCTTAATTACATCATCGGGATTTACCACGTTACCGCGTGATTTAGACATTTTACTGGAATCCTCACCGAGTATCATCCCCTGATGATACAGTCTGACAAATGGTTCTATAGTTGAAACATAACCCAAATCATAAAGCACTTTATGCCAGAATCTTGCATATAGCAAATGCAAGACAGCATGCTCTGCACCGCCAAGGTACAGGTCAACAGGCATCCAGTATTTTTCTTTATCTTTAGCACATATTTCTTTGTCATTATGCGGGTCAATGAATCTGAGGTAATACCAGCACGAGCCTGCCCATTGGGGCATCGTGTGGGTTTCACGTCTTGCAGGCTTACCCGTTTCTTTATCAACAATATTAACCCATTCCTTAATGCCTGCAAGCGGCGACTCGCCCGTTCCTACAGGTTTATAGGATTCAACTTCAGGCAGTGTTAACGGCAGGTCATTCTCATTCAACGGTTTTACAGTTCCGTCTTCAAGATACATTATAGGAATAGGCTCGCCCCAGTATCTTTGACGCGAGAAAAGCCAGTCGCGGAGCTTATACTGAACAGCAGCTTCCCCGAAATTATTCTTTTCCAGCCATTGAATGATTTTTTTGATAGCTGCAGGAGTTTTTAGTCCATTAATAAAATCAGAATTTACAGCAACACCATCTTCGGTATATGCCTGTTTACTTATCATGCTGTTTCCGTTAGGCGGTTTTACAACTTCTAAAATAGGCAGATGATACTTGGTTGCAAATTCCCAGTCTCTTTGATCATGGGCGGGAACAGCCATAATAGCACCTGTTCCATAACCCATTAAAACATAATCGGAAATCCAGACCGGAATCTCTTTTTTGTTAACCGGATTAATTGCATAACCCCCTGTAAAGACTCCCGATTTTTCCTTTTCCAGTAACTGACGTTCAAGGTCTGTTTTTTGCTTTATAGAATCACGATACAGCTGAACCTGACTTTTTTGCTGCGGTGCAGTAATTAAATCTACATAAGGATGTTCAGGAGCCATAACCATATACGTAGCACCCCATAGTGTATCGGGGCGTGTGGTGAAAACTTCGATGTATACCCCTCCCCCGTCTGGATCCGCGCCAGCTTGGTGCTTGGCAAGAGAATCCTCTCCGCCGGTTGGCGAAAGGACTTTTTTATTTGTCTTAAGTTTAAACTTTACTTTTGCTCCTACCGATTTACCTATCCAGTTACGCTGCATCTCTTTTGTACTTTCTGGCCATTCTAGCATATCAAGATCAACTAATAATCTTTCAGCATATTCCGTAATTTTCAGCATCCATTGTTTCATAGGTTTTCGTTCAACCGTGTAACCCTTTTCCAGCTGCTCAGGGACTTCTTCGTTTGCAAGCACTGTACCCAGTTCAGGGCACCAGTTCACGGGAACTTCGGCCTGGTAGGCTAATCCTTTCTTATAAAGCTGTAAAAATATCCATTGTGTCCATTTATAATATGAAGGGTCGATTGTTGATATTTCCCTGTCCCAATCGAATGATAGTCCTATAATTTTGCACTGACGTTTAAAATTTTCGATGCTTGCCTGTGTAGTTACTCTGGGATGTATTCCTGTTTTAAGTGCGTATTGCTCGGCAGGAAGCCCAAAAGCGTCCCAGCCAAAAGGATGAAGAACATTAAAACCCTTCATCCTTTTGTAACGCGCTATAATATCGGTGGCGGTATAACCTTCGGGGTGGCCTACATGAAGCCCCTCTGATGAAGGGTAAGGAAAAAAATCGAGGACATAATATTTGGGCTTTGAAAAGTCATCTTCTGCTTTAAAAATCTTGTTCTCTTCCCAGAATTTCTGCCATTTTTTCTCAATAGAGCTAAAATCGTATTTCATACATACAAATTTAAGAATATATAAAGTTACAAACAGTGCATTACAAACTTGACCCACCTGCAGTACTGGAACACAGGTTTTTCGGCTTAGCCATCCCTGCGAGGTAAACTTGTTGTGTTTAACTGTAATTGAATAGCGCAGGAGAGTTAAATATTTTTGCATTATGAACATGTTTTACCTTGATAATGCTGCAACAACTCCAATGGATAAGCGCGTACTTGAAGCAATGCTGCCATACCTCAAAGAAGATTTCGGCAATCCTTCCTCAATCCATTCATACGGAAGGAAAGTCAAAGTAATGCTCGAAGAAGCCAGAGATACAGTTGCTGATTTTATCGGAGCAGAGCCATCCGAAATTTACTTCACTTCAGGGGGAACCGAAGCCAACAACATGGCAGTAAAGGGCATTGCATTGGCTGCGTATGGCAGAAAAAATCACATTATTTGCTCGAAGATTGAACATCCTGCAGTTTTGGACCCGATTGAATACCTTGTTAACCGTTTCAGATTCGATGTGACCTATATTGACAATGATAAATACGGAAGAGTTGACCTGGAACAAATCAGGGATTCTATTACAGATAAAACCGTTCTGGTCTGTGTAATGCACTCAAACAATGAACTCGGTATAATAAATGATATCTCCGCAATTTCAGATTTAGCCGTGGAAAAGGGTATATATATTCATACCGATTCGGTTCAAAGCATAGGCAAAACAAATTTTAATGTAAATAATATTAGATGTTCTGCTTGTACTCTTTCGGCTCATAAAATATACGGACCTAAAGGAATAGGTGCAATCTATATAAAAAAAGGTACTGTTGTTGATAAACTCATACACGGCGGGAAACAGGAACACTCGAAGCGGGGGGGAACCGAAAATATTGCATCGATTGCAGGATTTAAAAAAGCTGTTGAGATACTGAAAGATGAAATGAGCCGTGATATAAACAGATATAAATCTCTCAGGCAAAGATTACTGAATGGATTAAAGAGATTAAGCGAAACCGTTCACATCAATTCATTAGATACAGATAACACGCTTCCTAACATAATTAGTTTATCATTCTCAACGGGTAAACTGAAAATTGACCCTGAAACAATACTGATTAAGCTTGACCTGAAAGGTTTAGCTGTTTCATCGGGCTCAGCGTGCACATCCGGTGCGGTGCTGCCTTCACACGTGCTCAAAGCTATAGGTTATGACGACCTGAGAGCAAAAACATCGCTTAGAATTTCTATAGGCAGGTTTAATAACGAAAACGATGTGGATTATTTTTTAAAAGAATTGAGCGGGATTATTAAACGTTAATTGCCTGTATTCAATTTCATATCTTCGGTTATCTCACCTTTTCTTTTTAAAAAGTGTTTCTTAATGAAATTTTTTACACTTCTTATAATCCCCGTACTCAGATAAAACAGGGTGAATGCAAATAATCCTTCACCATTTGTTGCAGCTACTAAAATAACAATCAGCAGTATAAAAATAAATTTTACCGGGTGCTTTTTAAGTTCGCTTTTAGAGAAACCCGGCGTGGTATCATATTTGAATCGGCTTAACATTAGCACTGGAAGCAATATACTCAGGATTAGTGTAAAAACTTCGCTTGTTTGCACAGAAAATATTTTGTTGAAATAAAACAGGAAAAACGAAGCAATTGTAATAGCTGAAATAGGAACCGGCACACCGGAGAAATAATTCTTGTCGAACCCGGTGAGCTGTATATTGAACCGTGCCAGTCTTAACGCACCGAAAATCATTACCAATGAGGAAATTGCTATACCAATACCCTCTAAATGATAAAAATAAGCTTTATACAGAATAAACGACGGGGCTGCACCAAACGAAACTAAGTCGGAAAGTGAATCAAGCTCCACACCGAATCGTGATGAAGTCTGTGTGAACCGCGCAACTATTCCGTCAGACATATCAAAAAGTGCGGAGTAGAAAATAAACAAACATGCCTGGTCTATATTACCGGCTGAAGCATTAATAATTGACATGAAACCGCAAAACAGATTAAGAATAGTGAAAAGGCTTGGTATAAATCCTATCCTGTCTCTCATTGGTTTACCTCGGCTAACACCGTTTCCCCGGCTACAACTTTCTGATTAACAGACACTTTTACCAACGAATTATGGGGAAATAACACGTCTACTCTCGAACCGAACTTAATCATTCCGAATTTCTCACCAACTTTAACTTTATCACCGATTTTAAGACGGCAAACAATCCGTCGGGCAATAAACCCGGCAATTTGCTTAAAGAATATTTTATATGTCCCGGTATCTATTCCTATTTCTGTTCTTTCATTCTTTTCGGAAGACTTGCGGCTAAACGCTGCTGTATAATCACCCTTTATATAATTATAATAAAAAATATTGCCGCTTAAAGGTATTCTGTTTACATGTACATTAAACGGTGAAAGAAAAACAGCAATCATCTTTGCTTTTGAATTAAGCAGTGTTTCATGTTCAATGTCCTCAATTATAATTACCCTGCCGTCAGCGGGTGAAATTATTTCATCAGGTTTCAGGTTAACGGGAAGTTTACGCAGAGGGTCACGGAAAAACCATAATGTAAAACTGATTAATAAAACCGAAAGAACAAGTAAAACAAGCTTAACTGCAAGAACGGGTATTAACAACGCTGCAACATCTAATACAAGCGTAATCAATAATGCTTTTAAAACAACTTCCCTTCCGTAAATAGTAAGCCGCAATTTTTTAACTGATTAATTTTTTCCGTAAATTCTGCTGCCTACTTCAACATATGTTTCATCTACCTTGCCAAGGTCAAAGCGAAAGCGGTCTTTATCGAGCTTCTCATTGGTCTTTGCATCCCAGAGCCTGCAGGTGTCGGGAGAAATTTCGTCGGCAAGCAGTATATTTCCCTTGCTGTCACGTCCGAACTCGAGCTTAAAATCCACCAGCTTAAGCTCACGTTTTCTGAAAAAAGGTTTTAGGCAGGAGTTTATTTTTTTTGCTAATGTTCTCAGCTTTCTAAGTTCCTTCTTCGATGCAATTTTCATAGCAAGTGCATGTGAGTCGTTGATTAACGGGTCGCCAAGAGCATCGTCTTTATAATAAAACTCAACTATTGGCTTTTTCAATTCCTCTCCCTCTTTAAGGTTGGTCTTTTTCAGCAAACTACCTGCTGCTATATTCCTTACAACAACTTCTACAGGAATAATTTCCACCTTCTTTACAATCATTTCACGGTCTGAAGTACGGTTAACAAAATGTGTTTTTATACCCTTTTTCCCAAGGTATTTAAAAATCACTTCCGATATGTGGTTATTAATTATCCCCTTATTTGAAATTGTCCCCTTCTTCAGTGCATTAAAAGCAGTAGCGTCATCTTTGAATTCCTGCAGAAGAAGGTTCTTTTTATCTTTAAGGGTATAGAGTTTTTTTGCTTTGCCTTCGTAAAGCATTTCAGCTTTTATATGTTTTGCCATGATAATTTTGATTAATTAAGCCAAAATTAAACAGCAACTATGCAAATTACAATGAGTATTGTGAATGGAAATTATTCCGAAACGCTAAGCTAGTGAATACATTGAATTAACATTTCAATTAAGTTATATTTAACTAATTCATAGCTTTAATACCTGTTTTGTATGATTTCAAGAAGTTTCATTTTAATTTTTATATTTCTTTTTATATCTAACCTTAGTTACGCACAAAAAAACCTTGGACAGAGATACAATTACGCAATGATTGATTTCTTCATAACACTTCCCGATAACACACAGCTTGACTGCACCAAGTTAATCCCAGAAGGTTCTCCCCCAACAGGCGGCTGGCCATGCCTGATTGTTTGCCATGGATATGGCTTAACTAAATATGCTGAAATGGAAGAAGCTGAAGAATATGCGGGCTACGGTTACTATACACTTGTTTACAGCATGCGCGGGCAGGGTATCTCAGGCGGACAGTCTAATCTGATTTCAAGACTCGAAATGAATGACCTGATGTATGTTGTACAATATGTAAAAAATGACGCAAATACAAACGATAACCGCATCGCTATTCACGGAGGTTCACAGGGCGGTATACTGCCGTTTATGGCTGTATGCAACGGATTAAACGTCAGAACCATTCTTCCCGATTTTGCTTCCCCCGAGTTTGCATCAAGCTGGATAGAAAACGGATGTGTTAAAATGACCCTTCTCTGGTCGTTAAGCTATACACAGAATATTGTCAGATATAACAGCCTTGTAAGCAGGTTTAAGCCATGGATATATTCACCGCAAAAAGACAAATGGGACAGTCTTGCATATTACGTTCCACGTGACAGGGATTTTATGAACCAGGTTGCTAATTGCCAGAAACCGGTATTAATTTCTAACGTGTGGCAGGATTTATTTTTTAATACTCTCGGGATGATACGTTCGATCTATATACTGCCGTATAATAATTACCGTGTGTACTGGGGAGCATTAGACGGGCACGGGTCGGACCCCGACGAAAATGAGATTGATTACCAAAGTGAGTTAGTTTATGACTGGCTCGATTACTGGCTCCGGGATGAACCGAACGGTGTTATGAACGACCCTAACCAGAAATTTGTTTATGCAATAAGCCAGTTCCCGCTGGTTTATCATGACACCATACAGGGCTGGACATGGGAACGTTATAATTCCGCAACGTGGCCGCCGGCTGGTATACAGGATATTAATTTATACTTTCACTCAACAGGCCAGTTATTGCCGAACATATATACCGGAAGTGAAGTAAGTGTTACTTTGTTTAATGATGTAGACCCTTCACTTTCACTTGAAACTGCAGTAAATTATGAATTCACGGGTCCCCAGTTCCAGGCATTATTCCATAAGAACGAACTTGTTTTCGAAACCCCGCAGCTTTTGCAGGATTGCAAGATGATTGGCATCCCCAAAGTAGGTTTGTTCTACTCATCCGATGCGGATATTTGCCAGTTTAATTTTCAGATATATGATGTTCGTCCTAACGGAAACAAAAAACTGGTTACACGCATTAATTATACCGACAGGTATTACACACCCAACTCAGTCCGTTCCCAATACTTATACGGATTGGCTTATGCCCACACTTTCAGGCAGGGAAGCAAGATAAGAGTTGTTCTCACGAATCTCGATAACGAAGTTTATAACTGGTTTTTAAGAACCAACCCTCACGTACTGCCGGTTATGAAAAGGGCATATAATAAAATGTATATTAACAATTCCTCACGTTCATACATTACACTGCCGCTTGATAACTTTGTGATTGGAATAAAAAACATAACAACAACTATACCGCAGGAATTTAAGCTATACCAAAACTATCCAAATCCGTTTAATCCTGTAACAAAGATAAAATTTGATATTCCTGCAAACAGCAAATGGCAAACGGCAAATGTGAAAATGGTAATATACGATATCATTGGCAAAGAAGTTGCAACACTTGTTAACGAAGCATTAAAACCCGGAACTTATGAGGTTGATTGGGACGGAAGCAAATACGCAAGCGGTGTATATTTTTATAATCTGATTGCAGGTGATTTCTCAGAAACAATGCGGATGGTGTTAGTAAAATAAGTAAAATTTTAATATCATTTAATTTAGGGGCTGTCTCAAAAGTGTTTTTGTATCCGCAGTCTTTAAGGCTGCGTTACAATTTTCTTGCATTATCGCAACTATGAAAGTTGCGGTTACAGTTTTTTTGCAAGAAAATTGCCTTTTGAGACAGCCCCCTTTTTTTATATGCCGTAACTCTCCGCCGGGCATTCAGCCCAAAGGGCATACTTAGCAATCATGCCCTACAGAAATATATAAAAAGAATCGAAGGAAAGGTTTTTATATTGTAAACTCGGTTTGTATGCAGAAGTAACGCTTCAACAGTTCATAGATAAGGTAGCTTGAGTCGCCAAAGCCATATGTGTAGTTATATTTGGATTGATGCATCTGCCTGTATTGGACAGCCTGAGTAAGAAATTTCGATATTTCTGTGGTATCAAACGGAAGCAGCCTTGCGTTTTTCTTTAAAACCTCCGGTCGCTCTGTTGTTTTCCTTAATACCCCGCACGGAACGTTGAAGAATAACGACTCCTCCTGCAAGCCGCCGGAATCAGTAAGAATTGTACCACTGTTTTTTACGTAACCAAGCATTTCAAAATAATCTTGAATTGGTTCCATAAATACAAGCCTGCTGTAAGTCTTGCCGTCAAGAACTGTTTCGAAGCTTTTTTGTATCAGGGGGTTCGGATGCATAAGATGAATGATACTTGTAAAATCCTTCTGTTCGTTAACTATCGAAGTAAGTATCTTGGCGTACGTTTTCACGTGGTTCCAGTTTTCACGGCGGTGCAGCGTACTTAAAATATAGTTCTTAACGGATGGTTCTTTAATCTTCTTTTCTTTAATCAGGGTGAAAATTGCATCGTTTATTGTATTTCCAATAACGTAAATCCTGTCATGTCTTATGCCCTCGTTATAAAGATTATCCCGGTTTATACCCTTCGGGCAGAAATGTATTGTAGCAGTCCTTGCAATTGATTCGCGTACGAATTCCTCTGGGAAAGGATTTTTTTTATCAAGGGTTCTTAATCCGGCTTCAACGTGAAAAACCGGTATCTGGTTAAAAAAACCCCACACTGCTCCGGCATAAGCCGAAGCAGTATCACCCTGGACTATTATGCCGTCGATATGTTCCTTTCGGATGGAAGAGTGTTCTGAGAATTTTTTGTTAAAATCGTTAAGGATATGCGATATAAACTGGTTAAGGTCTGCAGTTCTGTTTGGAATTTCCTCTGCTGTAAGGTCAGGGTTAATTCCGAGGTGATACATAATATCTCCCGATATTTTTTGCTGTGCAGTATTATACAATACCGGGAAAAATTCATCCGATTTTTTGAGTATCCTGTAAAGAACAAAGAGCTTAATTATCTCGGGACGTGTTCCAAAGATTATTACTATAACTTTCCTGCCTTTAAAGTTTTCCGGAGTAAGATTTATATTATAACTTTCGATACTCAATACACTAACAAATCATACAAATTTAAATAAAACAACAGTAATTAAAAATGCAGAAAAAAAAACTAATCGGATAATGTTTAGTACATAACGGTAAATGCATTTTATACCCATCCTAAAATCCACAAACTTAATAATATTGCAAATACTTCAGTTTTAAAGCAGTTTGCTTTAAATTACCCCGCCGTTCACACGGTGAATGAACTTAACTTGTTATGGAACTTCCGCACATAGAGATTCTGAGTTTTTAACAGGTATTTTGGTTAAAAACCAATATTTTATTAAATAACCATTAGCCAATTGAATAAATGTATAGACAGTCTTTATTATTAAAGCCGGTAAAAAAAACCCCGGGCAGTTAATACAACTTCCCAGGGTTATTTTTTCAAAAAATGAATAATGTTTAATAATGTTCTGTCGATTCCCAGACAACTTTATTTTTCATGGTCATAAACACCCTGAATGCACGGAACGTAGCAAAGAAGTTTATCAGATTATCGAAATTTATCCTTATCAGGCTGAACAAAGCATACCTGAAACCATACCACCTGTACGTAAATATAAATCTGTGTACAAGCCTCCAAACCATAAAAATGAAGCACACCCACAGGAAAAACCAGAGAGCTGAGTTTTCCATGACAACTGTACTGAAATAGCTAATACCGACAGTAAAACCGAGTATATATAAAATAAACAGCATAAATACAATATTCGAAAGCAAAACCATAAGGTTGCTGAATATTGTTTTCCTGTCTCTTAATAGAAAATATTTAGTCTTCAGGTTACCTGTCCACTTATGCATTTTCCAGTTTTGGAAACAAATACCTGCAGTCCATCTTGAACGCTGTCTAACAGCACCCCAGAAGCTGTTCGGGAAATATTCTCCGGTCGCTATCCGGGAATCACGGTTGTGTTTATCTATTAACAGGTTTATATAAGACGTTTTATAGCCCATCTTAGAAAGCCTTAATCCCAGTTCATAGTCTTCTGTTAAATTGGCTTCATTAAATACGCGTGTATAGTTTTTCTCCAGGGTCTTAAATATATCGCGTTTAAAAGCCATCCCGGTTCCCGCAAAAGGAATAAATACCCTGAGTGCCTGCCTGACTATAAGGTCTTTTGAATGAACCTCGGCAAATGCATCACAATATGTTCTGTGAATAAACTTGCCCCTGTTATCTTTGATAGGAACAACCGGAATCTGTACTGCATCCACTCCCTGGTACATTAGTATATAATTGTAGAGTTTTAGGGATAGCGGATGTATGAAATCTTCGGAATCGTGAATTAGAACAACGTCAAAGTGCTTGTTATTATCCGATTCAAAGCGGTTTATAGCGTGGTAAACGTTATTCAGATTATCTGCCTTTGTAGTAGGTCCGTCTTTCGAATTTACACAGATTACAACCTTATTATTCTTTTGTGCTATACGTTTAACAACCTCCAGCGTTTTGGTGTCATTCGGATATACACCCACAAAAATTGTATAGTTATTATACTTCATTCTGCTAAGTGCATAAGTAAGAGTTCTTCCAATCACTTTATATTCACGCCATGCACAAATAATAAGGGCAATCGAATTTTCATAAACATTTGTAACCTCATCCATATCGGGAAGGTTACGGTGATATTTCCACCTGTTAAACCAATAAAGCAGGTCTACAAAAATATCATCAATACCGCTTATTACAAGCAGTACCGATGTTACCCAAAGTAATATGTAAAATATTTCGTTCATAATGGTGTCCTAAAAATAAATTGAAATCCTCCTTTTATCTGGAATGAATTCTTAATTTCCCCGTAAAAATACGCTTTATAAGTAGGTTCTACAAACAGGGTCGGGAAAAACACCAGGTTGGGATGATACCTGAGACCGGTCCCGATTTCTACAAAATTGTTATAATCAAGTTTCCGGCTGTCAAATTGTGCTGTCTGAACAAGATATGAATCCATAAAAGAATAACCGCCTGTATGAAACCTTAAAACCTCCTGGAACGCAGCTTGTATAAAAGCATTTTTATATTTATAATCATACATACCCGCGTAATAAAGGTCTATAAACAGGCTTGTTCTTGAGGTTGCTTTACTGCCTACATACACCTTTGTTTCACCAAAACGTGTAAAATAAACAAGCAGTGGTTTAACATTTATTGTGCTCTTTTCAAGGTCAATCTGGCGTGTGTAGCCCACTCTAAATTCAAAAAATAGATTTTTAAGTATATTATACCTGAAGAATCCCCCGATTTCCACAAAGCGGTCGTTGTATATTAATCCGGGTTTTGATTTTGAGTCAGTATAAAGATCTACATAAGCACCGGTGTAAAAATTCTTTGCAATCCTGAAATTATAATGCCCTACAAAATTTGCTATATAATTTTCCTGGTAAGAATCATAATAATTATAAAAATACATATCGATAGACGTAGGTGCATAGCCAGCAAGCTCTTCCCTTACTATAAAGGAGGCCGAACGTGAAGCTTCCTGGTCTGCGGGGTCAGTGGAATGCTTAGCAACGTAATTGAAATTGTTAAGAGACTTATCGAGTTTCTTCTGGTCATAATATATATAGGCAAGCTGAAGACGGGTTTTGCAGTCTTTTGGGTTTAGTTTCAGGTGTTTCTCAAAGTATATTGCTGCAGTATTTTTATCACCTTTATTTAAGTAAAAATAACCTGAATCAGCATAATTACCGGTTGACACCGGCAAAGGTGTTTTTAATGTATCGGTGGTTAGGGTGGTTGAGGGAATTCCCGCCCTGATTACATCTGCTGCAGATTTTGCATCTTGTATTTCTTTCTCGTCATAAGAATTCTTAGCTACGTACTCAAACTCGGCTAATGCTTTAGTAATATCCTTCTGCTCAAAATATATATAACCGAGTTGTAATCTTATTTTAAAATCATTGGGATTATTGGCAGCATGATTTTCGAAGTATTTTGCTGCAGTATTCTTATCACCAAGTTTTAAGTAATAATAACCGGAATCAGCATCGTTTGTTTGGGAATA
Source organism: uncultured Ignavibacteriales bacterium (assembly GCA_964461265.1). Classification (GTDB taxonomy): domain Bacteria; phylum Bacteroidota; class Ignavibacteria; order Tepidaquicellales; family OLB5; genus CAYWTS01. The sequence continues at coordinate 13,114 of CAYWTS010000032.1, forward strand.
TGCAATAAACGAAAAGAATAGTAAAATGAAAAACGGGGTGAGTTTTTTCATTTGGTGCCTGTTTTGTTTAAAATGACTGCTTTTTTCATATGTAACATATCTATTATACTGAGATTTGTTTACATTATAAAGTTAAATATTAAAAACATAAAAAGTTTACTATTTAAAGTAATTTGGTAACCTGTAACGTGTAACAAAAATACCGTTATCGGTTAGTGTCCACAATACCGTATTTAGGTTACTTATTGCTAACGTTTTCATTAACTCACCTAATAATGTAAGTTAGAAAGCTGAATTTACTTTAAATTTTACATAATTTTCAATAATTTTAGAATGTGAGTTCGATTTTTGCAATAGAAACATCATGTGATGAAACTTCTGCAGCAGTTTTAAATTCATATAGTGTATTATCCAATATAATATCATCACAGGCTTTCCACAGAATGTATGGTGGTATTGTTCCTGAAATGGCATCCAGAGCACAGTTAAAAGTAATTAATCGGATAACAAATGAGGCTCTCGATAAAGCCAATGTCAGCTTAAATGAAATGGAGACGGTTGCAGCAACACAGGGACCGGGCTTAATTGGTTCCCTGCTCGTTGGTTATAATTATGCAAAATCGGTTGCAGTATCGCTTAAAAAAAACTTCATCCCTGTAAATCATGTGGAAGCACACCTTTACTCAAGTTATATCGGGAAAGAAAAAATCCGTTTCCCTTATATTGGATTAATAGTATCAGGCGGGCACACTATTTTAGTTCTGGTAAAAAACTATTTTGAATATAAATTACTTGGCCAGACAATAGATGATGCTGCAGGTGAAGCTTTCGATAAAGCAGCTAAATTACTAGGACTCCCTTACCCGGGCGGCCCGGAGGTAGACAAGCTTGCCGGAAGCGGAAACGATTTATTTCACAGTTTCCCGATTGCGAGAATTAAAGATAACTACTATAATTTTTCTTTCAGCGGTATTAAAACCTCTTTGCTTTATTTTCTCAGAGATAACTACTGTGAGTTTTTTCTCACTAAAGATAGTACGCTTATTCCGTTAAACGATGTTTGTGCGTCATACCAGAGAGCCATTGTTTCGTCACTGGTTGAAAAAACATTATCGGCAGCAAAAGAATATAAAGTGACGAATATTTCCGTTTCGGGCGGCGTATCTTTAAACTCGAAACTTCGAAGCGAATTTCTTAATTTAGAGTCAAAGGGTTTTAAAATATTCTTCCCGGAACAAGAATATACAACCGACAACGCTGCTATGATAGGCTTTACAGCATATTTAAAACTCAGGTATAAAAACAACCTGTCAGGTTCAGATACATTAACGGAACCTGCTTTTGCCAGGTTCGATTATTCGTATTTTAATACTTAACAACATTGCCCGATAAAAAACAACATAGAGCAGTTATTGAGGTTGATGAACAGCTTTTAAATGACATTTCAGAGCTTATTGAAAGCCGTTCCGATACCCTGCTGATAAACATCATAGCAGATGTATATCCTGCCGATATTGCAGAAATCATTAATAACCTTGATGATAGACATTCACTTTACCTGTTTAAGCTGCTTAACAATGAAACAGCTTCCGAGACCCTGCTTGAGCTGAACGATTCTAAAAAAGATATAATACTTGAAGCGTTATCTGCCCGTGAAATTACAACCCTGGTTCAGGAAATGGAATCGGACGATGCTACCGATATAGTATCTGAACTCGAAGAAAATGTTGCAGAAGATGTTTTAACCAGGATGGATAAAGAAGACCAGCGAGAAGTACAGGAACTGCTTGAATATGATAAAGACAGCGCCGGAGGGATAATGCAAAAAGAGTTCATTGAGGTAAATCAGAAACTAACTATAGATGAAGCCGTAAAGCAGATTAGAATGCAGGCTGCAGAAATGGAAAACGTATACGATGCCTGGGTGATAAATGAAGATAACCGCTGCCTGCTTGGAAAAATCCCGCTTATGACTCTTCTAGTAGCTATGGAGACACCGGGAGCTATTATTGCCGATATCATGGATAAAGAAATAATTTCAGTTGATGTGAATACTGACCGCGAGGAAGTGGCAAAAACATTTCAGAAATATAACCTTGTTTCGCTTCCGGTAGTAAATAAACTTAAACAGCTTGTTGGCAGAATCTCGATAGATGACGTTATGGATATTCTGGAGGAAGAGTTTACGGAAGATGTGGCAAAAATCGTCGGTTCCGATGCCGAAGAACTGGAGGCAAAATCACCTGTGCAGATAGCTTTCATGCGTTTGCCTTGGGTATTGATAACCCTAACTATAGAGCTGCTTGCAGGGCTGGTTATAAAAATGTATGATGAAACCATAAGCAAAGTAATACTGCTTGCCTCGTTTTTACCCATCATATCCGCTATCTCAGGCAATACAGGATTGCAGGCAGCTGCAATCACCGTAAGGGCTTTATCGACAGGTCATGCTTCCATCAGCAGGTGGCGTGAACCAATAAAACGCTCTATGCAAACAAGTCTGATTATAGGGATTTCATGCGGCATTCTTATCGGCATTATTGCAGGTGTATGGTTCGGAAAAACTGTGTTTGGCTTTGTTGTCGGCTTATCTATGTGTATAGCTATTAACTTTTCCGGAATTGTAGGTGCCTCTGTGCCGATGATTTCTAAACGGCTCGGATTTGACCCTGCAATTACTGTTGGACCATTTGAAACAGCATTTCAGGATGTTGTTGGTATTTTGATTTTTCTGACAATCGCAACCTTATCATTAAACTGGCTTCTATAACTAATTACGGATTTAAACATTTTTAAAAAAATAGCATCACATCAAAAACCCGGAGATTTCCTTGCACAGGCATTCCTGCTTTTCCTATCTGTCATGATACTTATAAACAGCAGCAGAATCACAGCATGGTTTTTACTTCTGCTGGTTAATATCGTTTACATAGTTATTATTTATTATTCAACACTGAAATACGAACTGCAAGTCAGCAACAATGCACATTTAAAAACGAACATAATAAAACTGCTCAGGTTTTGGTATGCTGTTCCTTTGATTCTCATATGCTTCAAGGAAGTTCACATAATAATACAGGCAATCGGCAATCCTGATATTGACCCGTTTCTGATTAAAATGGATTTATGGTTATTTTGTGTGAATCCCACAGAGTGGTTTTACAGGTTTGAAAACCCGGTCTTAACCGAGTTTCTCCAGATTATTTACCTGCTTTATTACTTCCTTATTCTTTTCTACGGACTTGAGCTGTATTTATGGAATAGATTAACAGAATTTCTTTACAGTGTATTTGTAATTTTACTTAGCTTTTATATATGCTACGTTTTTTACATTATTTTCCCTGCAGCGGGACCGCGGTTTTATATACATGATTTCCACACTATTACAAAAGACTTGCCCGGTTTGTTTACAACCCATTATATAAGGCTATTTCTTGATTTCGGAGAGTCGATTAATGCAGATTTACCGAATCCCTTACTCTACGCACAGCGTGATGCTATGCCGAGTGCGCATTTGGCTCTTGCAATTATACTAGCATACTTATCAAAAAAATTCAAATCAAAATCTTTTTACTTCTATCTGCCTTACTGTTTCTTAATGGCAGTCTCAACAATATACCTGCGGTATCATTATGTAGTCGACTTAATAGCAGGTGCCGTATTGGCTCTGGCTGCAATAATAATTTCGATGTATTTTGAAAGGTATTATAATTTGAAATGATACAAATTAAAAAGTTTAAAAGACTTTTATGGTTTGAATAGCAATAAATGGCTGTTCTAACAAAATTTAAAACAACCATTAAATAAATAAAAAATTATTTCATTAGGACAAACTTTTTTGTATCTGTAAAATTACCTGCAATAATTCTGTAAATATAAATTCCGCTTGCAAGGTTTGAACCATCAAATTTAGCTTCATAATAACCAGCATTTTTGTATTCATTAACCAATTGCTTAATTCCCTGTCCAAAAATATTATAAACAGAAATCTTTACAAAACATGCTTGCGGAATTCCATATTTTACAGTGGTAACCGGATTGAATGGATTTGGATAATTTTGCTTAAGAAAATAATTGTTCGGAATTTCTGGATTATTATTTCCATTTTGGTAGTAAACTGAATTTGGATTATCACCTCCTGTACCATATTTTACTGTAACATAGTATATGCTACTTGGAACCTCTTCGGGTGTCCATCCAATTTGGCCTGCTACATAACAATTTCCATATAAATCCGTTCCTATACCTACTACAATATGCTCATCGCTTACACCACCACTAGGGTCATAATGATAAAATGCGGGGCTTTCCCATGCATCATTTCCATCAGCATCGTATTTTAATGTAAGATAATTTTTAACTTCATTATAATCACTTTCTCCTACAACAAAAATGTTTTCAGAAGGGTCTATTGCCAAACCTTTAAATTCAGCCGTGTAAGTTGATTTTTTTAACCAATCCTGATTTCCATACTGTGAATACCTGATCGTTTGACCTACATCATTGCCAGAATTCTTACCGCGGCCTGTAACAAATACATCTATCGCATAGTTATTTGGTCCTTCGCCTAAGTCTCTTTTAAAAAGTTCAATTGCAACATTTTTGCCTTCAGGATCTCTTCTTACCCATGTTCTTTCACCGCCCGGCACTGTATATTTAATTGTTGTACAATAATTGCCACTACTTCCTGTAACATAAACAGCGCTATAAAAAGCAATATCGTTACCACTTTCAAAAGCCCCGCTGCTGTCATATCTTGCTATCCATTGTTCAACACCGCTTGAATTATACTTTATTGTAGCAATATCATTTAGAGTTCCATCACCAGGGCTGGTACCTGTAATATAAACATTGCCACTTGAATCTATTGCTATTGAATTTGCATAGTCCTCACTGTGTCCTGTTCCATCGTATGTGGCATGCCACTGGTATGCGCCGCTTGAGTTATATTTTATTGTCAAATAATCTTTATTATTGCCATAATCATGATAGGTATAACTATATCCTGTAACATATGCATTCCCATTTGCATCGACTACGATGCTAGCTGCTTCGTCATCACCATTACCTGTGCCGTTGTAACTACGCTCACCTGTTCCTGACCATGAATTGCCACCATTGCTAGCATTGATTTTAACTATAACAAAATCAAAATTATCATAAGTAGTATTCCAAGTTCTTCCTGTTACATAAACCCACGTATTACCAGAACCATCGGTATAGTTTGCAATTGAATTTCCTCTATTACCATCATCATAGCTTATATTACATCTTCGAAACCTGTTTACCCAGTTAATTCCGCCGCTTGTAGTTAAAAACTTAACTGTCCCAATATTAGTAGCATCACATTCGTTGGGGTCGCTATCGCACATACCTGTTACATAAACATTTCCGTTTAAATCTATTGTTAAAGAAGTAGCATCGTTATTGCTTGGTGTTATTTCACCCATGTATTCCTGATCCCATAATAAATTCTGAGATTTTAGAGGTGAATAGACCAAGAATGCAGCAAATAAAACCAAATAAAATGATAAAGTTTTCATTTTATTTCTCGTTTTGTTAAATTAATTTTTAAATAATGTTTATTAAATTAGCAGAAATAAAAATGCAGGCAAAAAGGTAAATGGTTTTTTTAAACCGATAACCTTTCTCCATTAGACGGAGCATCTACATACTGTTTAATGGCCAATTAGTAGCAGTAATGTAGTAAGCCTGCTTTTTATTTTACTAAAAAATCATTGTATTTTCATTTAATTAAAATCATACTTTTTGTTTCACTATATTCTTCGGTTAACAATTTATAAAAGTAAATTCCAGAAGCTAAATCCGAACCGTCAAATTCAACTTCATAGGTAACCCCCCCTATACTCCTCCAAGGGGAGGAAAAAAGTGTAACTACTTCCCTGCCAAGAATATCATAAATTTTGAGGGAAACCATTTGCTTCCCCCCTTCGGGGGGAGAGAGAGGGACTTGGAATCTTATCTTTGTTTTTAGATTGAACGGATTCGGGTAGTTCTGAAAGAAAATAAACTTATCTGCAAAATTTCCATTTAAGCCAATTATTCCCATTGGAATTTGCGCATATTTAATGGTACATATACTCAAATTACTTGGCCCTGTAATATAAATGTTAAAATCCTTATCTAATTTTAAGTCAGCAGGGATAGATGTACCGTTTACGTAATATTTAGTATTCCATAACTGTTTACCAGTACTATCATATTTAATAAGGATAATAGCATGATTATATGGTGGAACTGCTGAAGCACATGCCATAAATAAATTATTATCAATTGTGGCCATAACCGGTCTTCCAGTCGAAATTTCTGTAGAATCTTTCTGGATCCATATTAAATTTCCGTAATAAGTATATTTCAATAGAATTAATTTGCTTTGTACTAAATTATAATTTGGTGTATAAGTACCATTAACATAAATATTCCCAATCCTGTTTGTTACCACAGTTTGGGCTGTATAATAACTATATTCAGAATTTGTATCTGTATTATAAGTTTTTAACCACTCCTGGCTGCCTGATACATTATATTTTAATACAAATAAATGAGTGCCTATTATTCCTCTTTTTGTATAACCTGCTATATAAACATTATGCAAGCTATCGATGTCTAAAGAATTAGAACCCGTTTCGCCATAACCAGGGAACCTTGCTAACCATAAACGGTTTCCAGACGAATCGTACTTTGCTGTAACGGCTATACCGTAATCACTTGTTATGTAAATATTACAGCTATCATCAACTTTCATATCCTGCCTGTAAATAACAGATGTTGTGATGGAATAGTACCTTACCCAAAGTTCCCTGCCGTCATTCGAATATTTCACAAGTGCGTATGATTCTCCTCCGCTGCTTTGAGCTGCAAGCCCTAATACATAAATGTTTCCTGCATTATCTGATGCAATAACCTGTGCTTCATCATAACCATGCCTTGGTCCATCATAACTCTTTACCCATTGCAAATTACCATTAAAATCATATTTTACGGTAAGGTAATTAAAATTATTCCCTGGGTTATTATCACGGCCTGTTACAAAAAGATTGCCAAATTTATCAATAGCGATATCATTAGCTTGCCGTCCTCCGTAATTTGAGCCCAGATATAAATGCGACCATTGTAAAACACCCAAAGGCGAATATTTTACCGTACAATAAGCGCTAAAAGTGGAAGAACCTGCACTACCTGTAACGTAAATATTACCGAGACTATCTAATACAGAAGCATTTGCAGAAGCAGTAAAAGATGGATCATTATCAGGGTATAATTTTATCCATTCTTGCTGCACTTGAGCGGTTAAGTGGGAAGTGAAAAGTGAAAAGTGAAAAAGAAAAAAAGTAAAAAGCTTAACGTAAAAATTTAAATACGAAAACTTATAAGTTTTTTTGGGGATATTAAACTGCCTTTGCGGTTTTTGGACGCTTTCTTTAGGTTTAGATTTGTTGAATTTGAGGAACATAGATTTTCCTCATATCTTTATTACAGTTTAATCTATTTCAATATAATATAATAGTAATGTAAAATAAATACCAATTTAAGACACATACAAAATTAAATGGAATCAAAATGATAACTCTCAATACGCAAACGCAAACCTTCTTGGAAATTTCCCGCCTATCTCATAAGTTTTAACAAGCACCCCCTGAGAATCATATTTCAACACATTACCGTTAGATAAACCGCCTCTTGAATTAGCAATATAAAGGTATTTCCTGTCTCTGTCATAATCTATTCCATAAATATCATCGCTTCCTGCAAGGTCAATAAGTTGTGTGACAGTTTTTGAGGGTATATCGATTTTATAAACTGTTTTTCCGATGTTAAAGCCCCAGGCACCCGTATCGGCACCAACAACATACAGCGTGCTGAAATCGGCTGCAACAATAAATGTGCTTGCATCCCTTGTAAAAACCGAAGGCGGCAATGTTATAGAATCATTAACTATGTTAGGATTTAATGTATCGATGTAGTTCATTACATATATTACTTTATTTGTATATGTAGATACATACACTTTTCCATTGATTACTGCCGATGAAACAGGTGTGGAAGAAAACGGAATCTGCGTTACTGAATTATTGCCTATATCAATAATCGAAAAAGTGTTTTGTGTTGTATAGCTTGCTTTTGAAACATAAACATAATTTCCTGCTGTGGTTATTTCACTCGGATTATTACCAACTGTTATAGTTGAAAGTACGTTTAAATCAAGGTCAAGCTTAGTAACGGTATTGCCTGCAATGTTTGTTGCATATATTCTCCCTGTAGTATAGCAAAGACTATATGGATTGGTTCCGAATGTAACTGTGTCGGTAAGTTTATTAGTTCTTGAATTTATACGGAACATTTTACCTGCACTTCCATAGCTCCCCTGGCTTGATACAAACAACTCAAGGTTTGTATAGATTATCATCCCATCGGGCAGCAATCCAAGGTTTGCACCGTTATTTGAATTCTGATATACATTATTTGAAACAGAATCGTTTTTTGAGCTGATGAATGAATAATCCCCCGAACCGGGTGTGTTAAAATCGCCTTCATAAAGTACAAACACTCCCGCATAAGTATCTATAGGCGTGTTTGTGATTTCTTCTCTTGAACAGCTGTAAAAAACAGCTGATGTAATGATTAAAGGTATAAGAAAGTTAAATGTTAATTTCATATTGATCTCCTATTATTTTATTTTAAAATTTTTTACTTTAAAAAGCAATTTATCCATTTCAAACAAGGGCTTGCTCCCAAAGGAGCCCCAGACGGGACAACCCCCTGTACAAAACTCCATGGTAAAAAAAATTCCGAATTGGATACACAGGTCAAAGTATTAGAATCCAATCCGGAATAATAGTTGGTTCTGAAATCTTTGCCCGCGAAGATTTTGGTAACTGTCTATTTCCGGCAGGTCTCCTGGCTTACAGCGTTTACATATCAGACTTACCTTCCCATGGCGTCCTTGGTGCCACAGTGGCTTGAAGTCAGTTAATAACTGATTACAGTTGCGGGGACAGCTCCGGAATACTTAAAAATATATTAAGATTCACCGGATTCCCTTTTAACTCCTTTACAGAGACCGGAAATAAAACTTTTTAAAAGAACAGTTTTCTAAACTCGTTACACGAGAACTTAATATTCAATCCCAACTCTTGCCTGAATACCGCTATCGAAATAATGCTTTACTTTTCTCATTTCGGTAATTAAACCGACTCTTTCCTCAAGTCCATCGAATAATTTATGTCCTGTCATAACCATTTCGAATCTGCGGTTATTTTCATATAAATCAAGAATCTCAAGTACATCGCTTTCTTTTATAAGGTGATAATTTACTGCTGCAATAATCTCATCAAGAACTAACAAATCCTGTTTACCTTTTATTATAAGTTTTTTCGTAATATCAAGAGCACATTTAGCTTCAGCAAAATCCTCATCTGCATTCTTAAATCTAAAAGTACCGTCATCATTCATCCTGTCGCAGCCTGTCTGGTAAATTTCAATCTTATAACCAAGCTTTTTTAGCTTTCTGAAAGCAAGCCTTTCGTGATAGTGTTCGTTCTTCTTATCATATCCCTTATCGAATTGAACAATTGCCACACATTTACCTGCTCCGAGCATTCTGAGTGCCAGTCCCGTAGCGGCTGTTGTTTTACCTTTACCGTAACCGAAATAAATATGCACCTGGTGTTTTTTTTCATCGGGCATGTTTTTATAATTTTTTAGGGCTTTTTGAACTTTTTCCCTGTATTTTTTACCGCCCGCTTTTTTTGCCTCCGTCAGGCTGACTTTCTTCTGTTTCATTTTTATTTCAGTCTATTGCTCCGAAATCCAGTTCTATTTTCTTTTTCTTTATCTTAAGTTGTTTAAGCTTTACACCAGCCATCTTCAGCATACGTTTCGAGGCTTTTGTGCTACTGGCATTCTTATATTTATCTGAAAGATAAATTATTTCTCTTATACCTGACTGTATTATCAGTTTCGTACACTCGTTGCATGGAAACAGTGCTACATACATCCTTGAACCGTGAAGGTCTTTTGTTGAATTAAGTATTGCATTTGCCTCGGCGTGAACAACATATGGATATTTTGTATCGTTCTGATTCGATGCTTCCCTTGCCCATGGCAGTTCATCATCGGAACAGCCGATAGGGAAACCGTTGTAACCTATTCCTACTATCTTATTAAACTGGTTTACTATACACGCACCTACTTGCGTATTAGGGTCTTTGCTTCGTTTTGCAGAAAGCAGGGAAATACCCATAAAGTATTCATCCCAGCCGATGTAGTTTTTACGTTTCATACCTCACTCTGCCCTCTCTGAAGGAGAAGGTGAATAATATTTTATTATTTTAATAATTTTATAAATACTTTTCTAATTCTTTCTTCATTTCATCTATCGTTCCATCATTCATTACGAGATAATCGGTGAACGCAATCGGTCTGCCTTTATCAAGATTTTCTAACTCGCTTATATCTCTTGCCTTTGACTGCTCGTAAGTTAAAGGTCTGAATTCACGTTTAGCAAGCCGGGAGTATCTTAATTCTTTATTCGTATAAATTGTTAACAGTTTAAATGCATCCGGGAATTTCTCTTTTACAATTTTAAACTCATCCCATGAGTAAAGGCTTTCAATCACAACATTCCCCTGCTTATAATATTCTTCAATCTGTGGCAGGCTTTTTAGAGCCATAGCACCCATACCGAATTGCCTGCGTAAATCTTCTCTTGTTTTCTTTTCGTTCTCCTCGTTCACTTCAAGTCCCAGCTTTTTCATTTCGTCCATTACCACACCTCCGAAATAAACTCTTTTGTATCCATGTTCTTCAAAAAACTTTACCGCTTCCGATTTTCCTGAACCGCACATCCCTATTACCGCTAAAATTTTATTCATTTGTTCAGCTCCTTTATTAACGCATTGTAAACTTCGTTTACAGGTTTATTAAGCTCCTTAGCCCGTTTTTTACATTCTTCGAATTCGGGAATAATTTTTATTTTACCTGCTTCAAGATAAATAATTTTAGCTTTTATCATCCCGAAACTTGAATCCATTTCTTTAATTTTACGCGGGAGCTTGTGTCTTTGGGTATTAATTATTCTGACACCTATTGTTGTGGTTTCGGAATATATAATATTAAGAACATCTCTAAGCTTGCTTTCAGAAGTAAGAACTGATAACAGAACCCCTGGTCTTCCTTTTTTCATTATAACATCGTGATAAAACACATCATTTGCTCCTGCTTCCAATAATTTCTCCAGAACATACGGGTAAATCTGGGGATTCATGTCATCGATATTAGTCTCAACCATTAACAGCTTTTCTGTAATTATTTCATCCTCGCAAATTATCACACGCAGGAGGTTGGGTGACTCTTCAATATCATAACTGCCTGAACCAAAACCTATACTTTTAATCTTCGTAAAATTCTGACCTGTATAAACACCACAAGATAAAGCTTTTATTATTGCTGCCCCTGTTGGTGTTGTCAGTTCAAAATTAACATCTGTAAATTCAACCTGATAATCTTTAAGTATCTCCAGTGTTGCCGGGGCAGGATTCGGCATAATACCGTGCTGTGTTTTAATTAATCCTTTGCCAAGCTTTACAGGGGTGGAATAAACCTTGTCGATTCCAAGGTTTTCAAGGCATATACATGCACCTATAATATCAATTATTGAGTCAATTGCACCGACTTCGTGAAAATGAATTTCGGGCAGAGGAACGTTATGAATTTTTGACTCTGCCTTACCAATTATTCCGAAAATCTTTTTTGAATTTCTTTTGACAAAATCACTTAATGAACTTTTATCAATAAGAGAAAATATTTCTTCGAGGTTAGTATGATATTGAGGCTTCTCGTGAACAATCACATCAAACTTTGCTGCTTCGATACCGCTCCTGACTTTTTTAGAAAGCTTCAGTTCAAATCCTGTTAATCCAAGCTTATCGATCTCACTGCATAAATAATTATAATCAGCTCCTGCATCGAGTAATGCAGCAATTGT
>CAYWTS010000033.1:0-15181 GCA_964461265.1 uncultured Ignavibacteriales bacterium
CGAAGGTTATCGCTTTGTTTATAATCTTGTGTGCCATAACAAATATACTAAAAAAATCTTAATTTAAAAAAGCAATCAACTATTTCCACTCAGCTTACAAAAAAGGAAGATTTTTCCAAGTAGGTTGATGGGAATATTACTGTCGGTGAGTTTTAAGGTAAATCAGCAGGGGTGCAGATAATTTTTACTTAACAATTAAAAATTACGAATTAAGAATTTTTAGCTTACATTGCCCGCTTTCTAATGAGCCCAAAAAATGGTCAACTAATTAACCACTCAATTACTTCCCGTGACAATTCTTATATTTCTTACCGCTGCCGCAGGGGCACGGGTCGTTGCGGCCTATCTTAGGACCTACTTTTACAGGCATACGTTTTGTTTCGGCAGGATTTTCGGTCTGGTATTTATCCGACTCCTGCGGAGTCATTTTCATACCGGCGCCTTCGGCTGAGGCTTTTAAGGTCTGCATTCTGCCCGTTGGAATCTGCCTTTGCCGTTGAGGTACTGCCTCTTCTCGTGAAGTGAACTTAAATACCGTAACAATTACTTCGTTGCTGATTTCCTCAAGCATATTCACAAACATCTCAAATCCGTCTTTTTTGTACTCAATCAGCGGGTCTTTCTGTGCATAAGCACGGAAGTTAATGCCTTCCTTCAGGTCATCCATTTCACGCAGATGTTCTTTCCATTTCTCATCTATCACAGATAGCATAGCAAAACGCTCTATTTGTGCAATTAACTCCGAGCCGTACTTATCTTCTTTTCTTCCATAATTACCCTTTACCTGTTTTAGAATTTCTTCTGTCAGCCCGTCTTCACCAAGCTGCTGGAATCTCTCGGGGGTCATGTCAAGCATCGTGACAAACGTTCTCTGCACGTCATCAATCAATCCATTTACATCCGATTCTTCATTGTACTTTTTCACCATTTTATCAACGGTGTTCTTTGCCATTTCGAATATTTCATCTTTTAGCCGTTCACCCTGCAATGCCTGACGTCTGCGGTCATAAATAACCTCTCTCTGCTGGTTCATAACGTTATCGTATTCAAGCAGTCGTTTACGGATGGCAAAGTTGTTCTCTTCAACTTTCTTCTGTGCACGCTCAACCGAGTTTGTAATCATCGAGTGTTCTATTGCTTCACCTTCCTTAATACCCAAACGCTCCATTACGCGTGATATACGCTCACTGCCGAAAAGCCTCATTAAGTCATCTTCAAGCGAGAGGTAAAACTTCGATGAACCCGGGTCACCCTGCCTGCCTGAGCGTCCGCGCAGCTGCCGGTCTATGCGTCTTGCCTCGTGACGCTCGGTTCCTATAATATGCAGCCCGCCGGCATCGGCAATACCTGGACCCAGCTTAATATCAGTTCCGCGCCCTGCCATATTGGTTGCAATAGTGACTGCTCCTTTTAATCCTGCATTTGCAATAATCTGTGCTTCACGCTGATGCTGTTTGGCATTTAAAACTTCGTGGGGAATCCCTTTTCGCTTCAGCATACGTGAAATTGTTTCGGATACTTCAACTGATGTTGTTCCTACAAGTGTAGGACGTCCGATTTTTCTTAACTCCTCAATTTCATTTATTACAGCATTATACTTTTCACGCTTGGTTTTGTAAATAACGTCGTTGTGGTCGGTTCTGATACATTTTTGATTAGTTGGAATTACAACCACATCAAGCTTGTAAATATCCAGAAATTCGCCTGCTTCGGTTTCGGCGGTACCGGTCATACCAGCAAGCTTTTTATAAAGGCGGAAATAATTCTGAAGAGTAATTGTAGCAAGTGTTTGTGTATCTTTTTCTACATGTACGCCTTCTTTTGCTTCAATTGCCTGGTGCAGCCCTTCTGAATACCTCCTGCCGGGGAGAATTCTGCCCGTAAATTCATCGACAATCATAACCTTATTATCCTGAACAACGTATTCAACGTCTTTCTCATATAAAGAGTAGGCTCGCAATAGCTGCTGAACAGTATGGATTCTGTCGCTCCGCTCTGAATAAAGCTGTGCAAGCTCGTCTTTTTTCTTAAGCTTTTCTTCAGCAGACAGATGTTCATCATGTTCAAGCTTGGCAACTTCAGTTCCCATATCGGGCAGTACGAAGAAATCTTTATCCTCATTGGCAGATGTTACGTGTTCTCTCCCTTTTTCTGTCAGGTCTATAATATGACTCTTCTCATCGATAGAAAAATATAACTCATCATCAATTTCATGCATACGCTTGGCATTATCACGCAGGTATTCAATTTCTGTCTGCTGCATAAGTGTCTTGTTCGAGGGTTCCGAGAAAAGTTTCATCAGCTTTTTATTCTTCGGAAATCCCCTGTGTGCTCTTAACAGGCAAATACCTGCCTGATTAAGTTCTTCCTTAGTAGCCGATTCCCCTTTATTGATTATTAATTCAGCTTCACCTACAATTTTCGCTATCAGATTCTTCTGTGCATCAACTAAACGCTTTACACGGGGATTCATTTCATTGAACTTATGTTCTGAAACCTCAACAGGACCTGAAATAATAAGCGGCGTTCTTGCTTCATCAATCAAAACCGAATCAACTTCGTCAACAATTGCATAGTTATGCGGTCTCTGAACCATATAATCTTTATTAACAACCATATTATCACGCAGGTAATCGAAACCAAACTCGTTATTGGTTCCATAGGTAATATCACAATTATAAACAGCACGCCTCTTTTCGTTATCCATATCATTCAATATGCAGCCAACCGTTAGCCCGTGGAATTCGAAAATCTTTCCCATCCATTCGCTGTCACGTTTTGCAAGGTAATCGTTAACAGTTACGAGGTGAACTCCCCTGCCTGTGAGTGCGTTAAGATACATAGGCAGCGTTGCAACAAGTGTTTTGCCTTCGCCTGTTGCCATTTCAGCAATTTTCCCCTGGTGCAGAACAATTCCGCCTATAAGCTGAACATCGAAAGGTATCATATCCCATTTAATGCGTGTCCCGGCAGCAAGCCATTCCTGTCCGCACAGCCTGCGGCAGGTATCTTTAACAACAGCAAATGCCTGTGTAAGTATTTCATTAAGAGTCTCTTCTATTATTTCATGAAGCTGTCCGTCAAGCTCAGCAATCTCTCCATATACATCTTCACGTTCCTTATGCGTAATGTCTGTCTTCAGCTTTTCCTGAAGCTCAAGTATCTGTGCTTCAGTTTCCTTAGTCCGTTCCTGTATAAGCTGTTTGAATTCGTTCGTTTTTTGTCTGAGCTCATCATCCGAAAGCTTCTGATACTCCTCATAATAGGAGTTAATTTCGTCTATCAAAGGCAAAATAGATTTTATGTCTTTTTCGCTTTTTGAGGGAAATATTTTTGAAAAGAATTTGAACATAATTTAATTCCTGAACGAAGTGAAGGAACTCAAGTAACAGATTTTTCTGAGACTTCCAACGTTAAATCAATCCACTTCGGATTTATAGAATTTATTAAATCAATTTTTTTCTTACGCAGCCATCCTTTAATTTGTTTTTCTCTATTGACTGCTTTATCCAAATTATCATATATTTCATAATATATCAGCTTATCTACGTTGTATTTACTAGTAAAGCATTTTCTTATCTTCAACCTATGTTCATATACTCTTCTTGGAAGATTATCTGTCATACCTGTATATAAGACCTTGTTGTTTTTATTCGTCAATATATAAATATAATACATAGAATTTTGGGTCCAAGAGATCCTTCGCTAACGCCTTTAACACCACCCCACGGGTCTTCGAACCGAAGGGTCGTAGACGAGTCAACGACCTGATGGAGTCGTGACAGACATTTGCTCAGGATTAACGCCACTTTATACTGCAGCCCATAGATGGGATAATATCAAAATCAATTGGTTTATTTTCCAAAAGTTTATCAATTGCCCATCTAAGTTCCTGTCGTGTAACCTTTGATTCATCTTTCCAATTATCATCAATCCTTCCGCGGTATTTTAATATACGGTTCTCATCATAAAGATAAATATCCGGCGTACATACTGCATCATAAGCACGGGCAGTTTCCTGAGTTTCATCCCGAAGGTATGGAAACACATATCCCTGTTCTTTAGCACGGATTTTCATATTCTCAAATGAATCTTCGGGATATGCAACTTCATCGTTAGGATTAATACCGATGAGTGCAAACGATTTATCGGCATAATCTTTTGCAATACGGTTAATCCTCTGCTGAACTGCAATAACATAAGGACAATGATTGCAAATGAAAATTATGCATAATACTTTTTTCTCCTTAAAAGAATCAAGAGTATAAAATTTTTCATCGACTCCTTTCAGATTGAAGCCGATTGCTTTTGAACCTATTTTTAAATCTTCCGGTGTAACAGCCATGATTTTAGTAAAAAGTTATAAGTTATAAGTTATAAGTTATATGCTGCAAGTTAAAAAAAATTATTTATCATATACAGAATATTAATCAAGGACACAGCTACATAGTAATTTTCGGTGTTCATCTGTTAATTCGATGCAATCTGTGTTCTATACTTGGAATAATTTAGACTAACTTGAATTAAAAACTTATTTTTTGACAGATAAAGTACAGCGAAATTTCTTTATAAAATCATCATATCCTTTAAAATGAATTACATTAAATCCAAATTCCCCTGCACTAATACAATTTTTCTCCAGATCATCCACTATTAAAGATTCTTCCGGTTTAATATTGAATTTTTTAACAAATTCTTTGTAGATTCTTTTATCGGGTTTCATATATCCAAGTCTGTAAGATAATCCTTTATCATGCATCAAATTTAAAAAAGGGAATAATTTCCGGACAAAATGATAATGAACCGGGTTAGTATTGGATAAAAGTAATAACCTGTATTTTCTGCTTTTTGAGATTTTTATAACCAATTGCTTCATCGGTTTAATTTCAGTAAAAATCTCAGTATAGCATTTAAGGAAAACTTTCTGTGTGATTTTATAATTCAATTTCTTTACGCATAAACGCAGGAAGGTCTTTGTATCGATTTTACCTTTCTCATAGCCCATAGCTTTCTTTTTAATCGTATAAAAATGTTCGAATTCTTCGGCTGTTATTCCTTCAGAAAATAATCCTTGTTTAAACTTATCAAAATTGACATTTAAAAGAACATTGCCGAGGTCAAAAACAATATTTTTAATCAATATGCAGCTTTCTCCAGTCTTAACAGTATTTTCTTTAGAGTAATATCTCCCCCGAATCCGCCTATACTGTTTGAAGCAACCACTCTGTGACAGGGTATGATAACGGATACAGGATTCTGTCCGCATGCGTTAGCAGCAGCCCTGAAAGCTCTTGGTTTACCAACTCTTGCTGCCAATTCACTGTATGAAATTGTCTGACCGTATTTAATCTTTGATATTTCTTTCCACACAGAAGTCTGGAATTTTGTGCCTATTAAAAATACTTTTAAATCGAATGATTTCCTCTTACCTGCAAAGTATTCCTTTAGCTGTTTAATCTCTTTTTGGAGCATTTTAGCTGATTTAACAACTTCTTCACCAAAATATTCCTTCAATGATTGAACAAAGATTTTGGGATTTTGGTTTATAGCCAGTTCGCATACACCTTTTGAACTTTTTGCTATTAAAAAAGTGCAGTTAAATGCTCTTATTGATGAATAATAGATCAATTACCTTAAAAAAGTTATTTATTTAAAACTACGTTTCGAAACAGAATTTCATAAAAGGCTGTTAAAAACAAATATTGGCAAATTTAAATAGTGCTTAGGTTTAAATTAAGGTATAAAAAAAATCCACTCTTAATTAAAGCAGATTATTCAATAATATAAAGAGGCTGTCTCAAAAGTATTTTTGTATCCGCAGCCTTTATGGTTGCGAGCAATTTTCCTGCTTAATAGCAACTATGTAAGTTGCGCTTACAGTTTTCTTGTAAGAAAATTGCCTTTTGAGACAGCCTCTTTGTATCTGGCTGATTTCTGAATTCTAACTTCTGGCTTCCTATTTCAGCAGCGTCATTATTTTCGTCTGTGTAAACTCATTAGCCCGTAAAGTATAAAAATACACACCACTCGTTAATCCTTTTGCAACCCAGTTATATTCATAAGTTCCGGCTGATAAATTTTCATTCAACGGTTTCGCAACTAACTGCCCAGTAACATTATAAACTTCAAGAGTAACAAATGACGATTTTGGTAATGAAAATTTAATGGTTGTGCCTGGATTAAAGGGATTGGGATAGTTTTGTTCTAATGTATATTTTTCCGGTACTGTACCTGATGTTTGCCGGACACCGCTTAGTGTAGCCGTATATTTAAAAGTAAGCCAATCATTCCCATCAGGAGCCGGGAAATTTGCAGCACCTGTTACATATACTTCACCTGTCGGTGCAACAGCTACTGAATAAGCACGGTCTGTTAAGCCTGTAAGTCCGTTATATCTTAGCGGGCCTAAGATGCTTCCGTCAGACATGTTATATCCTATTGTTAAATAGTCGTAAAATGAACCCACTGCTTCGGAACTGTAGCCTGTCACGTATACCCTTTGATTTGAATTATTAACAGCAATAGCTATAGGGTAATCCAACAAACCGGGTCCATTATATCTGCGTTCCCACAATAAAGCAAGTGAATTGCTGTACTTGATTGTTTCATAGTCCGCATTGGTACCTACACCTTGACTATAACCTGTAACATAAACATTGTTATTATTGTCTATTGCTATTGCTGTGGTTATGTCAAGGCCATCACCGGGACCGTTATAATCATGCACTGCCATGCTATCGCCCGTAGTACCGTTATATTTAATAGTTGTAAAATTATACCCGTCTTGTGCCGTATAATGGTACCCTGTTACAAATACATTATTGCTTGCATCTAGTACCAACCCAATAGCAAAATTAGAACCTGAAGGTGCATATTTTTTAGCCCACTGTACAACACCTGCTGAGTTCATTTTAACTGTTAAATAATCTTCTAAACCTGATGCACCCGACTTACCTGTAACATAAACGTTTCCGGAACCATCTACTTTAATGCTCTTTGCCTCATCATAGGTTGTAGAAAGAGAATCAGAATAAACAGAGGGCCACCCGGGCTGCAAAACACCTGCTGAATTATATTTTAATGTGGTAAATTTCTGTGCACCGCCTATATCGCTTCTGCCGGTAATATAAACATTACCCGAAGCATCTACAAAAAGGGAATGGGAATAATCACCGCCATTGCCCGTGCCGTTGTAAGTTCTCCTCCATAATGTATCACCTGTAGCAGCACTGTATTTTACTACAAACATATCTCTGTTAGGATTAAAAATCCATCCTGTAACATAAACAAAACCGGTATTATCAGTTACTATAGCACTTGGCATGTCGTTTTGATTACCGCTTCCTTTTATTTTCCTCACCCAAACTGAATCACCTGTTGCAGGATTATACCTTATTGTAACTATAGTGGCACTTGTACCGGTTGGATTTGAAACACCCGTTACAAAAACAAAACCTGAATTATTAACAGCAACTCCTACTGCTGAATCGATAGAACTCGATGTTATACCGCTATATCTGGACTGCCACAATATCTGAGCAGTTGAAAACTGTTCAAAGATTAAAAATAAGGTAATTACGATTAGAATTGGTTTTATTTTAGCCATTTTATTAATTATTTTTAAAGTGGAAAAATTTTATCTGATACTAAGTTAGTCTAAACAGGGTATAAGGACAATACCTTATTCAAGTTAGGCATAAATTACAAAATTTGTAACTTCTTTAAATTTTAAATAATAAACCAAAAATTTTAAAAAATTGCTTAATTCGAAAAAAATATTACCTATGCATCTTATACGAATTAGTCTGCCATTAATAATAATTTTATTATTATTAACTTTTTATGTAATTAATAAAGTGAATCCCGGACATTTCAAAGAACAAAATTCATTTAATAAGCAAAACTTATTAAAAGAATTTCATAATACCCCCCATAGCAAACTTTCTAAAATGACTCTAAGAGAGAAAATTGCTCAAATGATAATTTCAAGTGTCGTCCCCGAAAATGTATTAAACGCTTCAAGTGAACTCCGCAGACTCGAACGTCTTTGTACCGAGTCTAAGGTGGGAGGATTTATCTTTTTTAAGGGAACTGCACGTGATTATACTACATTAGCAAATAAATTGCAAGATTTTTCTGAGACCCCATTACTGATTTCAGCAGATTTTGAAAGAGGCACAGCAATGCGTGTTACAGGTGGGAGCCTCTTTCCTAACAACATGGCTATTGGTGCTGCTAATGATACCGACCTGACTTACGAAATGGGTCTAACAATTGCCGGAGAAATGAGACGTCTGGGCGTACATCAGAATTATGCACCTGTGTGTGATGTCAATAATAATTCCAACAATCCGATTATTAATGTACGTTCATTCGGAGAAGACCCTGAACTAGTCGGAAGATTATCTTCAGTAATGATCAAAGGATTACAGGACGGCAATGTGATTGCAACGGCAAAACATTTCCCCGGGCATGGAGATACAGAAATTGATTCACATAAAGACTTACCTGTCTTAAACTTTGATATGGAAAGATTAAACAGAATCGAGCTTATTCCCTTCAAAAATGCTCTTAATAGCAGTGTGATGTCGGTAATGACTGCACACCTCTCACTCCCCCAGCTTGAACCGCAACTCAATGTTCCTTCATCACTTTCAAAAAATATCATAACCGGATTGTTAAAATCACAAATGGGTTTTTACGGACTTATTATAACAGACGCACTGAATATGAAAGGAATTACCAAGTATTTCTCCGTAGAAGAAGTTGCTGTAATGTGTGTTGAAGCAGGGAATGACCTTATATTAATGCCGCTCGATGAAAACCGTTCCATTAACGCAATAGAAAAAGCAGTTTATGATGGCAAAATAAACGAAGATAGAATCGATAGTTCAGTAAATAAAATATTACAGGCAAAAGAGTGGCTTGGTTTGTTTGAAAATAAATATGTTAATGAAACCGAAGCTGTTAATAATATTAACTCGGAAGATGCAAAGAACCTTGCCCAGCTAATTGCTGACCGCTCGGTTACACTTGTAAAAGATGACAATAATATATTACCGTTTAAAAATCCTGATAAAAAATACACAATTTATAATATAAGTGATGGTATTGAGAATATTAATTCATCTTATTTTAATGAGAAAATCCCTGATAAATTCAATAACATAAGGATCTTTAACATAACCGAAGATATAGATAAAGAAAAAGCAGATTATCTCATAAACGAATCATTTTCTTACGATTATGTGATAATTGCTATTTATGCGAAAGTTAAATACGGAACGGGGAAAATTAATCTTTTACCCTCACATTCGGAACTTATCGAAAAATTAAATTCCTTACATAAATTCTTAGTAATCATTTCTTTCGGAAATCCATACCTCTTAAAAGAATTCCCTTCAGTCCCTGCTTACATTGCTGCATACGGTGACCAGAATGTAAGCATAAATGCTACGCTAAAAGTAATAACAGGTGAAATACCTTTTAAAGGTAAGCTGCCTGTTACAATTAATGACCAATATAAAATCGGGACAGGGATTTTACGTTAGTTAAAATACTTAATCAGCCTTAAATTGAATATACAGGATAAGAAAATTATATTTGTATTAACAAACATAAGATAGTTGAAATTCACTTCAGTATATAAAAAAATAAATATTCTTCCGGTACTAATTACATTACTGATATTTTCAGGTTTTACTAATTTCGAGCAAAAACTGCTAATAAATCCTGACGGTTCGGGAAGGATAGCCATTCACTATTGGACAGCAATCAGTAATTTTCACTCGGGTAATACGGGAAATTTAGTTTTCGAGGAAAATTTAGTGCGTACTAAATTCACAAGTCCTTCTACTAAGATTGAAAAAATTAAAATCGAAGATAAACAAACCGATTCTGCAATACATGTATATTTAGAATTAACATT
This sequence comes from uncultured Ignavibacteriales bacterium, assembly GCA_964461265.1. Classification (GTDB taxonomy): domain Bacteria; phylum Bacteroidota; class Ignavibacteria; order Tepidaquicellales; family OLB5; genus CAYWTS01. The sequence continues at coordinate 9,929 of CAYWTS010000033.1, forward strand.
CGATGATATAAGAACACTATCAGAAGCAAAGGGATTTGAAAATATACAAACCTCATGGAAAGAAACCACTGACGGAATAGAACTGAGATTCATTTTATTAAGAAATATTTCGGTTTCCGGTGATTCGGTTTCAAGGAATATAAAATCATCTTACGAATTTGAACTACCCGGTGAAATAGTATCAACAAATGGCAAACGCGACGGTCAGAAGGTCACCTGGGAATATTCATATGACGATTTTAACAAAGATTTTACAATGATTGTTGTATCGAAAAAAGTTAAAGAAAAAACCTGCGGAATTTTTGGGTTTATTGCTGCTGTAATTATTATTGGATTAGTTTATTTTACACAAAGGAATAAAAAGAAATTAACGGAAAAATAATAACTCGCAAAATATTACACACACCAAATCTTTTCCGCATAATTTTTAACTGTTCTGTCACTTGAAAATTTTCCGCACCGTGATGTATTTATTATTGATTTCCTTATCCACGATTTTACATCCCTGTATTCATTTTCTATTCTATCCTGAATTTCGATATATGAATCGAAATCTGCCATAACCATATAATAATCACTTCTTAATAAATCTTCTACAATTGGTCTGAAAATACCCGGTTCGGTTTTATTGAAAAAATCCGATGACAGCATATCAATAATCTGCTTTAACCTGATGTCACTTTCGTAATAGTCTCCGGGAGTATAACCTGATTTCCTAAGATTCATTACTTCATTGCTGTCCATTCCAAAAATGAAAATATTATCCTCACCAACTGCCTTCCTGATTTCTATGTTTGCCCCGTCAAGCGTTCCGACGGTTAAAGCACCGTTTAAGGCAAACTTCATATTTCCAGTTCCCGACGCCTCGAACCCCGCTGTGGATATTTGTTCTGAAAGTTCAGATGCCGGTATTATTTTTTCAGCAAGCGAAACTCCATAATTCTTTATAAATATTACCTTCAATAGTGAACGGGTTTGATTATTTACGTCCGTGTCATTATTTATTATACCGGCTACACAATTAATTAATTTTATGTGAAGCTTAGCCATAAAATATGAAGGCGCAGCCTTTCCGCCCATTATTACTGTTCTTGGAAGTATGTCTTCTCCCTTTTTTATTTTGTTATATAAATATATAACATGAAATATTTTCAATAATTGACGTTTGTATTCGTGCAATCGTTTAATGTGCGAATCGAACAATGAATCCGGATTAATGTTTAATCCATAATTCTGCTTTATATATTCAGTAAGTAAAAGCTTATTGGTTTTTTTTGCGTTCTGCCAGTCGTTTTTAAAACTGTCATCATCTGTATATTGCTCTATTTTATTCAATTCGTCAGACTCGGTTATCCAACCAATACCGATTCGGCTGCTGATTAAACCTGATAAATACGGATTAGCTTCGAACAGAAACCTTCTTACAGATACCCCGTTAGTTATATTGACAAATTTATCAGGTTCTGTTTTACAGAAATTGTTAAACACATAGTTTTTTAAAATATCGGTATGTAACTCCGATACCCCATTTACGGAATGACTGCCTATTACTGCAAGATTTGCCATTCGAACGACTTTACTGCCGTTGCCGGAAATTATGGAGATATTTTCAGAATTTATATCTTTCACGGATGAATTTTTAACATATTTTTCTTTATAGTAGTTATCAATATCCTCTATAAGTTCATAATGTCTTGGTAACAACGATTGGAAAATGTCTGCTTGCCAAGATTCAAGAGCTTCGGGGGCAATAGTATGATTTGTATAAGAACTTGCCGACCTGGTTATATTCCAAGCTGTTTCCCAGTCAAGATTTTCCTCATCTGTCAGAATTCTCATTAATTCTGGAATTGCAATTGATGGATGAGTTTCATTTAACTGTATTGCTGCCTTTTCGTGCAGATTCGTTATCGAGCGATTCATAATTTTGTGCTGTCTGATAATATCCTGTAATGAAGCTGACACAAAAAAATACTGCTGTTTAAGTCTTAATAATTTACCGGCGAATATCGAATCGTTCGGATATAAAACTTTAGAAATCGATTCGGCTTCGTTCTTTTCCTCAACTGCCATTACATAATCGCCCCTGTTAAAATAATATAGATTGAATTCGTTAGTTGACCTTGCCTGCCATAACCTTAAATTATTTACATATGAATTATGATATCCCGGGATTAATATATCGTAAGGTATTGCAAGCACGTCATGAGTATCACACCAGTTCTTTATAATCACTTTGTTTTCATCAGTAAGCGTTTCAACCCTGCCGTTGAATTTAACCCTGGCTGTTAATTCAGGCCTTATTATTATCCACGGATTTCCGAATTTCAGCCAGTCATCTGGTTTTTCAACCTGATACCCGTTTTCAAGTTCCTGTTTGAAAATCCCGTATTTGTATAATATACTGTAACCTGTAGCAGGTATTTGAAGTGTTGAAAGCGAATCCAAAAAACAAGCTGCAAGTCTTCCCAGCCCTCCGTTACCCAGTCCCATATCCTGCTCTTCTTCCATTACTGAATCCAGGTTATACCCGAATTCTTCTGCGATTAACTTGAAATCATCATATACGCCGAGTGATATCATCGTATTCGTCAGCAGTCTGCCCATTAAAAACTCAAGTGACAGATAATATACTCTTTTTCTGTTTGATAAAGTAACTTGCTGAAGTGATTGCAGCCATTGTTTTATGAGATGGTCACGTAAGGTAAGTATAATTGACTTCAGCAGGTCCGTTTCAGAAACCTCATCATTCGATTTAACAAAATCAAACTCAAGATGATATAAAACGCGGTCTTTTAATTTAGATTTATCTGTATTTGAAATATTCATTAAATATGAGCAAATGGATTAATTACAAAGCGGTATAGAAGAAAGGCATTAAAAAACGTCGGTGCCTATATCGTTAAATAATCGGGCTGATTTATCCTTATCGGAAACCAGGGGGTTTTCAACTTTCCAATCGATATTCAAGTCACTGTCGGCATAATAAATGGAACGTTCGGATTCTTTATTATAATATTGTGTGCATTTATAATGGAAAATCGCAAAATCGGTTAACACCGAAAATCCATGTGCAAATCCCGGCGGTATCCATATCTGAGTATGTTCGTCCTCTGTTAATAAGAAGGAAAAGTGTTGACCATAAGTTGTGGAATTTTTCCGGATATCCACTACAACATCAAGTACTTCTCCGTAAATAACCTGACAGAGCTTCCCCTGTGCAAATGCTCCTATTTGATAATGCAGTCCCCTTACAGTCTCTTTTATCGAACGGGAAATATTATCCTGAACAAATTCCGATGGTATTCCGAGTTTTTTATAATCAGCCATCTTGTAGGATTCAAAAAAATATCCGCGAGTATCGCCATATACATCCGGCTTAATAACCAGTACTCCTTTTAAAGGAGTTTCTTCTGCTTTCATCCTGTCCTTTCGTGTATTATTTTTTCAAGGTACGAACGATAGTCACTCTTTGGCATACTGTCTATCAGTTTAGAAAATTTATTTTCATCAATAAATTTCATATGCAAAGCAATTTCCTCCAGACAGGCTACTTTTAAACCTTGCCGGTCTTCAATTGCACCAAAAAAATTTGAAGCCTGTAGCAACGCTTCAGGTGTGCCTGTATCAAGCCAAGCCACTCCCCTGCCAATCTTTTCTACCATTAACTCACCAAGCTTAAGATATTCCACGTTTACATCCGTAATTTCAAGCTCACCTCTTGCTGAGGGTTTCAAATTTTTCGAAATATCTACTACACGGTTATCGTAAACATATAAACCCGGTACTGCAAAATTCGATTTAGGCTCATTTGGTTTCTCCTCAATTGAAAGAACTCTTCCGCTTTCATCGAATTCAACTATACCGTACCTTTGAGGATCCTGAACCCGGTATCCGAAGATAGTTGCACCTTTTTCACGCGCAAGAGCCCGTGCAAAAAAATCGAGCTTGCCATAAAAGATGTTATCACCTAAGATTAACGTTACACGGTCATTACCTATGAATTTATCTCCGATAATAAAAGCTTCTGCAATTCCGTTCGGTGCTTTTTGCTCAGCATAATCAATAGTAATTCCAAGATGATTTCCGTTATTAAAAAGCTTCCTGTAGTGAGGAAGTGTCTCATTGTTGGAAATAATTAGTATTTCCCTTATCCCGCCCAGCATTAAAATAGAAAGAGGGTAATAGATAAGGGGCTTATCATAAATTAAAGTTAGCTGTTTGCTGTAAACCTGCGAGATTGGATACATACGTGAACCCGAACCGCCGGCAAGTATTATACCTTTCATAATCAATTATCAAATGCAAATCTTCAATGTTCTATAATGACTGTTAATTATCAAATACTTGTTTATTACACAATGATAATTGAACATTAAAGATTGTTTTTTGTACGCCCGGGAGGAGTTGAACCCCCAGCCTTCTGATCCGTAGTCAGACGCTCTATCCAGTTGAGCTACGGGCGCAAATGTTAATAAAAAAAGCAATCTCTTAATAATATATAAAAATAATTACGACTTATATTAAAAACTATGCATGTGATAAAGTTAAGAAACTTCAGTAAACCTGTTTATGCCTAATTTTTTAAATTTTTAAGTCAGCAATATTTTAATTAATGACTGAAAAGATACATCCTGATTATTAGCAGCTATCTTAAATATCCTCTTACAAACTTTTTGGTAACCGGACAGATATGGTTTCAGTGGAATATTTTAAATTTGTGAATTTTGGATTTATAACAGCTTTTGACCAATTTAAGTATTCAGCAGAATCATGGGAGACCCAAAATTCCCTTTCTGCCTTTTGACTTTAAAATTTAAGAATCAATTAAAATTGGCTAACACAAAAAAAATATTATTTCTCTCCCTTTTTCCTCCACAAATCGATAAGGCTGATTGTGTTGCTGCCTGGGGATGTGACGGTTGTTTTGAATTCAAATTCACGCTCGGAGCCATCCCAGAAAATTACAGGCATTTTCTCTCCGCCCCAAGTACCGTTGGATGAAAAGAACTCCTCGTTGCTTGTATATGAAGCTTTAATGTAATAGCACCAGGGACCATTCTCTTTATATTTGTAAAATCCCAATGTTTTAATATCATTGAATTCAAACGCAAATTCTGCGCAAAGCTGATTGTCTTCTTCGAACAGTCTCTTCTTAACATTCTTTACGCCGGCAAATTCATCTTCGGGTTTATTACCGTTCAAGTAATTGTTTATAAGGTCTTCGTAATCAGCTTCAGGAACACCTGCCGA
>CAYWTS010000033.1:15281-24308 GCA_964461265.1 uncultured Ignavibacteriales bacterium
TCACTTGTTCCTTCAAAAATCCTGTTAATTCTTGCATCGCGGTAGAATCTTTCAACCGGATACTCGCGTGAGTAACCCATACCACCATGAATCTGAACAGCATAATCTACAATCTTATCAAGTGCTTCGGAGCAGAACAGCTTTACCATAGCCGAGTTAGTACTTATCTTTTTACCAAGGTCATAATCGGTCGCTGTTCTGTAAACAACCGATTCCATGGCATAAATCAGCATAGCCATATCGGAAAGCATAAATTGAATCCCCTGGAAATGGCTTATAGTCTGGTCGAACTGCACTCTTTCCTTAGCAAATTTCGTAGAAAGCTCAAGAAGTTCTTTAGCTGCTCCAATACATGCAGCGCCAAGGCCCAAACGTCCTGCATCAAGAGTTTTCATAGCAATAAGAAAACCGCGTCCTTCTCTGCCAATAATATTCTCTTTGGGAACACGTACATTATTAAATGTAATAGCATTCGTGGTACTTCCTCTTATTCCCATCTTCTTTTCAGCCGGACCCGCATGATATCCCGGTGTTTTAGTTTCTACTACAAAAGCACTGATACCCTTATCGGTTCTTGCAAAAACCGAGACAATATCTGCAATTCCGCCGTTTGTTATCCATATCTTATCGCCATTAATTACCCATTCATTACCATCCAGTCTTGCTGTGGTTTTCAGATTAAAAGAATCTGAACCTGCCTGAGGCTCGGTAAGGCAGAATGCACCGATAAGCTCGCCTTTAGCAAGAGGCACAACATATTTCTGCTTTAATTCTTCACTGCCACCTATGTAAATTGCATTCGTCCCTATTGACTGATGGGCACCAATAAAAGTTGCCGTAGAATTGCATGCGTGTGCTATTTCTTCCTGGCAAATACAGTAACCTACTTCCCCGAAACCTCCGCCGCCATACTGTTCGGGGAAGGAAACACCCAGCAATCCAAGCTCTGCTACCTTCTTTATTATTTCAACCGGTATCTTTTCTTCTTCATCAATTTTGTGTGCTATTGGCTTTAACTCATTCGTAGCAAAATCATGAACCATTTCACGGAGCATTTGCTGCTCCTCGGTAAATTTGAATTCAAACATTTATTAATTATATAAATATGTTATTTGTTAAGTATATATGTTAGTTATAAAATCTTATTCCGGAATATGATGTGTGCCTTTTTCACCGGGGAAATTAACAATTCTTTCTGCTCCATCTACACCTATTACATTACCCGATATCCAGTCACCTGCCTGAGTGCACAACATTTTTATTGCTATTGCAACATCTTCAGGATGTGTTAATCTTCCTCTTGGATTTCTCAGCTTTGTAGCTTCAATCATTCGCTTTGCACCCGGTATTTTTTGCAGAGCCGGTGTATCGGTAACACCTGCCATTATTGCATTTGCAGTAACATGCATCGGTGCCAGCTCAAATGCAAGCTGCCTGATATGAGCCTCAAGTGCTGCTTTGGCTGCCGATACCGCACCATAGAAGGGAATAACCGACTGGGCACCTTCACTTGTTAAAGCGAATATACGTCCGCCATCTGCAAGCAAATGCCTGAACACCAGACCTTGAGTCCAGTAAACAAGCGAATGAGCCATAACATCAAGTGTCATTTCCATTTGTGATTGTGATATACAATTGTTCTGCGATTTTGTAATGTATGGCTTTAATGTACCAAAAGCGAGTGAATGTACCAATATTTTCACAACTCCACGTTCATGACCATGCATTCTTTCCTTTATTTCATCAAGAACTTCGTTGCGTTTAATAGAATCGGCTGCGTTAATATTGAAAAATACAGCTTGCTGTTTATTATGCTCAATCTTTCTGATAATGTTGTTCACATTTGGCATGGTTATTTGCCTATCGAGGTGAACACCAAAAATATTGTATCCGCTTCTGGAAAGCTCTAAAGCGGTTGCTGCCCCAAATCCGCTCGAAGCGCCAAGAATTAAAGCCCATTCTTTCATAAATTTTTAAGTTAATTTTAGCTAAGATAACTTAACTCTGTATGTTATTCAATCCGAAGTTTTGGATATTATGATAAATGTCATAATCAGACTGTTTCATTTAAAAATTTTAGCGTTTCTAATTTACCCAAATCATACCAGGCAGCTTTCCCAATATCGAATGCTTTTATTCTAACTTGCGCAGAAATACTTAATAAAAACGGAATAATCTCAAATGTATTTTTCTCGGGAAACATTTCAAATATTTTTTTCTCAATTATATAAATTCCGCAAAATCCATACTGATGTACCGAACCATGAGAATTTACCGATAATTCTGTTTTTGAATCAACTATTCTTCCAATTAAAAATTGTTCATCATCTATTAGCAACGGACGCCGGGTATACCTTCTATTAACTGCAAGTGTTGTATCTGCTCTGCTTTTAACGTGATAATTATTCAAAGCTTTCAAATCACAATCAGAAAAAACATCAACATTATGAATAAGTACCGAACTGCATTCTTTAAATAATTGTTTCACATTTTTAATTGCCCCGCCCGTTCCTAAAATCTGCGGTTCATATATTGTTTTTACCTGTAATCCAAAATCTTTCGATGCGAGAAAATGCTCAATTTGCCCGGATAAATAATGCGTATTTACTATGATCTCTTTTACACCGCAGGTTTTTAATTTCTGTATCACACGCTCTATCATCGGTATACCCTGTAGTTCGATAAGTGCTTTAGGGGTTGAATCGGTTAACGGTCTTAAGCGTGTACCGTAACCTGCAGCAAGTATCATTGCTTTTTCAGGGAACATTTCCATTTCGAATATCCTTATTTCTATATTCTTCTTTCAGGCGGAAAACAATATCCATACATTTATACTCGTCTTCAGGTGCATTGAACTTTTCATATTTTGGAGGTATATCATCATCTGTAAATCCCGCATAACCTATTATAAACTCTGGATTTAGTGATAGCACGTAATCGAAATCAAATTTCTTATGACCTGCTTGTAATTTTTTAGAATCTGTCTTCGCAATATGCTCATTGTTTAATCCCCACATGTCGATTGTGTATAATTTTGAATAATAAGGAATTTTCCCGGCAGGACCAACTGCAATAACAGTATTTGGGTCCACATTATTTTTTAGCCATTTCCCGAACATCGACCACTGTAATTCGTAATTAGCATTATTATCTTTAATAATCAGCTGTCTGTATTCAAGCAAAATCAATGTTGCAACAAGTAATGCGGTACATAAAAAACGTACCATTCCGTTTACATACCTTGTAACACGCTGCAGTGTTTTTTCATCATAAGCTTTATAGAATTTGAAAAGTTTATCTACTGCATATGTAATACCAATAGTACTGAGTATATAAAGAAACGGAATCAGGGGAACAAAAAACCTGTTTGCTATCATCCAGTCACCGCCTACTATAATCAGATAAAAAACATAAACCCCCGTGAAAAACAGCAAGTATGAGAGTCTGAAATCCCGGAAATCACTTTTAAACGGGATAAATAAAATAAATATAAATATATAAAACCGTGAACCAATGCATAAAGCAAGATACTTAAAACCGAGTATAAGATTCATCTGTATGTCGGTTACTCCTTTTGCAAAAAATGTATTGGGTATAAAATGGCCATAGTAAAAATATTTAAAGCCATAGTATACTAAAGCAAATAATAAATAGAGTCCTGTCATTTGAATTATTTTTTTTCTGAAACTGTTAATATATTTATGCTTCATCATCATATGAAATATAGTTAACGCAAATAGTAAATTACCCTCGGGTCGTGTAAGAGTGCAAAGAATAAAAAATACGGTGACCAGAATATGGCTATTCGGTTTCTCATTAATCCTGAAATAATAGTAAGCGGCGGAAAGAATAAACAAGGTGTACAATGGGAATTCCATGCCCCCTATAGCCCAAAAAGCAACAGAATCATCGAGAACAAAAAATATAACAGGAAGTAAAATAAGGTAGGCGGGTTTATTTAAAAAGTATAAGGAAAATAACCTGATTATTTTTAAGATAACCGAAATATTAATAAGAGTAAAAACAAAACCAAGCAAAAGTGCAAAATATGAGATGTCTACAGTTTCAATAATCGTAAATGGTGATGTGATAATTGTCCACAGAAAATTTGTGTAACCCTCAACCTTCTCTCCTGTATTAAACACAAGCCCGTTACCCTGGATAAAATTCCTGCCATAACGGAATGATATGTAAGCATCGTCTACATTCTGGAACAGAAAGCTCCAGCTTAAGAACAAGCAGTACAAAGCAAAAAAAATGATAAGTACAGCGTAATGCTTCTTATTTACATAGCTTCTGTCGTTCATTAATTCAAATTTATAATAATAAAAAATATCCCAAAACTGCTGTTTAGCGAACTTAATTTGAAAATCTGTTAGTTCTCCAGCCGAAAATCCCAAAATAAACAGTACCGATTATACCGAAGATAAACGCAGTAAACAGATTAACTTCAGCACTTATGCTCCACAGCCATCCGCCTGCAAATGCTGCAAAAGATACAATGAAATCCCTTATAAAATAATACAATCCAAAACACCTCGCTTCTGCATCTTTAACCGATAAGTCAAGTATCATAGCTTTTCTTGTTGGTTCCCCGAATTCCTTTAAACCGCGTATCACGAAAGCAAAAATAAGCAATGGAAAACTTGTGCTGAAGTATAAAATAAGCGGAAACACTGCAAAGAATACAAACGTAATAAGAACAAATGGCTTGCGTTCAAGCTTATCTGAAAAATGAGCGACCGGAATATAAATCAAAACCGAAACAATCATCTCTATTGCAGTAAGAATGCCAAATTGTTCTGGAGTTGTTTTAATAATATTCAGACACCATATAACAACAAAAACATACGGTATCTGCTCACAAAAACGTATTAATATATCCGAAAAGAGCAGTGTCTTTAACTTCGGGTCAAACTTTTTCCAGAGTAATATTGGATGTAACTTTTCGAGCCGGCTTGGTTCATCGTGAACCATCTTGTGCTGGAATAAAATACCAATCAGACATAATAAAACGGATAATCCAAAAGAATATTTTATACCAGACACCAAACCATAATAAGTTATCAAAAAACCGCCTATAATAGGACCTATCATCATAGGTACTCGCCGTATAATAGAGTGCATCGAAATCCCCATAGCTGTTTTTCCTGAACCTAATGATTTGGTAATCACCGACATGCTTGCAGGAAGCGAAATAGAATTCCAGGCAAAAAAGAAAATCATTCCGATAAAAACTGCAATCCAGCTTGTAAAAATTATTGCAATTACATAACCTCCAATAGCCATAAGATTAAAAATCAAAAATGCACGCTTATTCCCTACCGAATCTGCAATATAACCGCCGGGCAGCGACCAGAACGAGGCAAGTATATTCTGCAAAAAACCAAATCCCCCTATTATCCATACCGAGCTTCCTATACCATCAAGATACTTTGGCAGAAACCGCTCCCACATCTTTTCACCCGTCAATATGAGCATAATCAGAACCAGCATTATTGCTACATTACGCTTTAAGCCAAGATAATCTTTTATACGGATTATTGTATCATGCATAATTTACATATCAAAGTTAATTTTATGTTTTGTAATATTTAAGTCATTTTGTCTGTAAGTTGGAATGTTATACTTTGTATAATTCACCAAACCAGTTACTTCATCATTCTGACTTTTATTATATTTATTAGAGTTAACTTTTCATATTGTTTGTTTTTATTTAACATAAAAATATATATGTATAAGATTTAAATTAATTTTAAAAAAAATATTAATTTAAAAATCACCTTTTAAGTTATTAATAAACCACTATTATAGCTATTGACAAAAATAGAATATTTTTTTAATTAGATTCATTAATATTTATTACAGTTAAAGAAGAGCCAAAATGAAAAAATTTAAATCAGTTTTAATTTCTTTTGTAATTTTACTAGTAATAGTTTGTGGTTTTATAATAAATCCTCCTGCACAACCAGAAAAGCCCATCACAAACTGCGATCAATATGTTTGTGTATCGCCGCCGCAAATTACCACTATTTATCTTTATCATTATGAAAAAGACGAACAAGTTTATGTGGGTTATTGCACTACTGGTGAGAATGGTTGCTGCCCTGAACCATTTACACTTATACAGGGAGAAAAATACAATGTTAAACCGTTTTGTCAACCGTATGCTCAAGGATATGATTTTTGGGCTTGTACAGACGTTATATATTTAGAATGTCCTGAATAAGCTATGTTTAAACAGAGTTGGGAGTTATTTAAGAGTATTTTTGTTTAAATAAAGCATTAACTATAAAGAAAAATTATTTTTATTAAATAATGAAGAAAATTTTTACTATAATCAATATTTTATTTATATTAACCAATTTATACCCACAATTCACACAAGATTGGATTAAATGGTATAACGGACCGGGAAATGATGTTGATTGGCCAAGAGCATTAGTAGTTGATATTTCCGGAAACATCTACGTTACAGGACAAAGTATTGGAGGCGGCAATAATGGTTTTGATTATCTTACAATTAAATACAGTCCATCGGGAACACCATTGTGGATACAAAGATATAATGGTTATACACTTTCCGGTAACAATTGGGATTATGGAAATGCCATAACGCTTGACGGAACAGGGAACGTTTATGTAACAGGACAAAGCAGATATGGTATGGAAACTTATATGAATGATATAGTAACCATAAAATATTCAAATTCAGGTATTGTTCAATGGCAGGTTAGATTTGATGGACCTGTAAGCAGAAGTGATGCCGGTTTTGCAATAAAGATGGATGGCACAGGTAATATTTATGTTGCCGGAAGCAGTGAAGGTGCAGGTACAAGTTATGACTTTGTTGTAGTAAAATACAATCCTCAAGGTGTGCAGCAATGGGTTACAAGGTATAATAGCCCCGGCAACGGCGTTGATATAGCAAGAGCACTTGCTGTGGACAACGCAGGCAATTCTTATGTAACAGGTGAGAGCGGACCCATAGGCAACTACGATTTTGCAACCCTGAAAATCAATACAAATGGTGCCATAGAGTGGGCAGCAAAATATAATGGCGATGCAAATATGAATGATTTTCCATTAGCTTTATGTATCGATAATATGGGCAACGTTTACGTAACCGGGCAATGTTTACCAACAGAAACTAATTATGACTATATAACTTTAAAATACAACAATTCCGGAACATTGCTTTGGTTAGCAAGGTATGATGGTCCTGTAAACGGAAATGATGCTGCCCGAGCAATAACTGTAGATAACGCGGGAAACGTTTATGTAACCGGGCCTAGCTCTGGTAACGGAACGGGAAAGGACTACCTTACGATAAAATATAACTCATCTGGCGATTCTGTTTGGGTTAAAAGATATAACGGACCTATAAATGCAGATGATTATGCAAATACTATAGCTTTGGATAATTACGGTAATGTGTATGTATCAGGCGGGTGCAATGCAATTCAAAGTCAAAGCCACGATTATTGTACTATAAAGTATAGTAATGATGGTGTTGAACTCTGGGCTGCGATATATGATGACCCTGTGCATAGAGGAGACGTTGTATATGCAATGGCTGTGGATACATCAGGGAAAGTATACGTAACGGGTCAGGGCACTCAAAACTTGCAGCAATCAAGTGATTACCTTACAATACAATACTCGCAGCCAATAGGTATAAAACCTATTAGCAATAACGTTCCAGACAAATTTGATCTTTATCAGAATTATCCGAATCCATTTAATCCAGTTACGAAGATAAAGTTTAGCATAAGTCCCCTCCCTGGAGGGGTGTCCCGATGGACATCGGGACGGGGTGAGTTAGTGAGATTAATTATTTATGACATCCTTGGCCGTGAAATCGCAACACTTGTAAATGAACAATTAAAACCGGGAATTTATGAAGTCGAATTTGATGGAACAAATTACCCCAGCGGAATATACTATTATAGGATAACAGCATCTGATTTTTCTTCGACAAAAAAATTAGTCTTACTAAAATGAAAAAAGTATTATTAATATTATTAATTACACATTACACATTATTAATTGTAAATGCCCAATGGGTTCAGACAAACGGTCCCCGCGGTGGATATATTTATGCATTAGTGGTAAGCGGAAACAACATTTTTGCCGGTCTTGGCAGGAACAATGGAATTTACCGTTCAACTGATAACGGTAACACCTGGATGCAATCAGGTATTAATAATTTGATAGTATATTCCCTCACAGTCAGCAGTAATTATATCTTTGCAGGGACATATCAGTATGGTATTTATCGTTCGTCAGATAACGGTAACTCGTGGGTACAGGTTGCCTTGAATTATTATAATATTAATTCACTTGCAGCAAACGGTAGTAATATTTTTGCAGGAACATATAACAGCGGTGTTTACCGTTCTACAGATTACGGAATTACATGGACACAAACTCCTTTAAATAACAGATGGATACAATCTTTAGCTGTAAGCGGAAATACTATCTTTGCAGGTACAAACACTTACGGTATTTACAGGTCAACGGATAATGGAAACTCATGGACACAAACACCATTAAATACTGCAAGCGTTACCTGCCTTACGATAAGCGGTGGTTATATTTTTGCCGGGGCATCGAACTTAAATGGTGTGTACCGTTCAACAGATAACGGTAACACCTGGGTACAATCAGGGATAACTAACACTAAAGTATCTGCATTCTGCGTGGGCAGTAATTTTATATTTGCAGGAGCTAGCACAGGTCTACATCGCTCCTCAGACAACGGCAATAGCTGGGTGCAAACTGCCTTAAATAATCTAAGTGTCGGTGCAATTGCTATAAACTCAAGCTATCTTTTTTCAGACGGGTACGGTTATGGTGTCTATCGCTCCCCGGATAACGGCAATAGCTGGATTCAAACTACGCTTAGTGCCCGGGAAGTATATTCACTTGCAATTAACGGAACAAATATGTTTGCCGGAACATTAGAATATGGTGTGTTCCGCACTACAGATAACGGAAATCTATGGGAGCAAACTACTCTTAATA
>CAYWTS010000034.1:0-13219 GCA_964461265.1 uncultured Ignavibacteriales bacterium
ACATGGGTGCCTATTTCCCTGATTTTGCAATGAGAGTGAGACCAACCGGTGATACTTTAAAACAAAGCAATGACAGTTCATTCCACTACGTAACAATATCTTCTGTAAAACTTTGGGCGCTTTCTACTAAATTTTCAGCAACTGTTACTCCTGCACCTAGTGGCGGATCTATTATTATGAATTTCCTTCATAAATCAAACAATACACTGCTTGATTCTATGACTGCATATCCCGATTCACTTAGATTAAGGGTAAAAACATCAGGCGGTGTAACAGCCGGATTTTATACTGTCACGGTTAAAGGAAACGGTCCTAACGGAACACCTGTGCACGTGCGAAATATTACACTTCTGATTACTGATTTTGTGGGGATTACAAATAATCAAGTACCTGCTGATTTCAGCCTTTACCAGAATTTTCCTAATCCTTTTAATCCTTCTACTCATATCAAATTTGAATTACCCAAAACCGGCATAGTAAAGATTACAGTTTATGATATAACAGGAAAAACTGTAAAAGTATTGGCTGATAGTGAATATGAAGCCGGCTCGCACATGGTTGAATTTAATGGTGAGAATTTACCTAGCGGGGTATATTTTTACAAATTTATAACAGAAGGATATATAGAAACGAAGAAGATGATCCTCCTTCGCTAAAGCTTCGGCGGACAGGTGCTTAATAAATAAAGTACTAAAATATATTCAGTATTCGTCCTACTCCGAGGCTCGGGGTAGGACGATTTTTTTCTGACTTCTGATTTCTGATTTCTGACTTTTATTTACTTTTTCTTCTTCTCGTATTCCTTCATCACATATTCTTTCAGGAAGCCCGAATCAGGGAATTTTTCCAGTCCTTTATCTATCCATTTCTTAGCATCGTCAAGCTTATTATTGCCGAGATAGCACATTGCAAGCATTCCTATTGCCTGGTCTTCACCCCATTCGGGGTAAGTTTCGTCCTGAACTTTGTATATCTGGAACAATTCATACGATTTCTCAAACAATGGCTGGGCTTTATCGATTCCTCCGCCAAACTGTTCGGGAGTATAGTACGTGTTCATTCCGTCGATCAGGTAAAACCTCGGATTATCCGGATCATACTTTTTCGACATATCCTTAGCTTCGGTTTGTTTAGCCATTATATCATTCATTTTATCAGGCTCATATGTCCACCGGTTGCTGTTAACGGCAAATCTGAGTATCCATGCTTCGCCAAAATCTTCTTTCATGCCGATACATTTATCAAGCTGCTCAAGGCTCGATTCGGTATATTTCTTAATCGCATCCTTATCCTGCTTTTCCATATACTGGTAAGAGATACTGAAATCAATCAAGCCCATATAGTAATGTATCAGCCACTGGTTCTTTTTAAGCTGAAGGATTCTTTCGAAATCACCGCGGACTTTTAAAAGCGTGCTCTGGTCGTTTGTGTTTTCTGTTTCCTTCAGCTTCTTTTTGGCTTTAAGAACAGCATCGGTGAAATCATCGGCAAACAGGTTTGAAGATGATAGCAAGATACCAAAAATAAAAAAGAAAAAATATTTAAGTTTCATTTTTACCTCCTCGTATTTTTTGTTTTGAATTTACGAATAATATAATGCAAAACCCGCCCTGTCCCGATATTGCATGTCGTGACACCCCTACGGCGGAGGGGACTTAACATCTGTCACAGCTGAACTCCCAATCCCACATAAAATTGCCTTTTGTTAGTTGTGATAATCTCAATCCGTTTCGAGTAATCGGGATTGTATGTATAACCATAAAGATTCTTATTATTAAAAAGATTATTTACCTGGAAAACAGCAATCGCAAATTTCCCGAACAGCGAAAATATATACTGAAGGTTTATATCGAACCTGTGATATGTCGGGTAACGTTCACTATTGGCTTCTCCGTAAACCGGTGCATACAAATTCTGTGTTGTATCGAAATAACTGCCTGTAACAGGAGTGAATGGCTTACCCGTCGATATCTTATAAGAGAGTCCTGTAGTAAGCCAGTCGGTGATATTATAACTTCCTACAAAGCTTAAGCTGTGCCTTATATCGTATTTTGCCGGTGCCATTTCGGTAACATCATACTGTTTCCTTTTAGAATGTGTATATGAGTAAGATATCCACGCAGAATATTTATTTGTAAGAGAGGATTTCAAAAATATATCAATTCCATTTGCATTACCATATCCGTTTGAATTGTAGAGGAAATAGTTTTTATCCATTAGCACAAGATTTTTGTAATCTTTATAATATGCCTCAATACGCAGCATCAAAAATCCTTCCATCTTGTTAAATTCATATCCGAGTATGTAGTGAATTGCCTGCTCGGGTTTAAGGTCGTTACTTAAGGTTTGTGCATAATACTGAAGTGAAGGATACTGGTGGTATAGCCCTATTGCTCCTCTAACTGTATTTTCTTTATTAATTTTAAAGCCGGCAGTAAAGCGGGGGGCAATATTATACTTCCCGGAAAGCGAGTGATAATCGAACCTTATACCGCCTATAGTAAAGAATTTCTTTGTTGCTTTCCACTCAGTTTCAAAATAAGTGCCGAATCGCCCCGTATGTGTTTTTGAATCAAGAAACATTGAAGGGGCATCGGGTTTAAGATTGTATGAATAAAGCGGAACAGTACCTTTAAAATGTTCCCGGTTATATTCATATTCTGCACCCGTGTTAAAATTAAGCTTATTATTCATCTGGTAAGTAAGGTCAGTTCTTATTTTAGCATAATCTTCTTTAATTGTATTTTCAAGAACCCCATATTTCTGATAATCATCGTGCCTGCTGTACGAAATACTTGTGCCGAATAATATACTCGGTCCGAATCCTCCTGTATATTTAATATTTGCAAAATAAGTTTTTGAACTCGAATAAAAGAAACCGTCATAAGACGGGCTTGTGTTACGGATACCGATTTTATCTTCGCTGTAATTGAAATATGATTTTAAGTTACTTCTCTCTGTCGGGTTATAGCTCAGAGTTCCCCCCGCACCGCGTGCAAGCGGAATAGGGTTGTACTGTTCTATTAAAAATCCATTGAGCCTGAAATAGGGTTCAAGAAATGTATGTCCCATATCGAAAGTAGCCCCGAATTTTTTAAAAGGTGAAACATAAACCCCGGAAAGTCCGATATTTGCTAATCCCAACCAGGCAAAAATTCCTGTACCCTGCGGCATATCGTAGGTTTTTAAGTCGAGTATCCCGGAAAGTGCATTACCGTATTTTGAAGAAAATCCCCCGCTTGAGAAGTTTATACCCCTCAATCCCCACGGATTTATTGTAGAAAACGAAGAAGTATTAAAATCATCATCGAATATAAAAGGATTGTAAAGCGAAGCCTGGTCAAGTATAGTTAAAACTTCATCAGCATTACCGCCGCGGACTGTAATACGGCTGCCTTCATCTACCTGCGATGTACCCGGAAATGTTATTAAAGCACGGTACAGGTCTGCATCGGAACCGGGGATACGAACTATTTCCAGCGGAGTGAGTGTAACCTGTGATTGCTGCCCTGATGTATAGGAACTTGCCGTTACTATGATTTCATCGGTCTGGGATTTACCTTTTGCAAGCTTGATGCTAAGCTTCAGATCTTTACCCTGCTCAAGTGTCAGCGAAATCTCTTTATCATTGTAGCCGATCGCAGTAATTATTAAATTAACAGCACCTGTTTTTGAGGTTTCAAATTCGAAGTAACCTAGCGTATCGGTTGTTGCCCCGTCTATTGTGCCTTCTACTACTATGTTTGCACCGTTGATGGGCTTGTTTTTTTCTGTCAGAACGTTACCAGATATTTTTGTACCAGCCGGATTATTCTGCGCATATACGAAAAATGAATTACATGCCAGTATTATTAAAGAGATTAAACTTATCCGCATATTATTACATTTGGTTTTGATTTTTTAGCTTATTATACTCTCTTTCAGCCATCGAATCTTTCATGTAATGATAGGCATCAAAGTAACTGAACAACAATCCGATTCCCCAGCCTACTGTAACATAAACAGGCCAAATACCTGAAGGATGTCCGCCCTGCCATGAGAGCGCCCATGTAACCCACAGCAAAAAGTTTATTACTATATATATGTATAAATGCCTTTTAAAATCTGCTCTCTTTTTAGCGATTTTCCAAATCTTCTGATCTTTTTGTTCTGTATTTTCCATTTGAATTTATATATTTATTTAAATTACTTTTTTATCAAACTCTCGAGTTTTGCTATATACTCTTCAAATGCATTTTTGCCTTTTTCGGTAAGTGCATAAGTCGATACAGGCTTGCGGTTAACAAATTTCTTCGTAACTTTAACATACCCGTTATCTTCCAGTTTTCTGATATGCACACTCAGATTGCCGTCGGTAGCTTTAATTTTATCACGAATGAAAGTAAAGTCCGCTTCATCCACTGTTATCAGAACTGCCATAATTGCAGTTCGGATGCGGGAGTGTAAAACATCATCAATATTATGATAATCGAACTCTTTCATCAGCTGCAAGAGGATTCTTCGCTGCTCAGTGATTTCCATTTTCTGTAAAGTATAATTCCGGGCAGTGTTTGGAATAGCAGCATCATTAATCCGTAGATAAGCAAAGTATGTATGCTTGGGAAAATAAACATAAGTACTGCCCCTGCCCACCAGCCTATGGCAAGCATCTGCATCCATTTCAGCTGCTGGATTGCTCCGCTTGTGAAGTATGAAACACCAAGTGTGGTTGAGATAATAGGGCAAATATAAATCGGATTGTAAGCACTGGTAAACATTCCTACAAGAAAAAATATAAACATAGCAATACCTGAGGATACCCACAGCATACCAAGCAGCTTACCAGCAAAAGTTTTTACACGCATCTTCTTTATATCGTTTTTTTCCCAGATTGTTGATATAATTGCACCTGCAACCATGAGAATTAGCCACATGTATCCCATATACCTGCCTTCAAATCTGTTAAGTAACATAATGTAATTAATAAACAGGGCTAAGGATACAAGAACTCCCCAGAATATAAGCTGCTTTCCATTATCTAAAACAGCTTTGCGGCTATCGAGCATAATCTGTTTTATTACCGAAAGCTCAATTTCCGCTTGTTTACTATCTAATTGTTGCATTTACGTTAAGATTTTAAAACATTTAACTTTAAAATTTAAAGTTCTTTACAAATATAAGTGAATTGGTTTGATTTGTCAAGAGGAGTTTTGAATTTAAAGGTGTAACGATGAAGTTGTTTGATTGTAGAGTTCTATCTCGGAACTAACTATTGACTATAAGCAGAACTTAGTTTCATATAACAATTTATACTTTCTTAAAATAATCCTTTATTTTCTTAATCATTTTTTTCTTCTCATCAACACTGCACCACGCTGAATCAACCGCATTCAAGAGCATTTTCTTTACATCATTCAGCTTATGTCCCAGCTTTAAAAAATGAAAATATTCTTCTGCGAGTGTGTTGTTAAACATCTTTGGGTCATCGGTATTCAGAAAAACTTTTAACCCTCTTTTATAATATTCCTTTACGGGGTGATTTTCGATACTCTCTACAACTCCGGTTCTTACGTTAGAAATCGGACAAAGCTCTATTGGTATTTGCGTGTTTAACAGATAATCTATCAATATTTCATCTTCTATTGCCCGTGTGCCATGTCCAATTCTATCGGTTTCAAGTTCTATTAAAGCACCCCAAACGCTTTCGCTTCCGGATGCTTCACCTGCATGTGCAGAGGTTTTGAAACCCAGTGTTCTTGCTTTCTTAAAAACATTCTTAAACAGTTTTGGCGGAAAATGCTGCTCCGAACCGCCAATACCCACGCCAGCAACTCCGATATGCCTTACTTCATTGATATCCAGGAGTGTTTTCATTGCCTTTTCAGCTCCAAAATCACGGACCAAATCGGCAACAAGATTTATTTTAACTTTATCTTCGAATGGTTTAATACCTTTAGCAATTGCTTCGGTTATCTTTTGGGGAGTAAGGTTCCTATGGTAGTAATCGGGAGGACTGTAGAAAATTTCGGCATAAATTATGTTTTGATTTGCAAGGTCTTCGGCTACTTCACCGGCAATGAACGTGAAATCTTCATACTCCCGTAAAAACCTGTTCTTCCATACCCATGTTTCAATGAAATGCGTGAAGTCTTTATATTGAAACCTTTGTTTAAGTTCATCAATACTTTTTATTTCATTAGTCCCGTTATACTTTTTAATCAGCTCCCACAATGCATCATAAGGTATGGCACCTTCAAGGTGAAGGTGAAGCTCAACTTTGGGGATTTGTTCAAGCTGTGAAAGAAGATTTGTATTGTATTCCATTTCGATTTCAATATTAAATGAAATACATAAAAATACAAGGGGCTGTCTAAAAAGTGTTTTTTGAACCGCAGACTTTATGTCTGTGTTGCAATTTTCTTGCATTTTCGTCTCGCCATAGAGGGATGGTTACGGACTTTCTGTAAGAAAATTGCCTTTTGTGACAGCCTCTTGTTTAAATATTGTTCTTATTTTTTTATCACTTTTGGCTTTTTGTTATTCTCATCGCATAAAAAGTCCGCCATACAAACAACAATGCGATAATAAATAACACTATCCCGACATAGGGAGCAGTAGTTCTGAAGCCCTCCGATATAGAAATTTCCATAGCAAGCAAGCCGAACAAAGTAGTAAACTTAATTATCGGGTTCATTGCAACCGATGATGTATCTTTAAACGGGTCGCCGACAGTATCACCAACTATAGTAGCAGCGTGAAGGTCGGTTCCTTTTTCCTTCATATCCACCTCCACAACCTTTTTAGCATTATCCCATGCACCGCCTGCGTTAGCCATAAATATAGCCTGGAAGAGTCCAAACACAGCAATCGAAATCAAAAAACTTATAAAAAACGAAACAGGTTCAGGTGTTTTTCCGGGAGCCGAGAAGAATGCAAATGCAAGTGCAAACGAAAATATTGCAATGAAAATATTGAACATTCCGCGTTGTGCATACTGTGTGCAAATTTTTACAACTTCTTTCGATTTCTCCAGTGATGCACTTTTGCTTGCGTGTTCATCGAGCTGTATATTACGCTTGATATACTCAACTGTCCGGTAAGCACCCGTTGTAACTGCCTGTGTAGAAGCACCGGTGAACCAGTAAATAACAGCACCGCCGCAGATAAAGCCGAGTATTGAATACGGGTTAAGTATGCTGAGTATCTGAGTTGGCTCAACCTGCAGATTTTGCTTAATTAAAAGTATTAAAGAGAAAATCATTGTTGTAGCGCCAACTACCGCAGTTCCTATGAGAACCGGTTTTGCTGTGGCTTTGAATGTATTTCCGGCACCGTCGTTAGCTTCAAGATAGTGTTTTGCATTTTCAAAATCGGGTTTGAATCCGAAATCCCTTTCTATTTCTGCTGGTGCTTCTTTATCCGATTCTATTAGCGAAAGCTCATAAATAGACTGTGCATTATCGGTTACAGGACCGTAACTATCCACGGCTATCGTCACAGGTCCCATTCCGAGAAATCCGAAGGCAACCAATCCGAACGCAAATATCGATGGGAAAATCATAAACTGGTCGAGTGACTGAAGGCTTGCAAAATAAGCTATAAACATCAAAACGAAAAATACCATACCCATCCAGAAAGCGCTGAAGTTTCCGGCAACAAATCCTGAGAGTATAGTTAACGATGACCCCCCTTCTTCGGATGCCTTTACAACTTCATTAACATGCTTCGATTTAGGACTTGTAAAAATTTTTGTAAACTCAGGTATCAAAGCAGCACCCAGTGTCCCGCAGCTAATTATAATAGATAGCGTTAACCAAAGGTTATTCGGTAAATGACCAATGAGGAGGTTGCTGATAACAAAAGTAACAACCATAGAAAGTATAGAAGTTATCCAGACCAGGTTTGTAAGCGGGCGTTCGAAGTCTATTTCAGTTTTATTGCTGTACTTTGCTTTACTGAAAGCTTTGTTAATCCAGAACGCAGCTATAGAGGTTATTATCATCATTATACGCATTGCGAAAATCCATGTAAGCAGTTCTTTCTGATAATCGACCGATGTTACGGCAAGAACTATAAAGCTGATGAGTGCAACGCCTGTTACGCCGTAGGTTTCAAATCCATCTGCAGTGGGACCAACGCTGTCGCCTGCATTATCACCTGTGCAATCAGCAATAACACCGGGATTGCGGGGGTCGTCTTCCTTAATCTTGAATACAATCTTCATCAGGTCGGAACCTATATCTGCAATCTTTGTGAAAATACCGCCTGCAATCCTGAGTGCACTGGCACCGAGTGACTCACCGATTGCAAAGCCAATAAAGCTTGCACCTGCCAGTTCACGCGGCATAAAGAGCAGAATTATCAGCATCATAATAAGCTCAACGCAAATCAGCATAACCCCGATACTCATACCGGCATCTATGGGAATTATATGAAGCTTAATCGGTTTTTTCTCGAGTGAAGCAAAAGCCATACGGCTGTTGGCAAGAGTGTTCATCCTTATACCAAACCACGCAACACCGTATGAACCCAGAATACCGATGACTGTCCATGCCAGTATCAGCAGAACTCCGCCAACATCGGTATGCTGCAGGAATCCGAAGTAAAAAGAAATACAGACAGCAATGAAAATAAATAATACTATTAAGAACTTACCCTGCTGTATAAGATAAGTTTTGCACGTTTCAAAAATTATTTGTGCAACATCGAGCATCGATTTATGTGCCTTAAGGTGTTTTACCTTTAAATACTGGTACAGGCCAAAAACCAATCCCAGTATACAGACAATAATTCCGTACGTCAGCAGATTGTTTTGTTCTGCACTAAGTTCCGGTATCTTTAGATCGGCTTCACCGGCGATTGAAATCACCGGAACTGCAAGCAACGATAAAATAAATAGTAGTTTTCTCATATTTATTTAATGGTGTTTTCTATTTGAAAATTATTTTTGTTACGGGTTATTATTAAGTAAAAAATCTTTATTGAACCTGTTCATTGCTGCCTTGATGCCTTCGCTTACGAAGGTAATAACCGCATCCCTGGCAGCTGCGGTTATCAAATCGATGTGTTTAGTTTCTTCATCCGAAAAATCAGACAAAACATATCCAGCAAGGTCGTCATAAATATTATTTCCGGTCTCTGTTATATCACCTGATAATTCCGAAAATTTTTCTTCTAATCTTATACCAAGCCTTAATCTCGGAATATCTTCAGTCCCGAGTTCGTAAATAACTGAGTGCATTCCGTTATGTCCGCCATCGCTTCCGCCGGGTCTCAGCCTTAAAGTTCCGAAATTCAAATTAACATCATCGTATATTATAAGCATATTATTAAAATCCACAGCATTACAATCCAAAAATTCTTTAAGAGCAGTGCCGCTTGAATTCATATAAGTAAGCGGTTTTAAAAGAACAATTTCTTTTTCGTTATATACAGTTCGTGCTGTGATGTAATTATCGCAGCTTTTGTATGAACTGATTTTAAAGAAATCAGAAAGCTTATCAATAACAAAAAAACCAAAATTATGTCTTGTGAGATGATACTTTAAACCGGGATTGCCTAAACCAGCTATCAGATACATAGGTTAAGTACCGCAGGTTGTCAGGATTTTTTTTCCTCTTCTTCTTCCTCTTTCTTGCCTTTTCCTATAACTTCAGGTTCAGCTGTTTCGGGGGCTGCCTCTCCTTCGGCTGCGGGAGCCTCTTCAACCTTCTCAACTGTCGGCGGTACAACCGATACCACAGCAACTTCGGGTGTATCAAGTATCGTGAAGTTAACTGCAGCGATATCACTTACCCTTATCGAATCTCCAATCCCGAGTTCGGTTACATCAACTTCGATATGTGTGGGAATATATTTCGGGAGGCATTCTATCTCTAGCTTATGAACCGAGTGCTGCAGAATTCCGCCATCTTTAACACCTATAGCAGAGCCAATTATCTGAACCGGTACTTCAATCTTAATCTCCTCATGTTCCGATATTCCGAGCAGATCAAAATGAATGGGTCTATCGGTTACCGGGTCGAACTGGACATCTTTCAGTATGCAGCGATGAATGTCATCCGAGCCTTCAATTTTCAAGTTGATAGTCTTAACCTCCGAAGTAAATACAAGAGGATTCAATGCTGTATCTTTGAGATAAATAGTAATACCGGGATTGCCTTTATAATAATAAACGCCCGGGATATTACCTTTCCGCCTATTTTCTCTTGTAGAAGATTCACGCAAATCCTCTCTTTTCTGAGCAATGAGTTCCGAAACTGCCATAAAAATACCTGTTTTTCTTTAAATTAGTTATAAATTGAAGATTACAAAAATAATAATGACTGTAGTCTTTATCAATGCAAGGCCTATACCCTGAATAAATCATGAATCCCGAAATAAACAGGATAAACTACGCCGAACAGCAAAGCCGAAGAGTCAACACTAAAACTGCATTCAAATTTGATATGAATATTTTTACCGCCAAGAATGCAATGGCAGCAAAGAAATATAAAACACCAATGGCACATTCTCGGGCTGATGCAGGCATAGAAAATGCAGATAGTACAATAATTATTTAAATAAAAACTGCGGATATCAATCTTATTCTTTGAAATCTGTGTGTATGTTAAATTATTTTGTAAAATTCTGTAAACTTTCTGCCATGTAGTTGAAAAGAATAAGCATTGATAAACATAACTTGAACACTCTACTATTTATAAGTAACTTTGATAAGTTCTTAAGATAATTTCCCGGTTCCTAATGAACCATGAGGGATTAAAAGGGAATCCGGTGATTTGTACAGATAAAATCAGTGCTAAGAATCCGGAACTGTCCCGCAACTGTAAACAGGTTAATACTTGCACATTGGGTTTGCCGCAACCACTGTGGTGCCTAAGAGCGCTGTGGGAAGGTGTGTTTGTAGTTTCATTTACAAAATGGATACCTGTGAGTCAGGAGACCTGCCGGGGAATTTATACACGTTATCCTTCGAGGAAAGGAAACAGGTTTTTTCGAACCCGGTATTTTATTCTTTTCTTAGTTGAAGGATTTGTTACCGGGTTTATTATTTTAATGAAAATTTCTGTATTTATATTATTTTTCATTTTTTCGTTTTCAGCTGTTTTGCATTCACAAACAGCAAACGGGGATTTAGATACCGTAACCACTGACGAAATTATTGTAACAGCGAACAGAATTTTAACTTCACAAATGCTTGCACCAAACAGCGTGCACATTATGACTAAAGATGTGCTGGTGCGACTTAATTCGAGCTGCCTGTCCGATGCATTATCTAATTCATACGGTGTTTATATACGCGATTACGGGTTCGGGACAGGACTGAAAACCATTTCACTGAATTCCACACAAACCGAGCATACACTTGTACTTCTGAACGGCATTAGGCTCAACAGCAAACAAAATGCGCAATACGACCTTAACCTGTTAATGACAGATCTTATCGACAGGATAGAAATATCCAAAGGCGGTTCGTCATCACTTTACGGCAGTGAAGCCATTGGCGGAGTAGTGAATCTGATTACATCTGATTTTTCAAAAAGTTCATTTTATGAACTTAAGACCGAAGCAGGTTCTTACAATATGAAGCGGTTTTTTATCCATGCCTGTAATGATATTATTTTTAAACAAGGGATGAAATTATATGTTGATGCTGGCTTTTCGATACAAAGCTCGGATAATGATTATGAATATAAATTCTTCAACGGCTTAAGCGAGGAAATATTGAGAAGGGTAAATGCACAATACAAAAACAGGCAGTTCAGTTTTTCTTCCGGTTTTTTCAAAGGTAAAAACACCCGATTCAGTCTGTTTTTGAACTATTCCGATTGGGACAGGAATATACCTCCGGTAGCAGGTACAGGCAAAGATGCTTCAGCAAAACAGACCGATAGGGATATAATCTTATCTATTGGACTTAACAGAATAATTTCCTCAGCATTAATTATGAACTCGGCTGTAACGTATAAGTACTCATTAATGAAATATGCTGACCCTTTAACATTTAATACATTATACCCAATAAACAGTTTTTATAAACAGCATAGTCTGACTGCAACATCTGATATTAAAGTTAAATACTCAGATACGGAACTTGATTTCGGGGCGGAATATTCGTTTAATAACTTAACAAGCAACGAAACCGAATATGCCAGCCAGCATCAGTTCGGGATGTATTCAGCATCAAAACTTCATGTTAATAAAATTTTTACTATTTTTCCGGTTATCCGATACGATTTTTATTCGGGCATAAATAAAAATGTATTTACCGGCAAGCTTGGTTTGAACCTGAAACCATTCAGCAAAACCGACATTTCGTTAAAAGCTTCTGCAGGAAATAATTTCAGGTTACCCACGTTCAATGAATTATTCTGGAAAGTCCTTGGGAACAAAAATCTTAATCCTGAAAAGTCGTTAAGTTTTGATGCGGGAGTGTACTACAAAGTAAATTCTGTTGTTGAATTGGTTGCGGAAATATCATATTATAATACCTTAACATATAATAGAATTATCTGGCAGCCGGATGCCGAAGGCTTATGGCGTCCCGGCAATATTGGAGAAGTTAAATCCCAGGGGGTTGATTTTAGTATCAGTGTTAATAAAAATATTACACGGGTATTATCAATATCAGGAGGATTTAACTATAACTATGGTTCAGCTGTTAAGAACAACATGTCATTTGAAGATGACCCGTCATACGGAAAACAAATAATTTATACTCCTAAAGAATTTGCAAAAGCCAATTTATTATTTAGCTGCAATCCGTTAACAGGGCTGTTAAAAGAGATTTCTTTAAATGTATATTATAATTTCACAGGTAAGCGGTTTACAGACCCTGAAAATTTGAAATTTGTTCAGTATTATGAGACTGTTGATGCCAATATAAATTCTGTTTTATATATGTGGATGTTTGAAACAGGGTTAAAATTTTCGGTGAATAACCTGTTCAACAAAAATTATGAAGTAATGCCGGGTTACCCGATGGCATTAAGAAATTACAGAGTTCAATTATCAATAAAATATTAAGGTTCGTAAAGAACGTAACTAAACAATAATTGATAAAATAAAGTTATCTTATTCTGTTTATGTTTTCGGATTCCCGAAATATTATCATGTGCGTTCCTTACAATTACAATTTTTCTATGAAATGAAATTATCAATTAAATAGTAAAAAAGGAAATTAAAATGCTTAATTTAATCACTGCAATCCTTATCATTTTATTCGCTGTACTTTCACGAA
>CAYWTS010000034.1:13319-19008 GCA_964461265.1 uncultured Ignavibacteriales bacterium
ATGCTTAATTTAATCACTGCAATCCTTATCATTTTATTCGCTGTACTTTCACGAATTGTGCCGCATCCTGCAAATTTTACACCGATTGCTGCCATAGCTTTATTTTCGGGTGTGTATCTCAATAAAAAGTATGCTTTTATCATACCTATACTTGCTATGCTGCTGAGTGATATTATTATAGGATTTCATTCGGGAATAGTTTGGGTTTACGGAAGTTTCGTAATAATTGCCTTTATGGGTTTATGGCTGAAGCAAAGAAAGAATATACTGGCGATTGCAGGCACAACGCTTGTTTCATCTGTTTTGTTTTTTGTTGTTACCAATTTTGGTGTATGGGCTGGTGGTATGTACGGTTATACATTTAACGGACTTCTTGAATGCTACACAATGGCAATTCCGTTTTTCAGAAATTCTGTTGCCGGAGACCTGTTCTATGTTGCTCTTATGTTCGGTTTGTATGAGTTTGTTACAAGGTATGTTTTTAAAACCTCAGTGCAGAAGGTAAACAATTAATAAAATCATAGGTTTACTCAATTACAGCAACAGATGAAATACTGAATAAACGTATCATGGTTCTTGACGGAGCCATGGGTACAATGATACAGCGGTATAGGCTTACAGAGGAACAGTACCGCGGTGTAAGGTTTAGAGATTTCCATCGTGACCTGAAAGGGAACAACGACCTGCTTTCCATTACCCAACCGCATGTAATCAGTGAAATTCATGAAGCATATCTTGAAGCAGGTGCGGATATAATAGAGACGAATACCTTTAACGGAACCGCAATTTCTCAGGCTGATTATGATATGCAGGGTATTGTTTACGAATTAAATTTTGAAGCCGCAAAAATTGCTAAGCACGCAACTAAGAAGTACACAAAACTTGACACAACAAAACCGCGTTTTGTTGCCGGTGCACTTGGTCCTACAAATAAAACGTTATCTATTTCCCCCGATGTTAATGACCCGGGTTACCGTGCTGTAACTTTCGACCAAGTTAAGGAAGCTTACGCTGAACAAATAAAAGGATTGGTCGAAGGCGGTGTTGATTTGCTTCTTGTTGAAACCGTGTTTGACACACTAAACTGTAAAGCTGCGTTGTACGCAATTAATGAGTATTTCGATACTACGGGTAAGCAACTACCCGTTATGGTTTCATTTACCATAGTTGATGCAAGCGGCAGAACCCTTTCGGGACAAACCGTCGAAGCTTTCTGGAACTCCGTATCACACGCAGGGTTGTTCAGTGTTGGTATTAACTGTTCGCTTGGTGCAAAACAAATGCGCCCGTTTATTGAGGAGCTTTCATCTATCGCCGATTGCTGGATTAGCTGTTATCCTAATGCAGGTCTACCGAATGAATTCGGCGAATATGATGAGTTGCCAGAACAGACATCGCAGTTACTAAAAGACTTCGCTGAAAGCGGTTTTGTTAACATTGTAGGTGGCTGCTGCGGAACGACTCCAGAACATATTAAAGCACTTGCTAAAGCAGTTCAAAATCTGCCTCCAAGGAAAAAACCTGAAATTAAACCCTATTTAAGATTAAGCGGTCTTGAACCCCTGTCTTTCACGCCGAATACGAATTTTGTAAATGTAGGTGAAAGAACAAATGTTGCCGGTTCCAAGAAATTTGCAAGTCTGATTATAGCCGGACAATTTGAAGAAGCTCTTAGTGTAGCACGCCAGCAGGTGGAAAACGGTGCACAGATTATTGACATAAATATGGATGAAGGAATGCTCGATAGCAAAGCATCTATGGAGAAATTTTTGAAGCTTGCTGCTTCTGAGCCAGATATTGCCCGCGTTCCGGTTATGATTGATTCATCAAAGTGGAGTGTAATAGAAGCAGGATTAAAGTGCCTGCAGGGAAAAGGTATAGTTAATTCAATCAGCTTAAAAGAGGGTGAGGCGGTTTTTAAAGAACATGCCAAAAAAATCCTCAGATACGGTGCTGCAGTGATTGTAATGGCTTTTGATGAAAATGGCCAGGCTGATAATTTTGAGAGAAAGATTGCAGTCTGTAAACGAAGTTATGATATTCTCACGAAAGAAGTTGGCTTCCCGCCGCAGGATATTATATTTGACCCGAATATACTTACTGTTGCAACAGGAATGGAAGAACATAATAACTATGCCGTTGATTATATACGTGCCGTTAAGTGGATAAAAGAGAATTTGCATTTGGCTAAGGTCAGCGGGGGAGTAAGTAATGTTTCATTTTCTTTCAGGGGTAACGATGCAATCAGAGAAGCAATGCATTCGGCGTTTTTATACCATGCAATTAATGCCGGAATGGATATGGGCATAGTTAATGCGGGTATGATAGATGTTTATGATGAAATTCCAAAGCTTTTGCTTGAGCTTGTCGAAGATGTTTTGCTTAACCGCAGAAGCGATGCAACCGAAAGACTGCTTGAATATGCCGAAAAAGTCAAATCAAAAGGTAAGAAGATTGAACAGGATTTAACATGGAGAGAAGCACCTGTTGAAGAACGGCTTAAACATGCACTCATAAAAGGAATTACAGAATTTGTGGAAAAGGATACCGAGGAAGCACGGCAGAAATACCCAAGACCGCTGGATGTGATAGAAGGTCCGCTTATGGATGGTATGAATATTGTTGGTGATTTGTTCGGAAGCGGAAAGATGTTCCTGCCGCAGGTTGTAAAAAGTGCCCGCGTTATGAAGAAGGCAGTTGCTTATTTAACACCCTTCCTCGAGCAGGAAAAAACCAAAAGTGTAAGATTAGGCATAAAGAAAATTCTGCTTGCTACAGTGAAAGGTGATGTTCATGATATCGGTAAAAATATTGTAAGTGTTGTGCTTGGCTGTAACGGATATGAGATAATAGATTTAGGTGTTATGACTCCTGCAGAAAAAATACTTCAATCGGCAAAAGAAAATAATGTTGATATTATAGGATTAAGCGGACTTATTACACCTTCACTTGATGAAATGGTGCATGTAGCAAAGGAGCTTGAACGCGAGGGATTCAAACAACCTCTGCTTATAGGTGGTGCAACTACATCCAAAGTTCATACAGCAGTAAAAATTTCACCGCATTATTCGCAGCCAACTATACATGTATTAGATGCCTCAAGAAGCGTGACTGTGGCGGGTAATTTGCTAAGTAAAGATGCAAAAGAAAATTTTATAAGGTCGGTGAAACAGGAGTATGATAATGTTCGTTTAAGCAGGCTTAGAGGTCAGGAAAAACAATATATCAGTATTATAGAATCAAGAGTTAACAGGTTAAAAATTAACTGGGATAGTGTAAAAATTAAAAAACCGTCGTTTTTGGGCATAAAGGTTTTCAGAGATTATCCGCTTGAAGAACTGCGTAAAAAAATAGACTGGACGCCTTTTTTTGCAACATGGGAACTTAAAAGTAAATATCCTAAGATTTTTAATGACCCGGTTTACGGAAAAGAAGCAAAACGTTTATTTGACGATGCAAATCTTCTGATTGATGAAGTTATTGTTAACAAACAACTGCACGCAAACGGTGTAGTTGGTTTTTATCCGGCTAACACTAATCAAACTGATGATATAGAACTTTATACTGATGAGTCACGAGACGAATTGCTTACAGAGTTCCACATGCTGCGTCAGCAGGCAAAAAAAACTACCAGCCAGCCTTATCTTTGCCTTTCCGATTTTATAGCTGCGGCAAGCACAGGTGTAAAAGATTACATCGGTTGTTTTGCAGTTACTGCCGGTA
Source organism: uncultured Ignavibacteriales bacterium (assembly GCA_964461265.1). Taxonomy (GTDB): domain Bacteria; phylum Bacteroidota; class Ignavibacteria; order Tepidaquicellales; family OLB5; genus CAYWTS01. Next base: position 17,043 of record CAYWTS010000034.1, read on the forward strand.
TAGGTTTAGATGCTCTTATCGAAAAGTTTGAAAGTGAGCATGATGATTATAACAGCATAATGATTAAAGCAGTAGCCGACCGCCTTGCCGAAGCATTTGCCGAAAGAATGCACGAACTTGTAAGAAAAGAATTATGGGGGTATGCTTCTGGCGAAAATTTAACCAATGAAGCAATAATTAAAGAAGAATATACAGGTATCAGACCTGCGCATGGCTACCCTGCTTGCCCTGACCATACAGAAAAAAGAATTCTGTTTGACTTACTTGATGCAGAAAATAATACGGGCATAACACTTACAGAAAACTACGCAATGTATCCTGCATCTTCGGTAAGCGGGTTGTATTTCTCACATCCGGAATCGAGGTATTTTAATATAGGCAAGATAGACCGCGATCAGGTTGAAGAATATGCAGCCAGGAAAAAAATGACAATTCAGGAAATAGAAAAATGGCTTGCCCCGTATCTTGCCTATGAACCGGTAAATGAAATCAATGTAGTAAAAAGCGTATGAACCGATACGAACAGCTAAAGATTTATATCAAAAAATACGGCAAAGTAATTATTGCTTTTTCCGGCGGCATAGATAGTTACCTTGTCTTAAAAGCATCTCTCGATGCCCTTGGAACAGAAAATATACTTGCTGTTACGGCAGATTCCCCCTCGCTAAAATCAGGCGAATTATCCGAAACTATTCGCTTAGCTGGTAAATTAGGTGCTCAGCATATGGTTATAACTACCGAAGAGATTAATAATCCGGATTATACTAATAACCCTTCTAACCGATGCTTTTTCTGTAAAGATGAACTTTTTACAAAACTCGATGAACTTAAAATCAGCCGGGGTTATGATTTTGTATTTGACGGGACGAATTATGACGATATGTCTGATTACCGCCCGGGATATAAAGCAGGACGGAACCACGAAATCATTTCACCATTGGCAGATATGAAGTTTATAAAAGAAGAGATAAGGCAGTTATCGAAAGAAATTGGGCTGGAGATATGGGATAAACCGTCATCACCCTGCCTTTCATCGCGGATACCATACGGGCAAAAAGTGACAATTGAAAAACTGAGACAAATAGAAAAAGCAGAGGATGTTCTGAATCAAATGGGCTTTAAAGAATTCAGGGTAAGGCATTTTGAGTTTGAACAGGATATTGTAAATGGTATAAGTACTCAAATAAAAATTGCTAAAATAGATGTTGCAAAGGTTGAATTTGATAAAATTTTAAATGAAGAAACCTTAAGGCAAATAAATAACAGACTGAAAGAAACAGGGTATAATTATGTTACATTTGATATGGAGGGTTTGAAATCCGGATCTTTGAACGTGTTGACATCTAGAGGAATAAAAGGATGAAAAAATACATACATCGGCGGAGTTTGCCCCGCCAGAGGTGGGGCTCAGGGTGAAAAAAAATTATATCGACCTAGGCTTTGCAAAATATGACCTTATGCGTGAGAAAATAAAAGGTTTTCCCGAAGTTATTTACGGAGGCAATAAAACATCTGAGCAAATAGCACTAATCACAAAAGCATCTTACTCTAAATCAGGCAAAACACTTGTTACACGGATTAATGAGGTTCAATTTAAGGAGGTAAAAAAACTTCTTGGAAGAACCAAAGATAAACCTGTTTATTATGAGGCAGCTAAAATTCTGTATTTAGGAAACCCACAGATTAAAAAAGCAGGTAAAGTTTTGGTAATTTGCGCAGGTACATCCGATTTGCCTGTAGCAGAAGAAGCTGCAGTATGCTGTGAAATATTCGGCAGTAAAGTTGAACGGTTATTCGACGTAGGTGTTGCAGGTATACACAGGCTTCTGCATAATATGAAAACTTTTGAAGGGGCAAATGCGATAATTGTTGTTGCAGGAATGGATGGAGCATTGCCTTCGGTTGTGGGCGGGTTAGCTTCGGTACCGGTGATTGCTGTGCCTACAAGCGTTGGTTACGGTGCATC
>CAYWTS010000035.1:0-16465 GCA_964461265.1 uncultured Ignavibacteriales bacterium
TGGCACTGCATAAGCCCGGAATTTCTGAAAGACCAGCTCACGGCTTCACTTGAACGATTGCAGCTTGAAACAGTTGATGTATTCCTGCTGCATAATCCTGAGTATTTTCTTGATTCTAAAGCTGCGGGTGAGGTTAATACTGAAGAAATACACCACGAGTATTATAACAGGATTAAAAAAGCGTTTGCATACCTCGAGTCGCAGGTGGAAAACGGAAGAATTGGCTGTTACGGTATTTCCTCAAACTCATTTGTACATGATACTAATTCCCCGGTCTTTACATCGTTAGAGATGTGTCTTAAGGTTGCACGGCAGCTGCCGGGCTTAAACCGGAATCATAGCTTCAGTGTTGTACAATTCCCGTTCAATTTATTCGAAAGAGGTGCATTAATAAATCTTAACCAGCAGTCGGGTAAATCCGCGTTACTCGATTTTGCCAAAGCCAGTGAACTTGGTGTTTTAATTAACCGGCCGTTAAATGCAATGCTGAATAATTCGCTTATTCGGCTTGCTGATTTTGAAGTAAAAGAGAAAGTCGAAGATCTGGATGAAGAAAAGATAATTACCGGGCTGAACCTGCTTGAGACTATGGAGGATGAATTTTTAAATGAAGATCTGCCTAAACTTGCTTTAGAAGAAAAAGTAAGCGAAGCAGTAAATGCCTTTTTGAAGGCGGGTAAGATGTTTAAGGAATACTGGAAGAATTTTAAGGGCATCGAAAATTTTAACGATGTTCAGAAGCAATTTCTCATACCGCGCCTGAACTATGCTTTCAGTGTTATCGTAAAATCCGAAGGTGTGACAGATGAAATGAAAACAAAACTAGACAGAATTGCACAACAAATCAACAAGCTTCTTAGAATGATTGGGTCGGTTTACGGACTTAAAGCAAACCAGAGATCCAAAAGAATTCATGAAAAGCTTGATGAGCTTATAAGCGATAAAGAGTTTAAGAAATTATCTCTTTCGCAAAAATGTTTGTTGCTTATCGATTCACTTAACGGTGTTTCATGCACCCTTGTTGGGATGCGGCAAAACAAATATGTGGATGATGTTATTTCGGGCTTGCAATGTAATAAAATAAACGGTGCTGAGAAGATATTAAAAGAGTTTCAGGCTGATTTGTAATCGGTAATTTAGAGCCCTCAGGTTTTATAGACCTTTCAGGTTAATAAATCGTATCACTCTTTTGATAACTTTAGCTGCGAGCGTTCACTCAAAATTATCTGCGGTTTACCTTTATACAGTGAAATAATACCTGTAACCTCTGCAAACCTGCCTTCATATATATCCAGTTCTCCGAAATCACCGAAACTTCTTGCAAATACTACCGCACTGAACGGATTATCAGGAAATTTTTCTACAAAATTCAGGTATGCAACCTTTTCGGTTTTGTGCACATCTGCAACAAGACCCTTTACTGTTACTGCTTTGCCGATATAATTTTTTGCTTCGACCGGTGAAATTACAGCCTGCGGTTTTACATAGCTGAGGTCGGTAACTTTTTTTTCGCTTCCTGCAGAGTCCTTTTTTATTTCCGGCTTAATCCCGGTTTTTTGTGTATCAACATTCTGTGTCGTTACCGTTTTTTCCTCGGCATATTCGCTTTCATCATCGTTCTTTCTGCATGATATGAAAAGAAGCAGGATAAAAATGTATAGTGATATTATTAATTTAGGTTTAATCACTGCAATAATATTTCTACCGGGAGGTAATATTTACCTCTTCATTTTTTTCTTTTTGTGTTTTGCTTTCTGTTTTTTTGTTTTAATCTTCACAGCTTTTTTTCTTCTGATAGCTTTCTTATTAACGTTATCATTAATAGCTGCCCTTGCAGCAGCTAACCTTGCAATAGGTACCCTGAAAGGTGAACAACTAACATAATCCAGTCCTGCAGTATGACAGAATTCAACCGAATCCGGGTCCCCGCCATGCTCACCGCAAATACCTATTTTAAGCTTGGGTTTAACACTTCTTCCTTTATTAACAGCCATTCTAATAAGCGCCCCTACACCTGTTCTATCTATCGATTCAAACGGGTCTGCTGTATAATATTCCATTTCTACATACGTATTGAGGAATTTTCCCGAATCATCTCTTGAAAGCCCCATTGTTAACTGGGTAAGGTCGTTTGTCCCGAATGAGAAGAAATCGGCAACTTTGGCAATTTCATCCGCTGTTAAAGCAGCTCTGGGCACTTCTATCATTGTTCCTACTAAGTATTCGAACTTAACGTTTCTCTCAGCCATTATTCGTTCAGCAGCTTCATGCACAATCTTCACCTGATTTTCAAGTTCTTTATCTACACCTACAAGCGGTATCATAATTTCGGGGTGAACGTTTATACCTTCCAGTTTCACATCAGCTGCTGCTTCAAATATTGCCCGTGCCTGCATTCTTGTTATTTCAGGATATGTGATACCCAGTCTGCACCCGCGGTGCCCCATCATCGGGTTAAACTCGAACAGGCTCGCAACCTTTGCCTTTACATCTTCAAATGATTTACCTGTTTTGGCAGCAAGTTCTCTTTGTTCACTTTCTGTATGGGGCAGGAACTCATGCAAAGGCGGGTCAAGTGTTCTTATAGTTACAGGTCTGTCTTCCATTACCCTGAATATTCCCACGAAATCATTCCTCTGGAACGGGAATAATTTTTCAAGTGCACGTTCTCTTTCGGTTATGTTATCAGCAAGTATCATTTCTCTAACGGCATCGATCCTGTCACCTCCAAAAAACATATGTTCGGTTCTGCATAGTCCTATACCCTGGGCACCAAATGCAATCGCATTACTGCTCTGGTCAGGCTGGTCTGCGTTGGTGCGTACTTTCAGCCTGCGGTATTTATCTGCCCAGTTCATTACCTGTTCGTACAATTTGTATGTTTGGGATAGTTCAGAATCAAGTGATTTTTCTATCAGAACCTGAAGAATTTCCGAATCCTTTGTCTGAATTTTGCCTGCAATTACTTCGCCTGTAGTTCCGTCAAGCGATATCCAATCACCTTCTTTAACCACAGAATCTTTACCTTCCACCCTCAGTTCTTTCTTTACATAATCAATTTTAAGAGCACTGCAGCCGGCAACGCAGACTTTCCCCATTTGTCTTGCAACGAGCGCTGCATGAGATGTCATTCCTCCCCGCGATGTAAGAATTCCTTCAGATGCATCCATACCCTTAATATCTTCAGGTGAAGTTTCGACTCTGACAAGTATCGCCTTTTCTCCGCGTTTAGAAGCCCCTACTACATCTGTAGCATTAAAATAAACCTGTCCCGAAGCTGCACCGGGTCCTGCATTTAACCCTTTTGCAAGCAACCTCCCCGATTTAACCGCTTCTCTTTTTTCACTAAAATCGAAAATAGGTCTGAGAAGCTGGTTAAGCTGGCTGGGTTCTATTCGGTTTAAAGCTGTCCTTTCATTTATTAGTTTTTCATTGACCATATCGACAGCAATTTTTACAGCTGCCAAACCTGTTCTTTTCCCTACCCTGCATTGCAATATATAAAGTTTTCCTTCCTGAATTGTAAACTCAAGGTCAAGCATATCGGTATAATGCTTCTCAAGCGATATACGTATCCTGTTAAGCTGGTTGTAGATTTCGGGATTTTGCTGTTGCAGTGCAGAAATTTGCAGCGGGGTTCTGATACCTGCTACAACATCCTCACCCTGTGCGTTCATCAGGTATTCACCGTAAAATATATTCTCTCCGGTAGCGGGATCGCGTGTAAAAGCAACACCGGTACCTGAAGTTTCGCCCATGTTACCAAACACCATTGACTGGATATTTACAGCTGTTCCCCAAGTTTCGGGAATATTATTCAGCTTCCGGTAAACAATAGCCCTCTCATTCATCCATGAACCGAAAACTGCATTAATTGCTCCCCAAAGCTGTTCCATAGGGTCCTCAGGAAAATCTTTACCGAGCTTATTTTTTATTTCTGATTTAAACTCCTCTGTAAGTTCTTTTAATGCATCTGCATCAAGTTCTGTATCGTGAGTTACACCTTTAGCTTCTTTCTTTCTTTGCAGAATTACTTCGAACGGATCGTGTTCATCCTCACTCTGGGGTTTTAAACCCAGCACCACATCACCGTACATCTGCACGAATCTACGGTACGAATCGTATGCAAAACGCCGGTTACCGGTTTTACTTATTAAGCCCTGGATAGTTTGCTCGTTCAATCCAAGGTTAAGGATGGTGTCCATCATACCCGGCATAGATGCCCGTGCCCCTGAACGAACAGAAAAAAGCAAGGGGTCTTTAGAATCGCCGAATTTCTTACCCACTTCTTTCTCAATTCTTGTTAAAGCATTCGTCACTTGTTTTTTAAGTTCTCCGGGATAAGAATTCCTATGTTCATAGAAATAATTACAGACTTCGGTTGTTATGGTAAATCCGGGCGGAACGGGCAATTTAAGATTGACCATCTCAGCAAGATTGGCACCTTTCCCGCCGAGCAGTGACTTCATTTCAGCTGTACCGTCAGCTTTTTTACCGCCAAAATAGTAAACTAATTTTTTAGCCATTTGTTAATTTCCTCTTAAAATAATAAAAACCCTTATAGATATGAAAAGTTATTAAATCTCCAGATAGTTTTGTTCCTCATCTTTAAAAATTCTCAAAACCTTTTCACTGCTGCCGGCACCAAGGAGCTTTGACCTGAATTCGTCTTTATTCATGAGGCGGGATATACGGCTAAGTAGTTTAATGTGAGTATTCAGAATTGATTCTTTTCCTACAAGGAGAAAAATAAAACTAACAGGTTCACCGTCAATCGAATCGAAATCGATAGGTTCTTTTAAAATAGCAAATGAAGCCAGAACATCAGATATAGAATCGGTTTTACCGTGCGGTATTGCAAACCCTTTTCCGACACCTGTAGAAACAAGCTTTTCTCTCTCGAAAATAGTATCGGTTACTTTCTGAATATCAAGGATTTTACCTGAGCGGGCTGCAATATCGATTAATTTTCTGATCGAGTCGTCTTTATCTTTTACCTCAAGACCTACTTCTATTAGTTCGGTACTTAAAATGTCAGAAATTTTCATGCATTTTCAAAGTTCTATTAAACATCAACCACAAATTTAAGAAAAGTATTAATAATAAAAAATTAAGATAATGCTTCACAGGCAGTAAATGGCTTGAAACTATGTTTTTTTGTATTATAATTAAAAAAAGGGGTGTCTTAATAATCAAGACAGCCCCTTTTCAAATCCTGTTCCCAAACCCTGCCTGGGAACAATTAATAAATGCTGTTATTTCACAACCATCATCTTCTTAACATCAGAGAAAGCCATTTTGCCGCTGGCATCAGTAATTTCAAGTTTGTAGAAGTATACCCCGCTTGCAAGGTTCATTGCATCGAACTCCTGCCTGTATACCCCAACATCTTTCTTCTCGTTAACCAGCGTCCTTACAACACGTCCAAGCATATCGTAAACTACCAGTTTAACATCACCAGCCGAAGGCAGTGTATATGTTATGGTTGTTACAGGATTGAACGGGTTCGGATAGTTCTGCTGTAAAGAGTAATAGTTCGGAATCTCTACAGTTTTAATCCCTCCCACAAGTGTGTAGTAGGTAAGCTGCAGGCACCATGCCTTAAGCAAACCTGTATCTCCTGATGCATTATCGGTCATAACAAGTATCCATGCTCCGTTTACGTTAAGTGTGTTAAACACGCTGAGAGGTGATTCTGGTCTGAATGAGCCTGTGAACGGAGGAGAACCGGATGAAATAGGCGTAGATGCTGAGTCATTCAGTGTACAGCCTATAACATTATCCCCTGAACCTCCGCGGTTGGTTATTAACGCATCCGATGACCCAAGATGTGAAATCTGGAATGCAACGTCACCTGTCCATGTATGGTAGAATGTGTCTATTTTTACGTTTACGTCAACTAATGTAAGCCCGATTGGGTCGTTATATATTAAAGTATCGCGGACTGTTGAATTATCAGGTAAATACTTATTAACATTGTTTCTGCAAACTGTTGCACCTTTAATCTGTGTTCCTGAAGGCAAAACTGTAACGGTTGTCCTTATAGTATCGTTATTTCTGTTCTCATCATTCGAGAGACCTGAGCAGTACATAAGCGTATAATTACCTGCAGCAGCCGGTGTCCATGAATTGCTGACAGAATCAACTTTTCCGGGAGTCATATTAAGGTTCGTTGTGTTTGTTAAGACAGAATTGACCCACCATTTGATGGGAACATTTGTTTCGCTGGAAGTACCGCCGTTTGTAACCTTAGTTCTCATAGTATATGCTGTGCCTGCAACAAACTGGCTTGGGAAGCTGAGCCAGGGTCCTACAACGATATCATGTGCGGGCGGTGGTCCTATTAGAACCTTTTCAGTCCAGACCTGATAAATACCTGAGGAATTATCTGCCCAGAAAGGCCATATTATATTATTACCGGAACAAATGCCAATGTAATCACCCTGATAACCACCTGCTAAGCCTGAGATTGGGGCAGGAGTAAAGGTGTGGTCACTAACCTGAACATCGGTAAAGGTAGTGCCGCCGTTAGTTGAACGTGACAAATAAACCTGGGCTTGTGTAGATGAAACATTTCTCTGGTCATAGTACACAATGTTAACGCCGCCGGCAGCATCAACCTCAACGGCAGCAAACCACTGCAGTTTGCCTGCAGCATCGGAATTAACCCTTGTTCTTGTCCAGTTAACACCATTGTTTGTTGATTTCATCAGAACAACATCAGCGTTATCGAGTGCCGGTGCAAAATTCTTTTCACATGCTACTGCGTATAGCGCACCCGAAGTTCTGTCAACACTTAATCTCGGGAAACCGTTGGCTCTGATACCGTTTAATAAATTACTTGTCCTGATACCGTTCATATCCGCTGCAAAGTCATTTACGTTTGTCCATGTAACACCGCCATCGGTAGAACGTGCAAATCCGAGATAATCTTCGGTTGAGTTTTGCCCGTTTGTAGTGCAGTTAGCCCAAACAACGTTAACTACACCGCCGGGTCCTACATCAACATCACATCCCTGATGATGGTGACCTGTAGAGGGAGTCGGGCTTACGACCGCACCTGTTGACCAGCTCTGACCGCCATTGGTTGTGTAAGATATATAAATTCTGTTCGTGCTAAAATATGTCCATACAGTATAAGCTCTTCCAAAATACGGGCTCCCCGCAAAATCATCTACGTCAGAGAGGTTTTTATCAAAGCTGCTTCCACCTGTATAAGCAACATGACCTGTCCATGTTGTGCCATTATTGGTTGAATAAGATGCACCTGAAATGTATGAAATTCCGAGTCTTCCGGCATAAGTATAACCGGTTGGCCAAACCCATGGTCCCGGGTCACCGGAATTGGGGGGATAACCGTTCATGATGTAATTCCCTGTCCAGTTTGTTCCGCCATTGCTTGAGAAACAGAATCCTGTTCCGTAAAATGAGGGATAGTATGAGTTCCATGATGCATAAATCACATTGCCATTACCACCCTGCGTAACTGCGTCAACTTCGCTCTGTGTAGCAGTGTGAGGATATGGCCTAATGTTTGGCGGTAAAGTATAAACTTCACCGTTGGCATAAATAACCCGTGTCTGGGTGTTCGGGTTTACGTAATTATCTACCTGTGGAAGCGGAACATATTCCCCTGTAGTATATATCCTGGACATTTCAGGATATTTCAATGCCCAGTCCGGAATATCTTGAGCTACCATAATACCGGGTAAGAGTATTATAATCAGCAAAGATAAGCAAGTGAGTTTTTTGAACATTAGCTCTCCTTGGGATAGAAATTTACCCCTTTTAGTTTTAAAAAAAGAAATTGCTTGTTGAAACTGCTATTTTAAGATAAGAAATATTAAGTTTCAAGTTTAAAATTGAAGAAATTCCTAATTGAATTAAGTTATAAAACCAACTATTTAGTATGATAATTAACTAAGTTATTAAATTTGAGCATATTTTAACAACAAATAATGAATTGCTCATTAAATTTATATAATAAATCAAACAAGAGGTTTACCTCCTGCCTACCTGTATAGATAGGTTTTCAGCTACCCCCTGTTTGAAAAAAAACATTTCAGCTTTTACCTGCTAGGATGCCGGTATGCTGTTTAAAGTTTTTCGTTTTATGCTATTTTAATAATGCCATTCTTTTTACATCGGTGAATGCGACACCGTTTGCTCCATCGGTTATCTCTATCTTATAAAAATAAATCCCGCTTGCAAGGTTCATTGCATCGAACTCCTGCCTGTATACCCCAACATCTTTCTTCTCGTTAACCAGCGTCCTTACAACACGTCCAAGCATATCGTAAACTACCAGTTTAACATCACCAGCCGAAGGCAGTGTATATGTTATGGTTGTTACAGGATTGAACGGGTTCGGATAGTTCTGCTGTAAAGAGTAATAGTTCGGAATCTCTACAGTTTTAATCCCTCCCACAAGTGTGTAGTAGGTAAGCTGCAGGCACCATGCCTTAAGCAAACCTGTATCTCCTGATGCATTATCGGTCATAACAAGTATCCATGCTCCGTTTACGTTAAGTGTGTTAAACACGCTGAGAGGTGATTCTGGTCTGAATGAGCCTGTGAACGGAGGAGAACCGGATGAAATAGGCGTAGATGCTGAGTCATTCAGTGTACAGCCTATAACATTATCCCCTGAACCTCCGCGGTTGGTTATTAACGCATCCGATGACCCAAGATGTGAAATCTGGAATGCAACGTCACCTGTCCATGTATGGTAGAATGTGTCTATTTTTACGTTTACGTCAACTAATGTAAGCCCGATTGGGTCGTTATATATTAAAGTATCGCGGACTGTTGAATTATCAGGTAAATACTTATTAACATTGTTTCTGCAAACTGTTGCACCTTTAATCTGTGTTCCTGAAGGCAAAACTGTAACGGTTGTCCTTATAGTATCGTTATTTCTGTTCTCATCATTCGAGAGACCTGAGCAGTACATAAGCGTATAATTACCTGCAGCAGCCGGTGTCCATGAATTGCTGACAGAATCAACTTTTCCGGGAGTCATATTAAGGTTCGTTGTGTTTGTTAAGACAGAATTGACCCACCATTTGATGGGAACATTTGTTTCGCTGGAAGTACCGCCGTTTGTAACCTTAGTTCTCATAGTATATGCTGTGCCTGCAACAAACTGGCTTGGGAAGCTGAGCCAGGGTCCCACAATAATATCATGGGCAGGTGGAGCTCCGCTAATAATATAACCTGCCATAGCTTGGAATGTAGGGTATGCTAATTTATCATCCATCCAGAATGCCCATACTTTGCCATTTCCGGCAGCAATACCGATGTAATCGCCCATGTATCCGCCGCCAAGCCCCGGGGTATTCTTTGGTCTGAAATGATGGTCTGCCACTTCAACATCTGTCCACGTGTTTCCTCCATCAAGTGACCTCGAAATAAACACAGAACAAGAGTCACCGTATGAAGGGAAGTTCCTGTTATCATAGTAAGCAACGTTTACTCCGCCGTTTTCATCAACGCATACACACGGGAACCATTGTACTTTGCCGTTATTCATAGCATCCTGGTTAACCCTTATACCTGCAGACCATGTTGCACCACCATCGGTTGAACGGTGCAGAACTACATCAGCATCAGAACCTGCAGGTGCTAAATTGTATTGTGAAACCACAATATAGACCCATCCGCTTCTTGCACCTGATGTTCTATCAACAGCAATTCTCGGAAAACCATTTGTTCTTATTCCCCATCCGTTGAATGAGGTAGACCTTGTTCCGTTACCTGTGAATGCTGGGTCGACCCAAGTGTATGACGCACCTCCATTTGTAGAATAACCAACACCATAAGAGGTTTCTGTCCAGGGAGAACTTGGTCCGTGATTTGCCCAGGTAGCTATAACTCTGCCGCCCGGTCCTACACAAACGTCATGTCCCTGTCCGTATAAGCCGGAAGGAGGATTATGAGAAATAGGTGCATCCCATGAAACACCACCGTTGGTTGTTCTGGCAATAAAGGTTATACCTGCCGAGTAGTTACACCAGCTCATATAACAATATCCATAATACGGGCTTGTTGGCATTTCATCACCGCCTGCAAGGTTTTTATCAGCAGTTGAAAGTGTCTGAACCTGGTAGCTAGCTGAGAAGTTCTGCCCATAATTTGTTGAATATTCAGCCTGCATACCTGTAACACTTCCAAACATAACTGTGCTTGAAAGGTGAGTAAAGATAAGCCTGTTAGCTCCACACCACGCCGGACCCGGGTCTCCACGCTGGTTATTTGTGTTTCCGTTGTTGATATAATCATAACCAAACCACGTTGTTCCGCTGTTGGTTGACATATATGAACCGGAATTGATTGAAGAACCTGACGTTGCATTTGAAGAACCGAACATAAGATTCGGTGTGTTCCTGCTTATAACAAGCGGAACCTCTGTTTGCTGCCATGACGTAGGCACAACCCTGATGTTCGGATATGCAAGGTATACTCCCTGCGGAGTTTCAAATCTCCTTGGCTGGAAAGTGACCTGTGTAACAGCTGGTGTATTCGGCAATGGTGTGTAATTGCCCGTTGCCATTACTGCTGTGCTCGGATCATTCCATCTTGGAGTTTCCTGTGCAACTGTAATACCGGCAAGCAGTATTAGCATAAGCATAGGAAGAAGGAAAAAAGATAGTTTTTTAGGCATTAGTTTCTCCTGAGGATCAATACGATCCCCTGTTTATTTAGTATTTATGGAATTTTAATTTATTAATTTATCTATTTTAAGTTAATGAAAAGTTAATTGCAAGTTTAAAATTGTAGAGACTTACTAACGTATTTAGGGTAGATGAAGTAGCTTGTAATTAAAAAGAATTAAAATACTAATTTTCGAAAAACTTCTTTTTATAAGAAGATGGAATAGAAATGTATTTGAATCTAAAAACCTCACTGAAGTAATTCAGTAATTTTTTCGAAATTGTTTTTAATTTTAATTCCTTTCTTTTTATTTTTTTCATTGAAGTTACACCTTTATGAAATATACCACAAGGGATTATCATATCAAAATAACCTAAATCATTATTCACGTTTAATGCCAGACCATGCATAGTTACCCAGCGTGAAACCTTAATTCCAATAGCACATATTTTTTCTTCACCTACCCATACCCCTGTATAACCTTCTTCCCTGTGTGATTTTATCCCGAAATCTTTTAATGTTAAAATAACTGCTTCTTCAAGGTCTCTTAAGAATTTGTGGCTATCTTTATAGTAGTGTTTTAAATCAAAAATCGGATAACATACAAGCTGCCCGGGACCATGGTAGGTTAGGTCTCCGCCCCGGTCAATTTCATAGAACGAGATACCTTTTTGCCTTAGAGTTTCATCGTTCATTAGCAGATGGTTTTTATCCCCTGATTTTCCCAATGTAAAAACATGCTCATGTTCGGTCAGCAGAATTACGTCATCACAATCATTCTTTTGCTTGTATTCATTAATTTTTTTTTGCAGCTGCCAGGTACTATAAAAATCTGTTCTTCCAAGGTTGCGGAAATAAACTGTCGGTTGATTTGGTTTCATTGGTCAAAAATAATTCCGAAACGAGGTTAAAAAAAGAGCATTCAGATAAACTTTACTTATCATTTGATAAAATAAAAAGAACAGGTGCAGTTACACCGCATAACTTACATAACTAAAAGAGTTACGGAATTCATTTAATAAATAACTTGATTTTCCTAATTGTTCATTCTATATTAGTTATCAAATAATACCTGTAAAAACAGGCGGAGGAGACATGAAAAGATTCTCAAAGGTTATATTATTTTGTTTATCCGTTTTACTTTTAAAAATGTTCTCCGGCTGTTCCGGTTCTGAAGAGGTAAGTGAAACGGAAGAGACAAAAAAAATTAAGGATTCAACAAGAATCTACCTTGCACTCGAGGAAGCAAGGATACATTACACAAAAGCACTTCAATTTAATGAACAGGCTGATTCAAAATCTTCCCGCGAGGAATTTGAAACATCCGTTAAGCACATTTATAAAATTGATGCTGCTGCTTTAGAAAAGCATCCTAACTGGAAAAATGACTTCAATGAACTTGGTGTAAGCATTGTTCAGGATTATCTTACAGCCATCAGCGATATTTCCTCAGAGAGTAAGGTATTCAAGCTGGCAAAAAAGCTTGGTGTAAAATACGAAAAGGTCGACAGGAAAGTATACAAAAATACTTTCGACCCTAAAGACCTCCCGAAAGGGGAAACCATACCTCTTGAAAAGAATCAGTATGTAGAAGAATATCTGAATTATTTCCGGAACGGAGGAAGGAAATATATGGACAAATGGATGTACCGTTCCGGTAAATACTTCAACCTGATGAGAAGTATACTTCGTGAGAACGATGCTCCCGAGGAACTGGTGTATCTATCGATGATAGAAAGCGGTCTTGACCCCAGGATATCCTCATGGGCAGGTGCAATTGGGCTATGGCAGTTTATGCCTGCAACGGGTACCGCTTACGGATTGTACTACGATTCATATACCGACGATAAACGAGACCCGGAAAAATCGACTGATGCAGCAGCAAGGCATTTGAAAGATTTATATAATTATTTCGGTGACTGGTACCTTGCACTTGCTGCTTATAATGCAGGTTCGGGTCGTATATCAAATGCAATCAAAAATGCGGGTTCAAAAGATTTTTGGTCTATCCGGGATTATATTCCCAAAGAAACGAGAAATTATGTTCCTCAGTACATTGCCTGTGCACTGATTACTTTAGACCCGGGTTCATATGGTTTCGATGATGTTGAATACGCCTCACCGCTTGAATACGACCGCGTGATTATTAAAGCCCAGATTTCAACTTCCCGCATAGCGGAGTTATGTAATACGGACGTAGAAACTATACGTGAACTTAATACTCAGCTTTTACAAGACATTACACCTGTCTTTGAAGACGGATATCTTATTAAAATACCAAAAGGCAGTTTCAAAGATTTTTCAAAAAACTATGCAGACGCAAGTGATTTTGAAAAATACGGATTTACTCCTAAATTCGACGGTAACGAAGGAACAGCGGGCATTGACAACTCAGCTTCATACTCATATTATAAAATAGATGGCTATCATGTTGAAGATCCAAGGTTTATTATCAGTCCGGCAAAACGGGAACTGGTTTTCCATCAGGTCGCAGATTCTCAATGGCTCTCTCTGATAGCTATTAAATATCAGGTCAGGGCTTCGGATATCAGGATATGGAACAATATCTCCTACGGTAAATATCCCCAAAAGGGGGATAGTCTTTCAATATGGCTTACAGCTTCCAGATATAAAGAGATGTTTGGAGTAAAAGATGAGGTGAAAGAGAAAGAAATAACCGAAATTACTAGTGACGAAAATAATGAAGTCAAAGAGAAAACAGAGAATACCGAAGTCTCGGAGAAACAAGACAACTCAGATATCCTGGTTAACAAAGAACACCGGGATGAAAATGTTGAAGTAGAAACCGAAAAGGAAGAAACAGAGAGTAATAAGGAGGTAATAACTAAAAAGAAAGAACCAACCGGGAGCCTTCTTACTTACACTGTTAAGAAAGGTGATAACCTTTCCGGAATCGCAGAACAATACGGTGTATCGGTTGCAGATTTAAAAGATTGGAACAACCTTAACTCCGACAAAATTACTGTTGGGCAGAAGCTTAAAATTTATACAGGTAAAACAAATTCACAGACTGAAAAGAAGAAGAAATCAAATGCACAAACCTACACGGTAAAGGCAGGTGATAATCTTACCGAAATTGCTGAACAGTTCAGCGTAAGTGTAAGCGATATAAAAGAGTGGAATAGCCTTGAATCTGATGTAATTTACGAAGGACAGAAACTGAAAATATATTCGGATAAGAAAATCACCAGCAATAAAAACAAAACCAAGCAAACAACCTACACTGTTAAAGCAGGAGATAACCTTACCGGTATTGCTGAAAAATTCAATATCACAGTTGCAAACCTTAAAGAATGGAATAACCTTGACTCTGATGTTATATACGAAGGACAGGTATTAAAACTTTATGCTTCAAAAGATACTACAAAAAAGAAAGAAAAAAGCAAGACTGTGTATTACACTGTAAAAAAGGGGGATACTTTGGCTAAAATTGCGGATAAATATAACGTATCTGTAAGCGATCTGAAGAAATGGAATAAGCTGAAATCAGATACAATAGAAATAGGACAAAAGCTGGTTGTAAAGAAAGGTTCTTAAATTAATCAAGTTCAAAGGATTTGTAAGGTTTTAAAGTTCTAAGTGTAAGGGATTGATATAATCTCCAAAGATTATTTTTGGCTTGAAATTACATCTAACCACTATCAGCCTCTTTTTCCGGTTCTTTTTCTCTCAACTTTATTAACTTGATGAACTTTACTAACTTTATGGCGTAAGCCATCCCTTTCGGGACAAACTACATGCATTCGCAATTTCACAATTGAATTAATTGAACCTGTTAGCTATTATTACAAACACTTCAAAAAAATTTCAATATTAAATTATGAAAAAAGAAATAATTGCAGTTTTCGTATTTTTTACTTGTTTTAGCATATATTTCTCAGGATGCGGTAAATCTTCCGAAAATGAGATATTTATAGGTGAATATGAATCACTTACCGGTTCGGAAGCAACATTTGGTATTTCAGCCAGTAACGGATTAAAACTTGCTGCAGAGGAAATGAATAACTCCGGAGGACTACTCGGGAAAAAGATTAAGCTTATAACATACGATGACCAGGGCAAGCCATCTGAAGCTCAAACGGTAGTTCAAAAGTTAATAAATAAAGACAGGGTTGTTGCGGTAATCGGAGAAGTTGCTTCATCAAGAAGCAAATCGGGTGCACAGATATGCCAGCAAAGCAAAATTCCTATGGTGACACCTGCCTCAACCAACCCTGAAGTTACCGCAATCGGCGATTATATTTTCCGGGTATGCTTTATTGACCCGTTCCAGGCGACAGTAATGAGCAAGTTTGCATTAAATTCGCTTAAGGTTAAAAGAGTTGCTGTATTACAGGATTTGAAAAATGCTTACTCAACAGGGCTTTCAAAGTTTTTCCAGACACAATTTTCCGAAATGGGCGGTGAGATTGTGGAAGTTCAGTCATATTCAGCAGGCGATAAAGATTTTAAGGCACAGCTGACAGCTATTAAGTCGAAAAATCCCGACGCAGTTTTCATACCCGGTTACTATACCGATGTTGGATTGATAGCAATACAGGCAAGAGAAATTGGCATTACTCAGCCGCTGTTCGGCGGTGACGGATGGGAATCAGAAAAGCTGACCGAAGGCAAAGCTGCCGATGCACTTGAAGGATGTTTCTTCTCGACTCACGTTTCAACTGAAGACCCTTCGCCTGCTATCCAGAACTTTATTAAAAAGTATAAAGAAAAATACGGAATGATGCCGGATGCTATGAGTTTCCTCGCTTACGACGCAGGACTTATACTTTTCGATGCTATAAAACGTGCAGGTTCAACCGAACCCGATAAAATCAGGGAAGAACTTTCAAAAACCAAAGACTTTAAGGGTGTTACGGGTACTATAACCATCAACGAACAGCGTAATGCTATTAAACCTGCTGTTATACTGGAAATTAAAGGCGGGAAATTCAAATATAAAGAAACTATCCAGCCATAAATTGACTGAGTTTTTACAGCAAACATTTAATGGCTTATCGCTCGGGAGCATATATGCCCTGATAGCGCTTGGTTATACTATGATATATGGTATTCTGCGGTTCATTAATTTTGCACACGGTGACGTGTTTATGATAGGTGCTTATTCAGGGTATTACCTTGCAATACTTTTCGGTTTCTCAACCGTCTCAGGTGCCGTTTCCATACTTCTGGCAATACTCATATTGTTCTGCTCAATGATAATTTGTGCTACGCTTGGCTTTACAATCGAAAAGCTTGCCTATAAACCGCTTCGTGCTTCGCCAAAGCTTACAATACTAATCACAGCAATTGGTGTATCGTTATTCCTCGAATATACCGGGCAGCTTGTATTTGGTGCCGACCCCAAATCTTTCCCCACACTTATAGAAAACAAACCGGTACTGAACATTGGAGGGGCAGTAATTTATTCCAATCCGCTTGTTGTGCTTGTAATGTCAGTTATACTTATTGTTACACTGCGTTTTATAGTTATGAAGACGAAGATGGGAACTGCTATGCGTGCAGTGAGTTATAATATGACTGCAGCAAGCTTAATGGGTATAAATATAAACCGGGTTGTAAGCTTTACTTTTATTATCGGTTCATCACTTGCTGCAGCGGCGGGAATACTGTTTGGTTTAAATTATCCTAAAATAGATCCGCTCATTGGTATATTATACGGACTAAAGGCATTTGTTGCAGCAGTACTTGGCGGTATAGGTAATATACCCGGTGCAGCACTTGGCGGAATGATAATAGGACTGCTTGAAACATTTGTTGTTGGTTACATCTCACCGGTATATCGTGATGC
>CAYWTS010000035.1:16565-18247 GCA_964461265.1 uncultured Ignavibacteriales bacterium
TAGGACTGCTTGAAACATTTGTTGTTGGTTACATCTCACCGGTATATCGTGATGCCATTGCATTCGGTATTTTGATTTTAATCCTCCTGTTTAAACCAACCGGACTGCTGGGTAAAAAGGAAGTGGAGAAGGTTTAATTTTTTCAACCCCACCACTGCGCAAATAGCAGACCGCCCAGTTCTTAACAAATTATTCTTGTTAATAAACACACCGTCTTTTATTTTTGCCGAATTGAATTAAATTTTACATTCCATGAAAAATCTATTCTTCTCATTTGAAAAACATCTTTATTCTTATTTGTGGCTGCTTGCATTAGCAGCAATTTTCCTGTTCCAGGCACAGATTCCGGGTCACGTTTTTAATGACAACGACCCAAATATTGAACAGCCGACAAGGGAATCTATGTCACATTTCAGTCCTCCCAAAAGCGGTCCTTTCCCCATGACCATTACCATCAATGATTTTGATAACTTCGAAATGGGAAACGATTACTATGAGCAGTTCGGTTCATCAAATCCTAACAACCCGTTATGGATATTCTTCGGGGTAAATGCATCTGGTTCTCCGCAAAATGCAAGAGGAACCACAAACGGCGGACTGAACTGGTACTTGAACAATCCGGGATATCCGAGCGGAACCTGCTGCGACCCTTGGGCTGCCTATACAGGAAACGGTGTGTTAATTTATGCTTCGGGAGTTAACGGGCAGTATGTGTACAGGTCAACAAATAATGGTTTAACGTGGTCTGCCCCGATACTTTCGGTGAGCGGATACGACAGAAATCATGTTGAAGCAGAATATACAGGAATAGGGCCCTATGCCAATTATGTTTACGCTTGCATCACTCCGGGTAATTTCGGAAGAAGCACAGATGCAGGTTTAACATGGACAACAACTTTTACTCCAAGCAATTCACTCCCCGGATGCTATATTTGTGTTGGGCCTAACGGTTCAACAAACGGTGGCTGTGTTATTTATGTTACTAATACAGGTTCTGATGCTTCTGGAAGCCGTATCTATAATTTTTACAGATCTACAAATGGCGGGGCAAATTTCACATATATGTCAAGTGATTCAGGTTTAGGACAGCGTTGGGTAGGAACCTACGGTGGCGGAAGGCATACTATAAACAATGCAAGAACCGCTCCGCATCCGAAAGTTGCAATGGATAATTCGAATGGTCCCTACAGAGGAAGATTATATTTTGTAAATGCATCCAATGACCCTGCCGGTAACGGAAACAAGCCGGATATATGGCTTCGTTATTCAACCGACCAGGGTGCAACGTGGTCAGCACGTGTGCGTGTAAATGATAATGCCAATCCGCAGGCAAGTGACCAGTGGTTCCCCGAGATATGGTGCGAAGGAACAACGGGTAAGCTGTATATACATTGGTATGACGACAGAGAAAATCCCACAACATTCCAGACAGCAATTTATGCAACTTATACTACCGATGGTGGTCAAACGTTTGCGCCTAACCAGCGGCTTACAAATACAACTTTCACCTTTCCTAATCCGCCATGCTCACCAGGATGTTACAGAGGTGATTATACAACAATTACAGGAAATAACCCTGTTTGTGCTTTCAGTATATGGAGCGACCACCGGAGTGCAAATGCTGCGAACATGGGTGCCTATTTCCCTGATTTTGCAATGAGAGTGAGACCAACCGGTGATAC
>CAYWTS010000036.1:0-7968 GCA_964461265.1 uncultured Ignavibacteriales bacterium
AAAAATTAATATATACCGAAGATTTTCCGGTTCCCGATATCAAACCCAATGAAGTGCTTGTAAAAATTAAAGCAGCATCGGTTAACCGTGCCGACCTTGTGATAAGGCAGGGATACCCGGGTTTAACACTGAATTTTCCCCATATTTTAGGGGGTGATATTGCAGGAATTATTGAAGAAATCGGAACAGATGTTAAAGAATTTAAAGCAGGTGAGAGGGTTCTAAGCTGGCCTATTGCTGCCTGCGGTGAATGTGAATGGTGTAAAAAATGCAGGAGAGGCTTATGTTTTAACTGGCAGTATTTTGGTATGCACAGGCAGGGTTCTTATGCTGAGTTTGCAGCTGTACCTGAATCTTCATTAATAAATCTTCCCGAAAATGTATCATTCGAAGATGCTGCCTGTCTGCCTGTAGCAGGGCTCACAGCTAACCACGCACTCGGCAGGGTGGGGAATCTAAAGAAAGGCGAAACATTTTTCATCTGGGGCGGAACAAGCGGGCTTGGAATAATTGCACTTCAAATTGCGAAAAATGCCGGTGCCGAAATTTTTGCCACTGCAGGAAGTGAAAAGAAAGTTGAAACATTAAAAACACTTGGCGTCAAATATGTTTTTAATCATAATTCTGATGAAGATATAGCTTTCAAGGTTCTTGAAATTACAGACGGTAAAGGTATTGATGTAGTGCTGAATTATATTGGTCCCGCAAGGCATGAGCAAAGCTTTCGTATGGTAAAGAAAGGCGGAAGAATTCTCTGGTGCGGTATAATGACAGGAAGAGAAACTACAGTAAGCATACACCAGACTTACCTCCGACACATCAGCTTACTTGGGCTTTATCTGGGAGAAAAAGAGGAGTTAGAAGAACTTGTTAATTTAGTTGCAGCGGGGAAAGTTAAACCTCACATAGGTGAAAGATTAAGCTTAAAAGATTCAGCAAAAGGACACCAATTGCTTGCTGATGGTGATGTAGTCGGGAAAGTTGTTCTGATACCGTAATTTATGATTAAAACCTGCCAGGTTTCTTATTTAACTTTTTCTCCTTTTCACAGCGTGCGTTATAAGCAAACCGCATAAAATATCTTTCCGGTGAGTTCAGTTCCTTATTTAAGTTTTTGTGTAGATATGAATCCAGCATTAACGAACAAAACACTTCACGTGCACGGGCAATTTCTTTAATCTCCGGTTTATTTAATGTTCAATCCCACTTTTTCCCTTGCTTCGTTGAGTGTGACCGATGCAATGAGTCTTGCCTTATCGGCACCCTCTTTAAGCACAGATAAGATGTAACCGCGGTCTTTTTCGAGTTGTTTTCGTTTTTCACGGAAAGGTTTAAAGTATTCCAGTAATTTTTCAAGCAGTATTTTCTTGGCACTACCGTAACCAAAGCCTCCTTGGATGTATTTATCTGCCAGTATTTGTTTCTCTTTATCTGTGGCAAAGTATGAAAATGTTTTGTAAACAGTATCCTTTTCGGGATTCTTGGGATCTTCTAAAGGCGTAGAATCGGTTACAATTCCCATTACCTGTTTTTTCAGCGTGTCTTCGTCGGCAAAAAAATTAATTACGTTTCCGTAGCTTTTGCTCATTTTATTAATTCCGTCTGTTCCTATAACATACCCAGCATCATCAGGTATAAAAGGTGCCGGGAGCTTAAAAACATCACCGTAAATCCTGTTGAACTTACCTGCTATATCGCGTGATATTTCCACATGCTGTTTTTGATCACGCCCGACCGGAACTAAATCAGGTTTGTAAATTAAAATATCGACAGCCATTAAGACCGGGTAAATGAATAAGCCTGCTGTAGCATCTTTTAATCCTTTTGAAACAGCATCTTTATATGCATGCGCCTGCTCAAGCATGTTAACAGGGGTTACGCAGTTTAAGAGCCAGGTAAGCTCGGTGTGTTCTTTCACATCACTTTGACGGAAGAAAATAGTTTTGTGCGGGTCAAGCCCAAGTGCAAGGTAATCGGTAGCTAAGCCGGTAATAAGTTCCTGCAGTTTTTTAGGATCGCGAATGGTTGTAAGTGAGTGTAAATCGGCAATGAAGATAAATGTGTCGTACTCATCCTGCATTTTTATATGGTTTTTCATTGCACCCAGATAATTTCCCAGGTGCGGGACACCGCTTGGCTGAACCCCCGAGAGTATGCGTTTTTTACGGTGTGTTTTTTCGGTCATTGTTAATCGAACTTTTTCTTGGCAAGTATTATAGCACCCACTATGGCAGCAAGCAGTATAAAAGATACTGCTTCGAACGGGAATGAGTATGTGGTGTAAAGCTCTTTACCAATAGTTTTTACTGTTCCGATATTTTCAGCAGCCGGACTTAATGCAGGGAACTTATCCATAAACGCAAAATAAGTTGTTATTCCAAGCGAGGCAAAAAGCAGAAGTGAAAGTATTATTGCTGAAATTTTTTTGTAAGAAAACTGCTCGGTGAGCTTAGTTTCATCCTGAAGATTCAGCAGCATTATTACAAACAAAAACAGAACCATAATGGCACCGGCATAGACCAATACCTGTATTATTGCAATAAACTGTGCCCTGAGTAATAAATAAATAGCTGATACACAGAAGAAATTAAGAACAAGCCACAATGCACTGTTTACCGGGTTGCGGCGGGTTATCATTATTACAGCCGAAACAACCGCAACAACCGAGAAAAATAAGATTAATATGTTCTCAAAAGTAAACTGCATTAACGAAGCTAAAAGTTTAAAGTTTAAAAATGCAATTAAAAATTAAAAATGACTTCTATTTCATATTATATAAACTTTAAGTTAAATTTTGAATTTTAACTTAAATTTTTAATTTTGCCCTTTCAATTTCGAATTAATTTGTGCCCGGAGCCGGAATCGAACCGGCACCGAGGAACTACCCCGACAGGATTTTAAGTCCTGCGCGTCTACCAGTTCCGCCATCCGGGCTGCAGCCAATTCCTGCGAAAGCAGGAATCTACTTGAATTTTTACAATTTTACTTAACACTCCGCTTTTTAGCTATTACAAAAAAAAGACACATTTTTTAAAAACATAATAAAAAGGGGCTGTATCAAAAGTGTTTTTGTATCCGCAGTCTTTATGGCTGCGTTGCAATTTTTCTTGCATAATCGCGACTATGAAAGTTGCGGTTACAGTTTTTTTGCAAGAAAATTGCCTTTTGAGACAGCCCCTAACGAAAATTACCAGTTAATTATAAAGTTTATCTCACCAGCACCATTTTTTTTGTTTCTGTAAATTCATTTGCAATCAATTTATAATAATACACACCGCTTCTTAAATTACTGCCATCAAAATCCACTTCATATGTTCCGGGTTTTAACGGTTCATTTACGGGTGTTGCAACTTCTCGCCCTAGGATATCGTAAATTTTCAAGACCACCCCCGTCCTCTCCTTACTAAGGAGGGGAGTGAGGGGTGGTTTGATTTCGAATTTAATCTTTGTAGCCGGATTAAATGGATTTGGGTAGTTTTGCGAAAGTGAAAACGATTTTGGTATTTCACTGCTTATTTTTTTAATGCCAATTGGGTTACCGCCTGTAGTTGTTTTATAAATTTCATAAAAGTTAGTTACCCACCCAGTGTTGTTATTAACAAACTTAATTGCCCGATAAGGAACACCAGCCCAAAATATCGAAACTTTTTGCCTTGTCCAGTTATAACCTCCGTTCGTTGTATAAAAAATAGTATCAAGACCCGCAATCCAACCAGTTGATGCTGTAATAAAAAAAACTGAATTATATCTATTATCAGTAGTCGTATCAGTATTATTCAGTGAAAACCAGTTTGAACCGCCGTTTGTAGATTTTAATATCTTTTTTTGTTGACCGACTGTCCAGCCTATTTGCTCGTCTATAAAAAATATTGATGCTAACTCTTTTTCTGATTGTGTTTGAAATCCGAGCCAGTTAATACCACTGTTTGTAGTTTTCATTACTAAACCTTGGTTACAAGAAATCCAGCCAGTATTTGAATTAATAAAATAAATCGACTTCATTGGTATAGAATAAGGCGTTAAATAGCCTATCCAATTAATTCCTCCATTTGTTGTTTTATAAATATTCGTGGAATTTGAAGATGTTATATAACCGGTATCTAATGAAGGAAAAAAAACTAACTTAATACTTTCGCCTATTGATTGAGATGTCCAGTTTTCTCCTCCATTTGTTGTTCTGTAAATTTTTCCAAAAGGAGCTGCATCAACAACATGTCCTGCAAGTGAGTTACTGAAAGAAACAGAACTGAAAGATGTACCGGGTATTGTTTGTATTAAAATCCAGTTTGTCCCGCCGTTTGTTGTTTTATAAATCACTCCGCCTAAATTAGAACCTCCCACAGCCCAACCGGTATTTTCATTTAAAAAACACATATCAACTATCTGTGCACCATTAGGTAGTGTTAATTGTAAAAACCACCCGCTTTGTGAATAAGCATTGTAAAAAATAGAAAAGGTAAGTAACAGAAATAAAAATTTTGTTTTCATTTCTCCTCCTGCTGTAAGTTGCTACAAAAATAATTATATAAAAATTATATAAAAGTATTAAAATACTATATCGTTCAAATTTTTGTAATTAAAAGTCATTCTGGAGTAATAAGTTTCCTATATTATCAATACAATCATAAAAGGCTTCGTTAAATGATTTTGAGCAACGATATAATAAATCAATTGCATCGTAACTATATTTTTTTATTGGAATTGGATCTTGACTTTTTAAAGAGGTTGTATA
Source organism: uncultured Ignavibacteriales bacterium (assembly GCA_964461265.1). Lineage (GTDB taxonomy): Bacteria > Bacteroidota > Ignavibacteria > Tepidaquicellales > OLB5 > CAYWTS01. The sequence continues at coordinate 4,733 of CAYWTS010000036.1, forward strand.
ACTTGAAGGTATTGTTATTCGTTTTAAATTATCTTCAATATAATAATCATTGTGAGCAATTTTATTTCTTAAATCTTTGTCAAATAAATCAAGCCATTTTTTTATTATTTTATACTCTTTAACCTTACATCTTAACCTTGTATGCAATTCACCTATAAAATTATTTACATTTGTCGTAGATGTATAATCATCAAAAATTTCGTAATCCGGTTCTTCGTCCAACAATATTTTTAACGAATTTACCAGGACTTTATGTAAATATTTTGTTTCTATTACTTGTAAATAAACAAGCAATTTTAAATTTAACAAAACATTAGGAGGAGTTTTTGTCCTTTTTTCTTTATCTAAGTGTTCAATGAAAGCTGATAATTTATTGCAGTTAGTTAAAACAGAACCTATGATTGGATGAAAAAATCCTATATCAGCGTTAGGTACCATCCCATCTTCTTCTTTTGCTTTATTTAATGCATCAATTAATTGAGAATTAGGTATGACATTTTTAATTATTAATTGAAATTTATATTCACCAGCTTTACTAAGTACTTCTTTTAAAAATATTTTTGTTTCTTCAATTAATAATTCTTTATTATAATCCTCTATTATTAAATTTGTCATTTTTTTAGTATTATAATTTTACTCAAGTTGACCGTTTTGTTTAATAATTATAATAATAACATATATTTATTAACCCACGACTTTAGTCGTGGGAACAAGTTAAAAATATTGATTAATAACCGTTTCAACGGTTTTTATATCAGAAGCGGTCAACTTGAGTAATTTTATTTATTATTTTTTACCTCACCAGCACCATTTTCTTTGTTTCCGTAAATTCGTTTGCAATCAGTTTATAATAATACACACCGCTGCTTAAATTATGAGCGTCAAAATCAACTTCGTATGTGGCCCCACCTATCCTCCCCCAAGGGGAGGAAAAAAGTGTCTTAATTTCCCTGCCAAGAACATCGTATATAACGAGTGAAATAATTTGCATCCTCCCTTCGGGGGGAGAGAGGGGGGCTTGAAACCTTATCTTTGTAACCGGATTAAACGGATTCGGGTAGTTTTGTGAAAGCGAAAACGATTTTGGTATATTTTCACTTATTTTCCTAATACCTATTCCACCATTTGTGGTTTTATAAATTCCATTATCGGCTACTGCAAAACCCAAGTTTTGATTTAGCATTTGTATTTCGTAAATATTAGGGTTACCGGAGAATTGTATGTTCCATGTAATCCCTAAATCTGCTGTAAAATAAATATAACCATCTTGACAGCCTACCCAGATATGTTCATTATCTAAAGTAAAAATGCAAAGAATTTTTTGCAGCGGAAACTGTATTTCAAACCAGTTATCACCGGCATTTGTTGTTTTAAACATAATACCGGTTTGTGTGCTAATGTGGATACCACCTGCAAATCCTGTTGTATTGTTTAGGAAAGCAATGGCGTTAAAAGCTCTGTAATTAATAGTATCCACCTTCCATTCTGTGCCGCCATTTTTTGTTGATATTATTCTAAAATTTCCGCATACTGCACCTGTATTATAATCTATAAAGTAAACGGAATTCATATCCTCGGTTGTTAAACTATATCCTATCCAATTTATTCCTCCATTGGTAGAATGTCTGATTCCACCACCATGACCGCAGCACCAAACGTTGTAATTATCAATAGTAAATATATTATTTATATTGTAATTTCCAATATAATCCCAAAACACACCGCAATTTTCTGTTTTATAGAGTTTCTGCCCTGCTGCATAGCCGGTAAGTGAATTTGAAAAGCTAATACTTGTGAATTCAGGGCTGGTTGAAAATAGATATTGCTGCCAGTTAAGACCCTGGTCAGTAGTTTTCTTAAGTATATTGCCGCCAACAACAAATCCGGTATGTGAATTAATAAAATGAAGTGATTGCATTCTGACCGGGGAGTTAGGAATAAATGTCCATTGTGCAATAGAAACAGAGGTTATTATAAAAAGTAAAATGATTGTTTTCATTTCTCCTCCTGTTGGTAAGTTATTGCAAAAATAATTAAATAAGTTTAATTATAGTAAATAAAAAATTTTATTTTATTATAAAATACCCCGAATTCCCAAGTTCATTCATGTTTTTGTCGTAAAAAGTTATGATAAAAGTCCCTTTAGGCAGTTTGGCATTTGAAAGTACTCCTATACAATCCGGCGGCGCTTCTCCTTCTTTCTTAACTACAAGATTTCCATCAGCATCCTTGATATGACAATAGATGTATGTTTGATTCCAATTCTCACCCGTATAAGTATCAAAGAAAAATTCAATTATGTTTGTTTCAAAAACTTTATTTTCATTAATTATAGTCCCGTCATCAAGATACTTTTCACATACAGTAACATATCCTATTTGTGCATATAAAGGTAAACTAAAGTAAAATAAAAATATTAGTGTTTTCATTTTTAATTTCCTTTCACACTCCAAACATAATAAATCACAGCCTGTTTATAGTATCATATTGTGATATTATTTAAACACTTTTCCTTTACCTATATTAATAAATAAAAGCCACATAAAAGCAATAAAAGTAAAGAACTTTTGCATTTTTTCTTTGTTAGACCACCCCTCCATCCCGCCACGAGTTATCGGGGTGGGATTCCCCCCTCCTTGCTAAGTGGAACATCCCGCTTTGTGGGAGAGGGAAAGTCACGATTTATCGGGACAGGGGAGGTCTGTCATAAATTTTTCATTTTTGTTCACTTTCTTCTTTTAAAATTCGAATATTTCCATTTTCCGTTTGTTCTTTTGCTGATTTTATTAGCAAAATCTCTTACCGACCCGTACGGGATTGTTTCATAAGTTCCCGTTTCATTTATAGCTATGGTTGTGCTGTTTAAGAACAGATAGAAATTATTTTCTATCCCGAACTTTTTATGGAAGTCAGACCACAAACTGTCGCTATCGGTTTTTTTAACCTGAATTACCTGCTGCTGTGTGTAGCAAAATGATGCTGTTAATAAAAGTATCAGCTGTACAATCAATATTTTTTTATACATGTTTTAAACCTCAAATTTAGTTTGTTATTTGTATGAAATTTACATTATAAAAATAAACTAAACATTTAGCAGAACAGTATCATAGAAAGATATTTTTCCTCACTTCCACCCCCTCTCCGTAAATGGAGAGGGGAAAGCTTTCCTGATTTATCTGGAAAGCAGGGGTGAGGAGTTTGCAAAAAGGCAATTAATATTTGATTTAGTATTGTGA
>CAYWTS010000036.1:8068-18173 GCA_964461265.1 uncultured Ignavibacteriales bacterium
AAGCAGGGGTGAGGAGTTTGCAAAAAGGCAATTAATATTTGATTTAGTATTGTGATTTATATTTCATCTTGTTTACTTTGCAAATTAATAGAGTTGGGTGTGAATTTCATAGAATAAAAACAGTTAAAACTGTTGATAAAACTATGATATTTTTATTAACACCTCGATTAATCGAGGTGTTTATGCTGATAGTGACTGCATCGAACCGTTTCAACGGTTTATAAAATGGACTTTAAACTTGAGATTATACGAAAAATAATGAAGATGTTAATAAATTTAATAATATCCTTCTCGCTTTTTTACAGTTCAAGCTTTGTTAACCGCCTGGAAACAAATCAAAGCTTAATTGTAACAGAAACCTATGCGGCAGGTCAATTTGAACATGGTGTTCCCGATGGATTGCAAAAGCTTCTGGAAGCTTATCCCGATTTCCTTGATTCTGCCGATGAGAACAATCTTTACTGGAAAGACGGAACTATAATGCAGTGGGATGACGGCGTCAAGAACAAAACACATGACGAGATGCTTGACAAGCCCGATTTGGAGGATATGATGTCACAGCAATACACTGCGGGTGATGACTGGGATTCGCCGCCGGAAGAAGATTTTGAACCGGGCAGAATACGTTATGAGCCATTTTTTAAAAAAATGTACGGTCAAAGCTCATCGGAGGTGCAGAAAAATCTTGTGACGGTAAAGTGGCTGCCCTCTATTTGTGGTGAAAATGTACTTGTTACTAAAATTAACGGTGTTGCCGATAAGCTTAAAGAAATTTCGGATGAGCTTGAGGAATTACCTGAAGGGTTTCATAAATACCTTAAACGAACTGGCGGAACGTTTAACTGGCGTTATATTGCAGGGACAAAACGACTAAGCACCCATGCTTTCGGAACTGCAATAGATATAAACACACAATACTCCGATTACTGGAAGTGGAACGGAGATATGGTTTGGCGTAACCGGATACCGATGGAAATTGTTGAGATATTTGAGCGTCACGGATTTATCTGGGGCGGCAAGTGGTATCATTACGATACAATGCATTTTGAATACAGACCGGAATTGTTAGTTGAATAGTTAATCAGTTAAACGGTTAATTGGTTAAATAATTAATTGGTTAATCAGTAAATCAGTTAAATGTTGTTCGGATTGTGCCTTAAACCTGTAACCTTTAGCTTGCAACTTATTAAATTTTCCCCTGTTTTTATCCCAACCTTCATTTATTTTTGCATACATTTTAAAATTATTAACAATTGCAGGCAATAATATTAGCGGCGGGACTTTCAAAACGGCTCAGGCCTTTAACCGATTCAACTCCGAAGTGTTTACTTAAAATCGGCGATAAAACAATTCTTGAGCTAACAATAGATAATGTTTTGAAAAACAACATCAATGAATTTGTTATGGTCACCGGATACAGGGAACATATGATTAAGGATTTTATTTCACAAAAATACCCGGTGCTTAAGATAACATACATAACAAACTCAGATTACGAGAATAACAACAACAGCTACTCATTATGGATGACAAGAAACTATATTAAAAACAGCTGCATTTTATTAGACAGTGATATTCTTTTCGATTACAGAATCATCGGCAAGCTTTTAAATTCACCATATGAAAACTGTCTGGCGGTTAACTCAAATCATAAGCTTGGTGATGAGGAGATTAAAGTAATTGCTGATAGTACCAATAAGATACTCCATATCGGTAAGGAAATAAATCCCGCTGTAAGCATTGGTGAATCTATTGGGATTGAGAAGTTTAACAGTGAGTTTTTCAGTAAGTTAGGTGAGGTTCTTGATAGAAAAATTGTAAAAGAGAATAATGTTAACGAATTTTACGAAGTTTCTTTCCAGGAACTCTATGATAGCGGGAACGCAATGTATGCTGTTGACGTTTCAGAATTCAGGTCGATGGAGATTGATACACCCGAAGACCTTGAGAGAGCAAAGAGAGAGTTTTAATAAATTATTCCCCTAAAGCGGGAATCCATTTTTCATGTTATTTTGAAATCTTTGTAAATGTTAATTTAGTCAAGAATGTTTCTTAGAAAAATCAACAATTTATCATAATATTAAAATAGAATCACAAATGTAGATTCCCGCTTTCGCGGGAATGTTTAAAATGGGCTTATTCAACCAAAATAAAGACAGATATAAAAACTACCAGTACCGCCGTCCTTCGATGTTCGGTGGCTTCTCGTATTTCCCGCCGGTTATTAAGATACTGTTGATATCGAATGTTTTTATTTTCATAGTTCAGTATTTCTTCTTGAATAACTATCATATAGGAAAAGTACCGCTTGGTAATTGGTTTTTATCTTATTTTGCACTCATGCCTGTTGGCGAAGGTTTTATGCCCTGGCAGCTATTAACTTACCAGTTTATGCACGGCGGATTAATGCATTTGTTTTTTAATATGTTTGCTTTGTGGATGTTCGGTATGGAACTTGAAAACCTTTGGGGCTCTAAGAAGTTTTTAATATACTATCTTACTTGCGGTGTTGGTGCGGGGCTAACAAATCTTTTTATTGCACCTATGCTGGGACCTGCACTGCCCACAATCGGAGCATCAGGTTCGGTTTACGGTGTACTTGTTGCTTTCGGAATGCTTTTCCCTGAACGGCCTATATTCCTTTATTTCCTTTTCCCTATCAGGGCTAAGTATTTTGTGCTGATGTATATAGTTATTGAGTTCCTTTCGCTTGGCGGAGTATCTAACATTGCTCATGCTGCGCATCTTGGCGGTGCAGCGGTCGGGTTCTTTTATGTGCTTTTAACCAGAAGGGGAATAGACTTTTCGAAATATTTCAGGAATATGAAGTCAGATCCATATGAGCCGCAGCGGAGAGGTAATGTTTACCGCAATCCCTATTACGAAAAATATAACCGTGGTAATGAAGATATAAGCGATGCTGATTTCTATGATGTTAATAAAAAAGGTGATGAAGTTTCACAGGAAAGGATCGATGAAATTCTGGATAAGATAAGCCGCGAGGGCTATCAAAACCTGACAGAAGAAGAAAAAAAGATTTTATTTGAAGCTAGTAAAAAAATACACTGACGTATAAGTCAACGTTTATGATTCAAAGTCTAAAACGTACAATATAAAAAATAAATTTGTATTATTGTCAGCAAACCAATTAATTCAGTATTTTGGTGTCAGTATGAACGAATATTTTTTAACTTTAAATTGGAATTATGAATTTTGCTTTCATAATTTTGAATTTATAGCGAATGGAATTACCGGAATATCACTGGCTCAATGAATACACTGACCCTATCCAGAAGATACTGCAATAATCTCTTTTCATATTCACGTTACAAAACCCGTATTGTTAATATAGGCGATGTCCCTCTAGGCGGAAGCTATCCCATACGCACACAATCTATGACAACAACCGATACCATGGATACAAATGCAACCGTTGAACAATCTATCAGAATCATAGAAGCAGGAGCTGATTATGTAAGAATAACCGCACCTTCGTTAAAGGAAGCTGAAAATCTTGCTGTTATTAAACGTGAACTAAAGGCAAGAGGCTATAACACTCCGCTTATTGCAGATATACACTTTATCCCCAGAGCAGCCGAGACCGCAGCGAAAATAGTTGAAAAAGTGCGTGTAAATCCTGGTAATTATGCTGATAGAAAAAGATTCAAGGTTTTTGAAGTTACCGATGAAATGTATCAGCAGGAGCTTGATAGGATTTACAAAGAATTTGCTCCGCTTGTAAAAGTATGCAAAGAATACGGGACAGCAATGCGTATCGGAACGAACCACGGCTCGCTTTCAGACAGGATCATGAACCGTTACGGAGATACACCGATGGGTATGGTGGAATCGGCACTGGAATTTGTCAGGATTTGCGAGGACCTCGATTATCACGAAATTGTACTTTCAATGAAAGCATCCAATCCAAAAGTTATGGTGCAGGCATACCGTTTGCTTGTGAACAGGATGGAAGAAGAAGGAATGAACTATCCCATACACCTTGGGGTTACTGAGGCAGGCGATGGTTCAGACGGCAGGATAAAATCGGCACTGGGTATAGGCCTACTGCTTGAAGACGGTATTGGTGATACAATCCGTGTGTCATTAACCGAAGAGCCAGAATTTGAAATTCCGGTATGCAAAAAACTGATTGAAAAGTATAGTAATAAAATTCAAGCTGCTAAATCAGAAGTCCGAAATCCGCAACTCGAAATTTTCTATAATCCATTTGAATACTCAAGGAGAGAAACAATTGCGGTTTATAAAATCGGAAACCACCATGTACCTGTAGTAATTGTTAAGTTAGATGCGGATGAATTTAAAGAACCGGATTCTCTCAGTAAGTTATATTATAGTTATAACCGCATAACCGATAAATGGAACATTGGTGACCTTGCACCTGATTTTATTTATCTGGGGAGCAAAGATTTACCTTACTCACTGCCCGGAAGCCTGAAAAAAATTTTCGATTATGATTACTGGATAACTTTGCAGGATGAACCTGATTCATTTCCTTTGTTTACTCAAAAACAATATTTGCATGCTGAGAGAAAATCGCACAGAATAAATTTTGTAGAAACAGAATTGAAAGAGTTCAATGATGAACTGATTAATGCAGTTTCGGAAGATAAATTTTGTGTTTTGGTTTTAAAGTCGGCAGATGATGTGCTGCATGAACTGAGAGGATTTTATTTTAAATTATTAAACTACAGCAAGAAGGTTCCGGTTATTCTTAAGGGCTGTTATAATATAACCGATAAGGAAAAATTTCAGCTGTGTTCATCTTCCGATATAGGAGGATTGTTAATTGACGGATTCGGTGACGGTGTTTGGCTGGAGTCAAAAGAACAGGACACAGAATTTCTAAACGAAACTTGTTTTGGTATTCTTCAAGCCTCAAGAATGAGGATTACAAAGACCGAATACATTTCCTGTCCTTCATGCGGAAGAACTCAATTCGACCTTCAGGAAACCACAGCGATGATAAAAGAAAAAACCAGTCATCTGAAAGGTGTTAAGATTGCGGTAATGGGCTGTATAGTTAACGGGCCGGGTGAAATGGCTGATGCCGATTATGGCTTTGTGGGCAGCGGTGCCGGATGGGTAAACCTGTACAAAGGGAAGGAAGTTGTGGAACGGGGAATACGATACGATAAAGCTCTCGATAAACTGATTGAGCTGATAAAAGAAAACGGTGACTGGGTGGAAGAAAGCCTGTAATGAAATTTATGTAGGGATTTGATTTATCAAAACCGTTGTTTATGATTAAATTTAGGAATATAAGACTGTTACCTGCCTTGAAAGTATAGTCAGAAATAACCATATTTGACGTTTGGGAATGCTAAAATTGCTCATTTTTCCTGAAATTGAGCAATTTTTTTATCCGCATCCCACAAAATGTTAATTAACCCCCGCATAAAAAGAGATTTAATCAATCTGTTTGAAACGGGAATTTTGGCGAAAGCCGTCCCGACGAGTATGTCGGGATAAACTTTTAAACGAATGGAGAATTAATACGATGACCGAAACCAATGACGCTGAGATTAAAAATACCGACAATGTTGAAACCCCTGAGCAAACTACAACCGAACAGCCCCCAAACCAGCAGACAATTTCCGAACCGAAAACAGTAATCAAAACAAAAGATTTTGTTGCTAAGGAATATTCTGAAGAAGAGTTTAAAAAATACATAGAGCTGTATGAAAAAACCTTCAACGTTATAAAAGAGAACGAGATAGTTAAGGGACGAATTGTTGCTATCTCGGATAATGATGTACTTATCGATATCGGCTTCAAATCGGATGGCAGGGTATCGCTTGATGAATTTTTACATCCCGAAGAGCTGAAGATAGGTGATGAGGTAGAGATTTACGTCGAGAAAATAGAAGATAAAGAAGGACAGCTTGTTCTTTCACGCAAGCGTGCTGATGCAATCAGAAACTGGGAACGTATAGTTCAGGCTAAATCGGGTGATGTAATTATAGACGGCAAAATAGTGAGAAGAATAAAAGGCGGATTTGTGGTTGACCTTGGAGGCATAAATGCATTTTTACCCGGTTCGCAGATTGATACCAAACCAATACGGGACTATGACGTTTATGTAGGTCAAACAATTCCTTTTAAGATACTAAAGATAAATCATCCGAACGAGAACATAATAGTCTCGCATAAGATACTAATCGAAGAATCGATGGCAGACCAGAGAGAAAAGCTCCTGGCAACTCTTGAAAAGGGTCAGATACTCGAAGCTACAGTCAAAGCTATAACCGATTTTGGTGTGTTTGTTGATCTGGGAGGTGTTGATGGTCTTATACATATTACCGACCTTTCATGGGGAAGGATTAATCACCCCACAGAAGTTGTAGAGCTTGACCAGAAGATAAATGTTGTTGTGCTTGAGTATGACCAGGATAAAAAGCGGGTTACTCTTGGCTTGAAACAACTTACACCTCATCCATGGGATAACATAGAAGAAAAGCTGAAGATAGGAGATAAAGTTCAGGGTAAGGTTGTATCTATTACCGAATATGGTGCTTTTATCGAGATTGAAAAAGGTATTGAGGGATTAATACATGTATCCGAAATGTCATGGACACAGCATATAACCGATCCGAAGACATTTTTAACCATGAACGAAACCGTAGAGGCTGTAGTTCTTAGTCTGGATAAACCGGAAAGGAAACTATCACTCGGAATAAAGCAATTAACTCCTAATCCGTGGCAGTCACTTTTAGATAAATTTCCAATTGGCTCAAAACATTCCGGTAAGGTTTGCAATATTACAAACTTCGGTGTATTTGTGGAGCTTGAAGAAGGAGTCGACGGGCTTGTGCATATCAGCGACCTTTCATGGACTAAGAAGATATTTAATGTTGAAGATTTCGTTAAAGCAGGTGATGTACTTGATGTAGTTATTCTGGGTATAGACGTAGATAATCACAGGATTGCTCTCGGTCACAAACAACTGCTTGAAAATCCTTGGGATAAGCTTGAGGAAAATTACAAAGCAGGTACCGAAGTAAAATGTAAAGTAGTAAAACCAATCGAAAAAGGTATTATTGTAGAGCTTCCCGATATAGTTGACGGATTTATACCGGCTTCACAGCTATCGGTTCACCAACTGAAAAATTTTGCAGATCTATTTAAACCCGAAATGGCAATTAATGCAGAAGTCATTGAATTCGATAAGGAATCGAAGAAAATCGTGCTTTCGGCTATTGAATATCTGAAAGATAAAACGCAGGAAGATGTGGATAAGTACATAGAGAACTTTAAAATATCAAAAAAATTCACACTTGAAGATATTGTTGAAAGAACCAAAGCTACTCAGGGACAGCGCGAAGAAGTGGATTTTAAAATTGATGATGTTATTAAGGAAGTAAAACCATAACCGTAATACCAGCTTTTATAAAAGCATCCTGTTGATTAAGGATGCTTTTTTATTTTTTTATCAGATGATGAAAACAAATTACCCCGAATTTAAAAAAGTACTCAGTGAAGCTGCTGAAGAATCGGCAAAAATTCTCATTCTAAATTATGCCACAGATTTCAGCATAGGCAGGAAAAAAGACTATTCCGACCTAGTAACCGAAGTAGATAAAAAAAGCGAAGCAAGGATTATTGAAGTTATCCATTCCTATTTTCCGGGACATAACGTGCTCTCGGAAGAATGCGGTGATTTAAATAAAACCTCAGAATATGTATGGATTGTCGACCCGATTGACGGAACTGTTAACTATGCACATTCTATCCCTATCTTTTGTGTATCAATAGCATTGCAGGTAAAGGGTGAGGTTGTTCTTGGGCAGGTTTACAATCCATTGAGCGGAGAATTATTTTTCGCTGAAAAGGGTATCGGTGCATTTTTTAATGGGAATCGAATAAAAGTTTCAGCTACAAAATATTTGAAAGATGCACTGATAGTAACAGGATTTCCTTACGGAGCAAGAGATAACCGTGACCATTGTATTGACCACTTCGTTAATTTTATAAAGCAAGGACTGCCTATCCGCAGACTTGGTTCGGCTGCCTTAGATATTTGCTACGTAGCTAAAGGCGGATTTGATGGCTTCTGGGAAGTGAGCTTAAATCCGTGGGATGTTGCAGCAGGATACCTGATTTTAAAGGAAGCAGGGGGCAAACTCACCGATTTTAACGGAGCAGAATATTCGATTTACAACAAACAGATACTTGCCACAAACGGGTTTATACACCAGGAAATGATTGAGGTATTGCAAAAAGCATATTAATAAAAGTTTATTTATGTAATTTTGCCTTTAAACAATCAATAAGGAGGTAAAATATGATTGCTCTATTAATTTTTCTGGTTATCGTTATTGCAATTATTTATTCACTCAGGAAAAGCACTTCAACAAGCCCGAGCATCCACAAGCTGCTTGGTATTATCAGAAACGTTGCCTATGTTGCTATTGCTGCGGTTATTATATTTTCAGCTGTTGTTCAGGTAGGACCCGGTGAAGTTGGAGTGCAGGTTTTGTTCGGAAGCGTTCAGGACAGGACCCTGCCGAGTGGATTAAACATTATTAACCCGCTTGTAGATGTAGAAATGATGGACGTTAAAACGCAGGCATATACAATGAGTACAGCACAGGATGAAGGACAGCTTAAAGGTGATGATGCTATATGGGCTCTTTCGATGGATGGCTTAACTATTAAGCTTGATGTAACGGTATGGTACCGCTTAAGTGAAACCGATGCACCGCAGGTTTTCAGAACAATAGGAAGGGACTATGTGGAGAAAATTGTCAGACCGGCAATCAGAACCGCGCTTCGTGACATTAGCGTATTGTATTCGGCAACCGATATATATTCAAGCAAACGCGATGATTTTGTAAAAAACGTGACTAAGAAACTTGAAGAAGCTTTCGCCGGAAGAGGCGTAATACTTGAGAAAGTTCTGTTAAGGAACGTTGAATTACCCGAAAAAGTAAGGTCGGCAATAGACGAAAAAATAGCAGCCGAGCAGAAAGCACAGCAGATGGTTTATGTGCTTCAGAAAGAAAAACAGGAAGCTGAACGTAAGAAAATAGAAGCTCAGGGTATATCCGATTACAACCGTGTAGTATCGCAAAGTATTACCGACCAGGTTCTGCAGCTTAAAGGTATAGAAGCGACGCTTGAGCTTTCAAAAAGCCCGAACTCGAAAATGGTAATAATGAACGGAAAGAATATGCCTTTAATATTTGGTGCAAGCGGATTTTAATACCATGTATATGTAAAACCTGACAGGTTTTTTGGCAATACCACACCGCCAGCTGGCGGGGAAAACCTGTCAGGTTTAAGAAACCCTGCAGAACGGTCACGAACGTTCACTACAGAGATATTAATTTTTTTATTAACTATATCTGTATTTTTTTTAATTATTAAATCTCAAACGTTAAAACTTATATCATAATGAAGGGCGTTCCGTTAAACGAAGAAATTTATAACTACATTGTAAACTTATTTGCAGAGGAAGATGAAATTCTGCAAGGTGTTGTTAAAAGCAGTGAAGAAAACGGGCTTCCGTTAATTCATGTTTCTCCCGAAAACGGAAAATTCCTTTACATGCTTGTTAAAATCATATCAGCAAAAAGAATCCTTGAAGTAGGAACTTTAGCCGGTTACAGCACAATATGGATGGCAAGGGCATTGCCCGAAGACGGGAAATTAATCACGCTTGAAGTGGACCAAAAACATGCACATATTGCACGGGAAAATTTTAAAAAAGCAGGACTTGAACAGAAAATAGAACTTATTTTAGGCAGTGCAGCAGAAACGCTGAAAAAACTAAAGGATGAACGTTTTGATTTTGCATTTATTGATGCAGATAAAGTATCATACCCGCTTTATTTTGATTTGATTCTGCCCATGATGAACCGCGGCGGAATTATAGCAGCTGATAATACTCTCCGTAAAGGTGATGTATTAAGAACCTTACCCCAGGAAGAAGGCACCGAAGGCGTACAGATATATAATAAAATGACTGCTTCTGACACAAGAGTTATATCACTGCTGGTGCCAATTTCGGATGGTGTGACGGTTTCTTTGGTAAAATAAATGCCCCTCCTTTCCTTCCCTTCGGGGAGGAAAAATGATACATACC
>CAYWTS010000037.1:0-17571 GCA_964461265.1 uncultured Ignavibacteriales bacterium
ATTATATTAAATTTTAAAAAACATGAAATTCAGTGAAATAGAATATACACGTCCAGACATCGAAAAACTTGAAAATGATTTCAGGGATTTGCTGGTAAAATTCAAGAATGCGGAAAATTTTGAGGCTCAGGATGAGTTTATGAAGCAAATTAACGAGCTTAGGCTTGAATACGAAACTCAGAATACGCTGGCACACATTAAATACAGCACCGATACGTTTAATAAAGATTATGAACAGGAACAGCACTACTTTGACCTCAATAACCCGGTGTATGAAGGTCTTATACACACTTACTATGAGGAGATTGTAGCCTCAAAGTTCCGCAAAGAACTTGAAGATAAATGGGGCAAACAGCTTTTTGATTACGCAGAGCTAACACTTAAAACCTATAAACCGATAATTCTTGATGACCTGAAAGCCGAGAATGAGCTTAGAACCGAATATGTGAAGCTCATTTCATCTGCCAGGATTTTCTTTGATGGCGAGGAAAGAAATCTTGCCGGGCTTGTTCCGTTTTTGGAATCACCGATTCGTGATACAAGGGAAAAAGCAAATAATGCAAAATGGAAATTTTTCAGTGATAATGCTGCTGAGTTCGACAGGATATTCGATGAACTCGTGAAGCTTAGACATAAAATTGCACTTAAACTGGGATACAGCAACTATGTTCAGCTTGGGTATGATAAAATGAATAGAACCGACTACAATCCCGCGATGGTGGCTAAGTTCCGTAATAATGTAATTAAGCACATTGTACCTATTACGATAAGGTTGAAGAACAAACAGCAGCAGAGACTCGGACTTGACAGCATGAAATATTACGACCAGCCGGTGGACTATAAAACAGGAAATGCTAAACCACACGGCACACCGGAGTGGATTGTCAGCTGTGCTACCAATATGTACAGCGAGCTTTCTGCTGAAACCAATGAATTTTTCAGCTTCATGGTTGAAAATGACCTGATGGACCTTATTACCCGCCACGGAAAGGATACGGGCGGATACTGTACCTTTATAGAGAAATACCGGGCACCTTTCATATTTTCAAACTTTAACGGAACAATGGGTGATGTTGAGGTTCTCACACATGAAGCCGGTCATGCTTTCCAGGCTTACAGCAGCAGGAATTTCGAAATTCCCGAGTACTTCTTTCCTACTTCTGAAGCATGTGAAATCCATTCAATGAGTATGGAGTACCTGACCTGGCCATGGATGAATTGCTTTTTCAAAGACCAGGTCGATAAATTCAAATATTCTCATATGAAAGGTTCAATGATCTTTATCCCCTACGGTTGTGCAGTCGATGAATTTCAGCATTTTGTGTATGAGAATCCGTATGTATCGCCTGCAGAGAGAAATCAGGCGTGGATAGAAATTGAATCGAAATATATTCCAAATACAGATTACGACGGAAACAAATTTCTTGAAAAAGGCGGAAGGTGGCAGCAGCAAAGACACATTTACTTGATGCCGTTTTATTATATTGATTACTGTCTTGCGCAAATATGTGCATTCCAGTTCTGGAAAAAGGCACAGGATAACCGTGAGAACGCTGTAACCGATTACCTTCGGTTATGTAAAGCAGGAGGCAGCATGTCATTTTTAGAGCTTGTTAAGCTTGCTAATCTTATTTCCCCCTTTGATGAAAGCTGTATGGAAACATTTACTGCTGCTATAGAAAAATGGCTTGAGGACCAGGAACATATTATAATGAATTAGAAAACATAGAAAAACATCTCATGTAACCCTCCTATGCGGAGAGGTATAAAAGTATTATTTACAAAAATTTCATATAGTAATTCGCCGCGTATAATATAATTTCACAGGGAAAAGATATATCTTTCCCCTGCTTATATTTACTTCTGATGAACGAACTGATAAACAAAGCAAAGCAGCTTAATATAAATAACATACATAAGCATATTTTCCTGTGCGCTAACCAGTTGAACCCCAAATGCTGTTTATTAGAAACCGGGAATGAATCATGGGAATATTTAAAAAGAAGGTTAGATGAACTTGGCCTTACAAGTAATGGAAAAGTTTTTAGAACAAGAGCAAACTGCCTACGGCTTTGTACTAACGGTCCTGTTGCGGTTATTTATCCGGACGGTATCTGGTATCATTCTTGTACACCAGACGTACTTGAAAGAATAATAAAAGAACATATTATCGCAAATAAACCGGTTGAAGAATTCAGAATCAGCATTACGGAGTTCGATACAACAATAGATGACGAAACGACTGAAGAAGCACTTACGGTTCTTTCTGATAAGTTCGGGATTGAAGATAATAGCATTATGGCAGATATGTTAAAAACACATGACAGCCATAGAGAAGATGAAATAAAAAGACTTCTCGAATTAAAGATTACCGAATTACTAAATACAAATCCTGAAAAACTTCAAACCATTTTATACAGGATCGATGTAGAAGAAAAACTAATTGGTGAGGTTTTATCAGGAAATCAAAGTAAGGTTATCCCCGCTAAGCTGGCTGAACTGGTTTTTAACCGTCAGCTTCAAAAAATAAAAACACGAAGGTATTATACGAGTAAGAATAAAATGATTAAATAGTATGATTCTTGTCATGCCTCAAAATCGTGGCACGACTTTCAAAAAACTACCCCAGAAAAAAAGGAAGTTTCAAAAATGAGGTAAAGCAAATCCAGATTATCCATAACACAAATACTACCGATAAAGAAACCTGCGTTTTTAGACCGGATACTTTTGCGAACCCAATTCCAAGCACAACCATTCCCCAAATAGCGATTAAATCAAAATGAGAGAAGAATTTCTCAAGCTGCTCACCGATTGTTTCAGCAGTTAAAAACAATGATGGTCCGATATTTGCATTTATATTCCCAGTAAAAATTGCCAGGGCTGTATCTATAATAACCTGTATTGCAGATATTATGCTTACAAGTCCTGCAACACAAATAATTTCCATATAAGATGCAGTGCTTTTGAAAATTTTCAAAACACCCCAAAAAATTAATCCTTTGAGGAATAAAAGTACAAAAGCCCCTATAATAGGTCCTAATATTGAAATCGCTATAAAAAGCGGATTTGACCTGTTAAGACCCTCTTCCATGCGTTCCATCGATTGCTCCATTTCTTCCTGAGACATCTTGCCTTCTTTTACTCTATCTTCCATATTCTTTTTAAATGTTTCCACCTGTTTCTGCTTTATGCTCGCAAAAAGCTCCTCATCATGTGTGATTAAATAACTTGAAACTATCGAAATAACAATTACTATAATAAGCGGTACGAGCCAGTAATTTCTTTTGGATGCTTTTTTAATAGCTTCGAAAGTAGCACCCGGTTCAGTTATGACACCGGTCATTGCATCGGTAAGTGCAATATCGGGTTCTTTCGGTACTGCAATTTCCTGAAAGGGCTGCTCACTGCCTTGTCCGGTTTCAGGTTGGTTTGTGTTTTCCTCCATTGTAGCTTAGATTAAGTTAGTAAATATTTCTTCGAATTTAAAAATCCCTTTTAACTGGTGAATAAATTTTGCTGCCAGAAGTGCACCTTCGGCAAAACCCCTGCGCGATTTTGCACTATGTTCAAATTTTATTGTATCAGACGGGCTATCGATAGTAACCAGGTGGTTGCCGAAAATGTTGCCAAGCCTGCTTGAGGTAAGCTCTATCAGTTCTTTTCGGGGTCTTTCAGATTGCCCGTTAACATTCACACCCGTCTTGCGTGTAATACCGGCAAGTAATATCTCTGCAAGCTTAATTGATGTGCCGCTGGGTCTATCTAGTTTCTGGTTATGATGGATTTCATGTATTGACACATCATATTGTTCAAAACTATTCAGCCATTGGGAAGCTCCTTTAACAAGCTGAAAAAATATATTAACACCAACAGAAAAATTTGTAGCAAATATCAAACCAGTATTGTTTTTAGTGACTGCTTCCTTTACCTCATCCATTCTGTTATACCAACCTGTTGTTCCGCAAACTACATTGATACCTTTTGAAGCAAGGAATTTAATATTATCTACTGCTGCGGCAGGCGTTGTAAATTCAATTGCAACATCAGGTTTTCCGGTTAAATGGGTTTGAACAGGGTTTTCAATATCATATCTCCCGGTTAAAGTAAATTTCTTAGTGTCTAAAACAGACTCTATCTCTTTTCCCATTTTTCCGTATCCTACAATTACCAGTTTTATCATTCTTTTAACTTTTAATTTTCTGAAATAAATCACTTTTTTTGTTATGCTCAAAAAAAGTCCTGTGGAGATTCTTTAAAGAAATCTCAAGATATTTTCCATCAAGGAGAATTGAAAAGCTGTGCTGGTTATAGCCAAATGCTATTGATTCAGGCTTAACTTGCTGTACTGCCGAAAATATCCTGCGTTCAAGCCCTTTTATGCAGTTCAAATCGGAGCCGACTAAAGTTATTAAAACTTTGTTTTTAATAAGTTCATGCTCTGAAATTTCCTCAAATTCATACAGCAGTTCATCATAGTGTATCTTTGTATAATTATTCTCGGCAATCACAATAATTATAGCATTGTTTGATGAAATTAAAAGATCTATTTGCGGTTTATGTTTATTCAAAATGTTCAGCATCATATCCCAGAAAACATAAAGGCTCAGAGACTCTTTTGGCTTTAAACGTAACACCATAACATTACGATTGTAGGTAATCGATTTCACAAGCTCATGGTATTTAAGTGACAAATCAACCACCGTACCGCTTGATGATAAATTTTTAGAATTAAGTATCTTTATAGGTATGTTTTTTGCACGCGCAGGTTTTACTGAATTTTTATGAAGAACCTTTGCCCCGAAATTTGAAAGTTCCTCCATTTCTTTATAAGAAATCTGGGAAAGCTTGAAGGGATTTTTTATTATATCAGGATCGGCCGTTAAAATTCCGTCAACATCTGTCCATATCTGTATACCGGAAGCATTGCATAATGAACCATAGATTGCTGCTGAGAAATCCGAACTTTCGCGTCCCATTGTAGTTGGAATTCCATCAATAGTAGAAGCTATAAAACCCTGCGTTAATATAATTTTGCCTTTTCTAAGCAGTGGTAATACAATGTTGTTAACATTCTTTTGCGTAAGGTCAAATAACGGGTAAGCACGCGAAAATTCGTTATCGGTTTTAATTATTTTTAGCGAACTTACTAATTCCACACCCGTTTTTTCGGAAAGCATTGCATAGTAAATTACCGTTGAACTCAGTAACTCACCGTAAATTCTGAAAGCATCAAGAGTCCGTAAACTCAACTCACGGATGATTGAAAGTCCGTTAATTAATTTACGAATTTCCGAAATATATTTTTCAATTTTCTTAATAGCTTCAGCCAACAGCTTACCAGGCAAAACAAGCTCCTCAATTATTTTATAATGCCGCTGAATTAAAGCATTAAGAATATTGAAGGCTTGTTTTGATTTACCTTTTGCTGAAAGATGTGCAATTTCTTCAAGAGAGTTGGTTGCTTTTGCAATTGCAGATACAACTACAATTTTATTCCGCTTTTCATTTTTCACAATACGCAAAACGTTCTTAATAGAATTGGAATCCTGAACCGAGGTCCCCCCGAATTTCATAATGACTAATTCATTTATTGCTTTTTTTGCCATTTATAATGTATAAAGATTATTTTCATAAATATATTTTTCCACACCGGCAGGAACAAGGTATTTTATAGATTTATTTTCCTGTACTCTTAAACGGATATCCGAAGACGAAATATTCACATCGGGCACCGGTACAAATAGTACCTGCCTGCTGAATTCATTATTAACATCACTAATCAGGTAACCGGGACGATTGATAACAACAACCTCGGATAAAAGGAATAATTTTCCGGGATCTTTCCATGTGTGAAGCACAGCCAGATTATCCATACCGATAATCAAATAGAAAGTTACAACCTCATTGCCATATTTCTTCCTCAGGGATAGAAGAGTATCTACTGTAAAAGTTTTACCTTTTGCAGTAATTTCAATACTGGAAACCTCAAAAAACGGATTATCTTCAATAGCAATCTTAACCATCTCGAGCCTGTGCTTTATATCTAAAATTTCCTCCGGTGCTTTAAGAGGAGGAACACCCGACGGGACGAACAGTATTTTATCGAGGTGCATTTGTTCCCGGACGCT
Organism: uncultured Ignavibacteriales bacterium; assembly: GCA_964461265.1. GTDB lineage: Bacteria > Bacteroidota > Ignavibacteria > Tepidaquicellales > OLB5 > CAYWTS01. The sequence goes on from CAYWTS010000037.1 coordinate 6,129, forward strand.
TTCAGCAGCAATAAGATGTGCATTATGCACAGGATTAAATGTACCGCCGAATATTCCGTACCGTGTCAACCAACCACCTCCCTGTAAATGTTTTCAGTCTTCTTCACCATTTCGTATTCATCGAACTGGGTTGCATCTATCAATGCATTTTGTGAGAGTTTCTGTCTCATCTCCGGATTTTCGTACAATATTTGCAGTTTACTAAACAGGTCATCAACATTTCCAGGGTCAAATGTTAAAGCATTTTCATTATCATGAATTATAGTTTCGTATGACTGTAAGTGGCTGCTTACAATAGCATTCCTCGATGCCATTGCCTCAAGAATTGTGTACGGAATTCCGGGTCGTGTTGACGTATTCACATAAACATCAAATAAACTGTAATAATCCTGTATCTTCTCAACTGCACCTGTTAAAAAAACGGTATTTGTCAATCCCGATTCTCTTATGTAATTACTGTAATACTTCATCCTTTTGCCATCACCGACTATCAGAAATTTAATAAACGGGAATTTTTGTTTAACAAAATATGCTGCGTGAATTAGAATTTTTAAATTTTTTGACACTTCAAAATCAGTTACTGTACCCGCTAAGAAATTTTTGTCATCAAGACCTAATACATATAACAACCCGTGATTTTTTTTAGCATTTGCATATAAAGAAATGTCAATTCCTTTTGGTATAATAGCAGACTTTCCTGGTTTAGCACTCTTTAGCTCAAAAGCCTGTAAGGAGTCTTGTTCACAACTGAAAATAAATTTGTCTGTAAATTGTATTAGATACTGTTGAATAGTTTTGGCTGTATTTTTTAAGATGGCACTTTCATAATAAGGCAAGTTAAAATTATGAAAGGAATGTATGGTTTTTATCCCGGGATTATGCTTTTTATAAATTCTCGAATAAAATCCTGATGTACCGTCGTGTGAATGTATTATATCCGGTTGTATCTCTTTAATAAGTAAGCTGACTTTTTTCAAATGTTTCTGTCTGAGCAGTTTAGGCAGTATAATTGGGTAGAATTTAAACTTATGTTTGTTGGATGAATTATGCAGAAGGCTATAAGGCAATGAAGCAAGATAAATCTGGATTGATGATTGATCCGCAAGTCTTGCAATAGAATATGCATTTGTTTGTCCTGAAGAGTAATTACTGCCTTGAACTATATGTAGTACTTTTATCAATTTTTTTATAAGAAAAAATGCATACTGTATAACTATAATACTGATTTATTTATATTGAATGAAGACACATAATAAGTAATAATTCATAAACTGTATTGAGTGTATAGTGCAAGAAGCTGTCAATCTTTTAAAAGAAAGTTAAATAATATAAAATAACAGAATTAATTTTCATCTTAACTTTAATTAAAACAATTAACCATTCACAATTGAGTATTTGTAATTTTAACACATTAATACCCATTTCGTAATTTTGCAAGCATTTCATTTAATACATTGTACACCTCACTTACTGTTATCTTCTCTATACATTCATGTGTACCGGTATTGCAGATGAAAGTGTTACCTTTCCAGTATTTTTTATTTTTGCGGTTGAAGGATGTTGCAGGATTCCAGCAAGGACTGCAATGCGGCTTCTTCCAGACGTAATGATGTTTTTTCAATCCGGGTTCATTTAACGGTGCAAGTATATCGGGATCGGATGGCCCGAAAATAGAAAGTGTAGGAATACCATAAGAGGCGGCAATATGCAGTGCACCAGTATCATTGGTAATAAATACTGAACATAATGCAATTGCATTAAAATCACCGGTAATAATCACACCACGTAAATCAGAATTGTTCTTTATCTTTTCATCATTCAGCCTGCCCTCGAAAATGATAATTTGGATATCTTTGTTTTGTTTGTAAACATTTTGACATAGTGAAAGATATTTTTCCAAATCCCATCTTTTAATACGCATATCTGTTCCAGGATTCACGCCGCCAAAAGGAAATACACCCAGTACAATTTTTTTATTCTCTTTATTATATTCCGATTTCAGCTCTGTATAGTTTTTAGGCAAATCAATATGTGGTATAGGGTTTGTAATTTCGAGTCCAATGCTTTTTAAAATATTTATATATCTGAGAGTTTCATGCTGGCTTTCATCGAATTCCGCAGGGTAGTTAATAAAAACGGTTCCATCAAATCCTATCCGGTATTTCACTCCTGCAAGCTTTAGTACTACACCATAGATATTGTTCCTGTGTGCAAGCAGTACAATGTCATATATTCCGCTCCTGATTTTTCTGTATAACCTGTAAAAAAACTTAAGCTGAAAAAAGAAATTTTTATTCAAATCGTATTCAACTTCTATTACTGAGTCTAAGTTCCCGAACTGATGCACTATTGATGCTGTCCAGTAGGAAGTCAGGAAGTCTATCTGTGACTGCGGAAAGTTAAGCTTTAATGAATTTATCACAGGTGTGAGGTGAATAACATCACCCTGGCAGCATAGTTTTAGTATAAGTATTTTCTTTATTTCTTCTTTAGGCAACATCATTTCGTCTCAATATTTTCATATCTTGTAATGAAGCAGCATACAAAAATATGCAAATTACATAATACACCTTATAATACGGTGCATAGCTCGAAACTGCTGAAATAATAAATAATCCGATAAATAAAATAAATGATATTAAAAATTTATTTTTCAAAAGGTAAATTGAAAATTTAACTATAAACCAAAACAGTATTGTTAAACCTACTATGCCATACTCAACCATAACAGCTATAATGAGGCTATGTGAAGTGTTACCTGTGCCTTTGAATCTGTTGTAAATTTGTTCTCTGGTAACTTCCGGTTCTTTTTCATGCAAAATATCGCAAATTATATCATAGCTTTTTTTAAAAAACACCCCGCTGCCGATACCAATAAAAGGACTTGTTTTAAAACACCTATAGCTTGCTTCCCAAATGGCAGCCCTGCCGAATGACATTTCATCTTTGTAATAATCAGGTCTGGTAAGGCTTTGGAAAGTTAGAATGTTATATGGCTGCAGCAGCGGAAGCAAATAAAAAATTACAAAATAAAAAATAAATTCTTTTACAGATGTTAATTTAAAAATTAAGAAAATAATTACGCAAAGAAACAGAACAATATAAGCACTTTTTGAACTGATAAGTGTAAAAGCTATACCGCTTACCAGTAAGTATATGTAATATATAATTTTTATCCGGTTATGATTAAGAAGAAACAAAACTGAACCGATTCCTGTAAATAATGCAGCAAGATTCGGGTCGGTAATAAAACCTGAGGGTCTTGTGTAAGGTACATAATTAATATAATGACGCTGTAAATCAAGATTCATATGCTGAAAATATTTAATAAGCCACTGAGTTAAATCAATGAAGAAAAAATCTAAGATTACAGCTACAGAGTTAAATAATCCTGCAATAATTACCGAATAAATAAGAAAATTTATCAATTGCGGATACGTTCTTATGTAAAATACCGTAACCACAAAGCACAAATAATAAAGAAAAAGACGAAACAAGGTAATATTTAATGCATAAGTCCTTTCATTGCTTAATGAACTTGATATTACTGCAACCAGCATCATCAGAGTTCCGAATATTAGTACAATTCTGTCTTTTTTACTGGTGATTATTTCCTTTGCTCTGAAATAATCACCAGTTAGCAGGAAGCACATTACGTAAATTATTACACTGGCAGATGAGAACTGAAGATTTAACTTGAATACAAAAAACGGAATTTCTTTAAATAGAGTATAATCACAAATCACTCCAAGCAGCATAAATGCCCAGCTGATTTTTAGTATCAATATTTTTGTTTTCCTGCTGATGTTTATAACTCTGAATTAATAATTTCTATTACATATTCCGGCTGAATATTATTTAAGCATGGTTTTGTTTTGCACCCGATATCGAAACAAGGATTGCACCAGACTGGGCAGAAAATTATTACATGTCCATATTGTCCATCGCTCTTTTCAGCAATGACACCGTTATCCCATTTTTTCAGTAATTTGTAATTTTCAAATTCAAATGGTTTCCATAAGTACGGTGATGTGGAACCGAAAATTACCAAAGTTTTAATAAATTGCGAAAAGTAGTGTGAATGACCTCCGTCATATGTAATTAACAATTTTGCACCTGATAAATACGATCTTATTTCTTCCATGTTGGTGTAGCTATTGAAAGAAATATTCCTGTTATCCTTAAAATATTCACGGTATTTATTTAGTCTGTAAGATTCTCCATAATCAATTAAACATATTTTTTTTACCGATAAAGTATTTAATAATTCAATTTCTTTAACGGTACTTAATGCTCTTATATTGTTATTCGAGAGATGCATAACAATATCAAAAGCTCCCTTAGTTTCCCCTGAAGAGAGGGTGTCTGTTTTGAAAGGGAGCGACTTATCTTTTACAACTAATTTCATGTTAAACGCTTCATAAATTATACTTTCAAATTTCCGGTAAATAAAATCCCTGTCGTTAATATCCACCCACGTAGTAACCATCCTGTATTTATAAAAAATTGAAAAAAACATCACTCTGGCACCTGCATTATATTTAGAAACAAGATTTGATAAAAGAATACATCTTTTGTCTCCTGTAAGATCAATAACTGCGTCATACTTTTCTGATTTTAGCTGTGCAAGAATGTTATGCTTACCTTTATTAAATATATTACTTAAACGAAGGCTAAGTAAATGTGATACTTGCCTGATGAAGAAAAATCTTTTAAAAGAATCCGGGTAATCGAATTCGATATCTTCATGGTATTCGAATAACCTGTCTATGTAATGAGCATCGGTGAAATACCGATAATTTCGTTTTGATGCAATAACATGTATTTGTAAAGCAGGGTAATTTAATTTTAAGTCTCTTAAAAAAGGCAGTGTAACAATTGCATCTCCTATCCTGTCAATTCTTAGAAATAAAATCTTTTTAGGAATACCTTTAAACTTTTTATTTTTTTTAATATTTCTAAAAAGATTATCAATCCAGATTACAGGCCGTGAATATTTAACACGTACTATTCTTAACAGAAGGGGTATCTTATGTTTTGCTTGTGCCAACTTTTCTGAATTCTTTGATTATTAATATCAGACATCCTGTGAAGATAACGAATTCACAGGCTGCAACCGATATTGCAGAACCTGCCGAACCAAGATTCGGGACAAGTATTAAGCCAACAATTACATTTACCGTCAGAGTTACCAGAACAACAAAAGCATACTTTAAATTCTTATCCATGGCTATAAGAGATTGTGATAACAGATAATTTGGAAACATGACAATCATCGATAATGACATATATCTTACAAGAATATATGATTTACCGTAATCCTTTCCCAACAGCTTAAAAAAAGCTTCACCGCCGAACCATGAAACTATTCCTGCTCCGGTTCCAAGAACAACCAGAACTATAAGAACTTTTCTAAATCTCTCCATAAACTTGACCATGTTTTCGACAGCAAGCCTTGCAAAACCCGGGAAGAATACTATCATAACAATAGCCGGTATATTTGCAAACGCTTCAACAACTCTGTAGGAAGCTGCGTAGACTCCCACGTCGTTAAACTCAGCGAATGATTTTAAAATTATCTGTGTTACCCTGAAATTTGCAATTGTAAAAATATCTACAAGCGCTAGTGTAGCAAGGTCTTTTATATAAAAGTTTAATGTAGGTATTGGAGCGGTAAATCCCTTTGTGTATTGCGGTTTCTTATAGAAAAATATTGCCTGGATAATAAGCAGTGATATGAACATGCTGGCAGCAAAACCAACAACCGCATAAAATGAATTCTTATTGCTCATCAGCAGTACAATACAAATCAAAACAAACAAAACCTTCTGAATTAAGAGCACAATTGCTTCATAGTTCATTTTTTTTATACCACGGAAGAATGAAAAGTATAAATTCATCAATGAGCTTAATGCAATTCCGAGAACAGCAAACGTAACGTGGTAAAATATATTGCTGTATAAACCTGAAATCAGCATTACTGCTACCAGAATTACTAATGTAAGCATAATACTGGCAATTCTTATCCTGAAGGCATATTTATAAACGCCGAGTACGCCCCTTGCTACATATTTCGTGAGTATTAAATTTCCGCCAAGCTCAAAAAATGCTCCCATAAGATACCCAAACGATATTGAAAAGTCATATTTCCCGTATTCATTACTACCGAGGTAACGGGCAAGGTAGAGTGTGAAGATAAAAAGAATTGCACGAGGTATTACCTGTGCAAAAGACTGGTAAATGAGGTTTTTTATATTTTCTTTAAACAAAAAAAATGTTTTTTATCAATATATAGTCCCTACCGGATTAACTATTTACGAGAAAACATTTATACTGCTTCCAGTTTTTATTCCTTTGGGAACAAAATTGTCATCCTGTTTTTGGCGGCGGATACAACATGTAATAAATCTTACTTCTGAGAAATTCTATTTCCTTATGATATGCGGTTTTTGTTGAAGATTTTAAACCTTTTGACTGGTTTTTCCTTAAAGCCAGGGTCGTTGCCGATTTAACATATGTCTTCTGGTCAATAGTATGAGGAAGCCATCCTTTTTTGTAACGCTTAGAAGTATAAGGCAGATACTTCAGGTGCTCTCGAGGAAGATATCCGTTGTTCGCCTCTTCTGTTAACTCCCTTAAAATTATTTTTCCCTCATGATAAACCCCAAACTGAAAAACTATGAATATCACAATTATGGTCATTATCATAAATGCAAACCCAATTAACGCTGTAGAATTGAAGCTGACTGTTAAGTTCCACATAAAATGCATAAATATTGCAATCATTAATCCGATTGGAACAATAAGCAGCTTTGCCCACGTACCTTTGAATTTAGCATAACCGATTGCAGCTCCAAACGTTGCCTGAGTACAGCAGTGTAAAACAGCAGAAAATAATGTCCTGATTATTATTAGTATAACTAAGCTTTCAATTGTTCTGCCATAACTAATAAAATATAAAAAGTTCTCTGTCATCCCGAATCCAAGACCCACAGCACCTCCGTAAACAGCACCATCAACAGGACCATCGTAATGCCTGCTTAAGGCAGTTATGAATAGAAATGCTCCTTTAGTCATTTCCTCTACTAACGGAGCTATGATTACAGCACCCGCAAGGTTATTTAGTGTACCATAATCGGATTCATTGGCAAATTCGTATATAAATTGAGATATACCGATATTCATTACTAAGCTGCCTATAATAGCGAAAAATATAGCCCCTGTAGCTCCCCAGAAGAAATTAAGAAAAACCAGCCAGACGGGTTCCCGTTCGTAGCGGTCCATAAACCAGATTATAACAAGGTACGCAACCATCGGTACCACCGAAAAGAAACCTGCCAGAAATAAATGTACAAATGGATTCATATTAAATGTTTAATTATGCGAAAATAAACAAAAAAATACTAAATTCTAATAACTAAATCCTAACAATATTAAAATCTAAAACACAATACAAGATTTAGTTAATCTTTAATTATCATATGACAATCCCCTTACCCAGCCTATGTAATCTTCTTCTAAAACGTTTAGTTTCGTTTCGGTTATCTTTTCAATCTGTGTTATTCCTGTTTGATCGATATGATAAGTATCACGGAACTCTTTATAATATTTTTTAAGCAAACCTTTTTCCTGCAGATACATACAGAGATAACGTGCCTGTGCATAGTTTATGTCTGAGTTATCACCGTAAAATTCATCTTCATCGGTTTTCATAAGCTTTTCAAGGCTTTGCAGCGTGTTGTTTTTTATTGCCTTTTTCAATGCAGGCAAACGCCAGTTTACATAACCTTTAATTTCACCGTTCTCTATTGAACATCTCTCGTATAGAGAACCCAATCCTTCATTGAACCAGGAAGGTATATCAGGAAAATCGAATCTAACAAGCGAATGTGTCATCTCGTGCACAAGCGTACCTGTGCCGGTGGAAATATTCATTAACATAACACGTCTCGATGGTTTGTAATAACCAAACCGTGAGAGGCCGGTATCCTCAAAAAGTTTTTTTGCCCATATGCGGTACGAACTGTCATTCTTGAAAAGGAATATCGTTGTAACAGCATCAGGTTTCTTCTCAAAATAATTGTTATAAAAACAAATGAAGGCTTTCTTAATAGTATTATCAATAATTCTTAACATATCTGCCTCACTAAGGTTGCCTGCAACTACAAAATAATCGATAGTGAATATACTAAATTCATCCGATAAAGCAGCTTTTAACTCAGTAACAACAGAATCATAATTCAATATTATGGAATCTTTTGGAGCTACTGATTTATTTCCGTCCTTTGCGTGTTGGGTAATTGAGCAGGAACAAGTATTAAGTAATAAAGTTAAAATGATAAATGTAATAAGATAGTGTAATTTAATAATCATAAGTATTTTCTTTTTTATCAGCCTTCGACCGATGTCTTACAACCGGAAAACGGTTTTTATAATAACTAAAATAGCTGTTAATTATTAATCTTTACATATTTAAAGTTAACTAATGTTATGAGCCTATTGCTTGAAAGACTCATATATATTAGCTAATATTGAGAAATCTCATATAAAAAGAGGTTAGCGTTACGGAAGAAAAGAATTTAACTATAACTCATGATGTAGACGAGCTATTTGAAAGCGATGAAGGCAGGCTCGAGAATCTTTCCGCCAGTGATTTAGCTGAAAGGAAACGTATTTTCGAACTTGAAGCTATTCCCCACATGAAACTTCTGTATAATTATGCATTTAGAATGACAGGTGACCACATGGAAGCCGAAGACCTTCTGCAGGATACTTACATACGTGCATTCAGATTCTTCCATAAATTCGAACTCGGAACTAATTGTAAGGCATGGCTGTTTCGAATAATGAAAAATTGTTATATAAACCAGTACCGGAAAAGCAGGAAGGAACCCGGTAAGGTTGATTACGATGAAGTAGATAATTTTTACGACTCCATACGTTCGGAGCTGGTTGACCCAAACGATCTTGAACATAAAGTATTTTCAAACCTTCTGGATGACGATGTGTTAACAGCATTAAATTCACTGCAGGATGATTACAAAACGGTCGTTATCCTCTGCGATCTCGAGGGATTAAGTTACGAGGAGATTGCAGATTTTCTTGACGTCCCCATCGGAACAGTTCGGAGCAGACTTCACAGGGGCAGGAAGATTCTGGAAAAGAAATTGACTGATTACGCCAGACAGAGGGGTTTTCATATTCCATTTAAAACCGGATTAAAAACTTAAAACATAATGCCTATGAGTGAAGGCTCTACGAATTATAATTACTTAGAATTAATTACATCATTAGTCGATAACCAGCACCTCAATCCTTCAGAACGTGAGGCAGTTCTTAAACTTATTAAAAGTGACGAATCGTACCGCAAACGTTTTGAATCGGAAATGCTTCTGAAAAATCAGCTTTCGGCTAAACTTACCAGCAAAGACGTTCCTCATAATACACGTCTTAAAGTTATAAATGCCATCGATAATCTGATAACTGAATCAACCGCTGAAAAGCAAACAGTTCCGGTTGAACTAACAGCTCAACAGGAAATCACCTTTCCGGATCACATTTGGAATTTTTTAACTTCTTCCGTAAGGTTAGGTAAAACTGTTATACCCGTGTATTCTATTGGTGCAGCAGCAATTGTTCTGATTATTATTGCAGCAGTAATTTTCAGAAACAACTCAACATCGGTATTAAATCCCTACATTTCGGCAGGTTCTGAAAAAAATATTATGGTTCAGGCAGTCAATACATTCCACAAGTTATTGAAGGGTGATATAAAACCGCAGATTAAATCTCCTGACCATGCCGAGCTTAGTAAATTGGTAAGCAGCAAAGTTAACTTTAATGCCTACGTTCCAAAAATCGATGATTATAATCTTGTCGGTGCTTTATACAACGACTACCTGGGTCAGCAGCTTGTTCACCTTGTATATTCATCAGGTGATGAGATGATATATATTTATGAGACACACTTCGATGATATATGCAGGCAAAAGCTTGAACTGCCCGAGCCTGTTCATACAGAAATTATAACTAATAAATTCTACATGTGCGACCAGATTGATGAGAATAACTGTACGCTTTATATATGGTATAAAGGCAATATATTATGCGCATCTGTATCGAACATGCCGAAGAGTAAACTATACAATACATTGGCTGCTTTAAAATAATACAAAAATCATAGGATGCATTCTTAATAACTGCAATTAATATATCTGAGAATCTATTCACAATTTTTAAATTAAATTTAACTTATAGATTCTTGCTTCAGCAAGAAAGAGAAAACAAATGAAAAAAATATTATTAGTATCACTGTTACTTGGACTGTTTGTAATATCCTGTTCCAAGAAAGACCAGACCCGGTTAAACACACCAAATACTCAATCACAAAACACTACACAAAACATTCAGAGCACACAGACATATAAATCGTTTAGTGTAAAAGGAACCATAGGAGATATTAAACAAAACGAAATGGTGGATTTTACATGGATAGAGAACGGAAACGAGGTAAAACTTTCGGATAATAAAGGGAAGGTAATACTGCTGAATTTCTGGGCAACATGGTGCCCGCCCTGCAGGAAAGAACTGCCTGACCTCTCAGCAATTTCCAGCGAACTAAAAGACAAGAAATTTAAAATGATTGGTGTTTCGGTGGACGAAAACCAGCAGACACTTGAGAAATTTTTAAACTCCAATAATATTACCTATACTATACTGCACGACCAAACCAATGTAGTTACTCAATATATGAGTGCTACAGGCGGGGGAGAAAATGTTATACCTCAATCATACATTATAGATAAAAACGGCAGGATAGTTGAGGTAATAATCGGTTCAAGAAGCAAATCTGAGTTTTTAGGACTGATAAATAAATATTTGTAAAAAAGATTTTTAGCAAATAAAAAATGAAACTGTCTTAAAAGGCAATTTTCTTGCAAAAAAAACTGTAACCGCAACTTTCATAGTTGCGATTATGCAAGAAAATTGCAACGCAGCCATCCACGTAAGTGGTGGCTTTCGCCAAAAGACTGCGGCTACAAAAACACTTTTAAATCAGCCCCCTTTTTTGTTAAAATTACTTCAAATACACCATCTTTTTTGCCAAAACAAATTTATCCGCTTCAATTCTATAGAAATAAACTCCACTGGCAAGACCGGTTCCGTCAAAATCTATCCTGTAATAACCGGCTTTTTTGAACTCATTAACAAGCACTTTTACCTCTCTGCCGAGAATGTCGTAAACTACTAATTTTACTTTGGTATTTAGTGAAACAATTTATATTTTATTGTTATAAATTAACGATTAGGAAAAAATTTGAGTGGAATAATGATAGGGAGAGAGTTAATCAAGCGGACAGTCGATAGTGTTCACTGCATAGGTTGAATCATCTTCAAGATTGCTGAATGCTGTGTTGTAAATCCTCACTTCGCAGTTAGTAAA
>CAYWTS010000038.1:0-17500 GCA_964461265.1 uncultured Ignavibacteriales bacterium
AAAATGGCTAAACCGAAATTAGCATTATACTGGGCAGCTTCATGCGGGGGCTGTGAAATAGCAGTAGTTGATTTAGAAATAAAAATACTTGACGTTGCCGATTTCTTCGACATCGTACTCTGGCCATGCGTAATGGACTTTAAATATAAAGACATAGAAGCACTACCCGATAAAGACATCACTGTCTGCTTATTCAACGGTGCTATACGCACTTCGGAAAATGAGTATATGGCAAAGCTGTTGAGGGCGAAGTCTGTTGTAATGGTTGCATTCGGTTCGTGCGCACATGAAGGATGCATTCCGGGGCTGGCAAATTTTTACAACAAAGATACAATCTTCGATTATGTATACAATGACAGCCCTTCTGTAGATGAAAGTTCAAAAGGTGTTTACCCGGTACCAAAAACTCATATGCCCGAAGGTGAAATAGAAATACCAGAGTTCTGGAATACAGTGAAAGCGCTTGACCAGGTTGTGGATGTAGATTATTACATACCGGGTTGCCCGCCCCAGTCATTCCAGATATTAAATGCAGTTAGTGCTGTAATTGATATACTTAAAAACGGTAAGCCGCTGCCGCCAAAAGGGACTATTTTGGGAGCAGGCGATAAATCCTGCTGCGACGAATGCCCGCGTGAAAGGCATGAGAAAAAGATTACGCGTTTCTACAGACCACAGGAAATTATTCCCGACCCGAACCTGTGTCTTCTGGAACAGGGTATAATGTGTCTGGGTCCTGCAACAAGAAGCGGTTGTGATGCATTGTGCGTTAAAGCGAATGTTGGCTGCCGCGGATGCTACGGTCCGCCGCCAAATGTTGTTGACCAGGGTGCTAAAATGGTTTCAGCATTAAGCTCGGTTATAGATGCAACCGACCCTGAGGAGGCAAGGAAAATTATGGAAACCATAGCCGACCCGCTGGGAACATTTTACAGATTTTCGATGGCATCATCTTTGCTAAAGAGGGTGCAAATAAACACTAACGGTAAAAAGTAATTAAATATTATATTCCAATGAAGCAAATTAAAATAGACCCAATAACCCGGCTTGAAGGGCACGGAAAAATAGACATATTTTTAAACGATGACGGCGAAGTAGCAAATTGCTACTTCCAGGTTCCTGAACTCCGCGGATTCGAGAAATTCGCTCAGGGACGCCCTGTAGAAGAAATGCCCCGCATAACCACCCGTATATGCGGTGTATGTCCGGAAGCACATCATATGGCTGCAGCAAAGGCGTGCGATGCTGTTTATAAGGTGCAGATTCCTTCTGCTGGCAAGAAGCTAAGGGAACTGCTCTACAATACTTTCTTTACAGCAGACCACACTGTACACTTTTATGCGCTTGGCGGACCGGACTTTGTTGTCGGTCCGGATGCTCCTCCAGGAGAGAGAAATATCCTAGGTGTAATTAAGAAAGTTGGTCTTGAAGCAGGCAGCAAAGTTATCGAGCTGCGGGCAAAATGCCAGGAAATAATACAATGCCTTGGCGGCAAGAAAATTCACCAGGTCACCGCAATTCCAGGCGGTGTAGCAAAAGGGCTTACAGAAGATGAAAGAAAGAAGTTCGAGGGATATGCAAAATACATGGTTGAATTCGGCCAATTTACTTTCAAGCTATTTGAAGATGTTGTGCTGAAAAATAAAACTTACGTGGACTTGATATTAAACGGTCCTTATAAACATGAGACCTATTCAATGGGGTTGGTTGATGAAAACAATAAAGTTAATTTTTACGACGGTAAGGTAAGGGTGGTAGATCCTGATGGCAACGAATTCTGCAAGTATGAACCCAAAGATTATCTCAACCATGTTTCCGAGCATACGGAATCATGGAATTACCTCAAATATCCTTACCTAAAAAAAATTGGGTGGAAAGGTTTTGTAGATGGCAAAGACTCCGGTGTTTATACAGCTACTCCGCAGTCAAGGCTGAATGCCTCTGATGGTATGGCTACACCTTTGGCACAGGCGGAATACGAAAAATACTATGAAACTTTAACGGGCGACCGCTCGGGTAAAAAACCTGTTCATTACAGGCTTGCAACTCACTGGGCACGTATTATAGAACTTCAGTATGCTGCAGAAAGGGTAATGGAACTAATTACAGACCCTGAAATTACATCTACAGACTATCGCGTTATACCAACTGAGATTCCTTCGGAAGGCGTAGGTATCGTAGAAGCACCGAGAGGAACATTAACTCATCATTACATTACAGATGAAAAAGGAATTATCAAAAAAGCTAATCTAATAGTTGGCACTACAAATAACCATGCTGCTATTTCTATGTCAATAAAACAGGCAGCCATGGGTTTAATCAAGAAGGGTACTGAAGTAACCGATGCTACCTTAAACATGATTGAAATGGCATTCCGGTCTTACGACCCCTGTTTCGGCTGTGCAACACACTCACTGCCCGGCAGTATGCCTATCGAACTGAGGATTTTCGACAGCAAGAAAAATCTAATTGATTATAAAAAGAGAGATTAGCAGTAAGCTAAATATTATCTTTTCGAACAAGGGGGGTGCAACCCCCTGTTCTATGTATAAGAAGCCTATGGTATAATAACTGATGTCACTTTTAAAAAATAAAATACTCGTCCTTGCTTTTGGAAATAATATAATGGGCGACTCTGCAGCCGCTTTGATAACTGCAAGAAAACTTAAAACTATTTTTATTAATGATATAGATGTATTTGAAGCTTCTATTGCAGGTTTTGCACTTATCGATTTACTGGAAAATTACCAGAAAGTTTTGATACTCGATTCGCTCACGAAACGCAAGAAAAGAATAGGCGATATTTTTGAATTAACCTGCGAAGAATTTAATAAAACCGTATCATCTACTGCCGATTCAACCGGTTTGTCTGAGCTAATTTGCCAGGCAAAAAAACAAAATCTTAAATTTCCTTCCGAAATAAGAATACTCGCCATCGATATTGAACACAAAAATGAAATCCGCGAAGGTTTAAGTCCGTTTATTAAAGCTAAGATACCGCTCTTTGTTTCAAGAGCTACCGATATACTGCACCTTTGGCTTGAGAAAAAAGAACATGAACTGGTATAATAGCCAGGCTTCGATAATCGTTTCCGTAATGATAACAAATTAATCGGAAAATATTGTTTATGGTTACAGAATTATAAGAGTTACTAAAGAATATTTGTATTCCCTAAATATTTCAATTCTATTTAAAAAACAACAAATTTATGTAATTAAGAAACGTAATTTTATGACCTATGTCATTTTTTAGCTATATGCTTAAGAATTATATTTGTATAGATAACTATTACTATTATGCACGAACTTTCAATTGCACAAAATATAGTTGAGATTATCAGACAGTCAGTAACGGATGAAAATCTTGGAAATGTTAGGGGTATCAGACTTAAGATTGGTGAAGTATCGGGTGTTGTTGCTGATACCCTGGAATTTTCTTATACTGCAATCACTTCCGCCACCGAACTTTCATCGTCAAAGTTATTAATAGAAAAAATACCATTCAAACTTAAATGTAAAATTTGTGGTGATGAATCTTACAATGAGTTCGGTCTAAGAATTTGTGAAAGCTGCGGAAGCTCTGATACTGAAGTATTATCAGGAACGGAATTACAGATTATTGAAGTTGAATTAGCAGAAGAAGGGATTACAGTATGAGTATAATAATAATTGAAAAAGTAATAACTCTTGTAGGGTCTGACCTCCGGGCAGACCGTTTGTTAACTAATTACAAATAACATGGGTTTCCCGCTGGAGTTCCTGTTTGCAACAGACATGTATACCCTACAGCGGTAAGTAAATAATAAAAAATGAGCATTATAACAATAGAAAGAAAAATACTTGAAAAAAATGACGAGGTTGCCGGTAAAAACAGGGAACTGCTTAGGAGTAAAAAAATCCTTACAATAAACCTTGTTAGTTCTCCCGGTGCAGGCAAAACATCCTTGCTTGAAAAATCTCTGGAACATTTAAAAGATAAAATCCCTGTTTCTATTATTGAAGGAGATGTACAGACAAGCATAGATGCCGAGCGCGTAGCTAAGTATAATGTGCCTGTAGTACAGATAGTAACTAATGGTGCGTGCCACCTTGAGGCAAAGCTTGTTGAAGATGCTTTAACAAGTCTTGACCTTACAAAAACAAAACTGCTGTTCATAGAAAATGTAGGTAACCTTGTTTGCCCCGCTGCGTATGACCTTGGCGAGGATTTAAAAGTAGTAATTGCAAGCACAACCGAAGGGGACGATAAACCATTAAAGTACCCGCGAATGTTCTTAAATGCTTCCATTCTGATTATTAACAAAACCGATCTCCTACCATATCTTAATTGTAATATTGAGGTGCTCAAAACAAACGCTCTGAAAATAAACCCGGACTTATTAATTTTTGAAACCTCGGCAACAACCGGTGAAGGCATTGAAAAATGGTGTAACTGGCTAGAGGAAAAAGTTTCTGGTAAAAAATGATAAAACGCTTACGTATTAAAATATTGGGAGCTGTACAGGGGGTCGGGTTCCGACCTTTTGTTTATAGACTTGCAACTGAAATGATGCTGAATGGCTGGGTTATTAACTCCTCACAGGGTGTTTTTATCGAAACTGAGGGAGAAAAGAAAATATTAGATAAATTCCTACTTAAAATTCAAAACGAAAAACCGCCCCGTTCCTACATTCAAAGCCTTGAATCTTCATTCCTTGACCCTGTTGGTTATAATAATTTTGAAATACGTGAAAGCAAAGAAAAGGGCAGTAAAACTGTTCTCGTGCTGCCTGATATTGCAACCTGTGATGAATGTTTAAATGATATATTCGATCCGTCTAACCGGAGATACCTTTACCCTTTTACAAACTGTACAAATTGCGGGCCCCGTTTCAGTATTATAGAAAAGCTGCCATACGACAGATGCAATACGACAATGAAAATTTTTAAAATGTGTGATGAGTGCAAAGCCGAATATGAAAATCCGTTAAACCGAAGGTTTCATGCACAACCGAATGCTTGTCCGAAATGCGGGCCGCACATTGAACTTTGGGATAAAAAAGGTAAAGTGATTAAAAAATTCAATGAGGCAATTCTGAAATGTGCGGAAGAAATTAAAAAAGGCAAAATACTGGCATTAAAGGGTTTAGGTGGCTTCCATCTAGTCGTTCATTCAGGGAACGATGAGGCTGTGAAAAGGTTAAGAAATCTGAAACACCGTGAAGAAAAACCTCTTGCCTTGATGTTTCCCGATTTAGATAGTATTGAAGCATTATGTGAGGTATCGGAATCAGAAAAAAGACTACTGCTATCACCTGAGGCTCCGATAGTTTTACTTAATATAAAAAAACAAAACTCATCAGTCTCTGAATATATTGCACCCAATAATCCATATCTTGGTGTAATGCTTCCTTACACACCGCTTCACCATATATTGATGAAGCAGCTTGGATTCCCCGTAGTGGCAACAAGCGGAAATATTTCCGATGAACCCATTTGTATTGATGAAAACGAAGCTCTAACAAGGTTAAATGGAATAGCAGATTACTACCTAGTAAACAACAGACCAATAAAGCGTCATGTTGACGATTCGATTGCAAGAATAATTTATGACCGTGAAATGATAATGAGGCGTGCAAGAGGCTATGCTCCCCTGCCGGTTAACATAAGCCGGAAAGCAGAACCTGCTCTGGCTGTAGGTGCTCACCTAAAAAATACAATCTGCTTATCGGTGGCAAACAATGCATTCATAAGCCAGCATATAGGTGACCTTGAAACATCAGAAGCATATAACGCATTCACGAGAGTCATAACCGACCTGCAAAATATATACGATGTCCAGACTGATACTATTGTAAGCGATATTCACCCTGATTATATTTCAACTCAATATGCAAAAAAATCCGGAAAACAGTTAATACAGGTTCAGCATCACCATGCACATATACTTTCGTGCATGGCTGAAAATGAAATAGATGGAGAAGTGCTCGGTATAAGCTGGGATGGAACCGGTTACGGAACAGATGGCACCATCTGGGGAGGTGAGTTTTTAAAAGTTACAGGCAGTAAATTTGAAAGAATAGCACATTTAAAAACTTTTAAGCTGCCCGGAGGTGAAAAAGCAATTAAAGAGATATGGAGAACAGCACAATCGTTAATACAAAGTCTAAACTTAAACGAAGGGCTGTTAGACAAAATTTTCAATGACATTAATAAAAATGATTTGAAAATAATATGTCAGATGCTTGAAAAAGATGTTAACTCTCCGGTTACATCAAGCATTGGAAGGCTATTTGATGCAATATCCTTTATTTCAGGTGTAAGCAGGTACTCGAGCTTTGAAGGTCAGGCTGCAATGGAACTTGAATTTGCAATTTCACCTGATACAGATGATTATTATGTTTTCGGTATTACTAAAAGTGATATACCTGGTGAAACTAAATATATTATTGATTGGTCACCTGTTGTGCTGGAAGTAATTACTGATAAATATAATAAAAAATTAGATAAAGATATAATATCTGCCAAATTTCATAATTCACTTGTTAATATGATTATCGAAATTACACAAAATGCTGAACTGAAAAAAGTTGTGCTTTCGGGAGGTTGTTTCCAGAATAAATATTTGATAGAAAAAACTATTACAGCATTAATTAAAAACGGATTTAAACCTTACTGGCATCAGCGTGTACCAACAAATGACGGAGGTATATCGCTGGGGCAGATAGCATATTTAAAATTTTAACTAAATTAAATTTTTCACTCTTGCCATGACTGGATTTAAATAAGTCGTGGCACGAATAATTAACACAAAACAATGTGTCTAGCAATACCCGGTAAAATATTGGAAATCACAGGCTCTGACTTTGAAAGAATGGGCAAAGTCAGTTTTGGGGGAATATTAAAGGATGTTAATCTTGCATACGTTCCCGAAGCAAAAAAGAATGATTATGTAATTGTTCACGTTGGATTTGCTTTAAGTGTGCTGGATGAAGATGAAGCAAACAAAGTATTTGAATACCTGAGAGAAATGGACGATCTTGGTGAACTGAACGAGGGAGATAATACGGGTTGAAATACCTGGATGAATATCGTGATTCTGAAACTGCAAAAGGTTTCACCGAAGCAATAAAAAAGATTACTTCGAAACCCTGGACAATTATGGAAGTATGCGGCGGACAAACGCATTCAATAGTAAAATACGGTATAGATGAGCTTCTCCCCTCTCAAATAACCTTAGTCCATGGTCCTGGATGTCCCGTTTGTGTTACACCTGTTGAAATTATCAACAAAGCCATTCAAATAGCTTCCCGTCCTGATGTAGTTTTTTGTTCTTTCGGCGATATGCTGCGTGTTCCCGGCTCTCAGAGCGATTTATTAAGCATCAAAGCCTCAGGGGGTGATGTGCGTATGGTTTACTCCCCAATGGATGCACTAAAGATTGCAGTAAATAACCCTGCAAAAGAAATAGTATTCTTTGCTGTTGGTTTTGAAACCACAGCACCTGCAAATGCAATGACAGTTTTTCAGGCAAAAAAGCTGGGAATGAAAAATTTTTCGATACTTGTATCGCACGTGCTTGTTCCTCCCGCAATGGAAGTTATACTTTCCTCACCCGATAACCGCGTACAGGGTTTTCTTGCCGCAGGGCATGTTTGCACAGTAATGGGTTACAATGAATATCCTCCCATAGCAGAAAAATATAAAGTGCCTATTGTTGTTACAGGTTTTGAACCTGTAGATATACTGCAGGGAATATACATGTGTATTAAACAGCTTGAAGAAGGGAGGTTCGTTGTTGAAAACCAATATACCCGTTCTGTGCGGGCAGAAGGAAATATTGAAGCACAGAAGCTTATTAATGATGTTTTTAAAGTTGTTCCCAGAAAATGGCGCGGTGTTGGTGAAATTGAACATAGCGGGCTTGGTTTAAGAGATGAATACAAAGAATACGATGCAGAACTGAAATTTGATGTTGGCTCAATAACAGCTGAAGAAAGTCCGGAGTGCATTGCGGGATTAGTACTGCGGGGAATTAAAAAGCCTAATGAATGCTCCGCATTCGGAACAAAATGCACTCCTGAAAAACCATTGGGTGCTCCGATGGTTTCAAGCGAGGGCGCATGTGCAGCGTATTATAAGTATAAAAAAATAAGATGAAACAAAAACAATTGACACTATCCTGCCCGATACCAATTGAACAATACCCTGTTGTTCTTCTTGCTCATGGAGGCGGCGGGAAACTAATGAACAGCCTGATAAAAAAAATGTTCATGCCGGAGTTTAGTGAAATTCCGGAAAAAGAAATTCATGATAGTGCCGTTGTAGACATTCTAGGAAAACAAATTGCCTTCACTACCGATAGCTATGTTGTTCAGCCGCTTTTTTTCCCCGGAGGTGATATAGGTTCGCTCTCGGTTTACGGAACGGTAAATGATTTATCTATGAGCGGTGCAAAACCTGTTTATATAAGTACAGGTTTTATTATTGAAGAAGGTTTTCCAATGGAAACTTTGTGGAAGATAGTTCATTCGATGAAACAAGCAGCTATGAATTGCGGACTTAGAATTGTTACAGGTGATACTAAAGTAGTGGATAAAGGAAAAGGCGACGGGATATTTATCAATACTTCAGGTATCGGTTTTATTGAACATAAATTAAAAATTAATCCCGCTTCAATAAGAGAGGGCGACTCTATAATACTCAGCGGTGATATTGGCAGACATGGTATAGCTATTATGGCAGTAAGAGAGGGATTGGAATTTGAAACACAAATACAAAGTGATTGTGCACCATTGAACGATATTGTACAAAAAATAATAGAAAACAATATTGAAATTCATTGTATGAGAGACCTGACACGCGGCGGGCTTTCGAGTGCTTTGGTTGAGTTAGCAGAATCTTCTGAGCTGGGATTCAGTTTAGATGAAAAATCAATTCCGGTAAAAGAAGATGTTCAGGGAGCATGTGAAATTCTGGGTTTTGACCCGATGTATGTTGCAAACGAAGGGAGGTTTGTATTATTCGTTCCCCGTAATCAGTCTGATAAGGTTCTTGATATATTAAAGTCTGATAATAGCACCGAGAACGCATCAAATATCGGGAATGTAAATGGAATGAATAAAGGCATAGTTACAATGAAAAGCAAAATAGGTGCTTCCAGGATAGTTGATATGCTGAGCGGAGAGCAGCTACCAAGAATTTGTTAATTTTTATTTTTTCAGTTTTAATATAAACAGATATTTAAGATATTTGTACATAAATACTATATACAATTAAATAACTCAATCTATTCAGGAGATTATAAAAAATGAAAGTTAAATATTTTATCGGTTTAATAGCTATTATATTAATTACACAGCTATTCATAGGGTGCGGTAGTAACGATAAACCGAAAGGTAAAATTGATACTAAACCGATATCCATTAAAAAATTTGATACACCCCCCGGAGCTGACCCGACTGTTCCAGCCGAACAGGGCGGTGAAGGATTTAAAGGCGGAGAAGGCTGGTCAACAAATGATAAATATAATTACCTTGGTGACCCTAAAGCTGTAAAAGGCGGAATGATAACTTGGTCTATACCTGACTTCCCCCCTTCACTTCGTGCTTACGGTAAAGATGAAAATTCATATTATACAAGAATGATGCAGCGGCTTGTCTATGAATCATTATTAGACAGTGATCCGGTGAACGAAGACTACACACCTCGTCTTGCAACACACTGGTATATTTCTCCCGATAAGAGAACATACAAGTTCAGAATAAATCCGAATGCCCGCTGGGCAGATGGCAAACCGGTGGTTGCCGAGGATGTTTTAGCAACCTGGAAACTGATGACAGATCCGACAAATCTCGCCGGTACATCACAAATATGGCTCGAAAGCCTGGAAGCCCCGGTTGCAGAGAGTAAATATATAGTGAGCTTCAAAGCCAAGAAAGACGGCTGGATATATTTTAATATGGCGGGAGGTTTCAAAATATTACCCGCTCATATTATCGGCAACATAACAGGGAAGGAATATCTTGAAAAATATAATTACGATGTTGTTCCCGGCTCAGGTCCTTACTATGTTCAAAAAGAAGACGTGGATAAAGGACGTTCAATCACCTTAAGAAGAAGAAGTGACTATTGGGGAGAGAAAGAAAGATTTGCAATTGGACTTAATAATTTTGACATTATTAAAACCGATGTTGTACAGGACGAAACCCTTATGCTTGAAAAATTTAAAAAGGGTGAAACTGATGTTTACCAGTTTAACAGGGCTCAGTGGTGGATTGAGAAATCGGATTTTGATGATGTTAAAAGAGGTGTGGTACAGAAAAGGAAGATTTTCAACCAGAATCCCGCAGGTCTTTCGGGGTTAGCATTAAATATGCGGAAACCTCCATTCGATGATATCAGAATCAGAAGAGCATTCCAGCTTTTATATGACAGGCAAAAGTTCAATGAAAAATTATTCTTTAATGAATATAAACCTACTAATTCCGCTTTTCCGGCAACACCTTATGCAAATCCGAATAATCCCGTGGTAGGATTCAATCTTGACGAAGCGATTAAGCTGCTTGAGGAAGCCGGCTATACACAAAAGAATTCCGAGGGTTACCGGATGAAAGACGGTAAAGTATTAGAGCTGGAACTGCCTTTTACCCAGCCCTCACAGGAAAGATTTCTCACTATATACCAGGAAGACCTGAAAAAAGCAGGTGTTAAATTAAACCTGAAACAGGTTGACGGAACTACTAACTTTAAAATCGGCAATGAACGGAATTTTACGATGATAATGGCTGCATGGGCCGGACAGAATCCGCCATCGCTTGATTTCAACATTATTTCAAGAACTGCAGATGATCCAAATTCAACTAATTGGACAGGTTTCAAAAGCAAAGAAGTAGATAATCTTGCAGAGAAATACAATCTTGAATATGATAAGAAAGCCAGAGTAAAATATGTAAGGGCAATCGACAGTATTTTTGTTGCCACACAGCCTTATGTATTTGGTTGGTATGCCGATTATATCAGACTTGCATGGCATAACAAATTCGGAATGCCTGAATGGATTGTATGCAGGTTTGATGATTATTATTCCAGTGCAGAAGTTCCTATTTTCCAGATGTGGTGGCTTGACCCGAAAAAATATGACGAATACCTTGCAGCTGTTAACGATAAAAGCAAAAAGATGGAAACCGGCGAAGTTTTAAATAAATTCTGGCTCGATGTTGCAGAACGCGAAAATAAAGGCGAAACTATTATTTTGAATAAATAAAGACTTTTTACTTGTGCCTCGATTTATTCATAACAGGCCGCGGCACGAGTTTGTAAAATAAAATTTTAATATGACCGCATATTTTATCCGCAGAATATTATTAATAATTCCTACATTTCTGGGAATAACGCTGATTACATTTACTATCTTACAGTTCGTACCCGGCGGGCCGCTCGAGCTTCAATTGATGAAAATCAGGTATGGAAGCGGCAGAGGTCCGGGAGAATCTGGGGATGTCACCGGTACTACTCAAAACATACCACAGACTGCAATAGATGAACTAAAGAAATTTTATGGTTTCGATAAACCCGTTTATGTTCAATACATCAACTGGGTAGGTAATCTGTTGAGACTTAACCTTGGCAGGAGTTATGTTTACCAGGAACCGGTACTGGATACAATTGTAAGCCGTTTCCCTGTCTCAATATACTTTGGTTTAATAGGATTTACGTTAACTTATCTTGTTTGTGTCCCTCTGGGTGTATATAAAGCTGTCAACAACGGTTCTAAATTCGATATTATTTCCTCCGCAATTGTATTTATCGGGTATTCTATACCCGGTTTTGCCTTTGGTGCTATGATGCTCGTCTTGTTCGGCGGAGGCAGTTTCTGGGATGTATTTCCGCTGGGCGGTTTCCGCTCACCCGACTGGGAATCTATGTCATTCTGGGGAAAAATCTGGGACCAGATCCATCATACCATACTTCCGGTTATGAGCTATATGCTCGGTCATTTTGCTACTCTAACTATTTTAACAAAAAATACCGTTATTGAAAGTTTAAGCCAGGATTATATAAGAACAGCATATTCAAAAGGGCTTTCTGAAAAAAGAGTGATATTCGGACATGCATTGAGAAATTCGCTTATCCCGATATGCACCGGCTTAGGACATTTCCTGTCACTCATACTGGCAGGCAGTGTGCTGATTGAAAGAGTATTCAACATTAACGGTATGGGTTTACTGGGATTCGAATCGATAGTTCAGAGAGATTATCCCGTGACAATGGGAATACTGGTTATTTCTTCTCTGCTTTTAATGATTGGAAATATAATTTCAGATGTGCTTTATGCTTTGGTAGATCCGCGTATAAGATTTAAATAAATATTCATAATGGAAAACGACAGGAACAAAAATAATAATTCAGAAAAATCAAAAGATAAAAAAGTTTCAGCTTCGATTTTTAAAAAGAGATGGAGGAAATTTAAAACCTTAAAACGGGGATACTATTCATTTATCATTATCCTGATTTGTTACTTTATTTCATTTATCCTGCCGTTATTTGTAGGACGGGATGCACTTATTGTAAGATATAACGGAAGTTTTTATTTCCCCATTTTTAAAACTTACCTGGGTGAATTCTTTAAACAAACAGATAAGGATAATAAACCGCTGCAGGGTGAAGCCAATTACAGGATGTTAAAAGACCAGTTCAGTAACGATAACAGCAGTAACTGGGTGTTAATGCCGTTTTATCCCTACGGACCAAACGAAAATCTTCTTGACGAGTTGAAGGGTGAAACCACACAACCTCCGTCATGGAAACACTGGGCAGGAACCGATGACCGCGGAAGAGATGTATTTGCACGTCTTGTTTATGGTTTTAATATTGGTTTGTCGTTTGCCCTGATAGTTGTTTTCTTTGCTTATTCAATAGGTATTACTATTGGGTCAATTTTCGGGTTTTTCGGAGGTAAAATAG
Organism: uncultured Ignavibacteriales bacterium; assembly: GCA_964461265.1. GTDB lineage: Bacteria > Bacteroidota > Ignavibacteria > Tepidaquicellales > OLB5 > CAYWTS01. The sequence continues at coordinate 12,946 of CAYWTS010000038.1, forward strand.
ATATTCTGGGTGTAAGACTTGTTGAAATCTGGAGTACACTTCCGTTTCTTTATGTAATTATTATTATAAGTTCTATAGTGCAACCTAATTTTTTTCTGCTAATAATAATACTCAGCATGTTTACATGGATATCTATGACCTATTACATACGCGGTGAAACTTACAGGGAAAAAGCCAGGGATTATGTTTCAGCAGCATATTCGATGGGTGCTAAGAACAGAACAATAATATTTAAACACATACTTCCCAACTCTTTAACACCTGTAATTTCCTATGCTCCGTTTGCAATAGTTGCCAATATATTCTCTCTTGTTGCTTTAGATTACCTTGGATTTGGATTACCGCCGCCAACCCCAAGCTGGGGACAGCTTATGCAGCAGGGACTGGCAAACATAGAGAAATGGTGGCTGATCTTAACACCGCTTTCGGCAATGTTTTGCACGCTGCTTTTAATTACATTTATTGGCGAGGCAATCCGTGAAGCATTTGACCCGAAAGTTTATTCGAGATTGAGGTAATAAAATGGAAAAATTAGTTGAAATAAAAAACCTGAGTACATACTTTTTTGTTGAAGCCACCGATAAACAGCTGCTTGAAGGTGAACAATATAAAACCGATAGAATAACCAAAAAATTTTACGATGAAGATAAGAAGTTAAAAGATAAGGTTCCGGCAAAAGCGGTCGATGACGTAAGCTTCGATATTTATAAAGGCGAGGTGCTGGGTATTGTCGGTGAATCGGGCTCGGGGAAATCGGTAACTGCTTATTCCATAACACGCCTTATACCTGACCCGCCGGGTAAAATTGTTTCGGGTGAAGTACTGTTCAAAGGTGTTGATATGTTGAAACTCACTTACGAAGAAATGCATAAATACAGGGGGAATGAAATTGCAATGATATTCCAGGAACCGATGACATCATTAAATCCCGTAATGAAAATAGGTGACCAGGTAATGGAAGTTATTTTAAGACATGAAAATATTTCTAAAGAAGAAGCAGAGAAAAAAGCAGTTGAAATGCTTGATGCTGTCGGCATACCGGACGCTGAAAAAAGGATTAAAGAATACCCGCACCAGTTTTCGGGAGGAATGAGGCAAAGGGTTATGATAGCTATGGCACTTGCATGCAATCCTTCACTTTTAATTGCAGATGAGCCAACAACTGCACTTGACGTAACTATACAGGCACAGATTCTTGACCTCATGCTTAAATTAAAGAGCCAGCATAAAGATGCCGCTATTGTTTTGATAACGCATAATCTTGGTGTAGTAGCTGAAATCTGTGACAGGGTAATTGTAATGTACGGCGGAAAAATACAGGAAGTGGGGGATGTTTTCAGTATCTTCCAGAAACCAAAACATCCCTATACTAAAGGGCTTCTTTCCTCATTGCCTGACCCTTATAAAGAAGCACACCGTGTGCTGCAGGCAATTCCCGGTATAATACCTCATATACTCGAATTACCCAAAGGATGCAAATTCTGTACAAGATGTACAGAAGTAATGGATAAATGCTGGACAGAAGAACCGGAGTTAAAAGAAATTGAAAAAAACAGGTGGGTTAGATGCCATTTGTTTTAATAACAAAATGATAACTCGTGCCACGACTAATATTACATAAACAATCGAGGCACGAGTAATTTTTATGCACAAATAATGAATCCAGAAAACATATTAGAAGTAAAAGATTTAAAGGTTAAATTCCCTGTTCACGGGGGCGTGTTCCTCGGCAAGGTTGCCGAGATAAAAGCCGTTGACGGTGTAAGCTTTGAAATGAAAAAAGGCGAAACACTCGGGCTGGTTGGAGAATCCGGCTGCGGCAAATCTACCGTTGGAAAAGCAATTATAAATATTCTGAGATTCGGTTCCCCGGAAGTAGAAATATCAGGTGATATTTGGATGAATACCGATGAAGGTGAAATTAACCTTATAAAACTTAACAAAAAAGAAATACGTAAATACCGAGGCTTAATACAAATGATATTCCAGGACCCGTATTCTTCGCTCAATGCAAGGTTGACTGTGGGGCAGATTGTAGAAGAACCGCTTATTTACCATACAAAAATGAACAAAAAAGAGCGTATGGATAGAATTGCGTGGCTTCTTGACAGAGTAGGTTTACAGGCAGAACAATCGAAACGTTACCCGCATGAGTTTTCCGGCGGGCAAAGGCAAAGAATAGGAATCGCACGCTCACTTGCTACTAATCCCAAATTAATAATCGCAGATGAACCGGTCTCGGCACTTGACGTATCAATACAGGCACAGGTAATCAATCTGCTTCAGGAACTGCAAAAGGAATTTGACCTGAGCATTTTATTTATTGCTCATGACCTCTCGGTTGTGGAGCACATAAGTTCCAGAATAGCAGTGATGTATCTTGGCAATGTAGTTGAAGTTGGAGAAGGTGCAGAAGTATATCACCATCCTGTCCATCCATACAGCAAGGCGCTGCTTTCAGCTGTGCCTCTGCCGAATCCCGCCCGCAGAAACAAGGAACGGATTATTTTAACCGGTGACGTTCCCACTCCGCTTAGAAAGCCCAGTGGCTGCGGTTTCCGAACACGCTGCCCTATAGCACAACCAACCTGTGCCGATGCTGTCCCTCTGCTTGAAGAAAAAAGAAACGGGCACTTTGCCGCATGCCCGTGGGTAAGCGGGTAATAATACAACAAGGGGTTACAACCCCCTGTTTGAGATATTATTAAAATAATAACTTTTTCAACTCTTCAACACTCTCAACAGGCAGCTTGCATGCATAATTCTCACATACATAAGCAAGAGTTTTTTCGGAGGGTTTGATAATTTTGTCAAGGAAAGGAATTAATTTATTTTTCTCATTGTGAGTAGTATAGATTAATACTTTATTCGGAATAAATCGCTGTTGAACTTCTCTAATCATTTCCTGTGCAGTCCTGTTATCTTTCTTACCTGCAATTATAATTTGTTTTGGTTTGTTTAGATAATAATCCAAAGTACAGAGCATTTGGGGCATAGCAAATGGCTGTGATGACATTTTACCTGAAAATTGCTTTAAAGACTTTTCAGCTTTTTCATATAATTCATTGCTATCAATAAATTGTGCTAACCTGAGTAAATTTAGTATAGCTATGGAATTACCCGTAGGTTCTGCACTATCGTAATCTTCTTTTGTTTTAACAAGAATACTTTTATCATTGCCCGAAACATCAAAAAAGCCGTCATTTTCAGCATCATAAAATAATTCAATTGTTTTTGCAATAAGTTTCAATGCTATTTCAAGATACCTATTATCAAAACATGTTTCATACAAATCGATTAATGATTGGACAAAAAAGGCATAGTCCGAAAGTGTGCCTTCAAACCTTGCTTCACCGTCTCTCCATCTGTGTAAAAGTATGTGTTCTTCGTGATTGTATAGTTTTTCTATAATAAAATCTGCTGCGCAATTTGCTGAGTTAAGATACTTTTCTTCATAAAATACCTGGTAGGCTTTAGCATAGGCGGAAATCATCAAAGCATTCCATGATACAAGGACTTTATCATCAAGATGAGGTACAGGTCTTTTAGCTCTATGTTTATATAATATCCTTTTTGATTCGGTAATTATTTTGTCAGTCTCATCGGTTGATAAATTGAAATGGTTAGCTGTTTCGGAAATCGACTTAGAAATATAGAGAATATTTTTATTCGTAAAAACATTATGCGGGTCAGAACCAGCAGGAACGTTGCCTCTTTCACCGATATCGAAGTAATATGAAACAATATCTCCGTTTTTTTCACCGAGTACCTCTATTATTTCTTTTTTTTCCCAAACATAAAATTCCCCTTCGCGTTTCTCAATTGGATTATCCGTATTAAGCGGGGATTCAGCATCTTCGGCTGAATAAAATCCGCCTGTAGCTTTATCGGTAAGGTTAGTATCAACATAATTCAGTATATCTTTTGCTATTTCTGCAAAGTAGCTGTCCCCGGTTAGTTGATAAGCTTCTATGTATGATATTGCAAGCTGTGCCTGGTCATATAACATCTTCTCAAAATGCGGGACACGCCAGAACTTATCCACCGAATAGCGGTGGAATCCACCTCCAAGCTGGTCATAATCTCCGCCCTTAGCCATTTTCTCAAGTGTAAATGTAACCATATCCAAAGCTTTTTGTTCTTTATATCTGTTATAGTATCTCAATAAAAAGTTAAATAAAACCGGTCTTGGGAATTTAGGTGCACCGCCAAATCCCCCGTAAACATCATCAAAAACCTGTTCACAGTGCCTGAAACATTTATAGAAAATACTTTCGTTTAATTCAGAATATTCTGTTTTAGATTGGCTTAACGATTCAAGGTAAGAAATTATTTTATTTCCGGAATTTAAAATTTCTTCTCTGCGGTTTTTCCATGCATTATCAATGCCTTTGATAACGTCAGGGAAGCCCGATTGCCCGTATTTTGCAACGGGTGGTATATAAGTAGCACCGTAAAATGGTTTAAGTTCAGGTGTGAGGAATATCGACATAGGCCAGCCGCCGGAGCCGGTCATTGCCTGAAGAGCTGTCATGTAAACACGGTCAATATCGGG
>CAYWTS010000039.1:0-16689 GCA_964461265.1 uncultured Ignavibacteriales bacterium
ACACCAGCGTTATCTTGGTAATCTCCGGCGGGCAGTTTATTCTGATTGGCAGTGCCACTGTCCCTATTCCTCTTGAGACATACATACTGGAATTTCCTATCCGGTAAAGACCTTCAACATACTTGCTTACGGCAGCAGCAAACGATAAGTTCAGTCTGCCGAACTTAATAGGAACAACCTGACCCCCGTGAGTATGCCCCGCAAGCACAAGGTCGGGATTGCGTTTAGCAATGTTATCGAAAGCGTACGGTTTGTGACAAAGCAAAATTTTAGGTGAGCTTTCATAAGTAGGTTCGTTTTTTCTCAGGTATTCACCCATCCTGTCAAGATAATCAAGCACAACCCTGTCCATATTTGCACCCGATGAAATAGTATCATCAAGTCCGAGTATGTAAAGGTCTTTGCCTTTTATTGTAATCTTTCTGTGCTGGTTTCGCAGTATTTGTACGGGGCTTTCATTATTAATAACCTGAGTAACAAGATCGGGGTTCTGGAAAAAATCGTGATTGCCGAGTGAGCCGTATATTCCATGTTTTGCATCAAGGCTGCTGAAAGCCCTGGCAAGCGATTGTGCGTCATCCGCCTGGAAATTCACGAAATCACCGGGAATACAGATTATGTCGGATTTCAGCTCAGAAACCTTGTCAGCGTAATCACGCATCTGTCTTTCGTTCATGTACTGCCCCGCATGGATATCGCTTATCAGTGTAATGGTTACACCTTTTAATTCATCCGGCAGATTATTTATCTTTATATCCTTTTGATTTATTTCACAATTGTTCTGGTTAAGAACGGCATAACCGGATGCAGCAAATGCATAGGAGGAAACAGCAAAAGTAGTATACCGCACAAATTTTCTTCTTGAATAGTCAACTGTTTGTACCGCTTTTTTCTGCCTAAGCGTTTTTAATTTCTCCCTGAGCGGCTTGAATATTTTAACTATCCGCATAGGTATTTTGAATGGAAGCTTCACAAGCTTTCCTGCAAGCAGCCAGACTGCTATAAAAAAGGTTGCTCCCTGCCATATATAAAACGGAAACATGAAGTAATCATTAAACCATACTGGCGGATTAAACCTGCCGCGGGTAATAAGCGAAATAACAATAAAGGGAATGTTGAAGAGTAAAAACGGAACCAAAGCCCAATACCGCTGTGATGGCTTGTAAAATTTTGTCGTCTTTAAAAACCTTATAAATTGGTAATATACAAACCCCTGTAATAACAGAAGCGCAAATATAAATACTGCTCTGAACATGCTTTAATATTGTATTCTCAAAAACGATTTAACTATAAAAAACGTTTCAAATAGTTTCTTTTGGGTCAGCACAATTTCAGACTCAAACCCATATTCAACAAAATAATTAAACAGCGTATTAATATCCATATCCGAAGAAATAATAGTATAGATTACGCCCCCCTCGTTAAGAAATTCTGCAGAACGTGAAATAAACTCCCTGATAACCTCATAATTTTTACCCCCCAGAAAAGCTCGTTCGAAATCGTTCCGCGGAACCCCTTTGTAATAGGGGGGATTAAAAAAAATAATATCGAACTTTCCAGTAACATTCTCAAACAAATTACTCTCTATTACATGTATTTTTCCCTCAAAATCATTCCGCTTTATGTTATTAATAGTAGTTTTAACGCAATCGGGATTTATATCTGCAGCAACACACTCACCGCCTTTTGAAGCCGCGACAACACTTATAATGCCTGAACCGCAGCCCATATCAAGAATCTTTTTACCCGATAATTCTAAACCTTGTACGAATTTCCCGAAAATCTCACTGCTGAAATAAATCTTAGGGTTAAAAACCGAGGGCGGAACTGTAAACGTATAACCAAGAACTTTTTCGGTTACCGTCTTGGTGAATTTTGTTTTCTTATAATAGGTATAAGATATCTGGAAATATATTTTTCTGAGAAGTTTTAACAATTTTTTTTCTGTGATATCAAGAATCCTAAATTTTATACAAAATAACTTATAATTATTTTAACTTCCATTAAAACCGAATTCATACTGCTTTTCTTCAACTTTTTTATAAAATCCCTGGTAAGTTAAATCGACGAGATTATTTAAATACTCTTTCAGGTTAGTCTGTTTGTCTAATTTATACTGCAATTCTAACTGTTTTAAAAGGTTAACTATGTAGGCGCCCGTAACTTTTTTGCTTTTTAAAACCGTAATAATATCCGAATCAAAAAGGTTAATAATATTCTCATTAACACAGTTAGTTCTTATTAAGTTAATATATGATTTTGAATCCAGTTTTGTGAAATCAAGTATCATATCGAATCTGCCCGGTCTCTTAGCTGCGTTATCAACAAGTGTTTTATCATTTGTTGTAGCTAAAATAAAAACATCATTTTTCATCATGCCGTCTAAAGCATTTAAAAACTCACTGAAATATTTATTATTGAGTTTATCCTCTCTGTTCGAAACATAAAGGTCAACATCATCTAAACATATAATTGATGGTGAAAAATCATTTGCGATTTCAAAGAGTTCATTGAATGAAATAGCCCCCTCGGCTATAATAATTGTAGCTTTACCGTAACATCTATGCATTAGGGCAGAAATTGCTTTTGTTTTTCCAGTCCCCGGCTCACCGCTTAAAAGAAACCTTAATCTTTGTTTAGTCAAACCAAAATTCTTTACAGCACCATAAAATCTTTCTAATTCAAATTTTAAAGGTTCTGAAATGAATAAATCATCTAAATTCTCTGGTTTTATACTTTCAATTTTTATTTCATCAATTATATAATCACCGGTTTCACCAAAATAAATCTTCAATAGCTTGTTTCTTAAAGGACAATGTTTAAACGATTCGCTAATTATAAATTCTGAAAGTTCATCCGCTCTTATAGAATCAGCATCGCTGCCCAGTACCCTTAACCAATATTCAAAATTGATACGCTGGTGTCCGTCGCTTTCGAAAGTTAAATTTACTGATATATGATATTTATTACCTTTATAATCAGCGAAAACGTAAACACAGTCATTTCTTATTTTAGCTAATCCTGTATCGCTTTCAGAAGTAATTACAATATTACTGAATCCATAATTGCCGTACGATTCTAACCCTGCAAAATGTGTGATTGTAAGTTCTTTATAATTTAAAATTTTATTATAAACTGCGTGGAGAAATGTTTTAATAAAATCGTATTTATATCTTCTAATCCTAGTAAGTGAGTATTTGTCCGTCATTTTTTTAACAAAATTATGTATTTAAAGCAATTTTTTTCTCTCAAAATTTGAGAAGAAATTATGAACACATTAAACTATATTTGTACATGAATAATTTAAATGAACAACAAAAGCTTAATCTTGAAACCATGAACCATTTCATTGGTTATGGCGACCCAGATTCTGACAAAATATACATGGGCATTGAAGAACATGGTGGTAGTGGGACTGGTGATATAAACATTGAGCAGGAAAAATTAGATGTTTACATAGAAACCTATAATAAAAATATTGGAAAACCTTTTACATTGACTAATGAAGATTTCCAGTCATATTATGTTAAATACCCTTACATTAAGGAAAGAGAGAAAATTGATGATGAAAAATCACAATTATATAAAATATATAAATACTTAAATAATAAAATGAATGAAAATTATAAAATTAATTGTATTTCTGACAATTTAGGGTCTGAAAAGGTAAAAAATTTCTTATCAACAAACTTATATGCACTGCCGAAGAAAGGAATAAATACTTCATATGATCGTATAACGTTTAAATTATTTGGTGTAAACCCAAAAGAATATAAAGATTATTTAACAACCCGAAAAAAATATTTGAGGGATTTTATAAATGAAAGATCAAATAAACAAAAATTAATAATATTTTGTTTTTGTATAGCAAATGAATTTAAAGATTTTTTTGAAAAAACCCTGCTTCTAAAAAACTTAAACTTTAAAGGTTTCCCCATAGACAATTTTAAAAAAGCTAATTGTTTTTATGTATACTCAAACGATAATATTATTGCATTCCAATTTTATCATACGGGAAGAGGACGTTTAACGGTGAACCACATAGATTGGTTTTTATCACAATACTCGGAATTATTACATAGCTAATAAAGTTATTAGATCTTTTGTAGAAAACAACTATATCGCAGATCTTAATTGCACATATAATAATAACTTCATAACTTTGAAAAAGATTAACTAATGACATCAATACCCGAAACAAAAGCAAGTAAAAAACTGCACAATCTACTAAAAGAAGTATCGGAAACTCATTTTCCCATTAAAATAACGGGGGAAAAGGTAAATGGTATTTTAATTTCTGAAGACGACTGGCGGTCAATTGAAGAAACTTTATATCTTCTTTCAATTCCTAAAATGCGTGAATCAATAATTGAAGGACTAAAGACACCAATAGAAAAATGCTTTAAAGGGGTAAAATGGTAAAATGGACAATTGTATATACCGGTCAGGCGTTAAAGGATGCAAAAAAGATAAGCAAGTCAGGTCTTAAGAAAAAAGTAGAAGAACTTATTAAAATATTAAAATCCAACCCCTTTAAAACACCACCACCGTATGAGAAACTTACCGGTGACCTAACCGGAGCTTATTCCCGGAGAATAAATATAAAACACCGGCTTGTTTATCAAGTAATTGAAGATATTAAAACAGTAAAAATTATCCGCATGTGGACACATTACGAATAATTTTTGAAACTGATTACACTTTATATTTATTTATTATTTCCTTTGCTTTTTGAATTACCTCTTGCATCAGCTCCTTTGGCTCTATTATCTCCACCTCTCCTCCCCAGCCAATTACCCAGGAAAGAAACTCAAATGAAAGTTTTACTCTCATAGTGAGTATAATTCTATCCTTTATGTACTCAATTTTTTGGTTTTCCATCCAGAATTTTTCCTCAATGTATTCACCCATATCTCTAGAAAACTTAAGCTTAACATCTACTTCATTCCCCCCTGTAAAATAACCCCAAACATTTCTATAAATAGCATCAATATCGGGTAAATCTTTAAATTCATTTCTTTTCTTAATCTCAGAAATGTTGCTTATGTTTTCAAGATTAAAAAACTTAATTACATTTAAATGATATGCTATGAGATGAAAAGTGGTTTGAGATTTATTTAACAGAAGCGGTGAAACAGTATAGCTTTTATCCCTGTAGTTAAACTGGAGTTGGTGTTTTTTCCTGATTGCACGGCAAATGGTTATAAAAATGCCTAAAGTTTTATTGTTAAATTTTTGTCGTAATAACCTTAGATTTTTTATTTTAAAATTCTGGCTTAAAGCTATATAGTTACTAATTAAATCATTCAGAATAGAGAGTGAAGTGTGTTCAATTGCAAAATATCGTTTCCTTGAATGGATTTTAACACCAAGCTCACGTAATGCCTTTGCATCACGTCTTAGTGTGGCAACACTAATATAAACTTATTAGCTAAATCATCTTCAGAAAATCTATTGGGATTTTCTAAGACAAACGATGCGATTTTAATTTGGCGGAGTATGTCTTCGGTTCTTCCCATGGATAAAGAAAAATAAAACCGTTAAAAACGGTTTACAATAACAATTTTCTTCTTACATACACCTCGATAAATCGAGGTGTTAATTCTTTGTCAGAAAAAAGTTCGATTGCCTATCGCAGGCAGTGACGTTACGAAACAATGGATTCCCGCTTTCGCGGGAATAACAAATGATTCAGGGATTATAAACCTTTGTTTTGTGAATGTCTGTCCTCTCAAGGAATTCCCTCATTATCGGGTCCTGTGTATTCACGAGCTCCTGCGGTGTCCCTTCAAAATATATAAGCCCGTCGTGCATCATTGCTACCCAATCGGCAACTTCGTAAACACTGAATATATCATGTGTAACAACTATGGAGGTAACTTTCAGCTTTTCGGCAAGGTCTCTGATAAGAAGGTCTATTGTGTTTGCGGTAATAGGGTCAAGACCTGTAGTGGGTTCATCATACAGAATATATTCGGGTGAGCAGGCGAGTGCCCGTGCAAGTCCCACGCGTTTTTTCATCCCGCCCGATAGCTCCGATGGCTTCAGCTTTTGTATATCCTGCAGGTCAACAAGACCAAGTTTTTCGGTTACAATCTTATCGATTTCACTTTGAGGCATATTAGTGTTTTCCGAAAGTCCAAGTCCTACATTCTCGGCAACGGTCATCGAATCAAAAAGTGCAGCACTTTGGAACAGGTAACCAAAGCGGTTGCGGATTCTGTAAACGTCCTTATCGGGCATTGCAGTAATATCTTCCCCGTCTATCAGTATCGAACCTTCATCGGGTTTAAGAAGCCTTATAATATGTTTAAGGAGAACCGATTTCCCGCATCCGCTGGGACCGATAATAACTGTCGTCTTTCCGGTTTGTATATCAAGGTTAAGACCTTTAAGAACATGATTACCGTCAAATGATTTTTTCAGGTTTTTAATTTCTATCATAACTATAGTTTTAGCAACTGTCTGCGTACTATATTAATAGCTGTTTTAGACATTGCTTCTTTATTTATTAAACGGTCTTTGGCAAAAATAAATTTTTCTGCAAACCGTTTTCCCCTGTCGGCATAGCCAATCCAAACCAAACCCACCGGTTTTGCCTTGGTTGCACCGGCTGGACCTGCTATCCCTGTTGTAGAAATTCCAATATCCGCTCCAGAAATTCTTCTAACCCCCGCAGCCATTTCAATTGCGGTTCGTTCACTGACTGCCCCGTGTTTCTTTAAAGTTGCTTTTCTTACACCAAGTAATTTAATTTTGGAATCGTTAGAATAACTTAATACAGAACAAATTAAATAATCCGAGCTTCCCGGTACATCGGTTAATTTTGATGATACAAGCCCCCCTGTACATGATTCAGCCACTGCAAGGGTCAGTTTCTTCTTACGCAGCAATTCACCTGTAACCTTTTCTATCGGACTCTGATCGTATGAGTAAATATATCTGCCAGCATTTTTAACCAGTTTTTTCTCAGCCGTTTCTAATAATTTATATGCTTTCTTTACACTGTCCGATTCTGCACTCAGTCTTAGCCTGACTTCAAAAGTTGAAGGTAGAAACGCAAGTTTAAGCATTGAACCTGAATCTGCCTTAAGCAATTCATCTGTGTTGCCAATCAATTCCGAGAGTACTGATTCCCCGACACCAATAGTATGATAAATACGATGAAGCATGCAATGTTTCTGTTTACTTTGGTTTTGAACTGCTTTCAGGTGCGGTACTATTGAGCGTTCGAAGATATATTTCATCTCATACGGAACTCCCGGCAAAGCAAAGAACATCTTCTTGTTTCTTTTAATATAGAGCCCTGGCGCAGTTCCTAGATTCGGTAATGCTTCAGCTGTTTTAGGAATCATTGCCTGTTCTAAATTGGACAGGGGCATAACAATCTTCCTGCGTTTGAATATGCTTTCAACATATTTCAGCACCTTTCTGTTAAGAACAAGCTTCGACTTAAAAAACTTCGCAATACACTTTTTTGTTATATCATCATGCGTGGGACCCAGCCCGCCGGTAACAATAAGCAGGTCATATTCAGCAAAAACTTTTCTGAACTCAGAAATAATATCCCTCTCTGAATCAGGAACGGTTACAATCCGTTCTACAGTGATTCCCAGACCGGTTAGTTTTTCTGATATCCATGAGGCATTGGTATTAGCTATCTGGCCGATGAGAAGTTCATCACCAATAGAAATTACAGCAGCATTCATTTAAGGAACGGAACAATGATTTTATACCATGCAAAGTGAGTAATTACAGCAGAAAGAATACCGGCATAAAGACCCGCCGAAATATCATCCATCATCACGCCGTAACCGTTTTTTAAATCATCAAAATATTTTGCCGGCTGGAGCTTGATAATATCGAAGAAACGGAATATAACAAAGCCTATAATACCGAACACAGCCTTAGTTAGAAATTGAAAAGTAGGATCGAAAGGTTTGACCTTGAAGAAAAGCTCAAAAACAAGATATCCGACCAGGTAGGTAAACCATAACCCGACAATTTCATCAATAACAATTTCTGGCGGGTCGGTGCCGTAACGAAGTATCATAATTTCGGATACAAAAACACCTACAATAAAACCCAAAATAACTGCGATTTCGAGCACGAGAAACTCTGAAAATCCCGGTATCAAAAACACAAGCAGCCCTACAAGGCTGCCAACGGTTCCAGAAGCCTTCGGAGTATAACCGGTAAACAAACCGCTTCCAATTGCTTTAACAATGAAGCTGACTTTAAAGTCGTTATTTACGGGATTTTTTTTCTTAAAAAGCTTCATTTTGTATTATGCCCCGCTTAACTTTCCAGCGCGGGGTCTCGATTCAAAAATATAAGCTACACCGCTTGCAACCGTTAATAATGCAACCAGCATCAGGATATAATAGTTAAGATTAGTATACAAGAATGCTTCCGAGAGGTTATTTAAAAAACCACTGCCCCCTGAAACATTTACAACAAAAAAGAAGATAAAAACAAATATATATGTCATTTGTATTAGAGTCTTGGCCTTGGAAATCAATGAAGTACTGAACTCCCTGCCTTTTAACTCTTTATAAGACCTAACCGCGGTGAGAACAATATCTCTTGCAACAATTATTGCAACCAAAATCTCAAGCCGCAGCATTTGCACGTCACCGAAAAATCTGGCGTCCTGATGTTTTAATAATAAAAAACAAATAAGTGCGGTTGAAGTCAGAATTTTATCTGCAAGCGGGTCAAGGAATCTGCCCCAGCGGGTCCTAAAGCCGTATTTTCTTGCATACCAACCGTCGTACCAGTCGGTTAGTGCGGCAACTGTAAACACCAATAACGACACCTGTGCAGATAAAACAGAGCCGGATAAAAATAAAATTGCAAAAACCGGAGACAGGACTATACGTAAAACACTAAGTGTGTTTGGAAAATTCAAGCTTGTAATTTCAGAACCTTCTTTAATCTCACCGTTCATGGTGGTGTTATGTATTTACATCTTTTAAAAAATTACAATTCCCAAAGTTAATTAAAAACATTGAAAATTTACCGGGGCAAATATTAACCCGTAATCTGTAACCTATAGCTCTTTATACCATTTCCCAAACTGTTGCAATGCCCTGACCCACACCAATACACATTGTTGCAAGTCCATACCGCAGTTTTCGTTTTTCCATTTCATAAAGAAGCGTTGTAATAATCCTTGCACCGCTCATACCCAGAGGATGCCCGAGAGCAATGGCTCCGCCGTTAACATTTACTTTTTCTGTATCCAAACCCAGTTCATCGATACATGCAATGGACTGTGCTGCAAAAGCCTCGTTCAGTTCAATTAGGTCAATATCTTCAAGTTTCAGCCCTGCACGCTTTAACACCTTGCGGGTTGCCGGTATAGGTCCCAGACCCATCATTGACGGGTCTACACCCTCAACCGCAGATGCTACATATCTCGCACGCGGTTTGAAACCAAGCTCTCTGCATTTTTCCCCGGAGGCAAGCAGCAGGGCACACGCTCCGTCATTAATACCCGATGAATTACCCGGTGTTACAGTGCCGTTCTCTTTTACAAATGCCGGTTTTAGTTTTCTTAATTTCTCCAAGGTAGTATCGAGCCGCGGAAATTCATCGGTATCGAATATAAGGGTCTCGTTTTTGGTTATAATCTCGACCGGTGTAATTTCTGCCTTGAACTTGCCTGCAAGTATAGCATTTTTTGCTTTCATCTGCGAATAGTATGCAAATTCATCCTGACGCCCGCGCGGTATTTTATATTGCAATGCTACATTCTCTGCTGTTTCACCCATAGAATACGGGTAATACAACTTTGCAAGCTGCGGGTTTGTGAAACGCCAGCCTATTGTTGTATCATATATTACAGCGTTTCTTGAAAATGCTTCTGCTGTTTTCGGCATAACAAACGGTGAGCGTGTCATCGATTCGGTTCCGCCGGCAATTACAATATCACCTTCATTCATTGCTATTGTTCTCACTCCGTCTACAACCGCCTGCATGCCCGAACCACACAACCTATTAACAGTTACTCCCGCCGTTGATAATGGCAGCCCTGCAAGAAGAACCGCCATTCTTGCAATGTTCCTGTTATCTTCACCTGCCTGGTTAGCACAGCCAATAATTACGTCTTCTATAATTTCCTTGCTGAGATCCTTATCGTCAAAATTTCTTTTGACTATCTCTTTAATAACACCTGCCGCCATATCATCGGGTCTTACATCTTTTAAAGCACCGCCATATCTGCCTATAGGTGTTCGCGTTGCATCAACAATGTATACTTCTTTTAGAGACAAAATTTTAAATTTTTTACGATTTTGAAGCAAAATACCTATAAATTCAGGTTATTACAAGGAATGCCATTCGAAGTAAAGTGTGGGACTTGAAATTTAGGATTCTTGATTTTTATTTCTTTTCTTGTGTATTACGGCTTTTAACCCGTAACCGGAAAATGCGGCAAAAGCCCACCCATACGGGATAACTAACTAAAAACTCTCCACAAGAAGGCAACTATTAAACATACAACCATTCCCATAATAACAGGCATTACCGTGGCAATTGTTGTCCACTTTTTGCTTTTGGTCTCTTTATAGATAGTATAAATGGTTGTTGAACACGGATTATGAAGCAGGCTGAAAAGCATTAAGTTAATACCTGTCAGAAGCGTCCATCCGCCTGCCTGTAAAACAGATGCTGTATCGGAAAGCGAATCAGCTTCGAACAAAACACCTGCTCCGCTGCCAATACCTGTGAGCCCTGCGTTAATTACCGTTAGCATTAGCACGGTGGGAATAACAATCTCATTCGCAGGTATTGCAATTATATACGCTAGAAGTATTACACCATTCAAACCTATCAGAAGTCCGAACGGATCCATAAAGTCTATAAGGTACTGTGCAATGCTGCTTGTTCCTATATGAATATTTGAAATAAGCCAGATAACCGCGCCGGCAGGGAAAGCAAAAACAACAGCACGCCAGAGAACAATTAATGTTCTATCGATAAGTGAAGTATAAAGTGTTTGCAGAATCCTAGGCGGCCTGTAGGGTGGCAGCTCAAGACTAAATAAAGATGCCTCACCTTTGAGAATAGTCCTTGAAAGTCCCCACGATGTCAGGAACATAAATATTATACCGAGTACTGCAACACCAACAACTGCTCCTGCAGAAACTAATCCGGATAGATTAGACTTAACAAGCGAACCGATGAAAATTGTGGAAATTAGTATCTGTGTCGGCCAACGTCCGTTACATAATGAAAAATTGTTTGTAATTATAGCTATAATTCTTTCCCGTGGACTATCTATTATCCGTGTTGCAACAACACCGGCTGCATTACAGCCGTAACCCATCGACATAGTTAATGCCTGTTTACCATGCGCACCAACTTTTCTGAAAATATTATCAAGATTGAATGCAACACGGGGTAAATATCCGTAATCCTCAAGCACAGTAAATAGCGGAAAAAAGATTGCCATAGGCGGAAGCATCACACTCACCACCCATGCACCTGCAAGGTAAACTCCGTCAAACAGAAGCCCGTTTAGCCACCACGGAAAATGTGCCCACAGACCAAACGTTTTTAACACAGGATGTACTGTATCAATAAGCACAGCTGCAATCAGCCCTGAGGGTACATTGGCTCCCTCGACAGTCAGCCAAAAAACAACGGCAAGCAAAAAAACCATGATAGGAAAACCAAATATCCGGCTCGTAACTATACGATCTATAGTTCTGTCCAGATTGTAGCTCCTTTTGCTGCCTCTTTTACTTACAGATTTTGAGGCAATGCGTTTAGCATCCTGGTATATTGTTTCAATTAAGGATTCCTGAATTTCCTCCCCCGACTGCCATCTGAATGCATTTACATCGTTTAGTATAGTTTCAAGACGTGAACCGGTTGTGTTCATTCTATTTTCACCTTCTTTTCCGCATTCCTTCTGGAGGAAGACAAACCTTCCGAAGTGTTAATAAGATCTCCATCCCTGAGTGCATTGATAATTTTTTTGTCACCCTCAAGCAATCTGATTGCCACCCATCTTGGGTTTAGAAGTCCGGGATATTCCAGCTCAAGCTGTGTTGTAATGTTTTCGACAACGTATTTAAACTTTTCATTATCAATTCCAATTCTGTGCGGCTTGCAAACATACTCACCGCCTGCAACTTCGTGTATCATGCTGAGAAGTTCGTTAATTCCTTCATTTTTCCTGGCTGATGTAAGTACAACCGGAACGCCAAGTTCACGTGCTAGTGTGCGCTTGTCAATATCTATTCCGTTACGTTTTGCCTCATCTATAAGATTTACGCAAACAACAGCCCTGCTTGTAATATCAAGCACCTGAAGAACAAGGTTTAAATTCCGTTCAAGCCGGGTTGCGTCGGCAATAACCACGGTAACATCCGGTCTGCCGAATAAAATAAAATCCCGTGCAACTTCTTCGTCAGATGACATAGAAAGAAGTGAATAAGTTCCCGGAAGGTCGACCACTTTATATTTTTTGCCACTGTATGAATATGCCCCTTCGGCACGGACAACGGTTTTTCCGGGCCAGTTGCCGGTGTGCTGGCGGAGTCCGGTTAGTGCATTAAACACAGTGCTTTTACCCACATTCGGATTACCTGCAAGTGCAATAACATAATCATATTTACTCAAATCAATGCCTAGTTTAACTAATCCTCCGGAGTTATGTACGGGACAGGTTTCGCAGGATGATGCTGTAATATTTGCATGCGAGCCGGAAATATTTTTAAATTTCAACTGCATTTGATAAAAACTACTCCACTTTAATTCGGTTTGAATTTATTAAAACAGATTCTGCCTGCTGTTTTCTGAGAGCAATTATTGCTTCCCTGATTTTATATGCAACAAGGTTACCCGACGGGCTATTAAACTCAGCAGTAACGATGGTACCGGGAAGAATACCAAGGTCCATCAGACGTCTGCGCTGTCTGCCCCTGCATCGTTTTGAAATAGAACTTACGACTCCCGATTCTCCCGTTTTTAAATCGGCAAGGGTCTGGGAAACAGTTCCGGTTTTTTCAAATTCCAAAACTGAGTAACTCACAGTAATGTTCTGTGCCATAACATTTGTAAGCTTTACCTGCATATCCGCAGTATCAATTATTGCAATACCGTCTTTGATTTCAGTGATTTTAATTTTTTGCCCTATCTTCAAGCCTTTTGAAACTATTTGGGTGTACACACTGGCGGGTTCATCCTCGATATGTATTATTACAGCGTTTTCACCCTGAGAAAGTTCATTTAGCGGAAAGCCTATTGGCTCCGGCAGTTCACCCGAATCTGTCGGAATAGGATCGCCATGCGGATCATATAACGGCTGCCCTAACTGTGCAGCAAGAATCCGGGCTTGTTCTTTTGTTATAACGTGTTCCATTTTTTCGGCACGGGGATGCCAGCCAGGCTCATTAACATTTGTTTCATCGGCTAAGTAGCGTTCCCACAGCCTGTGTGTCCTTATTACCTGTAAAGCGTATGCCCTGCCTTCAGCGGTAAGATGGATGGATTCTCCTGTTTTCTTAACAAGTTTTAATGATACAAGTTTTTGAACCATACCGGCTGTACGGCTTACCGAAACTGTAATTGACGCTGCAAGGCTATTCAGAGTTGGTGTAATATTACTGTACTCCATATTAAAAAGGTGCTTTAATGCATTCTCCTCAAGTATTCTTTCCGAAGCCTTGCGTGATCGTATGATTAAAGCAAGCAGTCCGTAACGGGGGAACAGAAACACCAGTAATAAAACCAGTGTGAGAACAATCACAATTTTATTTATTAATACCTCAAACATATTTTATATCTTACTCCGGAAGTATTACCGAAATCCGGCTCCGAAAAAAAATTCGTGAATGTCTCTATCGAGATCGAAACTTCCTGAAATATCTCCTGTATATTCAGCTTGAAGAAATATGTAATTCCTCCGCTTATTTTGTGTTCATGATCACAATGATTCTTAAAGAATATTAATTTCAAATTTAAACTCCTATGACTTGGTTAAAAAAATACTTTCTGACATTTTGCCGCTTAAAAGCTGCTTACGCCCTCTGTGCAACACAAGAACCGAACCGTCGAACTCTATTTTTTGATGCACTGTAATCTTCGACCTAAGCTTTAATCCGATGTTTGTCAGGTAATTCAGAACTTCGTTCGATTCATCATTAACCTTTGTAATTATGTATTCCGTGCCTATTCCGGCCTCGCTAAGGCTTACATGTTCTACTTTCTCTGTTTTACCGTAACGGTCCGGTATCGGGTCACCGTGAGGGTCAAACTTCGGGTAACCGAGGTATTTTTCAAGCTTATCTATAAATTTATCCGAACAAACATGTTCAAGCTTTTCCGCTTCGGGGTGGACCTCGTCCCACTTATAGTTAAGGTTTTTATACAGAAAAGCCTCAATCATCCTGTGTTTTCGTGTGAGATTCACCGCAAGTTTTTCGCCTTCACGTGTCAGCTTAAAACCGTAATAGGGTGTGTTGACAAGCCACTTTTTTTTGGCAAGCTTGGATATCATTTCGCTTACCGATGCAGCAGATACTCCCAGTAAACTGGCAAGATTACCAGTATTTATCTTTTTCCCGGAACGCTGAAGGTGATATATGTTTTTAAGATAATCTTCGGATGAACGTGTTAAAGAGGTTGTTTGCATAACTTTTAGGCATACGTTAATACAAATTTAGGTAAGCCTAAAATAATTGTCAACATCAAAACAGATAATGTTAAACAGCAATGGTGAGATGTATATTTAGAGGAGCTTGTTGTTCTTTATTAAGAAAATTTACGGAATCTTACCGAACGGTACCTTAATAACATGTATGCAGTAATATAAAGTATCATTCCTGTAGCAAACAGGAACCAGTTATACGGTTCCGGCATCTGTCCGTAAAATCCTGCACCGGTATCCGACATAAACGAAAAAAATATTATTGCAGTACCTGCAAGTACCATAAACCAGTGAAGAAAAAGCGGTTTTATAAAATATCCTTTTTCATATAAACGGACAATATCAAATCCTATCAAAACCATCACTAGTGAGACAAGTACGGGTGCGAGAACCGGGGCTATCCACGGCACGGGAATTAAAAAAAGAACATCAAATGTAAACGGCGATTCCGGCCAGCGGATAACTGCTTTAAGCCAGATATAGAAAAATATATCCCACACGCCGAATATTATCAAAAAATATCCGAATCCTTCCCAGAACTTCCGGGAAACTAATGCTGCTGCAGTAATTATTATTATTAGTGTCGAAAATTCCCTGATAAGCTCTATCAGGAGCATAATATCATAATGCCTGATAAGCGGAAAGCGGAATCCCTGAGGGTAATAAATAGCTCTCAGGTAAATCACAACCGATGCTTCAATAAATGCAAATGAAATTGCAAAAATGAAAAGGTGCGTGAGTTTATAATAAAAATTCCGGTTCATAACCAAACAACTTAGCAAAATTACGAACAATAAAGTGTATTCAAACCACCTTTATAAGACTACCCTTCAGTCCCGATTAATCAGGACTTATCCCCTCCCTATTAAGGAGGGTACTCACGGGAGGTCTCTTATAAATTTGCCTTTTTAAACTCACATATTTACAGTAATTTTACACAACTTATTCAGGAAAGGAACAATTTATGGACTGGGGAATGAAAAACCGCTTATCACGTATCATTAATTTCAAAACGGGTCGTTCGGTAATGCTGGCAGTCGACCACGGCTATTTCCAGGGACCTACAACGGGACTGGAAAACCTGGGGAAGATGATTAAGCCCTTGCTCAGCTATGCCGATGCACTTATGATAACACGCGGCGCATTGAGAAACTGGGTTGCACCCGAAACTGATAAACCGATTGTCCTCCGCGTCTCGGGCGGACAAAGCATACTAAAGGAACTCTCGAATGAAATCATCACAACATCGATTGAGGATGCTGTGAGAATAAACGCATCTGCAATAACATGCTCGGTTTATATCGGCGGTGAATATGAGAAGCAATCGATTGATAATTTATCACAGCTTGTTAACGATGGCGAAAAGTACGGAATCCCGGTTCTTGCCGTAACTGCTGTTGGCAAAGATATGAAGCGAGATGCACGTTACCTTGCACTTGCAAGCAGAATCTGCGTTGAAATCGGTGCATACATGGTGAAAACATATTACTGTGAAAACTTCTCTGAGGTAGTTGAAGCATGCGGCAATGTTCCTGTTTTTATTGCCGGCGGTAAGAAAATCGAAGAAAAAGAGGCATTGAAAATGGCATTTAACGCCGTGAAAGACGGCGCCGTAGGCGTTGATATGGGAAGGAATGTTTTCCAATCCTCTGACCCTACTGGAATGATAAAAGCCGTGAGGGCTGTTGTCCACGACGGTGTTTCTGTTAACGAAGCATATAAGATATATAAAAAGCATAAATGAAAGTAGCCGTCTATTATAATAATCACGATATAAGAATCCAGGAACTCCCCGTTCCGGAAATTCGGGACGGTGAGATTCTTGTAAAAGTCCGTGCATCGGGTATCTGCGGCACCGATGTTATGGAATGGTACAGAATTAAAAAAGCTCCCCGCATACTGGGACACGAAATCAGCGGAGAAATTGCAGAAACAAAATCACCCGGTTTCAAACCCGGACAGCGTGTGTTCGTCAGCCATCATGTGCCGTGTAATAAGTGCAAATACTGTCTTGAAGGCAATCACAC
>CAYWTS010000040.1:0-3842 GCA_964461265.1 uncultured Ignavibacteriales bacterium
TTCCCCGCCCCAAATTTCCAAATCAAGCGGTGAGCTGTTCCTTCCTGCAAGCCTTATTGTTAAGTCTTTTTCATTCATTATACAATCAATATCTGTTACTGCTGAATTATGCGTTCTGTCCAGTCCGTCAGCTATACGCAGTATGGAAGCAAGCTTTCTTACTATCAACTGGTCTTCCGGCAAAAGCTTTACGAACTCCGCATGCTTTGGCTTGGGATGGCTTTTACGGTGGTAACGTGCAATGTTGGCAATAATCTCTTTTTCGTTTTCGGTAAACCCAAGCAGTTCCGAGTTACGAATCAGGTAATAAGAATGCCTGTGATGCTGCGAGTGCGAAACAAAGGAGCCGATTTCATGCAGTACTGCGGCAGCTTCAAGATACTCACGTTCTTTCAAGCCCAGATTATGGAGCTTTGTTGTCTGGTCAAAGAGCTTCAGTGCAAGCTGTGCAGTATGCCCGGCATGTTCTTTTTCATAGGCATAGTTTTCAGCCAGATGCAATACGCTTTTAGTTCTGAGGTCGTGGATATAACTCCCGCCGGGAATATTCATTTCTTTTTCTATTGTGTCGTATATTATACCTTCCCTGAGAGCAAACTCTGAAACAACCATCTCTTTGATTTTCAGCTCTTTAAAAATTTGCCGAAGTATTATTACGCCAGCGGGAATTATATCTGCCCGCTCCGGGTCAAGTCCGTTTATCTTTACTCTTTCCTTTATAGTTTTTGTACCCAGTATTTCATTGGTAACTTCTTCAAGCTCGTCTTTGGTAAATGTAAAATTGTTTAACCTCGAATCAGGGTCTTCACCGCGTTTGATCCTGATAATATTTGCGATGTTCACAATTGTACCCGAGCTTCCTACGGCACACTCGTAACCGAAATTCTCTAATCCCCTGATGCCCGGGTACATATAGCCGGAAACATACTTTTTGCATTCCTTTATAGCTTTTTGCTCAAGCTTGTCAGGGGTAAAGAACCTTTGGGTTAACCTGATTGCCCCAAGCTTTAAGCTGTTGTCATAGAGTATTTCCTGCCGGTACCCTATAAGGAATTCAGTGCTGCCGCCCCCAATGTCTATTAGCAATACTCTTTTCTCAAATACCGGGAGTGCCTGAAGAACACCGAGGTAAATATACCTCGCCTCTTCTACACCGGAAGCTGTTTCAACCCTGATTCCTGTTTCCGTTTTTACCCTGTTAATAAAATCATCCCTGTTTAATGCTTCACGCACTGCACTTGTAGCAATAGCCCTAACTGGAGCCCCGGCGCTCTCGGCAAGTCCTTTAAACCGTTTGAGTGTATCAATACCCCTCCGTATAGCATCCATCGATATATACTTCATGTCGGTTGAGCTTGAGCCAAGACGCACGTTCTCCTTTTCACGACCCAGGATTTTAAATTTCCCTGTTTCAGGATTAATCTCTACAATAATAAGATGAAACGAATTTGTTCCTAAATCAATTGCAGCTAAACGCGGATAGTTCATTCCGATTCTCAATTCCCGTGAAAACGGGAATCCATTATTTAGTTTATCGTTTTTAATTCAAACAGTTTATAAAACTGTTAAAAAGGTTAATGGTTACTTTTATATTCTATTCACCCCGTTAAATCGTGGTGTTAATTAAAATGCGTAACATCAATTATTAAATTACTTCTCCATAGTGCCTTAGAGTCTTCGCGGCAAAAAAATATTTTAAGATGCCTCCAAAAAAATTTATTTTTCCTGACTTTTTATGTATTCTTCTTTCTTAGCGTTTATCTCGTTCCATGTGTTTTCAGGCACAAGCGATTTAATATATTCGTAAATCGTTTTCAGTGTTTCTTTTATTACTTCGCACTTGGGAAAGTAGGGTACGGTAATTCTCTTTGGTGCCTGATCCAGAAGCTCGTCTTGCTTCAGGACTATCACCATGTTTTGCAATGAGCCTCCGATGGGTGTCCGTTCAGGCGGCAAGGCTTCGATTGTCGAATCAAAAATACAGCTTGAGGCAAGCATGCTGTTTAAAGTATCAATATTTTGCTGTCCAGTTTTAAGCTTGTAAGACCATGTTTCGGTCTGCTGTGTAATATATCCGGGTGAATACACCAGCGATATATCCCCTGTTGTATTAAGGGTTAAGTCATAACTGTAAAAATATATTGGGGAAACTGTGCCGGTCTGGTAATGGTAGGTAAGCTCGGTCCATTGATAACCGGTAACCTGTGCGTTAATACTGCTTGAGATAACACCTGCAAATGTGATGAAAATAAAAAGTGTAATGATTTTTGATATATAATTTTTCATTTTTAGTTCTATTAATTTTATGACATAAAGATTTAATTTTTTACTCTTGCTCGACCGACATGTCTATCGGGCAGTTACCGGACATCCACCACTCTCCCGCTAAAGCGGGATGTTCCGCTTTGCAAGGTGGGGCAGTCCTGATTCATCACGAGGGGGTGGCAAAATACATTACTTAACAACCGTTACCCGCTCAATTACCCACGTGCTCATTGTATCAAGGAACCCCGGAACAAACTCTTTCGGCAGCTTTGGATATTCGGATGAACTTCCTGTTTCTGCCTGCTGAAATAAATGGTTAGCTGAGGGTAAAACTACCGACCTATAATCTTTGTTTCCGCCTTTCTGAAGTGCATTTTCCATCGGACCTTTGTTCTGGTGCGGCGGAACCTGCAAATCTTTTTCACCAAAGAGCATTAATACCGGGCATTTCACTTTTTCAAGTGCCGGTGCGGGGTCATATTTTAAAAAATATTTCATCCATGGCGTGCTGAACTGGTATATGGTGGAATTTACAGTTGTTTTAATGTATTCATCTTTATCCTTTATTGCTTTCTTTTCTTCATCCTTCAATTTTTCATAATTTTCTTCTGTATTTTTTTCTATCTGTTCCCTTATTGTTGAAAGATCTTTACCTGCACTTATTGTTTCGTTAATAAGGTCAAGCATTTTCAAATACCCTTCCACCTCAACTACGGGTGTTTTATCGGCTTCCAGAATCAGTTTCGATTGCTCGCGGATTATATCAAATCCATTAACTCCCGTTCCTGCTATCAAAACAATAAATGCAACATCCGTTGACTTAGAAGCTGCAAGCGGTGCAACAATACCGCCTTCACTGTGACCGCATAAACCGATTTGCGAAGGATTTATATCTTCCCTTGATTTAAGATACTGCACTGCAGCAAGCACATCGCCTGCAAAATCTTCGGTAGTCGATTCATTAACCGATTTACCTTTGGTTCCGCCTACGCCTCTGTCATCGTAACGCAGTACAGCAATTCCATTCCTGGTGAAATGATCCGCTATGATTTTAAAAATTTTAAAGCCAAGGATTTCCTCATCTCTTGTCTGGGGACCGCTTCCCGTTATCATAATAACCGCAGGGTGTTTCCCTTTTGTAAAAGGAACGGTTAATGTTCCCGCAAATGTTATGCCATCGTTTGTAAAAGTAACTTCCTCGGAACTATAAGGCAGGGTTTCGGTAACCGTGGTATCGGTTTTTATTTCTTCCACCTTGACACTTTTAACAAGGTAGAAAGTCCCTTCCATGCCTGCCTGCATAAATTTCCCTTTCAGCGAATCGTTACTAAAAATACCTTCAAATATTGCAACCGCAACGGGAGATGCAAGCTCGAAGTATACTTTCCCGTCCACCGAGCTGATGTGGATAAGCTTCATCTCCTTTACACCCTGCACGGGTATATCTATAGTGCCCCTGATGCTGTCGGGGTCGGTTTTAAAATCCGTCATAATCTCCAGCTTATTGCCGAAGATTTCAATGGCACCTTTCCAGTAACCGTCGATTGTTTGTGAAAATGATAGTGTATATAATAGAA
>CAYWTS010000040.1:3942-15910 GCA_964461265.1 uncultured Ignavibacteriales bacterium
ATCAACAAGCTTGGTAACAACTTCACCTGCTGCGTTGTAAACAGTGAGCTTTACATTGCCCGAAACGGGTATACCGTACTGAATAATTGTTGACGGATTAAACGGATTAGGATAGTTTTGCATCAATTTAAAACCTTCAGGAATTATTGAATTATTTCCGTTAATGCCTGTAGGTACGCAAAATTCCCTGATCGAAGGTG
This sequence comes from uncultured Ignavibacteriales bacterium, assembly GCA_964461265.1. Taxonomy (GTDB): domain Bacteria; phylum Bacteroidota; class Ignavibacteria; order Tepidaquicellales; family OLB5; genus CAYWTS01. Next base: position 4,143 of record CAYWTS010000040.1, read on the forward strand.
ATTTGCTTACAACCTGCGGCTGTACAGGTGTATCATGAAGCTGCATGATATTTCTTGCACAGTCACCTGTCCATGATGAGGGCCTGGGCTGAATCATCGTTGAATCCTGACATGTTGGTGTAACGTTTCCGAACGCATTTGTTCTTAAAAACACTGCATCAGGAGAAGTGTTTGTTGAGAAAACCAGCTTGCCCGTTACACTGTAACCTGCAGGTGAAGAAGCTTCTTTAAGGTCAAATCCCCTGTCGTCACCAGGGACATTCGGAAAACGCTTCTGCCAGATAAATGCTCCTCCTGCCGAGGCAAGTTTCAATAATATAATATCTTCGTTTCCGCCTGTGGGACGGCTATAACCTGTAATCACTAACGAAGCATCGGAAGACTGATAAATCATGCTGTAGCTCTGCTCCGTTGTCATAGGCATGCCGTAGGTATTTGACCAAACAACCGCACCGGCACCTGTAACCCTGAACACATAAATATCATTCGAAGCATCAAATGCACTTGACCATCCGGTAACTGCAAATCCTCCATCCGGTAATGCAACAATTCTTCTGCTTTCTGAAGGAGTGCCGGTCATTGGACTGTAACCTTTAAACCAAACCGGGATTCCTGCTGCCGTGACTTTCATAATAAAAACCTGATACGGTCCTGTTGAGCCTGTGAAACGGTTTGTATAACCGGTTATTGCGTAAGAACCATCATAAGGCTGGTAGCAGATAGAAAATGCCCTTTCATTTATCCACGAGTAAGGCGGCAAATAATTAAATGCCCATACAAGTGTTCCATCGGGGGTATACTGCGATGCTAGTATATGGTCACGGTATTCGGTTGGGCTGTAAAAATGCTGAATATAACCAGTCATAGTGAACACATTAGCAGTGTTTTTTACAACCTGTCTGTATTCGTGCCTGAGTGAATCGGATATCTGTTTAGAGATGAAATGTGTGCAGGCAGTATCTATTAAGCTGAACGAAGCTTTTTCTCTTCCGTTAGGTGCACGGTAAAAGCCTGCAAGAACGTTGCGTTTTACTGCATCCTCAAGCTGGACGTGTGAAAAACATGAATCGGCAAGAGAAAACCCAAGCAGCATTGCACATCTCAATGTACCTGTTGCAGTTAGCCTTAGGTACATCCAATCGAAGGCACCCGCATTAGGTGTGGAATTAGAAACACCTGCAATTGACCACCCGCCTGAGAGTGTGCCTGAAAAGTTTCTGTCGATGGAATATCCTATGTCGCTGCTTGTATTGAACGGAGGCAGGTCGTAGGTTTTAAAAAAATACTGGGCATAAACACTGTGTCCGAAGATAAAAAATAAAAAAGTGATTAAGGTTTTTAAGTAATTTGTTTTCATTGTTGCTCCTTTTTAATTTAGTTTTTAAATAATGTTTGAAAACTATTACGTCTCAAACATAATTTGGGAGCTATACAGAAACCTTACCGCTATCCTTAACAGTTGTAGGGGGCTTGAAAATAAGATATTATAAAAAGTGAATGTGTAACAGACCTGACAGTTTATTACTGAAGAAATGGCTTTGCCCAAAAACCTGCCTTCCCGTTCCGCAGGCTGGGCAGGTTTAAATTGATAAAGTGTGTATTTTTATACTTTGCAGTTATATACCGGCTGTAGAGTGCAAAATCAATTGGTCTTCAATAACGTTCATGGAAGCAAGCAGGCGGGAGCGGAAGCGGGTTTTATCCCATTGAACAATTTTACCTGAAAAATCATTAAACATGTTTTCACGTTTATGCTTAAGTTCTATTATGTAATTCTTTAAGCCTTGCGTCTGAAATTTTTCGGCAATATCTGTTACCGTTTTATTGAACATTCTTAACTCCTTCAGGTGAGTCATGAGTTCATTCAGTGTAACATCGGCATCATGAATTTCACCGAGCATTTCAACGGTGTTTTTTAGTTCTTCGTAGCATTTTTTGAAATCCGGCTTAAATGCTGGTAAAGCCAGCTCCATTATATAACGAACCGGCTTTCCGTCTTTCCGCATTTCGTGAAGGTCGGTTTTTAAACGCGGGTGGCCTATTACCCGCAGCTTCCTTCTCATGAAGAAATCAAACATCGAGGGTATAAGAATCCTGAGGTTATCTATAAGCGGTTTATTTGGCAAAATACGGTACTTGCGGTTTTTATATTTCCGTTCTTCACTCAGCGTTTCAAGGAGTTTTGTAAAGCTTTCCTCTAATTTTTTACGTTCAATCTGCTTAAAAGTGTCAAGTAAAACTTTTCTCTTTTGTATGTGTACCAAACGCTGTCTTGCAATCATAAGCTCAAGAGCTCTGGAATCTTTACCGTTCATAGTTTTCTTCTTTTTTTCAAGCATGTCTATAAAAACATCGTAATGTCTTACTTCTCCAAGGGCACGGATTAACGTCCTGAGCTCAGCATAAAATACTACATATGCTTTTTGCGGGAAACATTTGCGGAAAATCCTCAGCACTGCCTGCAGCCGGCGTGATGAAACACGCATGCTGTGAAGCATTTCGATATCTTTGCCTTCGATGGTTCCCTGCTTATATGAATTCATTTCCCGGAAACGGACAGCAAGTATCCTGCCAAGACAGGTTTTTAAGTCCTGGTGAAAGCTGAGTCCGGGTATTTTCCATGCGCGTGCCATATTATTTATTCAAGTTAAACTGCAGATTAAAAAACCGTTGACGCAGAAGCTCCACAGCTGAAACGGTTTGTAAGTTGTGTTTGTCTTCAATTAACACCCCGATTAACCGAGGTGTTAACGATTTAACTTTGGTTTTTCTAATAGTTTTAACTGTCTTTAAATGTATTTTACAAAATGTTATGATGAGTTACTTATTTACTTTAAACATTTTCCCGTGTCCGGGTATTATATAATCAGCTGCATCGAGCAGCAGTTTCCTGCTTTTCAGCAATAAGCTAAAGTTATCGGCAAGTTTATCTTCTGTTTCGAGCAAACTTTTCCTGTCCGTTTTTTGTTCTTGGTCATCCATCCACCAGAAAACATCTCCTGCTATTGCATATATGCCTTCATTGGTATTTACAATTAGTGAACAATGTTCTGGTGAGTGTCCCGGTGTTCTGATTATCCTTAGCTCAGTTCCCGGAACGGTACCTCTTACGGGAATCATTCTGTCATTAATAAACATACCTTCACCACTAACAATTTTCATCCCGGGAAATAAGCGTATGTTAAGTAAATGGTCTAAATGATAGTGTGTTAAAAATATAATATCAATATCTTCAAGACTCATTTTCTCCCTGCTCAATGCTTCAAGTAAAAGTATTTCATTAGCACCCGGGTCTGTAAGCACGTTTAAGCCTGAATCTCTTACAAGAACAATTGCCGGTGATGCAATAAGTTCATTATTTTCATAACGTGCATAACCCTGAACTAATATTTTAATTTCGGCATTCATTATAAAATTTACTTTCCCGGAAAATAGACTAAACAACCCCTTCTTACCTGCCGAAACAGACATTCCTCCCCTCCCGCAGAGCGGATGTTCCATTTAATAAAGGGGCGGTGTCCTGATATTATGTCAGGACGGTAAAGTTGTATTTTTACTCCTTATCAAGCCGTTCAATCTCAAACAAATTGTAATAAAGCTCAAGATATTCTTTCAGGTTATCAAGTATATCTTCTGCATCTTCTTTATCTTCCCGGGTGAAATTTTTATCCCTTTTATATACATCATATTTCTCAAAATAACTTGTGTTTTTATCAACAACTATTCCTTCAAGCGAAGCACAGCTGTCAATTGCCTGTTTCTCGATACGGATAAGCTTGTTCTTCTGAAAATAGAATCTTTCAATCCCGCAGGTGAAAAGTCTTTTCGTTATAAAGCGGTACATTACAAGCTCGCCTTTTGCATCAAGAAAGAATTCTGTACTCACGTCCTGGCTTGCAGCAATGTTATACCTGGTTTTTATCTTAAACGGGGGTATATAACGCGGGATGAATTCTACTTTCTTGCCGTCATCATAGACTGAATCCTCCGGCTGGCCATAGCAGATGGTAACATTTGTTTTTTGAAGTCCTATGGCACAGACATTTCTTTCTAAATTAATGGTTTGCGTGTAATATATCCCGTATGAATTCTCTCCTGATACCATAACGTCAATACTGTCACAGTATTTATCTATCTCTTTTATCTGCGGGTATAATACTTGCTGAAGTACTAATATCAGAATTACTGCAAAAATTAATTTCATTGTTTTGCCTCTGCACAAATTTACTACAAGTTAAATTACCCTTTAATATACTATTTTATTCCAAGTCACATAAAGATTGCCATAGAAATATATAAAACAGTGGTTTATTTTTATGAAAAATAAAGGAATACAAACACAAAGTTATGAAAAGCAGTACTATAATATTTGTTTTATTGGCAGTTTTAAATTACTGTTACCCGCAAACCGAGCTTGTTTACTTCGGTTCGCTCAATCCTGACAAATCCGTAAAACTTGAAGACCAGTATACCTTCCTTAAAAATCAGGATTACTGGGGTAAAAGTGAATATGGAATCAATTATGACAACTATTACAAGTACATCGAAAACATAGTAAAAAGCAATCTGCCAAATTACAGCGATACCGTTTATGAATATCAGCTTAATGAGTATATGCCTGAAATCGATAAGCTTACAAATATTAAAATCGGCGATAATTTTTATATAACAAACGAAAAAGGTGTTTACAAAACCGAAGTCACCGCATACAATGTTAATTTAAACGACCAGATAGGCGGAGGTGTAATGTTCTATCCGCTTCTTAAAGCTGTTGAAAATGATGAGCACGAAATTTTACTGATCTCAAAAAAAAGTAACATCGGTAAAATTATATGGAGTAATGTAAAAGATAGGAACGTAATTAACTCAATCAAAAAATCTGTTCTGGCTAAGATTAAGCATATTAAAGTAATTGAAGGTGATGACGCTGGAAAAACAATAAGCTTAATTAAAGATGATGAAATAAAAATTCTAAAAGGAAGTTTTACGAAAAAAGGAGCTGAAGAATATCTTGTAAGCTGGTGCAAAAGAATTGCTTTCGATTCATATGCGTGTGTAACGTATTTAATGGATGACGGAGGTTCAATAATCAAGACGGTTTTCGGCTTACGTGAAAAAGAGTTTTATTTCACAAATGCCTCCGCTGTATGCGATATTAACGGTGACAATATAGATGAAATTATTACCGAAGAGGGTTACTACGAAGGCCACGGCTGGGCTGTTTGGAAATTTGACGGCATAGAGTGGATAATGGTTACATCAGGGTTTTATTTCGGGGTGTAATTTTTCTTATAATACATCTCGAATTCACTATTTCATAATTCACTTTCCCGCTATTTGATTTGTATCATTACATGATACGCATTGTCTAACCTTTTACTTTACCTTTGTATCGTAAAAAGGAGGCAGTAATGAAAACTATAAATTTTCTTTTAAGTTCTATTTTTCTTCTGGTTTTCCCGATTTCCCTATTTTCTTTTTCCTCTCTTGATACCAATCTCAATACACAGGTTAACAGGGAAAACTTAACCGGCACAAATCCTGACCCGCTTCTGCTGAACTCAATCAGCACCGATGACATATTTAAGGGTAATGAAGACCTGGTAATGTATAAACCGGTTAAGCTGACAAACACCTCAAGCGAGCCATTCATTATCAAAACACCAACTGAAACGATTGAGATTGCATCAAACAGCACGCAGGAGGTGATAATTAAAGATAAAATTGTTGATTTATTCAGCGGCAGCCATCAAAGACCTTTAATGTTAATCGAAAACACAATGCCAACCATTAACATACAGCGCTTAATACCTTTAGATGGTGATGAACTGCATCTTAGTAAAATACAGAGTGTTACGGGGTACCGCGTGACAATTGAGGATGATTTTGCCGAGCAGCTCGATTTCAAAATAAACGGTCCGGTGAAATTCCGTGTAGCCAAAAGAACAGCCAATACAATAGTTATCGATATAACACTTGAAGCATATACCCGTACCGATTTTGAAAGGATTGCAGACATAAACGATGCCGATGAGTATACATCTTTCTTTAACATACTTGTTAAAGATATTTACGCACCGCATAAGCTTGACGGGCAGGGACTGTTCAGGTATACGGAATGGTGAGGTGTATTTAACAAATTGCAATTTTCAATGATAAATTAAGTCAAGGGACAGACACGCAGGTCTGTCCCTACAACTACACGTTTTACGTTTTACATTTCACGTTTTTCACTCTATCACATAATCCCTCGTAATGCTTTTTATCCTGTTTTTCATTTTAATTGTCACTACTGCTTTTACGGGCGTTCCTTTTGGGGGCAGTTTCGATTGATTCCATAATATGCTTACCGTGTATGAATTTTTTATCTGATTAATAATTGTTGTATAGATTGGGGCAAGAGTCTGTGCATCAGGTGCATAGTTATAAAATCCGCCCGTCTTTTCTGCAATTTCAACAAGATCTCTTTCGTCCTTGCTTATAAATCCGGGCGGTGTGGAGTGCTCAACTCTATCGAGCATGCCAACTGTGTATATCCTGATACCAAGAGAGTTTGCCTTGTTTGTTACCGAATCAATAGTAATTCTGCCCGAACGATTTTCCTCGCCATCAGTGAAAGCAATTACGGTCTTCATAAACGTGGGGTCATAGCTGAAGACTGTATCTGTCATGCAAACATGGATCGATTTAAACAGAGCTGTCCATCCCATATTATGTGAATACTGCCCAACAGCTTTTTCAAGAAGAACCCTGTCATTAGTGTATTTTTGAACAACCTGTATATCGGTACCGAACTTCACTATCATAGCGTATATGCTGCTGTTCATCTGGCTTATAAATTCAGTAACTGCTTTTTCGATACCAAGAATTTTTGCTGTTTTAGGCGGATTTGGTTTCTCATTCAGATCCCACATGCTCCCGCTGTAATCCATCGTCAGTGCAACAGCAATCTTTTTCCTGTCATCTATAGGTATCAGCCTAAGCGTACCGCTTGTTGAATCTGCTTTGTCGGTCTTCCATTTCAGAACAGCATTAATATTCTCTTCTTTCACATCGGTCACGGGATTTCCGTCTTTATCATTCACGTTAAATTCCATGCTTACTTCCTCCCTGTTAATAAGCTTTATAACGCCGTTTGCATCAAGTTCTTCATATTTCACAATCGGTTCTTCTATCCACCGAAACTCCACACGGCGGTTTTTCTGCCTGCCTTCAGAAGTAGAGTTTGTGCTTACAGGTGACGACTTCCCAAGCCCCACAGCAACTATGTTGCCAGGGTTACAGCCTTTTGAAATAAGATAGTTTGCAACTGCTGCGGCACGTTTTTTCGATAACTCAAGGTTATACTCGAATGTCCCGATACCGTCACAATAACCTATTATCTCAAGCCGTGAATAAGAATGCTCTTTCATAATCAGGGCAATTTCATCCAGAACGGGTTTAGCTTCGTCTCGAAGCTCACAACTGTTGAAATCAAAATAAATTCTTGATAATGAATTAAGAGAATCCAAGAATGCTGCAGATTCACTCCCTGCAAACACCCTCAATGAACTGCAGGTTATGAAAGTGAAAAGAAATAATTTTAAGAAAATCTTTATGTTCATTTTTTACCTCCTTTTTACAGAACTAAAATACTGCACAAAGTCTGTGAAAAAATATCAGTTAATGATACTTTTAGGTTAACAATTTATTTCAGTTTGAGATTTATAATGGTATGTGTTTTGAAGGTTTAGTTATAAAAATAACCAAATCAGTTATTTTTTAGGTAAACTTTTTATATTCCTTAAATTATCCCTGTTTTTAACTCTTGCCACGACTCAAAATCATTGCACAAGTATATACACATTAAACCATTATAAAAAGTAACTTGTCTTACAAACTAAAGAAAGGAGAGTAAAAAATGCGCCCATTAATCATAAGAATATTAATAGCTGTGTTTCTGGTCTCATCTGTACCGTTCACAGTACCCAATGACGGAGCTCTTGCGCAACAGAAAGACCCCCCAACTATTGAAAAAAAGAATACTGACAGAGATAAAAAATGGAAGAAAAAGAAGAATAAGAAAAAACACCGCAGGCATAAACACAGAATGAAAAAAAGATGGAACCAAAGGCATAAAAAGTTTGACGCAAAGAAATAAACATTAACATAAACAGCATTATAAACCTGACTTCAAATACCCGGGGTCGGGTTTTTAATTTATATTCCGCATTATTACGTATATCTTTTGTCCTGCTTGCATTCTACAATATTCTGCTGTTGGCAAGCGTTTTACCCCACCTACTCTGCCAGCTGGCGGATTCTGCGGGCAGGCATTTTACCTTTACGTTTCACTTTGTAACCCGAGTAATCGGGGCGTGCGTTTTACATTTTACGTTTTACTTTTTACTTTTAAATTGCATTTAATGAAAGCAATGGTTCTTGAAAAGCAGGGCTCCCCGCTGGTTGAAAGAGATATGCCTGTTCCCGGAATTACTCCAAAACAGGTTTTGGTGAAAGTCCACGCATGCGGTGTGTGCAGAACCGACCTTCATGTTTTAGACGGTGATTTGAAACACCCTGCTCTGCCTCTTATTTTAGGACATGAAATTACCGGAGAAGTAGCTGAGCTTGGTGATAAAGTCACATCTCTTAAGGTTGGTGATAAAGTAGGTATTCCATGGCTGGGCTATACATGCGGGTATTGTTCATATTGTTCAAAGGGAATGGAAAACTTATGCGAGAATGCTAAGTTCACCGGCTACACGTTAAACGGCGGTTATGCCGAATACACCGCTGCCGATGAAAAATACTGCTTCCCCGTCCCACACAATTATGCCTTAGATGACGCTGCACCTCTGCTTTGCGCAGGATTAATTGGTTACCGGTCACTCAAAATAGCAGAAAAAAGCAATCAAACGCAAATAAAAAGGCTGGGAATATATGGCTTCGGAGCTGCAGCACATATTATTGCACAAATTGCTACATTTAAGGGAATAGACGTCTACGCTTTCACACGAACTGGCGACAGGAAGACACAAAAATTTGCAAAATCGCTTGGCTGCGTTTGGACAGGTGACTCGGACTCAAAACCGGAAATAAAGCTTGACGCCGCTATAATCTTTGCACCGATTGGTTCGCTAGTTCCGAAGGCATTGGAAACAGTAGATAAAGGCGGTGCTGTTATTTGCGGCGGGATTCACATGTCTGATATTCCGCAGTTCTCATATGACATTCTATGGGAAGAAAGAATAATTCGCTCAGTTGCCAACCTGACACGCGAAGACGGAATTGAACTGCTGAACCTTGCACCCGAGGCAGGAGTGAAGACAACTATAACAAAATACCCGCTCAACAAAGCCAATGAAGCATTAAGCGATTTAAGAAAAGGCAGGCTGAACGGTGCAGCAGTATTAATACCATAAGACCTCTCTTAATCCCCCCTTAGTAAGGGGGAGAAAAACCATCTCGTGCCACGGCTTCAAGTCGCAGCACTAGTAATACAAGTATTATGAGAAACCGCTGGACATTAAAAAATAAAAAAGCACTCGTAACAGGTGCATCAAGAGGTATTGGAAAGGCTATAGCCGATGAGCTGAAATCATTGGGAGCTGAAGTGTTTTGCGTTTCCCGAAGCTGCTCGGGCAAAAACGGATTGAAATGCAATGTAACATCAGAGAAAGACAGGCTGAAACTATTTAAACAAATCAGCAAACGCTGGGGAAAGCTTGATATACTTATCAACAACGCAGGCACTAACAACCGAAAGCAAATTCTTGAAAGCACGAAACAAGATTATGAGCAGCTTTTCAGCTTGAATGCTGATGCTGTGTTTGAGCTGTGTAAGCTGTTTCATCCTTTACTTAAAAAATCAGGAGATGCATCCATCGTTAATATTGTTTCGGTGGCTGGATTTACATTTGTTGGTACAAGCGTAACTTATGCTATGACAAAAGCTGCTGTAACACAACTCACTCGGTATCTTTCGGTAGAGTGGGCTAAAGACAATATCCGTGTGAATGCGGTAGCTCCGTGGTATATTAGAACTCAGTTAACAGAAAAATACTTAAAACAGAAAGAATATTACCATAAAATTCTTTCCCGAACCCCAATGAACCGCGTGGGAGAACCCTATGAAGTTGCATCGGCAACAGCTTTTCTCTGCCTGCCTGCAGCATCTTATATTACAGGTGAGTGTATTTCGGTTGATGGCGGGTTTTTGAAATATGGGTTTTGATTTATAATTCAACGCTGATTATCACAGATTGTGTATGAATTCCCGCTGTAAATGCTGTAGGGATTTGATTAATCAAATCCTTGCAGATGTTTCATGTAAAACCAGCTCTTGGCTATTAACCATCGATTATTCACCATTTCACGCAAAAAAGTCCGGTATTATTACAATAATTTCAATCTATTTACTTCCAGTTTTCATTCATTTTTTGAATTTCTAATCCCTCCATTGCCTGCTATATTTGTGAGTTAAATAAATTTATCAAGTTTTATAAACCTGTCAGGTTTTTTGGCAAAGCCATCCCTTCGGGAATAAACCTGACAGGTTTTAATAAGACAATTTAAACTATGCCTGATAAAAATCTCACAAACTGCTACAACCTTATAAAAAAGCATAAAACCGAATTCATTGATTTAAAATGCATCGACCTTTCCGGAAGACTTCATCACGTTTCGCTTCCTGTTTATGAGGGGATACTGGAGAATCTTATAAAAGACGGAGTAGGGTTCGACGGCTCAAGCTACGGATTCCGCAAAGTTGAAAGCAGTGACATGATTCTTGTTCCTGATTTAACAACAGCACTCATTGACCCGTTCAGGGAATCGCCTACGCTTAGCTTTTATGCCAATATATTTCTTACGGACGAGAAACGGACACCGTTCAACCAAGATGGAAGGCACCTTGCAAAATCTGCTGAACTGCTCCTTAAAAAATTTACAGGAGCGGATAAATCATTTTGGGGACCTGAGTTTGAATTTTATATCTTCTCTAAAGTAGAATACGATACACGCACATCAGCGTCCTATTACAGGGTTGAACATGCTGAAGAGTTTTACAAAAGCGCATACCACGCAGCCAATCCTTTCGATGTATATGATGACTTCCGTGATAGAGCATGCCGTATGCTGAAACAGCTCGGCATAAAAGTAAAATATCACCATCACGAAACAGGTGAACGCGGACAGCAGGAAATTGAAATTTATTTCAATGACCTTTTAACAACTTCCGATAACATTATAACCGTGAAATATGCACTGTTTAACCTCGCAAGAGAGAACCAGCTGTTTATTACATTTATGCCAAAGCCGATGTTCCACCAGGCAGGAAGCGGTATGCACCTGCATATGTATTTAACCAAAGACAATAAAAATGCTTTTTACCGTAAAGGTGAATATGGTAACATAAACGAACTTGGGAGATATTTTATCGGCGGCTTGCTGAAGCACGGCAGGGCACTTTCGGCATTTACAAATCCCAGCACAAACTCATATAAGCGTCTTGTACCGGGCTTCGAAGCACCTGTAGCATTAACATACAGCAAAGGAAACAGAACGTCAGCTATCCGAATACCTGCCTATGTATCAAATCCGGAAATGACAAGAATCGAATACAGGCCGTCGGATTCGACTGCTAATCCATACCTGTGCCTTACAACAATGCTTCTGGCAGGTATAGACGGAATCGTAAACAAAACCGACCCCGTAAAAGAACACTTCGGACCGTTTGATAAAAATGTTTCTGATGAATCGTTAAAGGATAGTATAGCATTTCTGCC
>CAYWTS010000041.1:0-15796 GCA_964461265.1 uncultured Ignavibacteriales bacterium
TTAGTTTTTTTTCTTCTCAGCTTCAGCTTCAAATCACCGTAAGCAGAAAAGATTGAGGGTACGATAACCAAAGTTAAAAACGTTGAAACAGCAAGTCCGAATATTATTGCAACACCCATTGGACGCCAGAAGGCTGCATTTTCGCTGCCTATTACCCAGCTAAAGCTTCTCCAGTCAAAATCGATGCCTGTAGTTAATGGTATAAGTCCGGCTATTGTAGCAGCAGCAGTTAGAAACACAGGCCTTAATCTTATTACGCCTGCCTTAATCAGAGCCTCATCACGGCTTAAGCCCCGTTCTTCAAGCACTTTCTGAAAATCGAGCAAAACAATAGCATTACGCACAACTATACCGGCAAGTGCAATTACTCCTATACCTGTCATTACTATACCAAACGGTGTATTTGTAACAAGCAGTCCGGTAAATACACCTATAAAAGATAAAATAACCGAGAACATAATAATCATTGGTGTACCGACTGAATTGAATTCGATAACCATTAACATAAAAATCAGCAGCAGCGAAATAAAGAACGCTTTCATAAGGAAGCCCGATGTTTCCTGCTGTTCCTCCTGCTCACCTGTATAATTTATCAGGTATCCGTCGGGCAGTTTATAATCTTTTAACTTTGCCATCACATCATTCAGCACTTCGTTGCCAAGTCTTCCTTCGGCATTTGCTGATACAGTCACTACACGCTTCAGGTCTTTCCGGTTTATTGCCCCTATACCGCCGGAAAAATCTACCGTAGCAACCGATGTAAGCGGCACTTTTACACCATCGCGGTTATTTATGTAAAGATTTTCAATCGATGAAATATTATCCCGCTGGTCTTTTTCAAGTCTTACAGTAATATCATACTCATCTTCACCTATACGGTACTTTGATGCAGTTGTGCCGTTAATGGCAGTACGTATGTTAAATGCTATTTCGGATGTGCTTAGCTTATAAAGTGCAGCCTTCTCGCGGTCAACAGATACCTTAATTTCAGGCCTTGACTCATCGAAGTTATCTTTTAAATCCTTGATGCCCGGAATATCTTTAATCATTCTTTTTATTTCATCCGATATTTTCCCAAGCTGCTCGAAATTGTCACCTGATATTTCGATATTAACCGGAGGTCCTACAGGCGGTCCCATTGCCTGTTTATCTATCTGAACGTCGCCGCCTGCAATACTGCTTAAAGCATTGCGAATATCTTCTATTGTTTCAAATGAGCTGCGTTCCCTATCAGCTTTATCAAGGAATGTTATAGACACATTGCTTTTATTCGGGATACCTTCACCGCTGAAATCAAGCGGATTGTTCGATGAGCCCACGTTCGCAACATAATATTCTATATCCCTGTACGGAGGCAGTTTAGATTCTATAACTTTAGTGAACTCGTTGGTTCTGTCTATATTTGTCCCGACAGGCATTGTTATGCTTATCCATGCCTGGCGCGGCTCAACATTCGGAAAGAACTCAACACCATTGTTAAACTTACCGTAAACAACAAAGACAATTATTAACATAAGAACAGTACCGCTGATAATCTTAATCCTGTGTTTCAGCGAATATCTCAGCGCCTTCTCGTAGCTTTTGATGGTTGTACTGAAAAACTTTTCATCGAACCATTCAATAAACCTTCTTACCGGGTTTATTTTCTTTGATTTCGAATTTTCCCTTTCTTTCTGAACATTTATGAAAACCGATGCCTGCACAGGGCTGAAAACCATAGCTACAAGCAATGATGATAAAAGGCAGACTATCAGTGTAATTGGCAGGAACTTCATAAACTCACCTACTATACCCGGGAAAAATAACAGAGGAAAAAATGACGAAATAATTGTAAGGGTTGCTATAGTAACAGGTTTTATAACTTCTTTCGGACCCTCAAGTGAGGCATCGTATGAATTGTATCCCTCACGCTCCTGAAGCCTGTATATATTTTCCATTACAACAATTGCATCATCTACAATTATTCCCAGAACCATAATAAGCGTGAACAGAACAATCATATTCAAAGTTATACCCATAGCCTGAAGCACGAAGAACGATATCAAAAATGAAAGCGGAATTGATGTGGCAGTAAGCAGTGCATTTTTCAGCCCCAGGAATAAAAGCAGAATCCCGACCACAAGCACCATGCCTGTTATAATACCATTCTCCAGCTCGTGAACTGTGTTATTTACAATTTTAGACTGGTCGCCCGTGAGACTTATTTTAACCCCGGCGGGCAGTTCTTTCCTGTAGCTTTCAATAAGTTCCTTGGTTTCATCGGTAATTCTCACAAGATTTTCACCGCTGCGTTTTTTCAGAACTATGGTAATACTTTCATCACCGTTCTGGCGTGCATATGAAGTTCTGTCTTTATAACCGTATATAACCTGTGCAACATCGCGGACATAAATAGGTTTTTTCTGAATGTCGGTTTTAACAACAAGGTCACCAAGCAGTTCGGGATTTTCAATCTCGCCCGGTATCCTTACAAGATAATTCGACTTACCTACATCCACCCCGCCGCCGGGAACATTCATGTTTTCAGCATTGATAGTGTTAATAATGTCATTAAAGCTGAGGTTATAATATTTAAGCTTGTCTGCATCAACATTTATTTTCACTTCACGCTCAAGTCCGCCTACAACTTCTGCGTTTAATACACCGGGGATTTCTTCTATTTTATCGCTCAGGTTATCGGCAATATCCTTCAGCTTTGCAAGACCGTGATTGCCTGATATGTTAATGTAAAGTATAGGTAATTCTGAAAAATTTACCTCGCTAATTACCGGTTCTTTAATATCCTTGGGCATCTTTGTTTTTGCTACACCAACCTTATCTCTAACCTTCTGCAGGGCATCATCTATTTTGATATCGGGATTAAATTCAATGCTTACTATCGAAAAACTTTCACGCGATACAGATGTGATGGTTTTTACATCTTTAATGCTTTTTACTTCTTTTTCTATTTCCTGTGTAACAAGATTTTCAATATCCTGAGGAGATACACCAACATAAACGGTTGACACAAATACATAGGGAATTGTGATAGATGGCGATGCTTCCCTCGGTAATGCTACATAAGAAAAGATACCCATTACAACAATCAGTAACATCAGGACATAAATAACTATCCTGTTATCGATGAACACTTTGAAAAATTTCATATAATGTTAATTAATTTAAACTTTACAGAACTCTCGCCGCAGCATAATGCTGTAATAGCCTCGGTACAAATAAAAATCAATTCCCGATCTGAACTTTATCACCCTCTGCCAGTGACTGAAATCCCTCGCTAATCAGCTTTTCACCAATATTCAGCCCCGATACTACAAGCACCATATTTCCGTTTCTTCCGTCAAGCTCAACCAGCCTCTTTTTAGCAGTATCGCCTTCAAGAATAAAAACATATTTTTCTTCGCCATAATCAACAATGAGATCCTGAGGAATTACAACAGCATCGGTAACTTTATTTTTCGAAATCAATACATTTGCATTCATTTCGGGTTTCAGCAGTCTGTCACGGTTATTAATAACCACCTCAATCTCAATTGTCCTGCTGGTAGATGACAATCCGGGTGAAATATAATTTATTTTCCCGGTAAATTCGGAACCGGGCAGAATATCAACGGTTACTGTAATTTCCTGCCCCTTTTTAATATTGTTTATATACCTTTCAGGAACACCGGCAGTAATTTTCACGCTCGAAACGTCAACTATGTTCAGTATCGGAACGCCGGGTGCCGACATCTCGCCTTTGTTCATATACTTTTCGTCAATAATTCCGTTTATCGGTGAACGGACATACTGCTTTTTTAACCTCGTTCTTAAAACATCCAGTGCTCTGCCTGCTGCTTCCATCTGCCACTTTGCCGTTTGCCATTGTATCTCGGTTGTGGCATTCTGTTTCCAAAGCAAATCCTGCTTTTCAAAGTTCATCTTAGCAAGCTCATATTGTGCTTCAAGCTGTTCGTATGTAGCTTTATCTACTTCTTTATTAAGTCTTACAACTATAGAACCCCGTGAAACCCTGCTCCCTTTATCGAGCACAGAATATATCAATCCCCCTTCTTCAGATGAAAGCTTCGCTGTTGCCACCGGCTTCACTATTCCTACAACCTTGAAATCATCGGTAAAATCAGATGGCTTTATTTCGATAACTTTTACAAGAGGTAATTTCTTTTGCTCTTCATTCGGCTTTGTCTCACTTTTCTTTGAGCAGGCATAAAAGGCAAATAATGAAATAACACCTGTAATAATAAAAAATTTAGATATATTTGTCATTTTAGTTATTAATAATTATTTACTTTTCTAAAAGCTGTTCAAGCTCTGTTCTTGAATTCAGGTAATCGTATATTGCCTGAATATATCCAAGCTTCACCTGGCTTAAAAGCAGTTCGGCATCAATTACGTCTATTTGGTTTATCACGCCGCTTTTAAAACTTAT
Organism: uncultured Ignavibacteriales bacterium; assembly: GCA_964461265.1. Lineage (GTDB taxonomy): Bacteria > Bacteroidota > Ignavibacteria > Tepidaquicellales > OLB5 > CAYWTS01. The sequence goes on from CAYWTS010000041.1 coordinate 4,427, forward strand.
GTTTGCAAGCTCAACACCGCGTTCTGCAAGTATAATGTTTTCTTTCTGTGCTTTTATACGGTTTTTGGCGTCCTCCAACTTCAGTAAAATGCTCTCGGTCTGGGTTTTAAGAATTTCTTTTACATTCGATATGGTTTCATCGCTCTTTTTTATCTCTATTTCCGACTGCTGCTCTTTGTAGCTGCTGGATAAAAAGTTCAGGTTCCATGATAAGCCAATACCTGCTGAAATTGAATTATAGTATTTGTACTTCAGAATATTTTTCCCGTCGTTTTCCTGCGCAGTAAGCTGGTACTGTCCAAACAGGTAAAGCTTGGGCATAAAATTGGAGGCATCTATATCATTAAGCTCCCTGTTTATTGACTTGTTTATTTTCAGCTGGCGGATAGAAACGTTTCTCTCGGAAATTTTCCCCGTCAGCTCGCTCAAACTGCCCCATACTTCTGTACTGTCATAGCTCAGCGAACCTGTCACGTCAATATCTTCGGCTATTTTCAAGCCAATGGTGTTTTTTAAGAACTTCTTTGCAATTTCCAGGTTGTTTTCTGCCTGCTTAAGCTGCGGCTTTATGTTCTCAACATTAACTTTTGCACGAAGGTAATCGAACTCGGTATTCACGCCTGCATTGTAACGCGATTCTACTACTCTCAGGTTTTCCTCTGAACGGCTAAGGCTCGAGCGGTTTACCTCAATAACTTCTTTCAGTAAAAGAACGTTAAGGTAAGCTTTCGTTACATCAGCTTTTATCTTTGATTCTTTCTGCCTGATGCTTTCTTCCTGCAGCTCGTTATAATACTGTGCTATTCTGACAGCCGAAAACACCGGTGTTCCAAGCAGCGGTATAGGTTCAGATACCGAAAATGTATGAGTTATTGCATTATCGGTCGTAATCTCAACATACTGGCCCATAATCAGGTAAACCTGTTTTTTGAAATTCCTCATATAAGTTGAGCTTAAAGAGAAGCTGGGTATCAGGTTTTCGCTGTAGACCTCCTTTATTTTGGTTTCGGCTTTCAGCTTATCCATCTTTGCAATTACAAGCTCCGAATTATTTTTCTTTGCAAGCGATATCAACTCATCAAGTGTGAGAATTTTCACGTTTTGTGCCTGTAAATGTGTACAGACAAGTAATAAAACTATAATGGATATAAAATATTTTCTCATAGGCAAATTCTATTAAACAATTTCGAATAATTTTTTGGTTTTTGTGTATTTCTCTTTTCCGGCAGGTGTAAGGAACCCGTTTAAAAACATTTCTGAAGTGAGCCTGAATGCCTGCTGAAGTGAAAATTTATTGTTCATAATAAAATCAGTATCGGTAACTGCCTTTAAGGCTCCTATAAACGCAGTAATCAATAGCGAGGGAGGTGTGTTTTCCACCAGCTTTTCTTTCCTGCCCTGTTCAAGAAGCCTTGACATTACTTTAATAACATGGGCGTCGCGGAAATCATCGAATTTTTTCATGCAATGAGGTGCATGCAGTTGAATATCTTTAAGCCACTTTTCACTGCAGTTGGTAAAATGCGTTAGGTTTAGATTAATTATCTTAATAAATTTTGTTACAGCATCATCGCCTGAATCCAGAACTTCCTGGATCATCTCTTTCGCCCAGTTCATTCTAAAGACACATACTTCCTCAACGAGATTTTCTTTGGATGAATAATGCTTGTAAATGGTTTTTTTGCTTATATGCAGCTCTTGTGCAATTTCATCCATCGAGGTCTTGTAAAAACCTTCGGTTATGAACTTCTTATGAGCATAATCTATTATCCGCTCGCGTTCAACGTTATTTGTATTTTCAGGAATTTTCGTCAATTGGAAACTTTTATCGTTTCTATAGTTTCCAAAATAACTATTTCAAAATACTTTATCAAGCCGTTAAAAGCTCTTGAGGTGTATATTTATGTTAATAATTAAGTTATTTTAGCGGAAATGGAAGCCCGAGCTGACATAAATAAAAAGCATGCAGCACTTATCTCGCTTATAATCGGTGTATTAATGTTCTTCGGAAAGATGGGGGCGTATTTATTAACGCGTTCAACTGCAGTGCTTTCCGATGCAATGGAATCGGTTGTTCATATTTTTGCAACCGGCTTTGCCTTTTACAGCCTGCATCTTTCTACTAAACCCCCTGACAGCGGGCATCCATACGGACACGGCAAGGTTGAGTATTTTTCTGCCGGCTTCGAAGGTGCTATGATTATTATTGCAGCTATATCTATTATTGCATACGCTGTAAAAGATATTATTTTCGGCACGCATTTAGAACAGCTTGATACAGGTGCCGTTATTATATTGGGTGCAAGTATTATTAATGCCGTGCTTGGCGTATACCTGATAAGGACAGGCAGAAAAACTAAAAGCCTGGTGCTTATTGCCGACGGAAAACATGTTTTAACCGATTCATACACAAGTATAGGTGCTTTTATTGCACTGATACTTGTGCTCTGGACAGGCATTATACAAATAGATGCAATTATTGCCGTTATTATGGCTTTGAACATATTATGGACGGGAAAGAACCTTGTGAGGGAATCAGTTGGGGGATTAATGAATGAAACCGATACGGAGACACTGAAAGAAATTGCCCGTGCGCTGGAAGAGATAAGGCGGAAAGACAAAAACCTGATAGACCTGCACTTGCTTAGATACTGGCGTTCGGGCAACAGGTACTTTGTTGATTTTCATCTCACGATACCATACTTTTTAACGGTAGTGCAGTCACACGAGCTTTCACATAAGCTTGATGGAATGTTTAAAATTATTTTCCATACAAACGATGTTGAGCTTCTTTCACATATTGAACCCTGCGAACCGACCTGCTGTGTTATATGCAGAAAAGACAATTGCACAGTCCGCAAAAAACCGTTTGAAATAGAAATAAAATGGGATAATAAAAAAATTACATCCCTTTCGAAGTATTCGCTGATATAACTTAAAATACACTATTTTCTGCGTTAAATCTTCAGCAGGCAGGTTTTTAAAACTAAATCAAATTTGTTATTAATGCAAAAATATTACGGAGGTGAAGTATAGACTTTTGTTATGCATAAATGTAAAACTAAATATTATACAGCTTTTTTACCAACTTTTGAATTCTTCCCTGAAACTTTTAATATAAATTGCTGTTAACTATATTTACATTTGAGTGAAACCTGACAGGTATTTCCAGAAGGGAAGGCTTCACCAAGAAACCTGTCAGGTTTTTTATATTTACATTAATTATTAATTAACAATATGCTGAAAAAACATAAAATTCATGTTTCCTTACTTATTTTGGCTGTAGCCTTAACATCATTTACATACAGCAGCAAAGAACCGGGTGACACTATAGATAACTTTACAATTAACAATTATGACGGGAAAACCTACTCGCCGGCAGAGCTTAAAGACTACAAAGCACTTGTAATTATGTTCTGGTCAACAACCTGTCCGAACGTTCAGCCGTATACCGATAGAATTAATTCACTTGCAAAGGAATACCAGGATAAAGGATTTGTTTTCTGGGGAATTAATTCAAACTCAACAGAACCAACCGATGAAGTAAAACAGCACGCCGCTGAAAAAAAATATCCGTTCCCTATGCTTAAAGATAAAAATAACGTTGTTGCCGATATGTTTGATGCAACAAAAACACCTGAAGTTTTTGTTTTAAATCCCAGCCTTGTGATATTATACCACGGAAGAATAGATAACGACAGGGATGAAAGCAAAGTAACATCTGAGGACCTAAAAAAAGCTTTAGATGAAATCTACGAAGGCAAAGAAGTTTCTGTGAAAACAACAAAACACTTTGGCTGCACAATAAAAAGAATCGGGCAATGATAATAAAAACATTAATAATATTAATATTCATTACAGCAGGAAATCTTTACTCTCAAAAGCTTTCACCCATAAGCAATGTGAATGATGTAAGCATACTAATGGAAAAGCACATGAATAAAGTTGTTCTTGTAAACTTCTGGGCTTCATGGTGCATGCCGTGTGTAAGTGAATTTCCTGATTTGGTAAAGCTGTACAATAATTACAAAGATCAGGATTTTGTTTTAGTCACAATCTCAACCGATGCACCCGAAGATATCGAAACAAAGGTTAAGCCCTTCCTGAAGAAAAACGGCGTTAAATTTAAATCATATTACGTAAACATAGAAAAAGATGAACAGCTTTATGATATTATGAACTATTTCGATAAGAACTGGACGGGAGCTATTCCTCAAAGCTATATTTATGACAAGGAGGGGGTGCAGAAAGCAAGTATTTTAGGAAGCAGAAATTATGAGGATTTTGAGAAAATTATTACATCCTTACTAAATTAGTAAGTTGTGTTACAGGTTTAAGCTGATGCGGGAAGTTTGGCAACCTTAAACCAGAAGCTTTCAATTGTTTTTACAACACTAAGGAAATGATCGAAATCAACAGGCTTGGTTACATAACAATTTGCGTTCAGCAGGTACGATCTTGAAACATGTTCATCGGAATTTGACGTTGTTAGTATAACTACAGGAATACTTTTTAACGAGTGATCAGATTTGATTTTTTCAAGTACTTCCATTCCGTTCATCTTCGGAAGATTCAAATCCAGAAATATTATATCAGGCCGGACAGCCGAAGAATGTGTGTTCTGTTTATAGAGAAACATTAATGCCTGTTCTCCGTCATTAACTATATGGAACCTGCTCGGTACAATGCTGTCTTTGAAAGCTTCCTGGATTAGCCTTACGTCACCAGGGTTGTCTTCTACTATCAGAATCTCGATAGTTTTTATTTCTTCGTTCATTTATCTATTATATAAAAGTCTAAAATAAACACTAGTAAATTGTTTCACAATTGAATTAGTTACAGGGTTAAAGCCTCAGGCTCTCCGTTTATGGGGATAGTAAAATTAAAAGCAGAACCTTTCCCCGGCTCCGACTCGACCCATATATGACCTCCAAGCTTCTCAATTATCTTTTTACAGATTGTCAGGCCGATTCCGGTTCCCGGATACTCAGTATATGTATGAAGACGCTGGAAAATTATGAATATTTTATCAATAAACTCTTTTTCAATACCTATTCCGTTATCGCTTACAGTAAAAAGCCACTCATCAACTGCTTTCCTGGCTGTGATATTAACAACCGGGTCTTTATCACTTCTAAATTTAACTGCATTACTAATGAGATTCTGGAAAACCTGTGACATCTGCAGTGAATTAGCCTTGATAACCGGTAGATTTTCAATATTTAATATAGCTTTGTTTTCTTCTATCAGGGCTTTGAGGTTATTAATTGCCTGCTGAACAACCTGATTACAATCCACAGGCTCAAGCGGAAATTCTTGCGTGTTAACACGTGAATAAATTAACAGGTCATTAATCAGTGCTTTCATTCTCATAACCCCGTCGATGGCAAAATGAATAAACTCATCAGCTTCTGCACCAAGCTGTCCTTTATATCTTCTCTGTAAGAGCTGAATATAACTTGCCACCATTCTCAGGGGTTCCTGCAGGTCATGAGAAGCTACGTAAGCGAACTGCTCTAATTCTTTATTAGATGAAGCAAGCTTTTCAGCAAGCTGTTTTAGCTTTTCTTCAGACCTTTTTCTCTCATTAATATTAAGCAATACACCGGCCATATGTTCCTTTTCGGATAAACCCTTTACGGAAACCATGTGATCTTCCAGCCAAACGTAAGTACCATCAGCTTTTCTGCATCTGAACTCAAGGTTGAGAATTCCGGGTCTACCGGCTTTTTGCCACTCCTGGTTTTTTTCGGTTATAAGCTTATAATCTCCCGGATGGATGATGCTCGGGAAAAAGTTACGGTCATTGACAAAACGGCTGGCTGCATACCCAAGCAAATCTATTACATTTTCAGAAATAAATTCTCTTCCCGCCCCGGTTTCGTATAAAACTACATCGGGCAGGTTGCTAAGAAGCGTTGCAAGCCTGAATTGTGTAAGCTTAAGTTCATTCTCTGCTTTTCTCGATTCGGTTACATCACGTCTTGTACCCCATGCCCTAACCAGACTGCCGTTTTCAACAATTCCTACAAGATTGTTCAAAAAATATTTAATCCTTCCGTCTTTATCGTGTTCTATCGATTCAGAGTCTACCAGTCTGTAATTAGAGTTTATGAAATTCGAAAGGTAGCTTGTATTATTCGGATTTTCTTCATTAAGAAGTTCGTTTAACCTGGTACCTGATATTTCTGATGCAGAATTATAGCCATACATTTGAGCTACTACATCGTTACATTCAGCCAGGTAACCGTATTTAAATGCCATGCGAACCTGTTCTGCAACGGGAAGATTTACAGGTATTGATTCAAGAAACTCGATACGCCATATACCCTCGGAACTTTGTTTAACAAAGGCACGGTAACGTTCCTCACTCGTTCTAAGTGCCTGCTCTGCTTGTTTTCTGCCCGAAATATCGTGATAAATTCCGTACACCCCTATCAGTTCACTGCCAAGCATAATAGGATAGGCAAGTACAGAAACATCCACCAGACTGCCGTCTTTTCGCTTGCGTACCGTCTCTTTTTGAATTACCTCCCCTTTCAATACAAACTGTGTCATCTGTGCTCCCTGCTCGGAAAGATTATCCGGAACAAGTAACGCATTGATATTATTTCCTTTTATCTCATTTAAACTAAAGTTAAAAAGTTTCTCAAAGCCTTTATTAATATTAACCACCCTCTCATTATCATCAAGTATAACGATAGCTTCCGGTGAGTTTTCAAAGAGCTGCTGAAAATAGGATTTCTGAAGCTTTAATTCCTCTTCAGCTCTTCTTCTTTCGGTAATATCACGGAAGTTCAGAACAATAGAGTTTACACCCTGTTCATCAAGAAAATTATTAAAAGTACCCTCAACCCATATCCATATACCGTTTTTATTTCTAAAACGGAATTGGGTTGTAAATAACTTCCCCTTGCTTCTTGTAAGTTCCTGTATTACCGATTTAACCCTGTTCAGATCATCGGGGTGTATAAAATCAAGCAGGAACGTTTGCTGCATTTCTTGGGCATCAAAATTCAATATTCTTGAAGTTGAGGGGCTGGTATAATTTATCAGCATATCTTTATCGAGAAGCACTATCATATCGGTACTGTATTCTATTAAAGCTTTGAACCTTGCCTGGCTTTCACCCAGTGCTTCGTGGGCTTTCCTGCTCTCGGTTACATCAATACATATCTGATTAATTGCCTGCAGTTCTCCAAACGAATTGAAATCAGCATAAATGTAAGTATCCAGCCAAACAACCTTTCCTTCCCTGTTGATTATTCTGTAATCTATATGCTGAGTTCCTTTATGACCGTTCTTTTCCCACTGCCTGTAAAACTCGAAAATCCTTTCACGGTCATCAGGATATATCATTTCAATCAGCTCTTCGTTTGAAAGCTTGTTAAACTCTTCCATCGAGTAACCCGATTGACGCGTAAACTCATTGTTTACAAAATCGTAATTATTGTCTTTAGCAAGTATCCGTGTTACAGCAACAGGTGCGTTTTCTGCAAGGTTTCTGTACTTTTGTTCCTTCTCGCTTATACTTGACTCAACATTTTTCCGCTCTGTAATATCTATACTCAGCTGGTTGATTGCTTCTACATTACCTTCTTCATCTAAATCAGCATATATATATATATCAAGCCAAAGCAGATTACCGTCTTTTGTATCTGCCCTTATTTCTTCATGTAATATGCCTTTATAACCATTCCTGCTCCAATCGAGCATGAGTTTCTCAATGCGTGACTTATCTGCATCATTGATATAATGTATTAGCAAATCTGAGGATAATTTATTCATATCATCCGTGTCATAACCCAGCAATTTAATAAAATAATCATTAATGAAGTCATAGCTTTTAAGCTTGAAGTTATATCTTGTTACCGCAATCGGCGCATTCTGTGCAAGTGTTCTGTACTTTCTCTCACTTTCAGTCAATATTAACTCTAAACGTTTTCTTTCGGTTATATCGTTCAGTATACAGAATACAAGTATTTTCTCCTTAAAATTCAGCGTGCTGGCATAAACTTCAACAGTCCTGAGGCCATTAGCAGGTTTACGCGATTGGAATACAAAATAAGAACTCTCTTCAGATACGGTTTTACTAAAATGTGATAAAATTTCCTGTTCGGAAAGCATAAATAAATCTTTTGAAGACATATTTATTATGCTTTCAGTATTCAAACCAAAAAACTCACAGGCAGCCATGTTAGCATCTACAATTAATCCTGAATCCGGATCGATTAAAAGTTTTGCCGCCTTATTAGTTTCAAACATAGCTCTGTAGAGTTCCTTTTGCTGGTGTACCAATTCTTCGTTCTTTTTCCTGTCAGTTATATCTCGGCAGTTAATAAACAGCTCTACAGGCTCACCTTTATCGTTTAATATCAGGTGTGTACGTTCAATAACCCAAATTACGGTGCCGTCTTTTTTAATTTTCCTGAATTCTATTTCTCCGGTGTCCGTTTTTGATTCAAAAATTTTTTCTATGCTATCCTTAACAAACCGGAGGTCATCCGGGTGAATAACCTTCCACACATAATTACCGAAAAGCTCTTCTTTCCGGTATCCAAGATACTCCGAACCGGTGCGGTTTACCGATCGCACCATTCCGTCTTTACTGATTGAAAAATACATATCGGGTGCACTGTCGTACAAATCCTGGTAACGCTTTTCGCTCGATATAAGAGCATCGACGACCTTTCTATATTCAGTATTATCTCTGTTCACGCTTACAATAACCTTTTTGCCCTTATAATCAACAAGCTGTGCATTAATATCCATCAGCATACGGGTTCCGTCTTTTTTATAATGAACACTTTCAAATCTTACACTGTCCCCGATTTTCAACAGGCGGTTTAGATGTTCATTTCTGCTGCTGTTATCTTTGGAAATAAGGTTCAGAGACATGCCTACAAATTCTTCACGCTTGAAACCATAAATGCTGCAAGCGCTCTTGTTTACCTCTAAAACAACGTCATTATCTGGATTAAAAATAATTATTGCATCGTGGGAGCTTTCAAATAAATTCTTATAATCTCTTTCGGTAGAGATAAGTGCATGTTCAAGCTTAATTCTTTCCGTAATATCCGTAGAAACACCTATTAAGGCAACCGGCTTGCCTTCTTCATCTCTGACTATTGAAGTTGAAAGATAAATCGGGAAATCGGTGCCGTCCCCTTTCCTGTTATACAGTTCACCCTGCCAGCCCTTCTTAAGTGTCTCTTCATAAATTTTTTTGTAAAGGTCGGGCGGATTTTTATCTGACCTTATTATATCAATTTTTTTCCCGATAAGCTGTTCTGCTGTATAACCGTAAGTCTTTATAAAAGCATCATTAACATAAATAAAGTTATCGTTCAGATCGTTAATGTTTACACATTCTGTAATATTCTTAATGGCCTGAGCCAGCATAGAGATTTCTTTCTCTGACCTTTTTTGATATGAAATATCTCTGACAAAAACCTGTATGGCTTCATCATCAAGCAGTGTAAGCAACCGCATGCTTAGTTCCACATTAACAAAAGTTCCGTCTTTTTTTCTGAAAGTGGTTTCTAACCGGTTACCGCCTTTGTCTTTCAGCAGTATGTAAAAATTTGATACTATTAATTTCTCATCGCTCACAATATCCGTAAATTTTAAACTGTATAGCTCATCTTTTGTATAACCAAGCAAATTGCACGCTTCGTTGTTAACAGAAAAAATGTCACCCCTGACACTCATTACGAAAATAGAATCGGTTGCATAATCGAACAGGTTTCTGTACTTCTTTTCGCTCTCCCTGAGTGCATTCTCGGCAATTATTTTATCTGTAACGTCATGCAATACTAAAACTGCACCCGTAATATTTCCCTTATCATCAACAATAGGAGAGGCACTATGGTCTATAGATACTTCACTGCCGTCATGGGCAACCATAATAGTATGATTACTTCTGCCAAGTGCAACATTTTCTTTCAGTACTTTCTCTACGGGATTTTCAATCGGGAAGCGTGTATCTTCACTAATAAATTTTATAACAGAATTAATATCTTTTCCGTAAGCTTCTTTTAGTGAACATCCAATCAAGCTTTCTGCCTTCGGATTCAAAAAGTTTACCTTACCCTGTGCATCGGTCACTATAACTGCATCACCAACGCTTTTCAGAATAGTGGAAAGCCATCTTTCGCTTTGCTTTAGCTTTAACTCCATCTTATGCTTATATAAAGCCATCTCGATGCTTGAACGCAGGTAACGCTCTTCGAAAGGTTTCAGAATATAACCAAGCGGTTCGGTGAGTTTTGCGCGGGTTAAGGTTTTATCGTCTTCATAAGCGGTCAGATATACTATGGGAATATTATAACGGCTCTTAATTTCCGATGCGGTTTCAATCCCATCCATTTCTCCCTTAAGAACAATATCCATCAATACAAGGTCAGGACGCAGCTGGTCGGCTTTTTCAAGTGCATCCTGTCCTGTAAACACAATTTCGGGGACATCATAGCCAAGATTTTCGAGACAGTTCTTAATATCCTGGGCTATAATACCCTCATCTTCAACAACTAATATTCTGGTATTTGGCATTGGTTACATAAAATTGTATCCGAATTTAACATATAAATACTTTATTTATCGCATAAAAAGCCCTTATCTAAGTGCAGACTCGAACTGCAAATTAACGAAAACAGGGTATGATATCAATCCCCGAATTAGTGTAGGCAAAACGATGAATCTGCCTTATATATGCATTTATATGCTTTTAACTACTTGTTTTAAAATAAAAGGCAAGTTGCTTATAACAACCTGCCAGTATTCTGTACCCCACTTATTTCTCACATTAGCTTCGCTTATACATCGTGGTCGAAAAGAGAAACAATTCATTTCACACTTTTGGTATTAGCTATCCCGATACTAAGCACGGAGCGCTATTTAATTAACACCATCCGTTTCACATCACTAAATTGACCTGCTTCTATTTTATAAAAATAATGTAATGCTTCAGTTGGAAATGACCTTACAGAAAGCAATAGAGCAATATCCGTTAGTAAAACCAAGATTAATTTCAGACAATGGTTCGCAGTTTATATCAAAAGATTTTACGGATTATCTAAGATACACAGGATTGCAGCATGTAAGGACATCAATAGCACATCCGCAGTCAAACGGTAAGATAGAACGTTATCACAGGACAATACACGAAGAATGTTTGATGAAGAAGTCATTGTTAGATTTATCAGATGCCCGGAAACAGATAAGAAGCTATATCGAATTTTATAATACTGAACGTTTACACAGTGCATTATATTATTTAACGCCGGAAGATTTTTTACTGGGAAGGGTTGATAGTCGGATTAAGGAGAGAAATAAAAAACTTGAAGAAGCAAAAACCGTAAGATTAAGTTA
>CAYWTS010000042.1:0-15614 GCA_964461265.1 uncultured Ignavibacteriales bacterium
GGATTGCCTATTTCTTCAGCCAGCTTTAATGCTTCAAAACTGCATTCAAGTGATTTACCGAACTCAGCCGAGCTTTCATAGAGCGTGCCGAGATTATTAAGACATACAAAGACAGCATGTATATTTTCGAATTTTTTCAGTATCTCAAGTGCCTCCAGATTATACCGTATGCCTTCGCCATAATTTTTCATGTTCAGGTAAACGGTACTTATATTTGTAAGCGTGGTTGCAATAGCGTATTGGTCGCCGATTTCTTTTTTAATATCAAGTGTTTTGTTCAGAATTTCTAAGGCAAGTAAGTTTTTCCCCGCATAAGAGTACACCGTGCCGAGAGTGTTAAGTATTTTTGCTTCCTCAAATTTCATGTTATTCCTGCGGGTTATTTTTAATGCTTCATTGCATAATGTTACAGCTTCTTCGTCGCGGTGAAGCGTTACCCCTATGGTCCACGCCTTGCAGTTTAAAGCATCAATCAGGAAACGGTCGTTACCGGCTGATGTAAAAGCATCTATTGCACTTTGAAAATCTTCAAGCGATTCTTCATGTCTTGTCCTTAGTCTTTTCACATCTCCTGATAATATCTTTAGATGACCCTTTAAAATATATGCTTTTTCGGTTTCGGTGTTTGAAGAAATTAATTTTTCAATCAAGCCAAGTGATTTATCTATTAACGAAAGTGTTTCCTTTTCCGAAAACGATTTCCAGCATTCCTCGGCATTATCGAATAACAATCTGGCTGCAAAATATAAATCTCCTGTTGCTTCGGCATGAATAGCAAGCCTGCCGTTGATTTCATAAAGATTCAGCCCTTTTTCTTTTGCCTTATCCCGTTCTTCCTTAAGCAGGTCGTATATTAAGCGGTGAAGCAGTTCTTTTTCTTCAACACCAAGTGATTCATATAATACTTTTGCAAAGATTGAATTGGCAAATTCATAAGCAGTTGTCTCCTCAGCATATATAAGCTGTTTACCGAGTGAAAAAATTACTTTATGAATTTCTTCAAGTAATCTTAATTTCTGAAGAAGTTTTAGCTGTGGAGTTTCTGTTATTTTGCTTAGAACAAATGATGTGAATTTATCACCCTCAACACTTGCATACCGCAGAAGCTCTTTTATTTCTTCCGATAGCCTGCTGATGCGTTCCTTTATTACTGCGTTAACAGAGTCGGGTACTTTCACATTCTCAAGATTGCCTGTGACCTGACCGCTTTTTCTATCTACTATCCCGTCTTCTTCAAGAGTGTTCAACAAGTGGATAATAAAAAGTGGATTACCACCGGAGTGTTTGAGAAGCCAGTTTTCAAAATCCGTTTCCTGTATATATAAAGTATACCGTCTTTTTAGAAATCCGGTTAAGTCGTTTTCATCAAGCTTATCCACCTTTACCTCGTATGAAAGAGAATATCTTTCTATTTCATTTTTCACCGTTTGAATAGGGTGACCCCTGCCTTCGCGTGATGAGGAAGCGTCTTCTGCCCTGTATGCTATAATAAAAAATATTTTATTTTGGATTAATTGTCTGCAGGCTGCAAACAGCAGGTCGGTTGAGGAATTATCTGCCCAGTGGAAATCATCAAAAATTATAACAAGCGGTGCAGCATTGCTTACTTTTATTAACAGGTTTATGTATTGCTGAAAGATCTGCTGCTGGTTTTGAAATTCACTTTGCATGCTGCTTTCCTGTTTAGCTTTTGCATGTTTTTTTAAAGCTTGTGCAGTATCCGATATTGTGCCTCCTACATAAGGGACAAGCTTTATCAATGCAAATGATAAATCGGTTAACAGTTCTTTCTTGCCGGATAACTTCTTCTTTTCATCAAGTGTAACCTGCGAGATGATGTTTGTCCACGGGTGAAGTGATTCTACAGCACCGATATCGTAGCCTGCTATGGGTGTAGAGCATTCAGTTTTTAATATTATATGGAGCGGATTATTCTTCGAATATTGTTCTGCAAACTCCGAAAGCAATGTGGTTTTGCCTATACCTGCTTCACCTGTCAAAAATACTACATTAGCAGAGCTTTCACCTTCGAAGTGTTTGTTTATGATGTCATTTATGAAAGGAATTATATTTTTGCGTTCCATTACGAATTCTATTTGATAATATCAGCGTATATACCCGGTATCTTAGATAATACAGATTAAAAATGTACACCTGCGCCAATGCTGAATGCATTATAGCTTGCAAAGGTATAATCGGCGTTAACGCTGAAAAATAACAACCTGAATGAAGTTCCAAGCATAAAACGGATAGTGTTTGCCCCGTTTAAGGATATATTTACAGGTATCAGAGTTGTCTCACCCTGAACAGGTGTATTTGTTAGTGTGAAATTGTATTTCATTTCGATTTTTGAAAATTCATATGATAATCCTGCATATGGAGTGAAATTAAACAATCCTTTACCTAATTTTTTGCTGCCGAATATTCCGAAAGTCGTTGCATTAACTTTAAAGGCATCGCCTATTTTTAAGAATTGTGTGTAGAATCCCAGCGATACATCTACCGGCGGTGCTTTCTTAAACCACACTCCTGCATTATGTGTTAAGCCAAAGCCGAAATAACTTAAACTGCCTACATCTTTACTGATTAAAGTTGCGGGAAAAAATCTGATTGTAAGGTCAGTGCCCATTACCGTTCCTACTGTGAGCTGTGGAGCAATCAGAGGGAGAACTTCAAGGTTATCTGCAAAACCTGTGACACCTGTGTTGACCAATTGTGAAGGAACTGTGTATGTTGTGTTGTTATACTCATAGGTTGCTCCCTGAAAGTTAATCATTACGGTATCTTTTGAACTGCCTGTCACAGTTGGTCCGTAAATACCGACATAGAAATCGGTATTGACAATCTGGCTGATAATATATTCACGTGCATTAGGGTCACCTATATCGGATGTCATAATTGTTGCCTGGTCACGGTTAAAACGGAAGCTGCCGTTTTTGCTGAAAGTTCTGTGCTGTTTTCCGATAATTGAACCCATTAGAACACCGCCGATTTCTATATTAAATGCCATTTTTTTTGGTTTGGGTGCACGGTGAAACCATGCCGAATTGAAATCGGCACCTATGCTTGATACAAACGGGTCAACATATGCTGAGCCCGCATCCTGTGACAGGTTGATCAGCACACTCTCCAGGTCATTTTGTGAATATGATGACGTATATAGCAGTAAAAGAATAGCAATTGTTAAAAACGGGATGTAAAATGATTTCATTTGTCAGAACATTAAAATACAGGAAATGAGGTTAATTAAATTAATGTTATACAATAATATAAAATAAATATGATAGGAAATAGTGGAATAATTATACGTTACGAAACAGAAATTTGTAATGAGGGGAGTGGGTTTTAATAAGAAATCGTCATCTATAAAGAGTTAGCTTATCTACTCCAATTTCAATGTAGCCATTAGCTGAAGAAAAAAAAGAGGAGATTTGTGAAATGTTTTTTTGAATTATTGAAATTAACTTACTGGTAGGAATGTTACCTAGATTTATTTTAATGAGTTTTTTTGGAGTGCCTGATAAAAAATATTGTTTCCTAAAATCTGCATCTTTAGTAACTAAGATGAGTTCGTTTTCATCTGCATATTTACATATTGCAGAATCTTTTGTATACCATTTATCGAGTATCGTATTTATATGAATGGCTTCATGTCCAATCTCTTTAAGTGCATTTGCAATTTTGTAAGAGATATGAACATCTAGCAAAAACTTCATTAAACGGCTTCAAGTATAGTTTGTCCCGAGGTTAATTGTTTAGCATAATTGAGTGCAGCAATTATATCTTCCTTTTCAAGTTCTGTATGCTCGGTAATAATGTTTTCTATAGTCATTCCTGAAGAAAGCATGTCCAGAATAACTTCTACAGGCCAACGCATACCTCTCAAACAAGGCTTGCCATGGCAAATTTCAGGGTTAATGGTTATTCTCTCTAAATAATTCATATTTTCTTCGAATTTACCTGTTTATGTTGGAATTTACAATTCCGTTGCATAATTTCTATATAGCTAATCACTGTTTACTTTCATAAACTTAAGCCGCATTGAGTTTCCTATTACAGTAACAATATCGCTTGCAGCCATAAACATAGCAGCCATAATTGGTGAAATAACTATACCCCATTTTGTGAAAACGCCTGCTGCCAGAGGTATTGCTGCTGCATTGTAAAAGAATGCCCAGAAGAGGTTTTGTTTGATTATGCGTATGGTCTTTCGTGAAATTTTAAATAATGCCCTGATATTTTCAAGCTCACCTTTAACCAGAATTACATCTGCCGAGCGGATAGCAATATCCTGTCCTGTTCCTATGGCTATTCCAAGATCAGCCTTAGTAAGAGCAGGTGCATCGTTAATTCCGTCTCCGACCATTGCTACCTTATTGCCTTTTCCCTGCATCTGGGAAATTATTTCAAGCTTCTTATCGGGTAAAATCTGATAATGATAATCTTCTATACCCAGTGGAACAGCTATTTTTTCGGTTGCATACCTGCCGTCACCTGTGATTAACGAAATGTTGTAGTTTTCGTTTCTTAAAGAATCCAGCACCTTTCTTGCATTTTCTTTTATCCTGTCCTGTATGTGTATTTCGCCTATTATTTTTTTGTTCTCTGCAAGGTAAATGTTTCTTAAGTTTTCATCGGAACCATTGGCATTAATCGTATGATTTTTCTTTATCATATTAATTCCGCCAAGAGTGTATAACTTTCCGTTTACCTGTGCCTCTACCCCAATTCCGGAAATGTTTCTAAACCCCTCAACTGCGTAGAAACCGTCCTGCATATACAGATGAGATTTATAATACTGAACAATTGCTTTTGCTATGGGATGCTGTGAATAGTTTTCTATAGATGCAGCTATTTTAAGAATTTCATCGGTCTTATATTCATTGCTTAACGCAGTTATTTCTGTAATATCGAAATTTGCATAAGTTAAAGTTCCTGTTTTATCGAAAACTATAGTATCGATATCATTCACTTTTTCTATTGCTTCGGCGTTGTTAAAGAGGATTTTATTTTCAGCTGCTTTTCCGACTCCAAGTACTACAGCAATTGGAGTTGCTAAACCCAATGCACACGGACAGGCTATGATAAGAACAGCAACTGCTTTTAACAAAGAATAGCTCAATGTTTCCTGTAAGAAAACGAACCACACAATAAATGTTCCAATTGCAATCATTAAAACAACAGGAACAAAAACAGCAGAAACTTTATCGCCAAGCCTTTGAATGTTTGGCCGTGATTTTTGAGCATTGCGGACAAGCGAGATAATTTTAGCAAGAAAGGAGTCATTACCTGTTTTTTCGGTTTTAATTTTCAGGTAACCGTTAATATTCATCGTACCGCCGATAACTGTTTTACCGGTCATCTTTTCATCGGGGAACGATTCACCTGTAACCATCGATTCATCTACAGCCGAAGAACCTTCAACCACTTTGCCATCGACCGGAATCCGTTCGCCCGGTTTTACTAACACAATATCATTCAGTTTAACTTTTCTTACAGGTATTTCCATTTGATCTCCATTACGGATTACCACAGCATTTTTTGACTGTAAATCGGTAAGAGCCTTAACGGCATAATGGGTTTTGTTTTTAAGCTTTGCCTCAAGGTAATTGCCAAAAAGTATAAAAGTAATAATCATGGCAGCACTTTCGAAATAAACGGTGTGGTGATGGTCTCCCGATATTTCGGGGAAAATCATCAGTACTATACTGTATGCATACGCAGTCACCGTGCCGATTGTAATCAGCGTGTCCATATCTGCTGTCATATTTTTTAAAGCATTCCAGAAACCTCTTAAAAATTTCTGACCGCACCAGAATACAACAACTGTAGTTAACGTTAAAGAAATCAGGTTTGAAAGGCTATCGGGAATAAAATGCAGGTCAAAATGTTCTCTCATACCCAATACCACTACGATTAAAGAAAGGCAGATGCTGGTAATCACTTTTTGCTTTAATTGTTTTAGGTGCTTTATCCTTTCTTTTTCCTGCTCTTCTTCATATTCATCTAATTCCGGTTCTAATGCTTTATAACCAAGTTTTTCGACTGTTGTTTTTACTAAGCTGAGGTCTTTATATGCTTCTGTAAATGTAATTGTTGCGGTTTCACTTCCAAGGTCAACTTTAACATACTCAATTCCGTTTATCCTTTTCAGTGACTTTTCTATTTTAGCTGCACAGGCGGGACAGTCCATACCTTCGATATCCAGCTCAACTGTATTTTCGGGATCAGTATTTAGAATTTTTTCCTGCATAATTGGTTAACTCGTGCAACGACTAATATTTTCAAAGTCGTGGCACGATTGGATGGAATAATTTTATGTTTTCCTGTTCACCACCATAGATGATGCCTGGCAAAGCGGGAATAAAAGCATATCGGCAACAACAACATTTTTCCTTCTTGTAGCTGCAAAATAAACAGCATCTGCAACATCATCCGGAGTTAACGGCTCAATACCTTTGTAAACAGATTTTGCCTTATTTTTATCCCCGTGAAATCTGACAAGGCTGAACTCTGTTTCAACTAAACCCGGATCGATTGTTGTAACCCGTATATCGGTTCCGTTTAAATCTATCCGCATTCCTTTTGTAATTGCATCCACTGCATACTTCGATGCACAATATACGTTTCCATTGGGGTATACCTCGCGGCCCGCAATAGAACCGATATTAATAATATGACCTTTGTTTCTTTTTACCATCAGGGGAATTACTGCTCTTGACACATATAATAAACCTTTAACATTGGTATCTATCATTTCATTCCAGTCCGTAAGTAATCCCTCGTGGATTTTAACTAACCCGCGGCTTAGACCTGCATTGTTTATTAAAATATCAATATTTTTCCATTTTCCCTTTAGTGCATCGACTGTATTATACACTTCTTTACTCCTGCGTACATCCAGTTTGATACATTTAATTTGAATATTATACCTTGAAGTTAAATCTGCTTCGAGACTTTTAAGTCTATCTATTCTGCGGGCTGCCAATATGAGATTCGCACCTTTTTTTGCAAAGATTTTAGCACAGGAACGTCCTATACCGCTTGAAGCGCCTGTAATAAATACAATTTTATTCTTTATTTTCTCCATAATTATGCAAAATTACCCGTTCAATTGTCAAGGGTCAATGGCTTGCCTGCTAAGGTTTTAGCATAGGCAGGTGAACAGTGAATAATGAAATATAAACCATAATTTAATATAAATTATCCGCCGCAACCGAAAAATCTCATATTATAGAAGCTGAAGCCACTCTTTAAATTCAGAAAGTACAGAAGGTTTTCAGATTAGGGGATGTTCCCAAGTATGCCTCATATAGTCATAAAACTACACACTTATATATACATTTTGATATAGAAGGTGAAATTTACTGCAAATATTTACATAGTTGCAATACTATCTTCTGGCACGATAGTTGAGAAAATAAATGAAGTTAAAAATAAGGTTATGAAAATACAGACAAAACTAAATATACTTTTATTTCTTGTTCTTTCTGTGCTTTTAGTTGGGTTAATAATGTATAATATATCGGAAACAAATCAGAGCAAGGAAATTATGCAGCAAAAATTTATCGATGAAAGTGAAGAGTATGACAAGATTGTAAAATTGATAGGAAAGCCGCTTGAGATGATAGCTTCTTATGAATACACTATATGGGATGAAATGGTTGAGTTCACCAAAAAACCGGACCCTGAGTTTTCAAAAGGCAATATCGATTTTCTTTTAACGAATTATTCGTTTACAGCTGTATGGATATACTCTAAGGAGCTTAAGTTAATATATTCCGTAAATAGAGACAGCAGCCTTGATTTAAAAAACCTGCCGATCGCGTTAACAACCAATTCAATGACGGTACTGAAAAATAAACTTACACATTTTTTTGTGAAAACGACCAAGGGCTATCTTGAGATACGGGGAGGAAGCATACATAACACCAGTGATAACGACCGGCTAACCGAACCTTCCGGATATATGTTTGTTTCAAAATTATGGGATGAAAAATTTATTGAAGAACTTTCTAAACTTATTGGCTCTGATGTAATAATTCTGCCTTCTGACCAGAGAATCACGCCTGATCATCAACGGGGAGAAGTCGGCTTTTACAGGGTATTAAAGGGATGGGATGGCAGTACTATAGCGACTGTTAACATTATTTCCCAGTCACCCCTTTTAGTTTTAATGGCAACATCTTCAAGGAATTATTATTTATATTACGGTATAGTTTCGGTTGTATCGCTGTTATTGTTCAGTTTTTTGCTAATAAAAGGAGTTAGTGCTCCGCTGGCTTGTATTTCGAAATCACTTGAATCAGGTAACAGCGAGTATATCAGGAAGTATGAAAACAAATCTTCTGAATTCGGGCAGATTACAAAATTAATAGTGAACTTTTTTGAACAGAAAAAACTTCTGATAAAAGAAATTGAGGAGCGTAAGAAAACAGAAGACAAGTTAAGAAATTCCGAACTGCAGTATAAAACTTTATTTGAAAGTGCACATGACAGTATAATTGTATTTGAACCTGAAAATGAGATAATACTTGATTTAAACGAACATGCTGCAAAAATGTACGGTTTAACGGTACAAAAGATGGTGGGAAGGTCGTTACGGGAATTTACAAAAGATATCCCCCAGGGTATAAAGTTTATTAATAAAATAATGGAGCAAGGTACACTCCTTGATTTCGAAAGCACACATTTAAGAGATGACGGTTCCGAGATTTACCTTGAGATTAATGCAACAAGCATAATATATAAGCAAAATCCTGCTGTGATGATAATAGCAAGGGATGTAACTAAGCGTAAGCAAACCGAATTACAGCTAAAGAAAACACAGATAAGGCTCTCGAATATTCTTAATAATATGCCTCAAATAGTAGTATATGAGAATGGGCGAAACTCGTTTATATCGGAAAACATAAGGAGTATGCTTGGCTACAGCATAAAAGATTTCCTTAACAATAAACAATTGTTCTGGGAATTAATCCACCCGGATGATGTTATTACCCTGCAGGAAAGAATTAAGAAATGGAAAAACAATGATAGTTCAAAGCTTTTAAAGAATGAGTTCAGATGCAGAAAAGCTGATGGAAATTATATTTGGCTCGAAGATACAATGGTAGATGTAAGTATGCCTGACGGGGAAAAATATACCGCCGGTGTGCTGGTTGATATTACGAACAGAAAGAAGTTCGAAGGCGAATTAAGAGCGGCTAAAGAAATGGCTGAGCAGGCAGCACGTGCAAAGGCTGATTTTCTGGCTACTATGAGCCATGAAATAAGAACTCCTATGAATGGAGTAATCGGAACTACCAGCTTGCTGAAAGAAACCCAGCTTACCACCGAGCAAACGGAATATGTAGATACAATCCGGAAAAGCGGGGAGACATTGCTCACAATAATTAACGACATCCTCGATTTTTCGAAAACAGAATCGGGTAAGCTTGAATTGGAAGATGCTGATTTCGAAATTAAGCCCTGTATCGAAGATATGTTCGATATTGTCTCTGCAAAAGCCAGAGAGAAGAATATCGAACTCAGTTACCTGATTGATGCCGAGGTACCGCAATTTGTTTCGGGAGACAGAACAAGACTGCTGCAGGTACTTGTAAATCTTGTAAATAACGCATTAAAATTTACCGATGAAGGAGATGTAATAGTAAAAGTAAGTGATGTAATCCGGAACGGGAACAAGGTAAAATTAAAATTTTCTGTTAAAGATAGCGGTGTGGGCATACCGGAAAATAAGATTAATGAATTGTTTAAACCTTTTTCACAGCTCGATTCTTCGACCTCACGCAAGTATGAAGGAACCGGACTGGGACTTGCAATTTGCGATAAAATTGTTGGGCTAATGGGAGGTACAATTTGGGTAGAAAATAATATCGATAGGGGTACTACATTTCATTTTACCGTTGTGTTTAATAGTGTTGAACCCAGCCAGAATGATACCGATAAAATAATTCCGCATGATCTGGAAAATAAAAAAGTATTGATAGTAGATGACCATGATTTAACAAGGCATAATATCTCAAGCCAGTGCTTAAGCTGGGGTATGAAAGTGTTTGATTGCAGGAACGCCCGGGAGGCAATTGAATTGTTTAGTCATGATAATCAATATGACCTTATTATTGCCGATTATGAAATGCCGGGTATGAACGGGCTTGAACTTGCCAGGAAGATAAAAGAATTAAGCAGCCCGCAGAAAGCTCCTATTATGCTTATTACACTTTCGGGGAAAGTAGATGCTTCGTTTATAGGCAGTGAAAAACTGATAAAAACTTTACTCATAAAACCTATTAAGCAGTCTGTTCTTTATAATGCAATAGTCGAAATGTTTAGTATCGATAACCGTTTTATTGCTTCATCAGAACAAAATACAGCAATTGATAATAAATTATCAGATAAATTCCCTATGCGAATACTTATAGCCGAAGATAATCAGATAAACCAGAAACTGATAATCAAAATGCTAAATAAGCTAGGTTACGTGGTTGATATTGCAAATAACGGGCTTGAGGTAATAGACCTGCATAAAAAACGGAAATATGACCTGATATTTATGGATGTGCATATGCCCGAAATGGATGGTTTTGAGGCAACCGGTATAATAAGAAAAACCTTAAGCCGAAACAAACATGTTGTTGTTATTGCAGTGACAGCAAACGCTATGGCAGGCGATAAAGAAAAATGTCTTGAAGCAGGTATGGATGATTACCTTAGCAAACCTGTGAAGCTTGAATCAATTCAGAATATATTAATAAAATGGGGAAAGAAAATGAAAAATTCCGGGCAGGAAGAAAAATTTTTCCAAATTAATGGCAGAGAAGTTGTTAACAGCTCTGTATTGCAGCAGTTAAGCGAAGTAGGCAATGGTGACCAGGAATTTGTTAAGGAAATAATAAGAATGTACTTAAACCAGCTGCCTGAATTAATTACAGCAATTAAGGAATCAGTATCAAAGGGAAATTCAGAAAATCTTCGTTTGAATGCTCACAGCCTTAAGGGTGCCAGCCTTAATATTGGTGCCGGTATGATGGCTGATATATGTAAATTCCTGGAAGAGTGCGGTAAGAACAGCGATATGAATGGAGTCAGGGAAAAAATCAAGCAATTAGATGAAATTAACATAATTACGACACGTGAACTCGAACAAATTTTATTATAAAATGTGAATGCGGGGTTAGTGTAATGTCTGAAGAAACAACAAATAACAAATTATCATTTAAAACGGTGGGAAAAAGCATAAGCGAAAATGATACCGGTAATGGTATGTTTACCGATGAACATCTTAGCAGCAAGTATAATACATTGATCTCAATTAAGAAAAAAGTTACAGATGTACTAAATTCACATGGGATATCTAATTTCCAGCAAAATAGCGATGGTATAGATGCACTTCCGGAAATAATAAATACGATTTTAACCGAGTACAGCATAACAAAGCAAGAGCTTGAAAAAAGCGAAGCAAAATGCAGGGAAATTTCGGAAACTTCGAGTGACCTGATTTCAAGAAACGATTGTGAAGGCAGGTTTGTGAATATTTCAAATATATGTGAGAAGTTAACAGGGTACACGTTTGAAGAAATTGTTGGCAAAGCCATTTATGAGTTTATTTTTCCCGAAGATTTAAAATCTGTTCAAAATTATTTTTTATTTATCCGGCGCGGAATTTCGCAGAAACCGATAAATTACAGGTTCAGAGTAAAAAATGGATCCTATATCTGGTTTGAAACGAAGGCAAGTCTTATAAAACAGAATACAGCAGAGAACACTGAATTTCTTCTCATATCACGTGAAATCACAGAACGCAAGCATTCAGAAGACAGGTTAAAAAAGCAAAGCAAAATACTTGCTGGTGTGGCTAAAGCTACTAATGCCCTATTAGTAGAAACTAATTTCGATGTGGCTATAAATAATGTAATAGAAATAATAGGTGTTGCTACAGATGTTGACAGGGTATATATTTTTGAATATTTCATTGATGAAATAAATGGAGAAGGTTTGCTTAGTCAGCGTTATGAATGGGTTAATAAGTTTATTACACCCCAGATGAACAATCCTGAACTGCAAAATATCGCGTTTCGGAAAACGGTTCCCAGGTGGTTCGAAAATTTAACAAAAGGGAAGCCGATAAAAGGATTAATCAGGGATTTCCCCGAGAATGAAAGGTTAGTACTTGAACCTCAGAATATTAAATCAATTTTGGTTGTGCCTATAATGATTAAAGAAAAATTCTGGGGATTTATTGGGTTTGACGATTGTACTTATGAAAGGCAATGGACTGAATATGAAGAATCGGTACTGGAAACAATGGCGGGAAGTATAGGCGGCGCCTTAGAAAGGAAAAAGCAGGAAAACGAAATTTTAAGAGCAAAGGAAGTTGCGGAGTCTGCTACACAGGCGAAATCGGATTTTCTTGCAACTATGAGTCATGAAATCAGAACGCCAATGAACGGAGTTATAGGTATGACAGGTTTATTGCTCGAAACCCAGCTTACAAAAGAACAACTTGAATTTGTTGAGACAATCAGGATGAGTGGTGATGCATTATTGATGATAATAAACGATATACTGGATTTTTCCAAAGTCGAGTCAGGTAATTTAGAACTTGAAGAACAACCTTTCGAACTAAAAAATGCTGTTGAAGAAGCGATGGAATTAATATCTAAAAAGGCTTATGAAAAGGGGCTTGATATTATAATAAATTTCGAAGATAGTGTACCGCCTTATATTGTAGGTGATGTCCAAAGATTAAGACAAATACTGGTAAACCTGTTAGGGAATGCAGTTAAGTTCACTGATACGGGATATATTTTGGTTAATGTCCAAAACCTTGCAGAATTTAACGGTACTGTTGAGCTTGAGTTTTCGGTTAAAGATACCGGAATAGGTATTAATTCAGAAAACCAGAAAAAGTTGTTTAAGGCATTTTCGCAGGTTGATTCTACTATTTCACGGAGGTATGGCGGTACCGGACTCGGATTAGCTATTTGTAAGCGGCTGGTTGAACTGATGAGAGGAAAAATCTGGGTTACCAGCAAGATAGGCGAGGGTTCTACATTCAATTTTACAATCAGGACGAAAATTGCCGATGACCTGCCAACTCCAGTATATATGGAAAAAGATTTGCCCGAACTAACAAGTAAAAGCGTCCTGATAGTTGATGATAATGAAATTAACAGGCGTATATTATCGCTTCAATGTGAGTCATGGGGCATGATTCCTTTTACAGCTACAAATGGCTATGATGCACTCAGGCTGCTGAAAAGTTCGATGCCCTTCGACGTTGCATTAATTGACATGCAAATGCCAGAGATTAATGGCTTTGAACTTGGTCAAATGATAAAAAACATAACCCACCGTTCGGGACTCCCGCTAATTATGCTGACATCTGCTGGTCAGTTAGGCAAAGAGGAAAAAGAAATAAGAAAAGTATTTAAAACATATTTTTCAAAACCTGTCCGGCAGTCACAGCTGTTCAACGCACTTATCGATATATTTAATTTTAACGGAAATTCTAATGTTGCGTGTGAAAAAGAGAAAATTCTGGATGGCAGGCTTTCTCAGCGATTCCCGCTCAGAATTTTACTTGCCGAGGATAACTTCATAAACCAGAAACTGGCAATTAAAATTCTCGATAAACTGGGTTACAGGTGCGATACTGCAGCTAACGGACTGGAAGTTTTAGAGGCTTTAAACAGAATGAAGTATGACCTGGTTTTTATGGATATCCAGATGCCTGAAATGGACGGGTTTGAAGCTACCCGCATTATCAGAGAAAAACAGTTAAACGGAAAACCTATAATTGTTGCAATGACCGCAAACGCTTTGAAAGGAGACAGAGACATGTGTATAAACTCCGGTATGGATGATTACCTAAGCAAACCGATTAAATTGGATGATATTCAGAATATTATTGAAAAATGGGGGTCTGAAGTGCTGTTAGACTCGGCTGGTATAAGAGTTAACTCACCAGCATCTTTAAATAATAATGATTAATAAAACAGATTAATTAAATATTAAATCAATTCACTGCATGGCTAAAATACTTATAGTAGATGACGAAGTTACTTCTTTGATGATTAGCAGGGAGATATTACAAAGTGCCGGTTATGAAACAGTCACACTTAGCAACAGTAATGAAGCATTAAAAAAGATTAAAGAAATTAAATTCGATGTTTTGTTAACTGATTTCAATATGCCGGGTATGAATGGAATAGAGCTTACGAAGGAAGTACTTAAAACCGAACCCGAAGTAATTGTAATATTTATTACAGCATTCGGGTCAATTTCATCCGCAGTTGAAGCAATGAAAATAGGTGCGTTCGATTATTTAACAAAACCTATACAGAAAGACGAACTTCTGCATTCTGTGAGAAGGGGAATTGAAAAGCTTTCCCTTCTAAAGGAGAACGAGCTGTTAAAACAAAAGCTGGAAAAAAGTTCAAAAGGAGAAGATAACAACGCAGAGTATTTAACATCAAGTGAGAAATTGAAGGAATTATTAAAAGAAGCTAAAAAAGTTTCCAAATCGGATGCTACGATATTAATTACAGGTGAAAACGGGACAGGGAAGGAAGTATTTGCTAAATACTTATATAATAACAGTTCCAGAAAAGATAAGCCGTTTGTAACAGTAAATAGTGCGGCAATATCCGAACAACTTCTGGAATCGGAGCTGTTCGGACATGTAAAAGGTTCGTTTACAGGAGCTGTTAAAGACAAAAAAGGGTATTTTGAAGTTGCCGATAACGGAACAATTTTTCTTGATGAAATCGGGGAGATTTCTACAGGTTTACAGGTTAAGCTGCTCCGTGTACTGCAGGAAAGGGAATTCTGCCGGGTCGGTGATACACAAACAAGAACCACGAATGTCAGAATAATTGCAGCTACTAACCAAAACCTTGTTGATCTTATTAACGAGGGCAAGTTCAGGGAAGATCTTTATTACAGATTAAATGTGTTTGAGCTCCGCTTACCGGCTCTTCGCGAACGGCCTGAGGATATTATGTTTTATTTTGAAAAATTTGTTAACCAGTATGCAATGATTAATAATAAAGAAATACTTGCAATAGATGAAGATGTAAGAGAAGCATTATCATCATACAGATGGCCCGGGAATATCAGGGAACTTAAAAACTTTGCAGAACGTGTAACTATTCTTGCTGATGGGAAATCAATTACTTCGGAATTATTACCATCAAGATTTTTCACGAACGGAAACGATACGCTGTTGAACAGCGATTATAACATCAATAAGGAGATTGTAATAAGAAACTTCGAAATAAATTTTCTTCGTAAATACCTTCGTCTAAACAAGGGAAATGTTGCAGCCACTGCGAGAGCAATAAATTTCCACCCGGTTAGTCTTCGTCAGAAGCTTGCAAAACTTGGTATTAATAGTCATAACTGAACTTTTAGGCTGTTATTTTTATATATTGTTTTAACACGGCATTTCAAAACCTTTGTTAGGGGTAATATTAATAAAAAGAAAGCTTATGTGGTTTATGTAAGGTTAGCTCTAATATGTAGAAAAATATTTATATACTCAAGTTGACCGCCCCCATAATAAAAACCGTTAAAACGGTTGTTAAGTGGCATTTTTCCATCAATCCCCG
>CAYWTS010000043.1:0-15607 GCA_964461265.1 uncultured Ignavibacteriales bacterium
CGTTTACAGCTGTTATTTTATGCTCCCTCTTTTCTGCCTGTTCAAAAAAAGAAGCAACTGAAAATATTTTCAGCTACAACGAGTCACAGGGAATTGAAAACCTTGACCCCGTTCTAAGCAGTAACTATCCCGCTATCTGGCCTTTAATGCAGGCAACGGAAGGACTGCTTGAGTATAACAGGAACATGGAGCTAACAACCTTGCTTGCTTCGTCTTACAGCATCTCAGAAGATGCACTCACGTATACATTTCAAATACGCAAGGGAGTATTCTTCCATGATGACCCGTGTTTCCCCAACGGAAAAGGCAGGGAGGTTATTTCAAAAGATTTTAAATACTGTTTTGAGCGTGTTTGCGACCCCCGAACTAAAACACGCGGCTCGTGGCTCTTCCGTGACAGGATTAAAGGCGCTGCTGAATATATCAATTCAATTAAAGAAAATAAATTTGATGTTAAAGAAATTTCAGGAATTCAATGTCCTGACGACACGACTCTTGTAATAACTCTTACAAAACCTTTCGCCCCGTTTTTAAGCATACTCACAATGCCTTATGCATTTGTTTACCCCCATGAGGCGGTTGAGTATTACAATGAACGGTGGGGTTACCAGATTGTAGGCACGGGACCCTTTAAATTTACGAAATGGGATTATGACAAAGAGCTTGTGTTCGAGAAAAATCATAACTATTGGAAAAAATTAAAAACAGGTGAACCGATGGTTTACCTTGACGGATTTAAAGTCACTTTTACACGCAGTGCGGAAACAGAGTTTCTGGATTTTACCTCCGGTAAACTTGACTATCACAGCCCCTCGCCCGAAGTGCTGACACAGATTACCGATGAGAACGGAAACCTTCTGCCGCAATATAATTTTGAAATCGTTAAGCAGCCATGGCTTAACACGGTTTACCTTGCAGTTCAGCTAAACAAATCGATGCCCGGCGGTGTAAACAATGTGCTTGCCGAGAACAAATATTTGCGTCAGGCAATAAGTTATGCTATCGATAGAGCCAAGCTAATTAAGTTTGTCCTCAAAAATAAAGGCAAGCCGGCAGAAAACGGTCCAATACCAATTGGCATGCCGGGATTTTCAACTGATGTGAAAGGTTACAGCTACGACAGGCAAAAAGCTTTGTATCTGCTTGAAAAAGCGGGCTATCCCAACGGTAAAGGGTTAGCATTAAAACTGACAATTTCCAACGAGGAAACACAAAAATTAATAGGCGAGACCATACAGGCACAGCTTAAAGACGTTGGTATAGACGTCCAGCTTGATTTTATACAGGGCTCGGTACTGCGGAGTGCACAGGTTGGGGGCGAGCTTACATTCTGGCGGGCGAACTGGGGCGCCGATTACTTTGACCCGGAGAATTTTATGGCTCTGTTCTACTCAAAAAACAAAACACCGGCAGGACCAAACTATACGCATTACTCAAATCCTGCAATCGACTCGCTTTACGAGCTTGGATTAAAAGAAACGTATTTTAGTAAGCGTAAGGTAATTTACAACACAATGGAAAACATAATCATGGAAGACGCACCATGGATACTTTTGCTCTACAATGAAATTGTTTACCTTAAATCAAAACGCATAAGCAACATGTATATTGACGGATTGAATAATTTGGTGCTGAAACATGCTTCGCTTAATTAATAATGAATAACTGAAGTTACGCAATAGACAAAAAATCATAATTATGTCGCACCTATGGGGCTTAAATATTTTTGTCATTTGTATTTCTACAGATATTACGCTCCTCTGGAGCTTAGTATTTAGTTTTTTTCCATCGAAAATGTACAGTTTTTGAGTCACAGCGGGACGAAATATTTGTAGAACTAATTATACTACAAATACGTAAGCTCCGTCAGGAGCGGTATAATTATTTGATAACTGATTAAATTTTAAAAGTAATTATAAAAAAAATTTTATGAAAAACATTGAAAATAAAAAACCTTGGTACGCAGATGAATCAGGATTTTTCAGCAAATGGTATTTTGAAATTGTTACAAAAGACTTTTCTGAAAGTGGTACTAATAAAGAAATTGATTTTCTTAAAAAGGTTCTCCGTTTGAAAAAAGGAGCGAAAGTTCTTGACCTTTGCTGCGGTTACGGAAGAATTACAAATGAGCTTGCAAGCAGAGGTTATGATATGACAGGACAGGATTTAAATAATTATTTTCTTGGTATTGCAAAAAAGAATGCAGATAAAATGAAGCTTAATATTCTATGGGTAAAAAGTGATATGCGACGCATACCGTTTAAAAATAAATTTGATGCTGTAATTAATATGTTTACATCCTTTGGTTATTTTAGTAACGATGAGGAAGACGAAACGGTAATTAAGCAAGTAAATAAAGCATTGAAAAAAGGAGGAAAATTCTTATTAGATTATGTAAACAAGGATTTTATAATCAGACGTTATTTGAAGGAAGATATTCGTGAAATAAAAGACGGGTATGTTAAGATTAAGAGAGATTATGATCATTTGCGGAGCTCTCACCACGAAAAATTTGAAATTTTTGTCGATGGTAAGATAGTAAAAAAATTCACTGTCGATTTCAGATTCTATTCGGTTACTGAGCTTATAGCTATGATACACAAGAACGGATTTAAAATTATAAATGTATTTGGTGATTTTAACTTTAATCCGCTTTCGTTCGATTCGAAGAATTGTATAATACTGGCTAAAAAAATCTGAAATATTTTAGAATGATAAATCAATACTTTTTTTTTCGTAAAATTAAATAATTAATAATCATTTATGTCCTATTACGTTACACCCGAAAACCTTAAACAAAAAACATCCGAATGGTTAAAAAAAATCAAACCGTACAAACAGCATGATTTAAAAATCAATAAATCCAAATCTGCACTGATGGTTGTTGACATGCAGAAGTTTTTTCTTGAGCCGTCGTCACCTACGTTTACATGCGGAGGACTGGCTATTCTGCCAAACATTATAAAGCTTGTCTCAGCATTTCGTAAGGCAAAGAGGCCGGTAATTTATACAAAGCACGTTCACCACCCCGATAAAATAGATGCCGGTATTATGGGCTGGTGGTGGGAAGGCATGTGCATTGAGGGTTCACCCGAAAGTGAAATCCATGAACAGCTTAAACCCCTGCCAAACGAAAAAATAATATTAAAACACCGCTACTCAGCTTTTTATAATACCGACCTTGAAACTGTGCTACGTTGTATGAAAATTGAAGACCTGGTTGTTGCAGGAATTATGACCAACATGTGCTGTGAATCTACAGCACGGGACGCATATTACAGGGATTACCGCGTGTTTTTCCCCGCCAACGGCACAGGAAGTACTGATGAAGAAATGCACCTCGCCTCTCTGATTAACCTTGCCTATGGATTTGCATGTGTGAATACGGCGGAGAAGATATTAGAAGATATGAGATAGAAGCCAGAAGTCAAAAATCATTTTAGTAGGGGGTTGTCTCAAAAGTGTTTTTGTATCTGTAGCCTTTTGGCGAAAGCCACCACTTAAGTGGATGTCTGCATTGCAATTTTCTTGCATAATCGCAACTATGAAAGTTGCGGTTACAGTTTGTTAGCAAGAAAATTGCCTTTTGAGACAACCCCATAATTATTTTTCTGTGTACGGACAAGTAAAGTCAGCGAGGCTGGAATTTGAGCTTTGGAATTTGAACTTTTTTGTAGTTTTTACCCACCCCGTCTGTCCGGCATAGCCGGACAACCACCCCTCCGTGGGAGGGGACTAAACTAATTTAATAACTGAATTACGCTGCTTTTATCTCACTCCGCGGGTAGCACTCCGGATAAAGGATACACTTTACGAAGTGTGTAGTCTGGTTAACTGGAACAAGTTCCGGTTCAATATGTTCGCACTCGCCTTTTTTAATCTTTTGACAACGCGGATGGAAATAACATCCGGTCGGAACATTTGCAGGTGAGGGAACGTCACCGTATAGAATAATTCTCTGACGTTTGCCTTTGGGGTCAGGGACAGGAACTGCTGATAGCAGTGCCTCAGAATACGGATGCTTGGTATCTGCAAAAAGCTCCTTACAATCGGCAATCTCGACAATCTGTCCGAGATACATTACAGAGACCCTGTCGCTTATATGCTCAACAACAGATAAATCGTGTGAAATGAAAAGATATGTCAGCCCCATTTCTTTCTGCAGGTCCTGAAGCAGGTTAATAATCTGTGACTGCACCGATACATCGAGAGCCGAAACAGGTTCATCACAAACAATGAACTTTGGTTCAACCGAAAGGGCACGTGCAACACCAATCCTTTGCCTTTGCCCGCCTGAAAACTCGTGCGGGTAACGCCGTGCATGAAGCTTCGAAAGTCCTACTTTTTCCAGCAGTTCGAAAACTCTTTTTTCAGCTGCTTCACCTTCGGCTATCTCGTGGTATTTTAATATTTCCGTTATCATTCCGCCGACGGTCATCCTTGGATTTAGTGATGAGTACGGGTCCTGGAAAATTATCTGCATGTCCTTACGCACAGCTTTTAAATCTTTTGCGTTCATTTTTGTAACATCGTTGCCTTCGAAAATTACTGTTCCCGCCGTGGGTTCTATTAATCTTAACAGGCAACGTCCGATGGTTGTTTTTCCGCAGCCCGATTCGCCAACAAGCCCCAGTGTTTCGCCTTTTTTAATTGTGAAACTTACATCATCCACAGCTTTAACGTACCCGACCGTTCTGGAGAATATTCCTTTTTTTATAGGGAAGAATTTCCTCAGATTAGTGACTTCAATAATGTTTTCTGACATATTTTATCGGTTTATATTGTATTTATTAATCAAATATAAATGTAAAAAGTAAAATGTAAAACGTGAAAAGAATGAATAATTATGTTTAATGTTCAATTCTTATTGTTCATTACTTCATTGGAGAAAAGTAAATATTAGTGCAAAATAATTTATCACCGCAGCTAAGTAACCAAGATATTAGGTTAGACTTTTTACTTATTTTAGAAATTTCTTACATATCATCGTGACTTAGTGACTTGGTTGGTAAAAATATTTTTTATATAGATATGTATAAAAAAGAGGCTGTATCAAAAGTGCTTTTGTACTGGCAACCTTTATGGTTGCGTACCAATTTTCTTGCTTAATCGCAACTATGAAAGTTGCGGTTACAGTTTTTTGGCAAGAAAATTGCCTTTTGAGACAGCTCATAAGTTACAGGCTGTGTCTGGTTTAAAGCCGGGTGTTTCAGGAATAAAGCCGGCACAGCATACAGTAGGAAACAGAAAGTAAAATTATTTTTTTACTTGTTTTATGCAAAATTTTGATTCCCGCTTTCGCGTGAATGGTTAATGTAACTTTACTTTCTGATCTGGAAATTAACACCAGCCATCAACTGTATAAAAATAATTTGCTTCGTATTGGTCGATATACTTCCTAATTGCCGTTCACCGTCATTGATATAGCTTGAGTATGATTTATCATTATAATTTGAATTCTTTGGTAACACGTTAGCCCATACACCCCTTAAAGCAAGCAATACAGCAGTATTGCGTGAAGTTTTAAACTCCATGCCTGCCATTAACGCCAGTCCGAGACGGTGCGCTGTGTTGAATTTGGTATAGACATTCGACGTCGAGTTATCCGGGAAAGTTACATTACTCTGCCATGCACCCCATATCAATGTATACAGTAATTCAGCACCAACAAATGGCCTGTTTTGGGAACGGGGCTTAAAGCTGTAATCCACTCCAGCTCCTACATTAAAGAATTGCCAACGGGTTCTGTTTAAACCGTTATCTCTTGTGTTGTAAAAGTGGTTGTAGCTTAAGCTGCCTGTTAAGCGGAACTTGCGTTTTTTATCGGTAGCCATTTTCCCCTGTGTGAAAATTCCAAAGCCCTGACTCATTGCATAGTTAGTTGAGCTGAATGCTGCTTTATTCTGCACAGGGTCATAATCCTGGCTGAATGTTAAAACATCCGAGCTTCCGGAAAATGCATAGTTATAACTTAGTGATAATGTGATTACATACTTGGGTGGCTTTAGTGTGTAAGACGGTATGCCAAACTCGTTTACCTGTGCTTGAAGGCAATTTGTGGAAATAATAGCTGTTATTGCTAAAAACATGAGTGTTTTCATGATAACCTCCTATTAATTAAGGATTTGAAAAATGCTCAGTTTTTTTAGGAATTCTATATTTTTTGATAGAATTTATACTAAAATAATACATAATAACGGAAATTATGTAACTATTTCTGTGATTTTATTAATTTTTAGTGGTATAAGATTTTAAGGTTTTTGCCTGAAGGTTTATATATTAAATGGGCATATTTAAATAAGAGGGAAACTTGTCCCGGTACTTAGCAATACTTCTATATAATTACTAAAGTTTATTATATGTTGTGTTCATATAGCTATAAACTTTGGTATTAACTGCCGTTAACGTGGGAGGTCGTGGGTAATAATAAAAATGTCAATTTTGCTTAACTCCGGTTTATGATTAATACATAAGTTTTGAAAGAAGTACCAGTCCTGTGGTTTCACTTCTGAATTTCCTATTTCCAATTGTAATTATTTTACACTGTTTTTCTTTAGCATAAGATATTTCGTTAACTGAAAATCCGCCTTCAGGTCCTACATAAATAGCAATACTTTTATTAATGTTATCTTTAAATGAAAAATCATTTACTGAACCTGCTTCATAATGTGCTATTAATTTTATGTTGTAATTCATATTTAATGCATCATCGAAAAATACAGGTTCGTTAACTTTGGGAAGATAACACCTCTGCGATTGCTTCATGGCAGATAGTGAAACAGATTGCCAGCGTGCAAGCTTGTTTGATGATTTGTTTATAACGTGTTCGGTAATTAACGGAACAATGCAGTAAACACCAAGCTCAACCGCCTTCTCAATGGCAAATTCAAAGCGGGAAGGATTTTTGAGCAGAGACTGGAATAGTGTAACTTTTATTTCCGGTTCGGTTTTGGGCCGGGTTGTGCTGAGAATTGAACATTCTATATCGGTTTTTAATACTTTATTAATAGCAATTTCATACAAACTGCCTTCACCATCAGTAATAAATAATTTATCGCCCAGTTTTTTTCTGAGCACTTTGGAAATATGCTTTGCTTCAGGACCGGTTATTATAAGCGAGTCTTCTTTAATATTATTTTTTGGTGTGTAGTAAAATTCCATTATAAAACATTCCTGCCTGCCTTCGCCGAATCATTTAGCTGACCCAGCAGGCGGACGAAAACAGGATTCCAATATTTTTTTTAATCATTAATTGAAGGTTGTAAACAAACTAATAATGTTAATGTAAACTTCATAATATACTGAGTTGTAGTATCCCATTATTGTCCCGATAATTATCGGGACAAGCGGGAATGTGAAATATTAAAACTTTGCGTTTAAGTTCAAATTAATCTGTCCGACTACCGGTTTGTGCAGCCTGAATTCCCAATCTAACCTGAAAACGTAACCAAACGGTGCAATGAAATTAAGTCCGATTCCTGCCCCGTTAAGGAATTTTTGTTTGAAAATATTCTGGTTCTTAAACCAAACAGTTCCCATATCATAAAATACAGTGAAATACAAGCCATGTTTAAGAGCCATTTTTTTTATGATTGGCAAATCCCGGAGTAAAATGATTTGTTTTGCATCTATATATCTTGGTTCAAACAGCGGTATTCTGATTTCATTATACAAAGTCAGCTTATCATCGCCCTCGAATGCCTGCCCCTTCCATCCGCGTATATATTCATCGCTGTAACCGAGAAATTCCCTGTTATATATCGGCAAAACCGCTCCCACAGCAATGCTTGAATATAGTTTTGAAGCGATTGAAATGTAATAATCTTTGACGAGATAAAACGGTATAAAACTCTGCGAATTTAAATGGAAGCGTCCAAAATTAGTATATTTATCGAGTAGTCCGTAGCGTTCATAAGCTGAATGTAAATAATAGCCCTTTGTTGCATATTCTATTACGTCCCTTGAATCATATTCACAGCCAGCACCCAGTATCAGGTATTTATCCACTCCTGTTGGAGAAAGTGTTCTATCGGGTGCATAAGAGGTAACCCTCAGGTAATTATATTTAAACACAGTAAACACATTAAAGCGTCTCGTAAGAAATTTCCCTGCAATAAGTTCACCGCGGTACTGGATGTTTTCATAGTTTTCATCGCTGTAAGTGAGAGTATTAGTACCATTTTCTTTACCGAGAGTTGAGAGGCTTTTATTCCTTGTTCTTGCCCAGCTTCCGCCGGCTAATGCAAACAGGTGCAGCTTTTCTCCGATCCACGGAACATAGTAGCTTAAAGATAAAGACGGATTATAAAATAATCTGATGTAAACAGAAAGCCTTTCATTTCTTCCCCTGAAGTTATCCCATCTAATATTTACAGCCCCCCATATTTTTTTCCATTCGCCGTCTTCCAGCCCCCCGGTAGGCAATGGAAGTATATACCACCTTTCCTGAACATCAACATTAAGAAGTATGCTTTTATCGGTTGAAGGAATAGGGATTATTTCCACCTTGTTGAATAAGCCGGTGTTATATATAGAGAGGAGGTCATTTTTATATTTTTCAGATGTAAAAGTTTTGCCCGGTTTTAGTGACATTTCCCTGAGTATCACATCATCTTTTGTAATATCATTACCTGAAAGCAACACGTAATCCACTTTAAATTTGAAAGAATCAATTTTACCGTAACCTTTGACAATACTGTTAAGCACGGAATCGTTTTGGGAATAAACGGTGTTTAATGCAGTGAGGAACAGAACGAAGTGTAAGAATTGTTTCAATTAAGGTTAAAGGTTATACTTTCTTTTCAGTTCCAGTGCCTGCGGATTGTTTGGTTTTGCTTTAAGCGACAATTCAAGATATGATTTAGCCAAATCGGGTCTGTTTACGCTTATCAGGTACATTGCCGAATTAACCAGCATATTAGAGTAACTGAGCATAATAGTCTCATGGTAATAATCGGTCTTTGCAGCCGGCGTAAAGCTGAAATCATATATTTTATAATCTTCTATTATTTTGTCTTTCGCTGTAACTGTTTTCGTAAGCCTGAACAGCAATCCTTCAGGTATTCTGTCATAATCTGCAGCAAAGCGTTCCTGTTCATTCTGATCTATTTCCCAGGTTATATAAACTTTTCTGTCGGTATTTTTCACTACAAAGCTCGTCATCATTTCTCTGAATAATTTCATAATGTGGTTGACATCATAGGGAATGTTATGTTCGAATTTGTAAAGCTCAACCAGAAATTTATCTATTTCCGTCTTTGAACGGTAATAAAGATCCGGGTAATTCCTTTCCAAAAAAATAAAATACCAGCTTCGTCTCAATAACTCTTTATCGATAATAATAATATCCCGTCTGTAATTCTTCGCGATACTGTAATACCAGCTTGCCGAAACCCAGAAATCCCATTGAGAAGAAATAACTATCCCGTTCGGTTCGATGTTTTTAAAGATATTCATCGTAAACTCTTCGACGTAATAATTTTTACTCTCATCATTTTCTTTAAAATTAACAGCTATTGTTGTTATGCTTAAGAGCAGAAGAACTGCCGAAAAAGCTAATTGTTGCGTTCTGCCTTTCAGATTGCTGCTGAATTTTTCATAAATAAATACAGCTCCGTAAGCTATCCAGATTACAACTGTAATATAGGCAAGCAGGAAATACGAATCGATATCGTGTATATCATAATTTACTGAGTAAAATACGCACGAAAAAAAAGTAAGAAGAGTAAAATAATAAATTATGTAATTTGTTCTTGAAAGACGATATATACCTAACAATCCCAGCAGCATAAGACCCGTACCGTATTCCATCCACTGGGACTGCAGAAAATGTTTGAACTGTTTGGGAACAGGGTCATTTCCTCCGGAAAGCATTATGTAAGTTATGAAACATAAAACTATAAATGCAGAAAGATGATATATTTTATTAATATTATCCTTTTTAAGAATTCCGTAAACACTCCATGCGATGAGGATTATAAGAAGTATCAGGAATGCGGTAATGCTTCCCTGTGAACTAAATATCCATACCGAAAATTGTTTTCCAGTAATATGCCATATTAAACGTTCCAAGTTATAAGGATTACCCCATAGGAATGCAGGATTCATATTTGCCCGTATAGGCAAATACAAGTAAACTGAAAAACCGGCAATGAACATAATTGCCATTAAGCCTAATATTTGAAATACTGCTTTGCCTTTTTTATAATTATAAATAATAAAGAAAACCAAACATGCCGGGGCAAGCAATAAGGTCGTCATGTGATTGGAGAACGATAAACCGGTCAGGAAAGCAAAAATAAGATAATACCTGCAGCTTCTGAATAAACCTTCATCTTTTTCAGCTTTTGTTGCTACTGCTTTTAGGAAAAAGTAAACTATTACTACAATAAAAAAGATATGAACCGAATATACCTCTACTGAATTTGCTGTTGACCAGATAGTATTTGAAAAAGCAAAAACAAGTGAAGCAAAAACTGATATTCCTGTAATTATATTAGCAGGCAGTAACCGGGATTCAATAGATTTTGGTTTAGCTTTTTTCTTATCGGGTTTTTCAATGTCTTGCATTTTTTCAACGCTGAGCAGCCAGTGTATGAGCATGAAGAAAAGTCCTGCCGATACCGAACAAAAAACAGCACTCATCAGGTTAAG
Organism: uncultured Ignavibacteriales bacterium; assembly: GCA_964461265.1. Lineage (GTDB taxonomy): Bacteria > Bacteroidota > Ignavibacteria > Tepidaquicellales > OLB5 > CAYWTS01. Next base: position 10,654 of record CAYWTS010000043.1, read on the forward strand.
CTTGTAAATTTCGGTTGCACCGATAGGAAGCTTAGTGAACAGGTGTCCAAGAATTGTAAATAGCGGGTATCCTGTAGGATGGGCTATCCCAAATGTTGTTGCCACTGCAGCAAGTTCACCGCTATCGATAAATGTAACCGTTGGTGCAAGTGTGATTAAATAAACAATCAGGCTGATTGCTATGGTTAAAACATAGAAAGCCAAATAGTAACGGTTTTTGTTCATCTGATTTTTAATATTTCATGTAACTATCGGGTTAGTTGCTGTAAATCCCGTCGAGCATATGCCAGTATAGTTCTGTGGATTTTTTCACAGTATTAATAATACTTAGCTGGTCTTTTTGTGTGGTACATTTTTCAAGCAAAATATTCATTTCATCCCTGCTGTGATATATATCAGCATCTTTATGGACAGTAAAAAATTCAAGTGCTTCGGGTGATGAAATCCCATAAAATTTTTTCAGACCTTCAATTTTTACTCTGGATACCTCAGGGATCTGGAATTCATATCCAAGCAGTGCAGCAAGTCCCGTTTTGTAATCTTTAGTTCTGCATAAATTGTAAAATTCGTCTATCGATTCCTGGATTTCAGTTAATGTTTCGGTTTTACTTATTTCATTATCAGAAAGCCCGAGAGCTTTGCAGAATTTGAGCCATAATGCCGGATGATCTTCGGTTCCGCATTTATAGCCTTCTTCATCCGAAAGGTTTTCTATAATTATTTTGCGGATTTCCTTGTCCATGCAGTTTGAATGAACCGAGCTTACAAACATAGGAAAATGCTCCACAAACCTGTAATATTGTTTTGCATACCTGCGGAGCTTATCATGTGTAAGCAAGCCTTCGTTCCATTTCCGGTAAAACGGATGATTAAGGATACTCCCTTCATTTATGGTGTTTTCAATCTGATGTTTGAATTCTTCTTTAGTTAACATAGTCCTTCCTTAGTTAGTTTTATAAAACTTAATGATTGGCTAAAGCTGTAAAATTTTTAAATCCTACGACTAAATTCGCAGGCTTGTGTAACCTTAAAATTAAATTGTTTTACAAACCTTTAACGTATTTCACAGCTGCCTTTATTTCTTCCTCCGTCAGTTTGCCTTTCCATGCCGGCATATCTTCATCTTCCTCATTTTCTGCTTCAATTCCGCTGCTGATAGAATTAAATAAAGTCTTATCGCTTTTCTTTTTATATACAGAACTTGTCAGGTTGGGAACTCCTTCAACCTTTCCTTTACCATCAGCACCATGGCATTTTACACATTTCTTCTTCCAGATAGGGGCAAAATTTATCTCTGATGTCTCCTTTACAGTCCCGTCGTCTATTTTATCCACATTATCCGATTTCTTCTGTTCTTCCTTTTTCTTTTCTTCTTCCTTTTTCTTTTCTTCCTCTTTTTTCTTTTCCTCTTCCGTTTTAGTTGTTTCCTGTTTTTTACCTGCAGCTGTGGTATCGGGTTGTGTAGTCTGCACTTGCTGAGGTGTGGTTTGCGTCTGGTTTTGCTGTTGCTGTGTTTGTGTATCTTCCTCTTTTTTACCGCAAGAGACAATTAAAAATGTGATACACAAAGATAGTATTGAAATAAATTTTAAATTCATATGTTTTTTTAATTTAGTTTTATTAAAGAATTCAATTTATTAATCAACTCAATATTATTCAATGACTATTAAAAATAAAACAAACTGCCCCCCATTGCTGGCGTAACGCCGGACAAGGTGGAGGAATTAATTTTTCTCTGGTTGCTTTTAACATTAATTTAATTAATTTTGAGTTTTATTTAACTTGCCTGTCCACAACTCCTTTTAATTGCTGACTCGTGGAGAAGCAGGCAGGCATATTTTTATTATTGTTATGCATATAATTTTACTTGGACCTCCAGGCGTAGGGAAGGGAACACAGGCTAAACTTCTTGCACAAAAACTTGGTGTGGTTCATCTTTCAACCGGTGAGATTTTACGCAAAGCAGTTGAAGATGCTACACAACTCGGACTGCAAGCCAGGAATATAATAGAATCAGGTTCATTAGTCCCTGATGATATTATGATAGGATTAATTAAGGAAGTTCTCTCACAAAATAATATTACAGGAAAGGGCTTTATTCTTGATGGCTTTCCGAGAACTCTGCAGCAGGCTTTGGCTCTTGAGGAACTTTTCAAAGAACTGAATATAACCTCAGTAACTGTTGTTAATATTGTTGCTAACGAAGAAGAACTTGTAAAAAGAATGCTTAACAGGGGCAGAAAAGATGATACTTCAGAAACTGTTAAGCACCGGCTTAGGATTTTTAAAGACCTTACTGCACCGGTAACCGATTATTACCGTAAAAAACATAAAATATTCGACATTTTCGGAGTCGGTGATATAGAGGAAATAAACAGCGGAATACTTAAAATTTTAAGCAAAAAATGATTTCGAATGCTTTTTGTTAAGCATTTTAGTGTTGTTTGCAAATTACTTATTTAAAAAGTATTTTTGTATTTACATATCTTTTTTGCAAATCCTATGAGTTCAAATATAAAACAAACCTCTTTACACGATGGTAAAATCATCGTTCTGGAATTAAAGGGCAACTATGTTGGTGGCGATGAAACCGACGAGCTTAGAGATGAAATCAGGAAAATTGCAGATTCAGGCAACCTGAATCTAATACTAGACCTTGGTGGCGTTTCTTACCTGAACAGTTCGGCATTAGGTGTATTGATTGCAGCGCATGCGAATTATGCTAAAAGAGGAGGAAAAATAAAGCTTTGCCAGCTCAATAAAAATCTCGAGAATATTTTTGTAATAACTAAGCTAAGCCTTATATTCGATTCTTATCCAAACCAAATGGAGGCAGTTGCCAGTTTTACCAATTAAAAATTTTTTTTCAAACTAGAAATAAATACTTAATTTATCATCCGGAGGAATAATTTAATATGAAACAATCTCTTTTTATCACCATTGTCCTTGTAGGTGCCCTCGCTGTATCTATTCTGATATTTCTGTTTGTTTTCGGAAATCCTGCGAATTTCAAGGGCGGTGATGTTGCAACAGGAACACCTGTAAATATCTTTGGACAGATTTACAAAGGCGGATGGGTTGTTCCTTCTTTATTAACTATCAGTATTATGGTTATTACTTTTGTCATCGAAAGGCTTCTTTCACTTAGGAAAGCTAAAGGCAGAGGCTCCATAGAAACTTATCTTAAAAAAGTACAGGCTTCGTTGCAAGAAGGCAATATTGAAGAAGCAATAGCCGAATGCGATAAGCAAAGAGGCTCGCTTGCAAATGTTTTAAGACAGGGTCTTGAGAGATACCAGGTTGTAAAGAACGACCCTATAGAAGCTGAAAAGAAAATAGCTGAGGTCCAAAGAGCAATCGAAGAAGCTATGATGCTCGAAGTACCACTTCTTGAAAGAAACCTTGTTGCTCTTGCAACCATTGCTTCTATCTCAGTACTTGTTGGTTTATTCGGAACGGTTCTTGGTATGATACGTTCGTTTCAGGCTCTGGCTACTGCAGGTACTCCTAATGCTATCGAACTGTCAACAGGTATTTCGGAAGCACTGGTTAATACTGCCTTCGGTATATTCGGTGCTATTGTAGCTATCATAAGCTATAACTTCTTTAATACGAAAGTTAGTAACTTCACATATATGATTGATGAAGCAACATATAATATGCTTCAGATTCTGACAGTTAAATCGAAATAAACATTTTTTAATTGTTTCAGAAAACATAAAATTGCGGAGTTAAAATTATGCCAGCAGTCAAAAAACCAAAGCGAGCAGGTGTTAATATCGATATGACACCCTATGTGGATGTTATTATGCTCATTTTAACATTCTTCATGCTTACTGCACAGTTTAAAGCCGAGCTTTCGGAAGATATCAAAATTAATCTTCCTAAGTCAGGTAACGATACCACTAAGCTTCCTGAGCGAAATGTAATGGCACTTATAGTAACAAAAGACGGAGACGTATTTGTTGATGTTGATAATATGAAAGTCAGGCAGGATGTGTTCGGGGAAGCAATGGGCATAGGAGCGTATCATATCGACAGCACAACACAACCCGGTTTCGAAAAACCGGAATTTGTACAAAACACAAGTGAAATTAAAAGAGCCTTAATTAAATATTCGAACAGAGAACAGTTTAAGAAACTTCTTATCGACCTTCGTTTATCCTCTAAAAGCATAGTTGGTAAAGACCTCAGAATTGTGGTTAAAGGCGATAAAGATGCTGACCTTGGCTCGGTTCAGGATTTAATGGACATTTTAAGAGAAACCAAGAATACAAGATTCTCTTTTGTCACCGATATGGACAGGGGAGAACCTAAACAAGAACTTAATAAGTAGAGAGGAGCAAAAACTATGGCATCAGTTGAATCAGCCGAACAAGAGGTAAAACGAGGACGGAAAATTCCAAAATATAAACAGAAGAAGAAAATCGGTTTCAGGATCGATATGACACCTTATGTTGACGTTATTATGCTTCTGCTTACATTTTTTATTATGACAACTACCTTAAACCAGCCGCAGGTTATGCAGATTAACCTTCCCAAAGGCGATGAAAAAGAAAAAGTGCAGGTTAATATGGGCAATGTTGTGTTTATCAGGGTTTCGGAAAAAGGTAACATAGCTGTATCGAAAGGACGTGATGACGGAACTGAAGAGCAGCCATATAAGGTTCAGCTTACAAAGCTTAAAGATTACCTTGAAGTCCTCGGTAAAGCCAATAAAGATATGATAATGATTTTGAAATTCGACCGCAAGGGCAAATACTCATTTATGATAGACGTGCTTGATGAAATAAACCGTGCAACAATAGAAAAACGCTACAGCTTCTCTAAAATGAATGATGATGATTTGCGTGTGATAGGGGTAATAGGGGGATAGTTTTCAGAAAACAGAATACATAAATATAATATATTAGTATTTTAACAAGTCAGGTAAACGCCTGACTTGTTTGTTTAT
>CAYWTS010000044.1:0-2875 GCA_964461265.1 uncultured Ignavibacteriales bacterium
CATCCTCTTTCAAAAAATATACTATCTTAATAAAACCATCTTTCTTATCCCAATAATACTTTTCCCCGTTGACGTTTCAGCTTCCAGGCGGTAAAAATATACGCCTGAAGCAAAATTTGTACCGTCCCATTCAACTTCATACGTTCCGGGTTTTAGCTGCTCGTTGACAAGTGTGGTAATTTCACGACCGAGGACATCATAAATAATAAGCTTCACCCCCCTACTCTCATCAGGGGGGAACGGAATATCAAATCTAATTTTTGTGGTTGGATTGAATGGGTTTGGATAATTATCGTATAATTTATAATATTCCGGTATTTCGCTGGATATTTTTTGTATGCCAATGGGATTTACAATCAAAGTCCAGTGAATATAGCCCGGCCAGGTAAACCACGTAGCTATTCTCATTTCATAGGTCGAAAAAGTACCTGTGGTATAATAAGTGAATTGTTTCTGAACAGTAACTGAACTGTTCAGGTTAACAGTAAAAACTAACGGGTCTATCGTCAGCCATGTTACAAAGGGATGCAGACTGTATGCAACATTTGTTTGGTTGCCTGGAACGTATGGCAGAGGTCCGCAGTAATTCGTACCCGTCCAGTTAAAGCCAAGCCATGCACATACCTGGTATCTTGTTGCGGTTTGACCTGTGTAGATTGTTACCGTACTGTCATCGGTGTATAATGTGGGTGTGTTAGTAACTGTTAACTTAACAGGCAGGTCAGGCCAATAACCGTTTGAATCACGCAAAACAGTATTATAATTTCCGAAAGTTGCCGGGGCATAAAAAATTACTAAGACAGCATGCACATCCGAACAGGTGTCAGAAGTAAACTTATTGCCGCTAAGTAAACACCACGATACCGGTGGTGTAAGTATTAAATTTGCGGTATGAGATGTATGCCCCCGGTTTACCATATAATATATATAAGACACAAAATTTTGCCCCGGGAATAAATGCTCTTCCAGCTGGTTAATTGTGGTATCGGTTAACATTCCGTTTACAGGTTTAACGGCATAAATTTGCCCGTCAGAATTTGAAGGGATTAATCCTTGTGCATAAATAAGATTTGCACTTTGATTAAAAGAAACAAAGTATATTAAAAATACAAAGAGTAAAGTTATTTTTTTCATGAGTGTAGAATTTTTAAATTTAATAATTTTAATAAAATAAAAGTTTTATTATCTGAAGTTTTGGTAACAGGATTTACTATCGGAGTAAACTTCGGAGGTGTGAAGTGAGTATTTGCAGAAAGTGTGTTTTTATTTACTGCAAGGTCATCTTCATCGCAAAGCTTCAAAGGAAGAAGCAATGCAAATAAAATGAAATATTTGTACCACATTTTTTTAAATCAAAAAAATTATTCACCGCTGTGGCAATATGGTCCCGCATGGGTGAATTAAAAAACTTGTTTGTTGAATATTCAAATATAATACAATATTTCTGCTTTTAAACAAGTAAATTATATACACTTTTATGCCTCACCCCCTACCCCCTCTCCATAAATGGAGAGGGGAAAGAGGGGCTTTCTCAAAAGGCAATTTTCTTGCAAAAAAACTGTAACCGCAACTTTCATAGTTGCGATAATGCAAGAAAATTGCAACGCAGCCGTAAAGACTGCGGATACAAAAACACTTTTGAGACAGCCCCGTCAGGGGTGAGGAAAATTGTTTCTTATCTCTGCTTAAAAATGCTTAATTTTGCCTGTTGCAGGTATTAAAAAAATACATTAAGCACTATTCTACGGGCAAATATATATTATTTACTAATCTCACCGACAGATTATTTTCATTTCTCTACCTTCTGCTTCTTGCCCGGTATTTTACAGCCGATGAATACGGACAGGTAATAACACTTCTTGCATTAGCTTCGATACTAAGCACAATTTTTGATTTTGGATTATCGGTTTATATTCAGAGAGAAACAGCAATCTCAAAAAGCAATGTTTCTGAAACACTTAGCAACGTGCTGGCTTTAAATTTTATTTCGGGATTGCTCTATATTATAGTGGGTTATTTGTTTTTTAAAATACTGTATGCTGAATTGGATTTTTATTTGTTTTTAATAATTACTATAGCATTATTTTTCGGTTCATTAGGAAATGTTCTCAACAGAACACTTTCGGGGCTTAACAATTACAAAAGCCAGTGGACATCAATTTGGATTTCACGGCTTTTTATTCTTGCATTCGGATTTGCCGGCGTTGTTTATCTTAACTTCGATATAATATCGTATGCAGCAGTATTTTTTATCGGACTGTTTTTACACCTCGTAATTATTTACTGGTTTTTAATAAGTCAGCCGGTAAATTTTAAATTTTCATCGATTAAAACAGGATATCTTGTAAGTATAATAAAAATATCATTTCCGCTTGGTCTTGCTGTAATGTTCAATTTCCTTTACAATAAGATTGACGTGATTTTAATTTCGCAGTTTACCGATTTCACTGAAACAGCAAAATACAACATAGGCTACGGTCTATATAAAGCATCGGAAATTACGTTTTCATTTTTTCTTATTTCCGGTTTCACAAAAGTTTCCTCGTTAAGACGAAGTCCCAGAGCTGTAAGGATTTTCTTTTCCAAATACCTTAACATAATATTGATTGTATGCATTTCAACAGCTTTGATACTGTACTTATTATCTTCGAATATTGTATACATACTTTACACATCAAAATTTTCGGATTCAATATTAGTGGTAAAAATTCTGTGTGCAGGAATAATAGCCGTGGGTTTGAACAATTTAACCGGTATTGTACTCAACGGAATAGGACTTTTTAAAGTTGTAATGTGGGCAACGCTTTACGGATTAATTATTAATGTTATACTTAATATTTTGTTTATACCGCTATACGGAATTATAGCAGCAAGT
>CAYWTS010000044.1:2975-15462 GCA_964461265.1 uncultured Ignavibacteriales bacterium
GACCTTGGTATCGGGTTTGGCAGGTGGGGTTTTCTTTTCAGGGAATTCCTTGATATATGGGAAGATTGGAGATATGACGGAAATTGGGTAAGAAAAATAGACGGTGTTGAAATTTTCCCCGGTTATTTGAAAGATTACCATAAGTATTTTTATAATAATATTTATACAGAAGATGCATTGCAGTTTATGCGTAAGCTCGATACCAGATATAACCTGATAAACTGCGGTGATGTAATCGAACATTTTGAAAAGAAAGATGGTGAAGAACTTGTAAAACTTTGTGTAGAAAAATCGGATTATGTTCTTATCACAATTCCTATCGGTAAACACTGGGAACAGAGAGAAAGCAGCGGAAACCAATACGAAGCACATAAAAGCGTCTGGTATAATAACGACTTCACTAAATACAGGTATAACAAAATTAAAAGCTTTACCGATTTTATGATGAGAGATTACAGTGTTGTGTTATTGTCAAAACAAAAATTCCGTTTTACAAAAAAACACGGTAAATATTTCGGAATAAAGAATTTTTTAAAATACAAGCTCGGTTTAAGGAGACTGCTTGAAAAATTCGGGAAATAAACCAAAGGTTATTTTTATCGGAAGATTTAACAAAAGTGAAATCCTCTCCGGACCTGAAAAATTTGCCAAACGAATTTCACAAAAACATTCTGAACATAATAAAACAATTTTTATTGAATATTTTTTCGAGGGGAAAATATACGGATTAAAAGAAAAGTTATTCGGGAAAATATTGGAAAATTACAGGAGTATATTAATATTAAGGCTTGGATTGTTCAGATTGTTTTTTGAATTATTAACTTTAAGACCAGGAATTATTCACATTACTTCTTTTGAAAGGTTTGCAGTTATTTGCCTGCTGTATAAAATATTTTGTGATGTTAAAATAATTTATGAATCACACGGAATAATCCGCTATGAAAATAAAGAACTGAAAACGGTATCATATTTATACAGAATTAAAGATATTATTTGTGAAAAACTGTATTTATCATTTTCAGATATTATTATTTTTAAATCTGAAACAGCCAAAAACTTGTGCTGTAAATATTATGAAATTAAAAATTCGAAGATAAAATTTATTCCCAACGGTATAGATGAAGAATTCGGTATTGTAAAAAGAAAATCGGGTTCAAACAGATTATCGGCAGCTATTATTGCGGATAAGGCAGGAGCCCAAACAGGATTGAAATATCTTGAAGCTTATTTATATAAAGCCGGCTCTAATATTGAAATTACTGTTATAGGCAAATCCGAATTGAACGAAAAGCTATTCGATAAATACGGGCTGAAATCAATTGAAAGGCTTGATACAAAAAAATTTGCAGATTTTTTGTCAGCTACAGATATATTTTTTTCAATAAATTTATACGATACTTTCTCTATCTCAGCAGCGGAAGCAATGGCTTCGGGTTGCATAACTATTGTGACAAAACAGTCGGGTATTTCGCCACTAATTTCAAACGGTGTAAATGGTTATACAGTTAATTATTATGATGTTAAAGGGCTAGGCAATTATTTAAGCAATATTCTTAATAATCAGGAACTTAGAGTAAATATTTCATCCCAATCACGAAATGTATATAATTTGCTTAACTGGAATCTGATATATAAAAATTACGAAACATTATATCAGCTGCTATTATGAAAATATTATTCATTACCAATGAGCTTAATTATGCATGCGGAGTAACAACACATCTGCTGAACCTCACATCGGGAATTGCAGAGAAAAATGGTAATGAAATTCACATCATTGCAGGCGGAGGTAACGGCGCTGACCGTTTCGATAATAAAAATTACACGGTTATTATTAACCCTGACTTCCTGCATGAAAACAGGAATCCAATAAATTTTACAAAAGCTGTCTCTTATCTCGTTAAATATACAAATAATAACCTGATCGAGATTATCCATTCCCACACACATTATGCAGCAAATATTGCTTATTACGCAGCAAGCTTTATAAATGTTCCGAAAATTCAGACTAACCACGGTATATTACCTGAAGGGGGAAAATTAACCCATTTTAAAGCCGATAAATACATTGCAATAAATGAACATATATATGAGTACCTTCGTAACGAAATAAATATACAATCAGAACGTATATCATTTATCAGGTGCGGAATTCCCGTACCCGATGCTCCACCTGTAAAAGATAATTCAAAACTGAAAATTATTTCAGCATCAAGATTGACATACGATAAAGGCACAGATATATTCATTGATGCTGTATCGATGCTTAACGATGAAATTAAAAGGAAAAGTGAATTTTATATTGCCGGTGATGGCGAAGAAAAAACAAAGCTTATGGAAATGAATAACTCTTTAAATGCCGGAGTACATTTTTTAGGACGTGTTGATAACATGCAGGAGTTACTATCCGGTTCTAACGTTTTTGTATTTTGCGGAAGAAGCTTAACCGAAGGATTCCCTGCAATAATTACCGAAGCCGGGGCATACAATAATCTTGTAATAAGCTCAGACTTTAAAGGCTTACAGCCAGCCTTTGAACCTGATAAAGACGGGCTTGTTTTTAAAGCTAATAATGCAGAAAAATTATGTGGTTTGCTTGATTCTGTCATAAACAATTTCGAAGAATATATACCGCTTGCCTTGAATTATTACAACAAGGTAAAAAAATTATACAGCGTAAATGAAATGGTAAATAAACATCTTGAACTTTATAACTCTTGCCGCGTAAAATAAAACATATTACCGTATTGATGCCTGCATATAACAGTGCGCAATATATAGGGCAGGCAATAAAAAGTATACTGAACCAGACTTATAAAGATTTTGAGTTCATGATAATAGATGACGGTTCAACCGATAACACATTTGAAGTTGTAAGCAGTTTTAAAGATTCAAGAATAATATACCACAAAACCGGGCATAAAGGAACTGCTGCTGCTTTAAATTACGGAGTGAACAATGCAACAGGTGACTGGATAGCCAGAATTGATGCTGACGATTTGAATACCGAAGACCGTTTGGCTAAACAGGTAGATTTTATCGGGAAAAATCCAAAATATAATATTATCTCAAGCTGGGCTGTTTTTTTTAATGATAAAGGTAAAATTCTCTTTTTGCTGCGTGAACCTGTTGAACACAGAGCAATTTATGAAAGCTTAGACCTGCATAATCCTTTGAACCAATCAGCATTGTTTTTTAAAAAGAGTTTAATTAAAAAGGCGAAATTTAATGATAAATATCTGTTTAATGAAGACTATGAATTACTTTACAGGATTCGAGACCAGGCTGTTTTTTATAACATACCTGAATTTTTAGTGTATACGAGGGTTAGAAAAAACTCAAAATCTTTCGGCAGGTATGAGGCAGATCATAATGTATATGAATTCCTTTACAACAATGCTTTCAAATCATTATTAAACTCGAAATCGAAGGGTGAGCATTATTACTGGAGCAATGTAATAGCTTGGATAAATTTCTTTTATGGCAATAAAAACCATTCAAGAAAATTTTTTTCAAATGCTATTACTCTAAAAAACACTGTTGCATTTATTATGACATTGTTACCTAAAAAATTATTTTATATGATATTAAATTCAAGAATAAAATACAGGATTAAATCATTAACCGAAAATAAAAAAGAATATTTTATAGTATTAAAAAAATTATTAAAATAATTTGGAAAAAGTACTGATTAAAAAATATACCTACCCGGTTCTGGGAATAATAATTGTTTATACCGCAATAATGATTATTCTGGGTTATTTTAATATAGGCCTGTTATCAGACGATTACCTGAATGTTTACGATGCAACAACCTCAAGCTTAAGTGCCAAGTTTGCCGGTAAGCTGGCATTCACGAACGAGCTTCATTTCCGCCCTGCATATTATTTCTCACTCGAAAAAAGCGAGATGCTGCGTAAAGCCCTCGGTTTTGATTTCGATAATTTTTTGGTTTACCGGATACAAAATTTATTCCTGTTTTTTGTTCTTGCATATCTGGTTGGACTGGTTATTCTGATAAAATCAAAAAGAGTAACAATAAGTATAGTAGCTTCGCTTTCTGTTCTTATATTCCCCAGCAACCTTCACAATGTTTGCTGGACTGCTGCAAGGGTTGACCTGCTTTGCGGTGTTTTTTATTTTTTCACTATCTTATTCATATTTCTTTATGTCGAAAAACAAGATACGTTCAAAATTGTCTTGGCTTCATTTGCCCTGATTCTGGGTCTGATGACAAAAGAAACTGCTGTTACGATTCCTGTTATAGGTTTAATGCTGGTTTTATTTCACTACGGTTTACGCATAGCCGGGGAAAGAAAGGGTATGTTTATTACTCTTTTTGCGATATTATTTCTTTATTTCATATACAGGCTGTTATTTATGGGTAACGACCTTGCGAACGCCTTACTTTATTACCATCCTGTTAAAGGCTTTAAAGCTTTTTTCTCAACTATACCGCCTGTTACTGCAAAAAGCATTATATCCTTAACAATACCTCTTGACTATTTAACTCTCAGCATGGCGTTGTTAAATAAAGAGACTTTACTAATTTTATATCTCGTAATACTATACGGTACTATTTTTTATATAACATTCACACTAATTAAAGGAGATGCCAATAAATTCCTTATGCAGCTGATGGTTCTTTTTGCAGTTGTTATAATGCCTTACATACTTGTTGGTTATATACGCCCGCAGATGATACTTATCCCGTTCTGTATAATTTTAATTCAGATGTCTTTTATTTACATCAACCAGACAAGCTATTCGATTTATCTTAATAAGAAGTTTGTAAGCATAGCATTTTTACTTACACTCATTTTCTGGAGTTACTGGAGCTGCGGTATTATTCAAGACTGGAAGCTGTCTTACTCGAATGCAGGTGAGTCGATGAATAATTTATTAACACAAAACATAAATGAAAACAGATATACAGTTATAATAGGCAATCACGGCAGAATCAAACAGTCACTTCTGTTCGATAAGCTCACAGGAGCATATAATTTCTGGAAATACAGGGATTTCATAATAAAAGATACTATTAATGACATAGTCCAAACCGGTGCTATTGATGAAGAATCGTTGTTAGCAGAACTTAAAATAACAAACCTGCAAACCGGTGAATATGAAATAAAAGCGACGGGTGCTACCCAATTTTTTTATATGGAAGGTTTTGATACAGAAAGAATGAAAACAGGTTTCAAAAACGATTATATGTCGGTTGAGTTTTCTGAATTTTCATTTTTAAATAAACCAAAGAAAGTTAATCTGAAAATACTTTCAGTGCAAACCGACTGTTTTATAGCTAACGGGCTGAAATTCTATAAATTAAATTGAAAAAACTCAACGTACTTCACATCACACCCGATTTTAATTACGCTTGCGGAAGGTCCTACTATGTTTTTTTGCTATTGAAATACTTTAAAAGATTTGGACACAATGTTTTGCTGATTACAAACGCAGGCGATTCTTTCGACCGATTAAGAGATAATAACATCCCATACATCACACTTCCCAATCTTAATTCAAAAAACCCGTTTTCATTTGCGAGAAATATTTCAGCTATAAATAAATTAATAAAAGAATTTGATATCGATATCATCCATTCACACCACCGTTATGCCGAGTTAATTGCTCTGCAGTCTTTCAAACCGGTAAAGCACGATATAAAAACCGTATCAACATCACTTAGTATAGTTAACAGAAGATACAACATCGAATACCGCTCGGATGTAATAATTGCAGTGAGTAATACCATAAAAAATATGCTGGAATCAAAATTCAGGATTAATACTGACAAAATTAAGCTAATTCATAATTTTACCGATACCGAAGAACTGCACGAAATAGAAGTAATAGCACATAACCCAAGAGATCACGGCAGCACTTTCAATATCCTTTCCGTTGGACGCTTCCACCCGGAAAAAAACTTTGAAGTGCTTTTTAATGCACTTAAGCTGCTTTCAGATCCCGGTATAAAGCTTATTTTAATTGGTGAAGGTGTAAAAAAAGAGCAATATTTAAACTTAATCAATACTAACCGTATAAATGCAGAATTAATAACCCCGAAAAGGGATTTATTAGAATATTTCTTTGTCGCTGATATTTGCGTTTTACCTTCAGCCAGGGATCCGTTTCCCAATTTTATGCTGCAAGCCGGTTTACATAAAAAACCGTTTATAGGAGCTGAGGTAGATGGTATTAAAGAGCTTATTGTTAACGGTTCTAACGGCATGCTTTTCGAAAGCGGAAACCCAAAACAGCTTGCACACAAAATAAACTTACTAAAAGATAATTTAAGTTTAAGACAACATCTTGCAGATAACCTTTATGAGGTTGTTATTAACAATTACACACAGGAATTTATTATACCGATGATAGAAAAACTATATTTTGAACTTAAGTCTGCCTGAATTTATGAAATCCGAAAAGTTAAATCTTTGCGGTATTAAAGTTGATAAGATCGATTATTACAGCCTTATGGAAAAAATTAAATCTTCGATTGAGCACAAAATTAAATTAACTGTGGGGTATGCAAACGCACATGTGATTAATCTATGTAATACTGATACTAACTTTGCACAAATAATTTCAGGCTTCGATTTGATACATCCCGATGGAATAGGTATTCAGCTTGCTTTTAAGTATGTTTACCGCGAAAATGCACCACATCAAAGATTTAACGGTTCGGATTTTTATCCATATCTCATATCTGATGCTATATCAAAAAAATGGAGAATATTCTTTTTTGGACACGATTTCCACACACTGGAGAAGATAAAATTAAAAAATCCCGAACTTTTAATAGCCGGTTTCCAGAATGGATATAATTTTGACAATAAAATTCTAGCAGAAGTTATTAATGTAAGTAAAGCTGATATTTTAGTCGTCGGACTTGGCTCGGGCAAACAGGAAAAATGGATTATAGAAAATAAAAATCTCGTAAATGTACCTGTAATTATAGCAGTAGGAGACGGGATTAAAGTTTTTGCCGGCACCAAATTTAGGGGTCCGAAATTTCTGCGAAAAATAGGCTTGGAGTGGTTTATTCGTACTCTCCGCTATCCGCATTTATATGCAAGACGTTATCTTTTAGGCAATCCTTTATTTTTATATAGAATAATTAGGTTTAAAATGAGTAAATTAGATAAATGATTATATGATTAAGAATAATTTAATATTATTTTTATTTTTGCTAACACAGCAAGTATTCGCCCAGTCGTACAACTGGATTACACCTAATAAAACCTACCTCAAGCTTTACGTGATTCAGGATGGTATTTACAGAATTAATAAAAACGACTTTACTCAGGCAGGTATAAATACCAGCAGCATCGATCCCCGTACTGTGAAAGTATATTATAAAGGTTCGCAGGTACCAATATATTTCGAAGGAGAACAGGATGGCAGCTTCGATAACCAGGACTTTTTAGATTTCTATGGTCATAGAAATTACGGCGGATTGACAAATACCTACCGGGACAGCTCCGGTAATAATGTAGTTCATTACGTTACCGATGAGTATTATAACATTTATTCCGATACAAGTGTGTACTGGATAGGATGGGACGGAGAAATCGGATTAAGATATACACTCAAAGGCGATCCTATTATGCAGCAGTACCAGCCAAATTTTCATTACAGAGTGCTGCACTTTGAAAGAGATATTTTTTATGATTTGGGTGAAACTACAAACCGGAATTATGATTTCAGGTATTTTAATACGGAAAAAGTTTCCGGTGAGGGCTGGTTTCAGAATATTCTTTCACCTTCGACGGGTTACATTGTAAACGAAACCTTCAGCACGCCATATCTGCAGTCAGGTTCACAATTGTGTTATCTCAAGATTTTTGCTTATCCCGGTTCACGCGATACATCATTTAATGAACACAGGCTTATTCTTAAAATCAATTCAACTACGGTTTCTACGCTTCTGCGTAATGACTATCAGCGGTTCGATACCACCATAACATTTCAATCAGATTTATTAAACAATTCATCGGTTAATACATTAACGATACAGTATTCCCCTGCCTTCAGTAATCAGAATGCAACACCTGTTTTATACTTCGATTGCAGTCAAATTAAATATCCTGCTAAATTCAGTTTCGATTCAAGCAGGGCAAAAATAATACTCGATGTATCAGATACCAGCCGAAAGACCTTTTATTTATCTTCTTTCAATGTTAACCAGCCTGTTTATATTTATGACATAAGGAATAACATAAAGATAACCTCTTATTCCTCAAATGCCGATACTTTAAGCTTTACCGGCAAAAGCAACGGCATTTATGAAGTTGTGAATACAAACATAGATAAAAAACCTTTCAGAATATTAGCTAAGCAGGTTCCCGATTTTATTTCGGTTAGCAATTCTGCAAATTACATAATTATTTATAACCGCTTATTTACAAATGCAGCCGAGAATTTAAAACAGCATCGTCAAACATTCGATAACCTTACTTCATTTAAGGCTGCTGCCGATGATATTATCGATGTCTTTAACTTTGGAATGGAAGACCCCGTGGCAATACGCAGGTTCATCGATTATGTTTACAGGTATTGGCAGCCGCCGCGGTTAAGCTATGTCTGCTTACTTGGACGCGGTTCGTTAGACCCTAAACATAACCTTAGTTCCTCTATATGGTATAAAAACCTAATCCCTGTTTATGGCAATCCCCCGAGTGACGGTTACTTTGCAACCAATAATTTTGGAGGATTCACTTACTACAGGAAAGTTGCCATAGGAAGGATACCCGCATATACCGAACAGGAAGCTAACGATATAACAAATAAGATAATTTCCTATGATAATCTGAGAACTAATCCCGAACATTGGTGGAAAACATTTATTATGATTACAGGCGGTGCAAACCGTTCACAGCAGGAGCAGTATCAGGTACAATCGAACAATTTTATACAGACTTATGTTTCACCGCCTCCGCTATCGTGCAGCCCGCATAGAATATACCGTAACGATTCGCTTGGTTATATTACCTATAATTACAAGGATTCAATTAAACATGAAATAGACCGCGGCTCGTTGATAATAAATTTTATCGGGCACGCTGCTAACCAGGATTGGGAAATCGGGCTTGAAGATGTTAACACACTAGAAAACGGATACAAATTACCCCTTGTTTTCAGCATGACTTGCTTCACGGGAAAAAATGCCGAAACAAGCTGGCGGGGTTTTGGCGAACAATTCTTATACCTTAATAACAAAGGAAGCATTGGTTTTATCAGTTCAACAGGCTGGAGCTTTGCAAGTCAGGGTAATATATTGAACGGGTATATGTTTGAAGCTGTTGCACACGATACTTTAAGAAGGATAGGGGATATACTTAAGTTCGGTTCTGCAAGACTTGCCGGTGATTCTTTAAACTTTGCATCAAGGAACACAGTTAATTCATACGACCTGCTTGGTGACCCGGCAACAAAACTTCTTTTACCAGCATTTCCGGAATTTGTTATTCATAATCAGGATTACAAGCTTTCAAATCCTTATCCGTTAACGGGTGAAACTGTCACATTAAAAATATTCCCGAAAAATTACGGACTGCATGCTGATTTCTGCCTCACACGATTTGAAATATTAAAGAACGGGGTACAATTCAGAACCAGGGATACACTCCGTTCTAATTTCGGTTTCCTCGATACATTAAGCTACACTTTCCGCTTAGATACCATTGGTAATTATGTCTTAAAAGCAACCTTAGATTATGATAACCGATACCCCCAGGAAGATCCTGCAAACAACATAATTATTATTCCTCTGCCTTTGAGAAATACTTCGTATACACCGCTTAAACCTGTTAATAATGCAGCTCTAAACACGACAAATGTCGAATTTGTCGGATTAAATCCGCAGGTTGACCGAACAACTAATTCATTAACCGTTTTATTACAGGTCGATACAAATAAAGCATTCATCTCCCCGCTGTTTAATTTTTCCACTTCCGGTATTAGCGGTGTTGTTACAAGAGCGTATTACACACTCCCCTCCCAGGACACAAGCATTGTTTATTACTGGCGAACCAATTCTATAATCAACAATGATAGTATCGGATGGTCGCCTGTTTACAAATTTACTTACAATCCGCAGATTTCCGGCACTTCTGCTAAGCTGAATAAGACAATTCACCGTAATGAAAGAATATTCCAGCCTGCTTACGATTCAGTTGTTCATATTTATACTAAAAAGCCGGGGCAATACGAACCGAACGAATTAAACGGGGTTAATTATAATGGTGAGGGTTTTACATTAAACAATTTCACCGGCACGCTTATGTCATACTCTTACGGCAGTAACGGGTATCAGGCTTCGTACTTCATTATCAATAATATCCAGATTTACGCCGATGGAGGCGGAAATACAGGTCTGAACATGGCTCAGGTTTCACGCTTAACGGGCAAGTTGAGACAATTTAAAAATTTCAGAATGAACTCCCCACAGTCATCCGATTCGGTTCTGAGTTTCCTGAACAGCTTCGATTCAACTTATTACCTTATGATATTTGTAGCTTCACATGTTCAGAATTCAGACAGCTTAAGGCAGAATGCGCGTAACAGGATAAAAGAATTCGGAAGCTTTTATGCCGATTCATTAAGGCGGTTCGATGAATTCGATTCATGGGCATTCATAGGTTATCTTGGTGCTTCACAGCAGAACATTTCCGAACAATTCTATAATTACCCTACACCGGGCTGCCCCGATTACTGGTGTCCTTCAATAGCTGTGCTTCATCCGCAGTTTTTGCATTCAGACGGCAGCCTCCTGGTTACTATTACACCATCTCATACGTGGAAATATTTTGACTGGAACGGCGAAGTTTTTACAAATTCGACTATTAAAAATGATATTTACGGAATTAACAGGGCACAGCAGATTCAACTGCTAAGAGGTGATTTGACATACAATTTAATTTTACTTGATACATTGAGCAGTTATGCATATCCCGGTTTGCAAATAATTACAAAATTGAGCATCGATTCATTATCGGGTATTAATTCTCCGGTATTCAGGTCATTTCACATGAAATATGTTCCGCCTGCCGAGCTTGTTCCTGATAATTTCTCCATTCAGAAAAGCGATTCCGTTTATAACGAAGGAGAGGATGCATCCATTAATCTGAAGAATTATAATGTCGGCTATGTACCGGTAACCGCACACATAAACAAATGGACAGCAAATACATATAGCGGTATCATAACACTGAAAGAAGATACGGTGTGGAATCCGTTATTAATAGATAGTTCACGCACCGAGAGTATTACTTTTTCTACAACGGGATTAAGAAACAGACAAAAAATACGTGATACTGTTGGAATTTTCTACGAAACCTCGATACTTGGCAATTATAACGATTATTTTCCGTTCAATAATTTTGCCTATACACAAATAATAATAACAGGTGATTCGGTTGGACCTTCAATAGAAGTTACATTTGACGGCGAAAGAATATTAAATGGTGATTATGTGAGAGCACGTCCTGACATATTATTTAAATTTTATGACCAGACACAGATTAATTATACATTGAATGATACTGCTTATATAAGGATTAAGCTCGACAGCACATGGATAAATTATACTTTGAACGGAAACCCGAATCCCCAAATAACCTTCGAAGCCGTAAACCAGAATGACTTAAAAACCATTGTCCGGTTTAATCCTCTTTTAAGTGAAGGAATTCACAATTTTGTTTTTACGGGAAAAGATAAAGATAACCGAATGGATACTGTGAAGTATACGGTCAATGTAACTTATGCATTAAAAATAAGGTATTTATACAACTATCCGAATCCTATGACAAACGATACCTGGTTCACGTATGAACTGCTGGGTGAAAATCAGCCAACCAACTGCAGAATAAAGATATATACGGTTGCCGGACGAATGATAAAAGAACTGAGCTTCCCGTCACGTATCGGCTTCAACCACGTTTACTGGGACGGACGCGACAACGACGATGAGATAATTGCTAACGGAGTATATCTTTATAAGCTTATAATAGAAGATGCAGGCAACACACAAACTGCAATTCAAAAGCTTGCAATAATAAAGTAAATTTTTGCGTTACAACACAGGAATTATGGTATTATATTATGTATTACTTTGAATGCCAATGGCTTTAAGTTATGCAAAATAAAAAAATATTTACCCTCTTTTTTACACTTCTTTTTGTAAGCGCAGTATATTCACAATCCGGTTGGTTTCAGCAAAGCCCGTTACCTACAAGTAATCCTTTATTTTCTGCATTTTTTATAAATCAAAATACAGGGTATGCTGTTGGGCAATACGGGACAATAGTAAAAACCACAAATGGCGGAAATCTTTGGTTCATACTTGAATCAGGGACTAACCAATATTTAGTAAAAGTATTTTTTACTGACATAAATACTGGTTACATAGCAGGTGGAAATGGTCTTATATGTACTGGTTCAGCGGAAAATGGAATTTTGTGTTATTTAAAGTTGGTGTAAA
>CAYWTS010000045.1:0-15231 GCA_964461265.1 uncultured Ignavibacteriales bacterium
CAAGCCCTTATACATTCCTCCCCCCTGCCTGTAGAAACAGCACCGCCAACAGAGCCATCCACATAAAGTCCAGCACCTATTATGGGTGAATCACCAACCCTTCCGTGAAGCTTCCACGCAGTTCCGCTGGTTGTGCAGGATGCAGATATATGCCCTTCACAGTCTATAGCCACCATCCCGATAGTATCGTGGTTACCGTCATCGTTAATACCGAGCCTTTTCTTTTCATCGGTTGTAAGCGGCTGAAGAGTAAAATCTTCGGTGTGAAATTCCTGTGATTTTGCAATTTCGCTGTCTTTCCATTCTTTATACCGTTTTATTGAGGTTTCTGTAAGAAGTGTCTCGGATTTGAATCCGTTCATTAATGCAAATTTATATGCTCCGTCGCCAGCAAGTACTGTATGTTCTGTTTTTTCAAGAATTAAACGAGCAACCGAAATCGGGTGTTTAATATGTTCAAGAAAAATTACAGAGCCTATACGTGCATTCCAATCCATAATTGCAGCATCAAGCGTGACTCTGCCCTCATTATCAGGCAGTCCGCCGTAACCTACGCTAAGAACGTTCGGGTCAGCCTCTGCAACCTTAACTCCTTCCTCCACTGCATCAAGCGAATTTCCTCCGTCAATGAGTATTTGGTAGGCTTTTTCGTTTGCAGCTACTCCGTGCTTCCAGGTTGATATTACAAGTGGTTCCATTTACAAATTTATAATTATATTACCAAATAGTCTATTAACTGATTAAAATAATTTCTAAGTTTGAATACTAGCCAGAGCAGATAGTGCCGCGACTTTAATAAAACAAAGCCGAAAATATCCTAAGCAGCAAAATATTGAACGTTAAGTTTTGCTACTATTAAAAATTTATTAATGTTGAAAATTTTTAAACCTGAAATAAAACCTGAAGATTTTTTTAAAGATCTTCCGCAGCTTGAAACACCGCGTTTAAAACTCAGGAAACTTTCGATGAGAGACTCAAATGATATCTTTGAATATGCTTGTGACCGTGAAGTTGCAAAATACGTTAGTTGGGATTTTCACCGTTCGGTTGCAGATTCAATACACTTCATCAGAATAATACTTCATAATTATTCCGTTGGTGAACCATCACCATGGGGAATAGTTTATACAGAACTGAATAAGCTTATAGGAACTATAGGTTTTCATAACAGATCGGTTGAGCACAAACGTGCAGAAATAGGATATGCTCTTTCATCAGCTTTTTGGAACAGGGGCATAATGACAGAAGCGTTACGTGAAGTAATACGTTTCGGCTTCGAAGCAATGGAACTTAACAGGATAGAAGCTAAATGTGTTGATGAAAATTCAGCTTCAGAAAGAGTAATGATTAAATGCGGTATGGCTTATGAAGGAACCTTAAGAGAGTACCACAGGAAAAATGAATTATTCCAGAACCTTAAAATTTATTCTATACTAAGAAATCAATATTTACTCATTTAAACGAAAATTTGAAGACACAAGATAAACAAAGAGAAGTTTTATCAATGCTCAGAAAATATGAAGGTAATTACCGCGGCATTGGGTACAACCACGAAGAAAAAAAGTTCAGGGGGAGGTTAAACATAAAGCCTGTTGTAAATAATAAAGGTATTTATATACATTACACAGCAATTGGTACACACGGTGATTATCTGAACAAGCAGGCTACTTTATATTCCAAAGAAACTGCTATTTACAACGAAGAACATAATACGATTGCCCTTGACCATGAAAATAATTTAAAGCTTTGGAACCTGAACAGTAACTTAGGTACAATGATAACATTTGATTTCCGAGGTATGAAGTATATCACTAACCAAAAGCATGTCATAATCTTTGGTTACGGAAAAATTGAGGATAATACAAATTTCAGGGAAGAAATTACATTTGAGCTGTGGGATAATGGTGATATCGGATATAACTATACCTGGGGAGAACCGAAAGGCACATTTCTTGCTCATTCTTCGGTTACTATGAAAAAGACTTAAAAAATACCCCCATTCTAACCATAATTGCACTAAAAAAAATAAACTCATTTATCCCAAACATTTGCATTTGATAATTATCGGACAATTTTTATAATTGTGATTCAAAAATAAAAAAATGTCAATAAAAGCAACAAATTTAACAAAATACTACGGAAATACCTTAGCTGTAGATAACATAACGTTCGAAGTTGATAAGGGTGAAATTCTGGGTTTCCTGGGTCCTAACGGAGCAGGAAAATCAACAACAATGAAGATACTCACAACATTTTTACCCCCAACATCTGGAACGGTTGAAATTGACGGACTGGATGTCGAAGAAAACTCACTCGAAGTCAGGAGGAAAATCGGCTACCTGCCCGAGCAGAACCCATTGTATTTCGATATGGATGTAGTATCCTATCTGGATTACGTAGGAGCACTCGATGGAATACCTAAAGAAAATATCAAAAAACGCAGGGAAGAAATGATACATATTTGCGGGCTTGAAGAAATGAGAAACAGAACAATCGGACAGCTTTCAAAAGGTTATAAACAAAGAGTAGGACTGGCACAGGCTATGATAAACAATCCCGAGCTTCTTATTCTTGACGAACCCACTTCAGGGTTGGATCCAAACCAGATAATAGAGATACGTAACCTGATAAAAAAGCTCGGCAAACAGAAAACCGTAATACTTTCCACACACATACTTTCCGAAGTGCAGGCTACATGCAACCGGGTCATTATTGTGAACAAAGGCAAAATTGTTGCCGATGGCAATATAGAAGAACTGCAGCAGCAGTCAAAGGGGCAAAGCATTGTCACACTTGAGGTTAAAAACAACACCGATAAAAATAACCTTGCTTCTCAACTAAGATACTGCAGGGGTGTAAATAAAGTTGAGTTTGCCAAGGAAACCGATGGCTCTTACATCTTTAATATCTACGGAGAAAAAGGAATTGACTTGAGAGAAGTTATTTCGAACAAGGTGATGGAACAGAAAGCCACGCTTCTTTCGATGCAGTCAAAACAATCTTCGCTAGAAGATATTTTCAGAGAACTGACCAAGAAATAAATAAATTCCAGAAAATGCAAAACATTAAAACAATATATATAAAAGAACTAAAATCTTATTTTAACTCTCCCATTGCATATATCGTAATCATAGTTTTCCTCGCAATTGTAGGATGGTTTTTCACAAACAGTTTATTCGCAAATAATCTTTCTACGCTCCGCGGGATGTTCGATATTATTCCATTCGTATTCTTGTTTTTCATACCTGCCATAACAATGCGCAGCTTTTCGGAAGAAAAGAAACAGGGAACAATTGAACTGCTGCTTACAAAACCCGTTACCGATTACGAACTTGTTATCGGAAAATTCTTTTCAGCCTGGTTCCTAACCCTTTTTACCCTGCTCCCCACTCTGCTCTATTTTATTACGCTTATCACTTTGGGTGAACTTGATTACGGCTCGGTAATAGGTGGATACTTAGGACTGATACTGCTGAGTGCAGTATATGTGGGAATAGGAATTTTTACATCCTCGCTGACCGAGAACCAGGTAATAGCGTTCATCGCGGGTTTCCTTGTCATGTTTATTTTATTCATGCTCGGAAAGATACTGATGCAGGTTTCGCCTGCACTGGTTTCAGCAGTTGAGTACATCAGCACCGATTACCACCTAACCAACATATCAAGAGGCGTGATAGATTCAAGGGATATTATTTATTACTTCTCGATGATATTTTTTATGATTTTCCTTACAAAGATATCACTTGAAAGCCGTAAATGGTGAATCAATAAGTTTTTAAAAACAAACAGAACAATTTTTAATATAATATGTCAAACGAATTAGAACAAAACTCTGAACAGTTACACGAAGAAAACCAGCAGGAAGAAACGGAAGAATTTACCGTTGATGAAAGGCTTGAGAAAAGTCAGAAGAAAACAGAATCCAGACGCCAGCAAGCCATCATTAGAACCCTGCTTGTTCTTGGAATAATTGTTTTCATTAACATAATTGCTATCTACCTATTCTTCAGAATTGACCTGACTAAAAATAAGATATACACACTTTCGGATGCAAGCCGGCAGGTTGTGGGCAACCTTGAAGATAAACTTGTGATAAAATCATACTTTACCGATAACCTCCCGGCTCCTTATAACAACACACGAAGATACCTGCAGGAAATTCTTGACGATTACAGAAACTATTCGAAAGGTAACATGAACTATGAAATTATCAGTCCCTCGGATGAAACAAAGCTTGAAGAAGAGGCACAGAAATACGGTATACCTCCGGTTCAGCTGCAGACTTACAAAGATGACAGGGCTGAGGCAATTAAAGCTTATGTTGGTCTGGTAATTTTGTATGGCGGAAAACAGGAAACTATTCCGTTCCTTGGCAACATCCAGAATCTGGAGTATGAAATTACTGGAGCTATAAGAAGGCTTACACAAAGCCAGCTTAAAAAGGTTGGTATCCTTTCAGGACAGGACATCCCGGGCGTAGATAAGATTTCTAAAGTCAATCAGTATCTTTCAAAATACTACAATGTTACTCCCATAGATGCATCCAAGAACAACCCCATCCCGAACGATGTTGCAGTTCTTATTGTATTCACACCCAAATCACAGACTCCAAATATGATGATGCAGCAAACAAAGCCGCCCACTGCAATTCCGGAAAATATTAAATTTGCTATCGACCAGTATATTATGAACGGCGGTAAAGTGATTTTTATGATGAGCCGTGTTGCAGTTTCTACGCAACAACAATACCAGATTGCACAAATACTCGGCTCGGGGCTGGAAGATATGTTAGAGGGTTACGGAATTAAAATGGGCAATCGTATTTTAAAAGATAAAGAATGTGCATTTGTTTCGGTACCGATGTCACAGGGTCCTATTCAAATGTACACACAGGTTCCTTTCCCGTGGTATCCTAGAATAACTAATGTAAATAAAGACCTCCCCGCATTTTCGGGCATCGGGCAGATATTTCTTTCATTTACTACCGAGATAGATACTTCTTCGGCACAATCGAAGGGGATTAAGATAACACCTATAATAACGACATCTAATAAAACGGGTGCAGATGGCGAATTCTCGTTCATTAATATTACGGGTCAAATGCTGCCTGACTCGATATTTAAGTATTCGAACCTAAACGTAGGTTCTATTTTCTCGGGCCAGTTTACAAGCTTTTACAGCGGAAAACCAGTTCCTGCCGATACTGCAACCGGTGCTTCAGCACCTATACAGCCAAGCCAGGTGAAAACACAAAGTCCACCTGATACCAAGCTGATTGCAATAGGAAACGGTGATTTCGCGCTTGATGAATTCCGCGGACCCGATGAGAACCTTATTTTCTTTTCTAACTTAATAGATTTTATGGCTGATGATATCGGTTTATCTGAGATTAAGCTGAAAGATGCCAATCCGAAACCGCTGAAAACCCTTGAAGACAGTTCAAAGAAGCTGATTAAATACGGTTTGCTGGCTGTTCCGCCCGTTATAGTTCTTATTATTGGACTTGTTATGTGGAGAAGAAGAAAAGCTTTAACTTCGTAAAATATTATTTCGCAACCTGCTACTATAGTGGGGGCTTTCGCCAAAGGTTGCGGTTTCGAATACTACAAACATAATAAGATAGAGCTATAGATTGTAACCGCAGGCTTCAGACTGCGTTTAATTAATTATTAAACATTTACTGTTAAAATGAATAAATCGACTAAATATTTACTAATTATTTTTGTAATTCTTGCCGTAATCGTTATCGTTTTCTTCAAAGGTAAGGATAAGATATCCACACAGAACGTTGAAGAAAAACTGTTCATTGCAGATTCGTCAAAAATAGATAAGATAGAAATTGCACGCTCTAAAGACACAATAGTTCTCGAGAAAATCGGTGGATTATGGAAACTTTCCAGGCCAGTTGATTATCCCTGTGATACAAATGCAATTACACCTCTGTTAAGCAATTTACAGAATTTCAAAATAGAAAGCGTTATTTCGGAAAACCCGAAGAATTTCGGTACGTATTTCGATACAACAAACAATTCATCGGTTACTGTTTACCAGGAAGGCAAACAGCTAGGAAGCTTCATACTCGGCAAGTCAGGGCAGGGATATGAAACCGCTTATCTTAAACGAGCTGAAGAGAACCGTGTTTTGCTGGCATCGAAGCTGGGAACGTTTAACTTCACAAAACCGCTCAAAGATTACCGCAATAAACAAATGCTTGCTTTGCAGACCTTAACAATTTCTAAGATAGAGTGCAAATCAACCGATTCAAATAAAGTTGACTTCACAGCAATTAAAGATACAGCAGGCAGGTGGTTCATTGGTGCCGATTCGGTTGCAAAATCCACAATGGAAGGTTTTACAAACCTGTTTATAAATGCACAGACAGATGATTTCAAGGATACGGTTATAACCCAGTTCCCCGAACCGACATATTCAATTACCATACACAATTCACAACCCGGTATAGCACCGGTGGTGATAAACTTTTACAAGCAGGCAACTACACCTGTTGAATACATTGTCCAGATTTCGAACAATAAACAGCTCTTCAAATTCTCCGATGCATTCGCAGCAAGCTGGATGAAAAAACGCAAGGATTTGATACCTGAACCGCAGAAGGAAGTAAAAACTGACGATAAGAAGAAGTAGTAGTTTCGTTAGTTAGTTAATCAGTTAATTAAGCAATTGTAGGGACTGACCGCTGTGCAGTCTGTAAAAAATTTAGCGGAGTTTTGAATTTACAAGACTCCGCTTTTTTTATTTTTAAACCTTACAGGTTTTTTAAACCTGTAAAGTTTTATTTGTCCGATCGTTTCTACAAAAAATTATCAACGATACAGAAGCCACCCCATAAAATCCCAGCCCAGTCCAGAATGAAGCCGAGATGCCATAAGTCATTGCAATTACTACCGAAAGCACGGAGGCAAAAACCGAGGTTACACCATTCACTCCCCACAGCCACGGTGTAATTGCCTCGTTAAACTTTGCTGCACTTTTCATGCCAAGCGGGAAAGCTGAACCCATAACAAGTCCGATTGGAAAAAGTATAAGGCAGGCAATAATAACACGCACATAAGTTTCTGCTTCACGGAAATTTTTTATAATCAGAGGCGTTAGAAGTCCGAACAGCAAAAGCACAGCTATAAGAGAAATAAAATTCCATGCTATGGATTTCCTGTTCAGTTCTTTTATATATTTAGAGCTGATGTAACTTCCCAGTCCGCTTGATAGCAGAAGCGTAAAAAGTGATGCTGCTATGCTGTAGGTAGGATGACCTAGAAATATGTTCAGCCGCTGTATTTGTGAGATTTCAACAAGCATAAATCCGAATCCTATGCCTGCAAAGAAAAGAAAAAGCAAACCCGACCCTTTTAAATTCACTTTCTTTGATGTCAGCTTAAGCGGGATTAATACACATGCTAAAGTAAGCACAATCATAGTAAATGTAAGCGTAGTCAGGATAAAAATAGCTTTTACGTTAAACTCCATATCCCAGTTATGCCAGAGTGCTTTATTTGGCAGGTCACGGAACCTAAGCAGGTGAAAAAAGAAGGGTTTATCATCAGTAGGCGGAGTAATATCAACCGTGAACTCCGAAACATAATTCTGCTGTTCCTCACCCGTTGAGGCGATATAAGCAAAAGCAGAATCGGTTACAATTTTTGGAGTTAAAGCTTTTTCAAACTTCAACACATTGCAGATGCTGTCAATTACATTTAATTCGGTTTTATTAAATGGTCTTTTGCATAACATAATTACACCTGTTCCGCTTCTGTCTTTTTCGCGTTCTAACTGGTTCATCTTCAAAAGCACAAGGTGGTCACGCGGATTTGTAATTCCGTTTTCAAGCAGTGCAGATGTTGAAATTGAAATCAAGCGGTATATCTCCGAAGGCTTGCTTCGGTAAAATCTTGTAACAGTTAATATACCGTCAGGTTTAAGACGGTCTATCATTAGCTTCCAGTTCTCTAACGTGTAAAGTGCATTCTCGGTCAAAACAAACGCACCCGATGATGTTGCCGACCAGTTATCAATAACCGATACCTGTATTATATCGTATAAA
The DNA here is from genome assembly GCA_964461265.1 of uncultured Ignavibacteriales bacterium. GTDB lineage: Bacteria > Bacteroidota > Ignavibacteria > Tepidaquicellales > OLB5 > CAYWTS01. Next base: position 8,060 of record CAYWTS010000045.1, read on the forward strand.
TCTTTATGCCGCTGAATATAGCTTCGTGCTTCATCACCAACAAACTTCACGTTCGGGTATTTATCAAGATGGCCGGTGAATCCGCCAAACTCCCCGTTGAGTGCTTTAATCATGTCTTTATTAATTTCAATGCCCACCACCGATTTCTGATTAAAGGCAATAGAAGTAAGCACGTCACGACCGCCCCCGCTTCCTATTACAAGTACATCGGCATCTTTACGAATATTATGAACAACATTTGATATATCATATTTAAGATGTTCAAGACTGTCTTTGTTGCCATCGAAGCGTGAGAGAACAGTAGTTGAATGTGCATCTATGTTCAGCATCAGCTGGCGGATTTTACGGCTGCGGTCATACTTATCGCTTAAACCCCAACCGAACGGAATTTCGTATTTTGTTGAATCTCCATCTATACTTACCCTGCTGAATGAGTTCCATTTTTCATACAGCGGTTTTTCAGCCCATTCACCTCTTATCCAGTATAACCTTATAAGCGGATTGTTATTATTCACAAGGACCGTATGCACTGCTGAAAATAACAGAATTGCAGAACCATAACCAATAACTTTAAACCTGCTTCTTTTTTCCGAGCCTGATAAAAAGAATACCGAGCTTAAGGCGGCAAAAAAGGAAGTATAAAAAACCGCCGTTGGTCCGTCGCCTATATCTATTGCTTCCACAACCAGAATGCAGCCAAGTGCCGCACCAAGCAAATCGGCAGCATAAAGCTTGTTAACTCTTTCAGGGAACTTTGTGAGTATAAGTGATACGCAAATGCCGCTGAAAACAAACGGGACAGAAATAATTACATAGGTCAATACTACTATTGCCAGACCCATTACAGAAAGGCCATGCAGAAAAGGAACAAACAAATGGAAAAGAAAACTCAGTATAATTGTTAAGCTGAAAAGAACGGAATTTTTAACAAGCAGAGGTTTTGCATTTTCTCTTGTATAAACTGCCGGTTTAAGATAAACTATCACAGCACCAACTGTCATTCCGAACAGGGCAACCGATACAGCCATAAAAGCAAAATGGTAGCCCATTGTAACACTGAATATACGGGTAAGAAGTATCTCGTACATCAGTGTTGACAGGGCAACAAAGAAAATACCGGAATAAATTCCTGTAGTCTTGCTGTTACTATTTAATACCTGAGAAATATTATTATTATACATTATTTCAGTTTAACTGAAGATCTCCCCTGAGATTACAAGCCAATTCAAGGCAAATTATAAACTTGTTTTCTTAGTCTTGAAAATGAAAAATAGTTAAACAAACCCGTAAATAAAAATATTACACCCGAAGCAATGAATGCCGTCAGCAGGCTTGAATATACTGCAATCATTACTAGTGTGAACACCACTCCGAACAGGAAGGGAAATACTATTGAAGTAACCCTGAACAGAGAATTAAACATGGTATTTTCCTTAGTCAGCGGAAAATCTTTCGTAAATGAATTTGAAAGACTGTTATACAGGTTGGCAACAACAAATATATAAATTACATGAACAAGTGCATGATGAACCGGGATGGTAAAAATGAACATTAAAAATAATACAGCACATACAGGTAAAAGAATATAAATCACAAAGAATTTCCTGATGCCGTTAATAAAACGCTTCCTTGATTCCATGGGGTAAACATCATATATCCAGGAAGCATCGGTATAATTCGATACTTTGATTCCGAGAACTGCAGTATTAAGAACCACAAACAGTGAAAACATAATGGCAATATGCAACACTGGCTTGTTAATGGCAATATTGGATGGAATAGGGGTTGAAAGCTGCTTTACAAGTAAAGCAAAAATAGTCAGAGCCAGCGGAATTACAGCCAGCGGGATAATAATCAGCCGCACGTTTTTATCCCGTTTTAATAATGAAGTCATAAGTTTATAGGAAGACCGTTCGGAAGAATTCCTTAAATATACATCCTCAATAAAACTGCTTATTGCTTCGAATACGGTAAATCTCTTTTCCCCGTTGCCCGAAACCGAAGAAGAAACTAATGACAATTCAAGTTTTTCTTTTATCAGCATAAAATTGTCATTGAAATAAAAGCGGTAACTCAGGTAACTCATATAACATATAACCAGAGGTAAAAGAATCTTCAGCAGAAGCCTGTAATCAGGCGGAATACTAAGCCGGGCAGGTATAAAAGCAAACCATGCAGGCGGAAGCCATTGAATAATTCCCGCTTTATTAATTAGTCCGAAATAACCGGCTGCACGATTTTGTATATTGACAGAAAAATAATACGTAACAAACTGGTAACCGATTATTAAAATCAGTATTAAAATCATTTGGAACATCAGGACATAAAGTCCGAGCCTTTTTTGTCCAAGATTCTTAAGCAATGCGGAGTAGATAAATAAAAGGATATAAACTATGAAGAAAAAAAACATCAGACCGGATAGGTAATAAAGCCATGCATAATAAAATGAACCCGTAATTCGGGAATAAATAAGAAACGAGGGCAAAAGAAGCGGGATAGTAATTATCAAAACATACCTGAAAATTACTGTCAGCTTTGCTTTCACTACAGTTACGATATCCACCGGCATTACCGACAGAATATCAAGCTCGGTTTTTGAAATAACCAGGTTATCGAATTCCGAAACCATAGTAAAAGCAAATATCATGGAAAAGAAGAGGAATGTAAGAAAAGCAAATTCGAAACCTGTAGGATCAATATTTTGTTTGTAAATAAAATAAGGAAGGAAAATTCCCGGAATTAGATAAGAAATTAACATAAGCAAAAGCTTAGCCCTGGAACCTTTCCGGTTCCGTGTTTCAAGCTTCAGGAATAACCTGACAAGGCTTCTGTATTTAGCATGTTCTTCCATTAACTTCTGTTTTTCTATATTTTCCTGTTCTTCGGTATATTTTATGTAATGCTAAATATCTTTACAAATCCATTTTAGTTTTCATAATATACTCTGTCAGTAGTTCTACGGTTCTGTCAACGTCTGTCAGACTTAATGTTTCAACCGAAGAATGCAAATATCTTGTAGGCAGTGATACTACACCAATAGGTATTCCTCCTCTGACCTGTGATATCGGGTCTGCATCCGTACCGGTTCTGCCATAATCTACATCAACCTGGTAAGGAATCTTCCTTTTTTTAGCTATTCCTATTAATTCATCAGCAATCTTATTATTTGTTCTTACTCCTCGTGTTATAACAGGACCTTCTCCAACCTTAGTATCACCGTGTTTTTCTTTAGGTATATTTGGTTCATCTGTACATGGCATTACATCGATTGCTACACACACAGTCGGTTTAAATGAATACGCAGCATGCCTTGCTCCCCATACGCCCGATTCCTCCTGTGAGGATGAAACACCGTAAATTGTGTGATTCAGGTGGTTTTTTATAGCGGAAAGTTTCCTTAATGTTTCAGCAACAACATAAATACCGACCCTGTTATCGAAACATCTTGCCATTGCAAGATTGTTTTGTAAATCTTGGTAATCGGAACCGAAAATAATCGGGTCTCCGACTGAAACATATTTTGCGGCATCCTTCTTGTCCTTAGCACCTATATCAATCCATACATCGTGCATCTTTGCCAGTTTCCTGTTCTCCTTATCTTCAAGATGCAAAGAGATTCTTCCCAAAGCACCGTGGATAATTCCTTTTTTGGTAATTATTCTTACTCTCTGAGAGCTGAGTATTGAGGGGTCTACGCCCCCTATGGGCTTAAAATATATAAATCCCTTATCGTTTATATAATTCACAATCAAGCCGATTTCATCGGAGTGTCCAACAATCATAATTGACTTTTCTTTTCCCGGATTCAGGGTTGCTATAAGATTATTGTGAACATCTCTCTTTATATCAGGGCAGAACTTACTTGTTTCTTCCTTCCAGAGGTTCTGTATACTTTCTTCAAAACCTGAAGGTCCCGGTTCGTTTAGCAGTTTTATAAAAAATTCTTTTTGATAATCTTTCATTGATATTTAATTATTAATTTAATATCTGATAATTTACTTTATGTTATTACGATAATGTTATTTTAGCTGAAAAACTATATTCGAACTTATAAAATACACTACTTTTTATTATTGCTGTTTTTCTCTTGTTCATTAAGATATTTTCTGTATTCCTCGATATTTTTCTTATGTTCCTCAAATGTTTCAGCAAAACGGTGGGAACCATCACCTTTTGCAACAAAATATAAATACCTGTGCTTTTCAGGCTCAAGTACTGCAATTATTGAACTGTAACCCGGATTGTTAATAGGACCAGGCGGCAATCCTCGGTATTTATAGGTATTATAGGGAGAATCATACTTCAAGTCGGTATAAGTCAGTCTTTTCTTAGGACCATCCGGTAATGCATATTGCACAGTCGGGTCAGCTTCAAGCTTCATATGCTTGTTAAGGCGGTTGTAATACACTGCCGCTATGGTTTTCTTCTCAGCTTCGTAGCGGGTTTCAGCTTCAACTATCGAAGCCATCGTTATGATCTCAAACATATTTTTCCTACTTACTTTAATCTTTTCTGTTAGTTTTTTTTCAATTTTCCTTCGGAACTGGTTAAACATCATTAATACTATCTTCTCTTCACTATTACTATTGTTTGACAAATCTATTTCATATGTATCGGGGAATAAAAAACCTTCAAGATTTTCTGCTTTAATGTCAAGCAAGCTGATAAGTGAATCATTAAAAGCTGCATTAACAAACTTAGCGGAATCCAGCCCGAGTTGCCTTGATAAAAGCCTTCCGATTTGCCTGATATTTAATCCTTCCGGGATAGTTACTGTTATAAATCTGCTAATGTTCGGGTCGGTAATTCTCATTAGAACATCAAGCATCGTCAGCCCATTAAGAAATTTGTACTCACCGGGAATAAGCTTGTCCTGGTATCCTAATAAACGGCCTGCAGCCATAAATAATACTTTGCTGAAGATTACACCGCTTTGTTCGAACCTTGCACTCACTGAACGCAGGTTATCACCTTTGTTTATTCTTACAACAACTTCTTCATTCGAAACTCTGAAATACCTGTGAAGAAAAACCGAATCGATACCGAAAAAAATGAAAAAGACTATTACCAGCGTTGCAGGATAATATATCTTCCTCATACTAATACGTTTTTACAGTATCTTTTAAATTAACCAGAAACTTTCGCAATACAGTATCGGATGGATTAAGCTTCAGGTATGAAGCAGCAACATCACTTGACTGGTTTAGTTTTCCGTCACGTTTATACAAGTCAGCCAGAGCAAAGGCAGCCTCCATGTAATCGGGCTGAAGCTCAAGTGCCTTCAGGAGATACTTTTCTGACGACTTTTTATCACCAGCTTCTGCATATGAATAAGCGAGATAATAATTAGTAATTGAGGCATTGGGGTCAAGCTGGAGAGCCCGGTTTAATATATTTATGCACTGCTTAACCTGATTATTTTGCAGAAGCTGCAGTGCATATCTGTTCATTCCGTTAACCTCGTTGCTCAGGATATGCGTTTTTCCGGGTATGAACTTATAAACTTCCATTATTTCGAAATTTTTATCACCCGTGGTGAAAATCGGAGCCTGGTTTGATACCTGATACCATTCTTTCAGAAAAGCAATATGTGTAACGCCCTGCTTCTTCATATTATCGGTCATTAATAGAGCATAATTTTTTTCGTGAAGCTGGTTGATGTATTCAGGATTGATAAGCCCCGCTACATCTACTATTTTCCGGTTCGAATAAAATGCAATAGCCCCTACATCATGCGTTGCTATTATCGAATTTTCCGGTGTATTATCCCTGAGCCAAAGTGCTGTTCTAACCTGCCTGAGTGTTATATGATGTGTCTGGTCCTGATATGTAACCCTGTTCTGATAATATGCCGATATAAAATATATAACCGTTACCGTTAAAAAGATAATGTTAAGTCCATTCACCGCGTTTTTCTGGTTCAGATACCTGTTCAATCCGCTAAAGATCAGCCTTGTACCGTAAATGAATAGAATAAAATAAAACGGAAAAACCGGCATCATATACCTGCCGAAACGATGCGCATAAGGAAGCTTATACCAGTAAATGAAAATAAAAATAATTATAAACAGTACGGGCAGCAGAAAACGGCTATGTTTCATTCTAAATGAATCGGTTATCACGGCAATCACACTTACAATAAACGGTACTAAAAGCAAAATGTAAGCCGATTCGGTAAAATATCCCCATACTTCGAACTTAAGAAAATCTGCTCTGCTTCTGTATTCAGGTGTATAGTAATTCAGCTTGGCTGCGTATGTGTTCGGAAGCAAGCTCCCCGAAAGAATCAGGTTCATAACAAAATACAAAGAGGTTAACACAAAAAATATTATACCTATCCGGAGAAGCTGCTGATTGGTGAACAGAATAATATGCTGGTTCTTCTTCGGTGATATATTCCTTACGTAAACCTGAAACAAGTAATCAACAGCTATTGCAGCTATAAATGCAATTCCGTCGGGCCGTGTCCATAAAATAAACCCTGTCATAACTGCAAAAGGAATGGGTCTGCGGACACGGTAAAAATAAAACGAGCCAAGCAGCACAAAAATGAACATCGTTGTTTCCATCCCCGATACAGCAATAAAGTTCATCCAGCGGTCAAGAACAAATATCAGTGCTGCTGCAAGCGGAAGCCAGTTCTCTTTATCAAATAAATTTTCTGAAAGCCTGTAATAAACATAAGTACTTAAGCAAAGAAATATAATTCCCAGAATATAGCTGAGGATGAACTCGTTCTTAATAATTAAAAATCCAAGTGCAAGAAGCAGTGTATAAACGGGTGAGGTTGAGCCTGCTGTAATAATTTCGTTTTTAAAATAAGAGAAGCTGTGGTAATCAACAAGGTTTTTTGCAAATGTAAGGTGAATCCACGGGTCATCCAGCGGAAAACCATGTTCGTTATTTATACCGAACGCGTAATTAACATAATAAACCGAAAGTGCAGCCTGTATTATTAACAGTGCTGCAATTATTATGATTTTTACATTTCTGGAGAGTTTAATATTAAAACTTACATCGGTGAGCTTTTGTTTTATTTCAGCCTTCTTCTTATATTTTGCCATAATTTAATACGTAAAAATAGCTAATTAAACAAAGCTATTCAATTCAGACCTCACACCTCCAAATGTTAATATTGAACATAGATGTTACAGATAAATAATGATTAACAC
>CAYWTS010000046.1:0-14769 GCA_964461265.1 uncultured Ignavibacteriales bacterium
CCAGTCTGGAACTTTAAAATTTTTGCATTCAATATTTTATATTAAAATATTAATTTGAAAAATAGTTTATTATTTAAGCTAATGTTTATTGACTAATAACTTTATATATAAATAAAATACATATATGGAAATAGACGGAAAAGAATTTAAAGTTGACGGTGACGGCTTTTTATTAGATCCTTACATCTGGAATAATGAAGTAGCAAGCTTATTTGCCAAGTATGACGGGATCCCGGAGCTTACCGAAAAACATTGGGCAATCATAAATTTTATCCGGAAGAACTGGGAGGAGAAAGGCATAGCACCGATGATTCGCACTATTTGTCAAGTTACAGGTATCAAACTTAAAGAGATATATCAGCTGTTCCCGCTGGGTCCTGCGCGGGGTGCATGCCGTGTTGCAGGATTGCCAAAACCCGATGGATGTGTTTAGTGTAATTAAGCTTCGATGACTACGCATAAAATTATATCGCTGACAGCTTTTTTGATTTGTTTTATAATTCTCACCTGCCATTTTTTAAGACTTATCAGACTCGGCTCACCGAAAGATTATTCTTATAAAAGAGGTAATCTGAAATCGGCAATCGCTTATTCTTTTATAGGCGCAATGAACCCCCTAAAAAAAGAATCTGCATTTTTACATTTACCAACATATACTGCCGGACTGCTGTATCATATAGGTACTTTCATCTCTATTGCTCTTTTGGTTTTGTTCTTTTTTAATGTCAGCTTTACTTACCCATTACAGTGGATCTTAATCAGTATATTAACTGCATCTGGTATCAGCGGGCTTGGAATTTTTTTGAAACGAATCTCACAAAAGAAACTCAGACATCTTTCTAATCCAGACGACTACATTTCGAACCTGTTAGTTACAGGGTTTCAGGTATTGACCTTGGTTATGCTGCTGAACTATTCTTTTGCCCCGTACTACTACATATACGCCAGCCTGTTTTTTTTATATCTGCCGATTGGCAAGCTTAAACATTCTTTGTATTTCTTTGCAGCACGTTATCATCTTGGATTGTTTTACGGATGGCGCGGAGTCTGGCCTTTAAAAACTCAGGGGCATGTCAAATGAAAAGCTTCAGCGATAAAAAAAATGAAGCACTAAAAATTCTCAGTGAGCCAAAAGACAGCAAACTGATTACATATCTGAACAGCTGCGTTCGGTGCGGACTTTGTGCAGAGAGCTGTATATATTATCTCACAATAAAAGATGAGCATTTCATTCCTGCAAAAAAAATAGAACTCATCTCCTCCATCTACCGGCGTTATTGTACTTTCACGGGAAAACACTTTTCTTCGATTACCAATACCCGCAGTCTTGATGAAGCTGCCGTTGACGAAATGGTCGATCAGTTTTTCGGTGCGTGCACATTATGCGGGCGCTGTACAAAACATTGTTCAATTGGTATCGATATTACATATCTCGTTAGAGAGGGAAGGAAAATGCTTTCGTTGATGGATTTTGTTCCCGTAACCCTGCAATCGACAATTAATGCCGCCATTCAAACAGGAAACAACATGGCAATACCAACCGAAGAACTAAAAGATACATTATTGTGGCTTGAGGAAGAGCTTAAAGACGAGGTGAACGATCCGAAAGCGTCGATACCACTAAATGTACCCAATGTCAATATCCTGTATACATTGAATCCGCGCGAGCCAAAATTTTTTCCGCTCTCTATATCTGCAATGGTGAAGATATTTTATGCAGTAAAAGAAAGTTGGACGCTTTCTACTTACATGTATGATGTTACAAATTATGCTTATTACTCGTCTAACAATGCAGAGGCAAAAACTATTGCCCAAAGATTATATGATGAAGTTCTGAAACTAAATGCAAAACGCTGTGTGCTTGCAGAATGCGGTCACGGTTCAAGAGCTTTTCGCTGGGAAGCACCGAATTATCTTCAGAGGTCATTTCCTTTTGAAGTACTTACCTCTGTTGAGCTCCTTGCAGAATATATATCCAACGGCAGGTTAAAGCTCAACAAGGAAAAAAATAAAGAACTAATAACACTGCACGATCCCTGTAATTTGGTTAGAGAAGGCGGAATTTTTAATCAGCAGCGGTACATTTTAAAACATGCTGCTAAGGAATTTATCGAAATGACTCCAAACGGCATAGATAATTTTTGCTGCGGCGGGGGAGGCGGTCAGCTGTCAATGAGTGAATACAATGAACGCAGAATGAAAATAGCAGAAATTAAAGCAGACCAAATTCGTAAAACGGGTGCTTCAATAGTTGCAACACCATGCCATAATTGTATCGACCAGTTGATACAGATTGATAATAAATTTAAGCTTGGAGTGCAGATAAAAACCCTCTCCGAAATTGTTGCCGACGCAATTATTCTTGAATAATAAAACAAATACTTTAATCATTTACGCAACCAATTTACTACTATGAATAATCTAATATATCTTGATAACTCAGCTACTACTTTCCCGAAACCTGATTCGGTTTATGAGTTCATGAACAGTTTTTACAGGAAGCACGGTGTTAATCCGGGAAGGTCGGGGTTTGACGCAGCCCTTGAAGCTGAAGAAATCGTAATGAACACCCGTAAACTATTAACCGATTTCTTCAACGGGGGAAAGGACAAAAACAGGCTCACTTTTAGCTACAATGCAAGTGATTCGCTGAATATGATAATCCAGGGTTTGGTTACAAAAGGTGACCACGTTATAACAACTATGCTTGAACATAATTCTGTCCTTCGTCCCTTGCATCATCTTGAAGTGAATAAGGTCATAACAGTATCTCACATTATGTTTGATGATAAGGGATATATAGATCCTAGTGATATTAAGAAAGCAATTCGCAAAAACACGAAGATGGCTGTGATAAATCACTGCTCTAATGTTATCGGTACCGTTCAGCCGGTTGCTGAGATAGGTAAAATATGCAAAAATGCAGGTGTATTATTGATAGTGGATACTACTCAAAGTGCAGGAACTATCCCTATAGACATGCAGGCAATGGGAATCGATGTAGTTGTTTTTACGGGGCATAAATGCCTTTTAGGTCCGACCGGTATCGGCGGTTCCTACGTTATGGAAAATGTACCTGTGAAATACACACGCTTTGGCGGTACAGGTGTCCGTTCGGCACAGCTTACACATCTCGAGGAATTTCCCTACCGGCTTGAATGCGGTACACTTAATCTTGTCGGTGTAGCCGGTTTGAATGCCGGTGTAAAATGGCTTCTTGCAAACGGAATGGAATCTCTGCATAACAAAGAAATGCTGCTGTATGAAAAACTCCGGAAAGGGCTCCAAAATATCGAAAATGTTACATTACATTGTGCAGAAAACAATAAGGATCACAATCCTATTATAAGTTTTAATATTAAGGGTATTGAGGCAGGAGATGTTGGAACCATGCTTGATGTAGACTATAACATTGCTTGCCGTACAGGTTTACATTGTGCGCCAAAAGTACATGTCGGTTTAGGAACCGACAAAATCCATGGTTCTGTGCGTTTTAGTATCGGTCCTTTTAATACTGAAGAACATATCGATAAAACTATTGAAGCAGTAAAGGAAATAGCTGCAATAAGAAAGTAAAAAATACAAATAAAGCATGAACCTCTGCAGTATACTGGCATATATATAACCAACCTGTTTTTGCCAAATAATTAAAAATAAAATATTTCAAAAACTGACAATGCAATTATCAAGCTGATGTATTATATTAGATTAATCCTCTCTAAAATAATTTAACTGTGCACACCTGTGTCTGTACTCCGTAGTGTTACGGCACACAGGAGTGTGCCGAGACCTTACCTGCCACAACGCAGGAATGATGATTGCATTTTAAATTTAAAAATTCCACTTGGAAAATTTTTATATTTTTTGTACGTTTATATAAATAAGTTAAGTTTCGAAATTATTCAGGACAACAGTGATATTAGAAACAAATATTAGAAAATGAAAAATCATTTTAATTATGAACCGCAGCAATCCTGAAAAAAAACAAACTGAAACTTTCGAAAAACATTTCGAAAAGTTCAGGAAAAACATTGTTGGTTATAACCAGCTATTCCGGACACCATACGGCAGAAAACGTCTGCTTTATGCCGACTGGACCGCAAGCGGCAGGCTTTATAAACCAATAGAAGATAAAATCAGCAAACTTTTCGGACCGTTTGTAGGTAACACACACACCGAAACAAACGTTACGGGTACTTCAATGACACTTGCCTACCAGGAAGCAAAACGTATCATCAAGAAACACGTGAATGCTGATGAAAACGACGCATTGCTTTCTACGGGCTCTGGCATGACAGGTGCTATATTAAAGCTGCAGAGGATGCTGGGTTATAAAGTTCCGTCAAGGCTTAGTAATTACGTCCATGTTCCTGATAAACAAAGACCTGTTATATTTGTTACGCATATGGAGCATCATTCAAACCAGACTTGCTGGTATGAAACAATAGGGCAAGTTGAAATTATTGAGCCTGACGAAAACGGACTTGTAAACCTTGAACATTTTCGGTACCTGCTTGATAAATATAAAGACCATCCTAATAAAATAGCATCGGTAACATCATGCTCAAACGTTACAGGTATTTTCACACCTTACAACAAGATTGCGGAAATAGTACATGACTGCGGAGGCTTATGCTTTGTTGATTTTGCATGTTCGGCACCTTACATTAATATAAATATGCATCCAGAGAATCCAAAGCAAAAGCTCGATGCAATCTTTTTCTCGCCGCATAAGTTCCTGGGCGGACCCGGAACAGCAGGAATTGTAGTATTCGATAAATCGTTGTACGACAGAACGGGTGCACCAGACCAGCCCGGCGGCGGAACGGTGAAATGGACAAATCCTTGGGGGCAGTATCGGTTTTATGAAGATGTAGAGTTAAGAGAAGATGGCGGAACTCCGCCATTTTTACAGACAATTAAAACTGCTCTTTGTATAAAACTGAAAGAAGAAATGAATCCGGAAATTATGATGAGGCGTGAGCATATAATTGCAGAAAAAGTGTTCAATGCATTACGCGCAATACCAAATCTTCACCTGCTTGCAAATAATATCGAAGAACGATTAGACTTGTTCTCTTTTTATATAGATGACCTGCATTACAATCTCGGTGTTAAACTGCTAAACGACCGCTTCGGAATACAGGTAAGAGGCGGATGTTCGTGTGCCGGAACGTATGGACATTACCTGCTGCATGTATCCAAACATCAATCGAGACTGATAACAGATATGATAGATAACGATGACCTTTCTTTAAAACCGGGATGGATAAGAATTTCACTCCACCCCACAATGACAAACAGCGAAATAGATTATGTGCTGGAATCCGTTATGCAACTAGCTGCAAATCATAAAGAATGGGAAAAAGATTATTCGTATGACAGGCAGTCAAACTACTTTGTTCATAACTCTTTTAAGAATTTAGAAGAAGAGTATGTAAAAGAGTGGTTTGGGAAGTAGGCTAAAAATTGAGGCAAGAAGTCGGAAGTAAGGGATTTGAAATCAGAATTTGGAGAGCAAAATCAAACCCGCAAGCCTGCGTGCTTCGGGCGTGCATTCCCCCGGCTTTTTGGTTTATTTGTTAAAAGTAAAATGAAAGTAAGACAGGCGGGAATGTCTGTCTTACCGATAATTCATTATTTGATTAATATCATCTTCTTCGTACTGCTGTATTCATCTGTTGTAAGCTTGTAATAATAAACACCACTTGCAAAATCAAAAGAGTCCCATACAACTTCATAAGTTCCGGGAGATAATGGTTCGTTAACAAGAGTTGAAATTTCACGGCCGAGGATATTGCAGATTACCAATTGAACTGCTTGTAGGGAAAAGGCAAGTCTTTTCCCTGCTGTAGGTAGACTGAACTTAATCTTTGTTGTTTGATTAAATGGATTAGGATAGTTTTGATAGAGCACAAAATTATCCGGTACCTCCGAATTAATTTGTTTAAAACCTGTTACGCCCCCGTTCGTTGTTTTTAAAATCTTCCCGCTCCAGGATGAAATATAAACAATATCCTGAGTAAGAACATCCATACCATACAGATTTTCATTTAAAGGTGTTTGCTGAAGTGTCCAGTTGATACCTGCATTAGTGGTTTTTATTACAATTCCTGCACCGCCGCAGGCATATATTATATTTGCATTAGCATAATCCATCGCAAATAACGCTTCAGTAGTAGGTGTAGTAAGCATAGTCCAGTTTGTTCCGCTGTTAGTTGTTTTCCTTACTCTTCCAATATCGGCAGATATATAAAGGGTATTAGGGTCAGTGGCTATAATTTCTCTTAGAAAATCAAAAGGTGGTATATACGGAAAATTAATATCAATCCAGTTATCACCTGCGTTAGTTGTTTTATAAACAAAATTTGCCTGTGCTATAATAAATCCCGTTGTTGAATTAACAAACAGAATTCTGTTTAGTCCCGATGAAATTCCGGAATTAAAAACAGTCCAGTTTAAACCTTTATTGGTTGTTTTCCACATATAACCGGCATCACCGACTACAAACCCGGTATTATTATTGATAAAGTCAATCCCGTATAAACTGGGGTAAATGCCTAAATTAGCTGAATCCCATACATTGCCCCCGTTAACAGTGCGTAACAACATTCCGAAATTTCCCACACAAAATACAGTATCCTGGCTGAACACATAAAAATCGTTTACTCTTGTTCCTTGTCTGTAGGAGTTCTGTGCGGTCCAGTTAGCTCCGCCGTTTGTTGTTCTGTACAAATTCATTGTAGAACCGCCATATAATGCACTTCCAACCCAGCCCGTGTTCACATCATAAAATTTGGTCGCATAAATAGATTGTGCAGGACTGAAGGTATATTGAATATTCCATTGAGAATAAGATATATTAAGACTTAAAATAACTGTTACTGTTATTATTACACAAATAAATTTTTTCATTTTTTACATATTATAAAGCAAAATTACAATACAAGTAAACTCAATACAATTTAAAAACAAACGTGGTCGCAATGTGCGGCCACTTTAAAGAAAAATTATTATCAATCTACGCTCGATTAACTCTTCACTATTTATTACTCAACGTACCTTTGACTTTGCCCTTTCCAAATCATCTTTTAAATTAGCTTCAAGCGATTGGTTCAGACTGATTGCTTTTTCCCAGTTCTTAACAGCTTCGGGGTAATTAAATGTATTGAACTCCGCATAGCCCCTGTTCACATAGGCATAGGTAAGGCTGGAATCAAGCTGTATGGCTTTGTTATAATTTAATATTGCATTGCCGTAATCCCGCAGGTTAGCAAGTGCATAGCCCCTTATATTGTAATTTGATGCGACATTAGGATTTATCTGGTTTGCTTTTGTTATGTCATCTACCGCACCCATAAAATCACGCAATGAAACCCTGGCATTAGCCCTGTTTACATATGCATCGAAATTTTTCGGATTTAACTCAATGGCTTTGTTATAATCTTCGATAGCAATAAAGTAATTCTGTAAATTTGCATAAGCATAACCCCGAGAGTTATAGTAAACACTGCTTTTCTGGTTAAACTCGATAGCTTTGGTAAAATCATCGGCTGCCCCCTGGTAATTATTTTGTCCTAGCCGTAAAAATCCCCTGTTCGAATACGCCATTTCGAACTTAGGGTTTAACTCAATTGCTTTGTTATAATCATTCACAGCGTTAGACAAATCTTTTCTAAGAGCATATATGTATCCGCGTCTGTTTACATACGCAGCATTATTAGGATCAAGTTGAACCGCTTTGTTAAAATCTTCGAAAGCGCTGCTTGTATCATTTATTACCAGAAAAACATATCCGCGGGCATCATAAAACCTGGCTGAGTCATCATGGATATCGATAGCTTCATTAAGGTCTTCCATTGCTTTGGTAAAATCTTTCTGAGTAAGATAAAGCTGTGAACGTAAATAAAACGCTGTTGAGTTGTCGGAATTAAGATTAATTGCAAGATTATATTCCTGCAACGCTTCATTTAGCTTACCTTTGTTATTCAAATCAAATCCGGCTTTCATATGTTTGTCCGATTCAACAGGCATCTTTTGTGCACATCCTGCAATAATTATTGAAGCAATAATAAGTGACGCAAAATTAATGATTTTTAATTCCATTCTAAAATAGTAATAATTTTATACTTACAACTTAATTAATTACTTTTTGAGTTGCAATTTATATATGAAAACTTTAAATAAATTATTATCTTATGCAATAATTTTAACAAAAAATCATCATGAAACTCTTAACCGGTATCATACTCCCATTTACAGTTCTGCTGTTTATTATTTCGGGATGCACCAAACCTCAGCAGGTTATAGAATACGAAAAGAAGTTAAAAGAGCTCGAGGAGAAAAGAATAAAAGATTCTCTTGAGTCAACAAAACGTAACCAATATATAATGGGTGAAACGTTTACAGGAGACCGCTCACAGATAATTGATTTGATAACAGGGCCTGCAACATTTATTATAAACCATGAAGGCTCCGGAACATTTGTTGTTAAGTTGCTGAGAGGTGACGGAACATTTGTAACCGAGCTTGCTAATGTGACAGGAAACTATAAAGGAACAAAATCGATAGAAGTACAGGAAACGGCTGCATACATCCTGGATATTAAAACGCAGGGAAGATGGTCCGTTACACGGAAGTAATCTGTCCTGAAGTAATCAGTAGAGTTTACCTGTAGTTCTGAGTCTGTTTATTTTAGGTTCAAGTTCGTCTCTGTACCTCGGATTAAGGCTTACAGCTTTCTCCCAATCGCTTATAGTCTTATCAATCTGACCAAGGTAATAATACGAGACGCCCCTGTTATAATACCCTTTTGCCAGCCGGGGATCTTTAATCAGAACCGTATCATATTGCAATACCGCAGAATCATGCAAACTGCGAATGTCGTAAATATTTCCCTTGTTAAAATTGGCAATTGTATCATCTGGTTTTAAGTATAACACCATGTTATAATCCAGCATTGCAGAATCATAAATCTTAAACCGCTCATAAGCATTGCCGCGGTTCATATAGGCCGAGTGATTTGTTTGCACACGTTTTATATACTCATTGTAATCGCTGATGGCTTCGCGGTACATCTTAATATTCTGGAAGTGATTGCCTCTGTCTAAATACGGACCCGGTTTTATCGGGTTTTTCTGGATTAACTCATTTAGTTCCTTGAACGCTTTCGTATTATAGACTTTATAAACACTATCCCTTGGAATGCTGTACCCCACATGAAACGATTCAAGGCTGTCTTTGTAATCAAAATTGCCTGTACCATAAATAAATGAGCTGTCGCCTTTAAGGCGTTCAAGCTCCGGATCAAAGCGTCCTGCCAGAGTATCTTTTGTCAGTGATTCATTCTGTGATTTCTGGTCTCCTGGCTGTTTACTTTCGCATGAAAAGATTATAATACAGCAGGCTAAAATTGTTAAGAAATTTAACTTCTTCATTATACTCATTTTATAATGTTTTTGCTTATTGACATATGAAAACTTAGATATATTAAATGATATTTTCAATCGGAAATTGATGGTAATATAACTTTACTTATTTTGTTTGATAATCTTGTTTTTCCTGAGTGATTCTTCCGATAATTTTCTCTTATAGTGTATAAACTTTTTAAGCAAGGCTGAATCGGAGACAGCAAGGATTTGTACAGCAAGAAGCCCGGCATTTTTTGCACCTCCTATTGCTACGGTAGCCACGGGAACCCCGGCAGGCATTTGAACCATCGATAGCAATGAGTCAAGACCGTCAAGTGATTTGGATTTAACAGGCACTCCGATAACAGGCAGCGGTGTATTTGCAGCAAAAACACCTGCAAGATGTGCTGCACCCCCGGCACCTGCAATAACTACTTTAATACCCCGCTTAAGTACACTTAATGCGTATTTACTTAAATAATCCGGTGAACGGTGTGCCGAAATAATCTTGATCTCATGCCCTACAGCGAATACATCAAGTATCTTTGATGCTTCGTTCATAACAGGCAGGTCCGAATCACTGCCCATCACTATGCTTACCAGAATTTTTTTGTTTTTCAAATTAATAAATAAGTTATATTGTTACATGTTTGATTTTGAAATTGTAAACCATTTCAAGAACTTCACCAACAGCATCATCGTTATTAGTTGCATTGGTAATGTAGTCGGCTTTCCTTTTCAGTTCAGGTATAGCGTTCTGAACAGCAATATTATATGCACCATAATCAAACAGCGGCATATCATTATGCCAGTCTCCTATTACTGCTACATTTTCTCTTCTTAAATTCAGATGTCTTACAAGCCTTTTCAGGCTCCTAAGTTTATCGCTGCCATTCTTTTTAATTGTCAGCAGGTAATATTCGTTGCTTGGAGATTTAGTAACATTAAAATATACACCGTAGCTGAATGGAAATTTAAGTTTATTTTTTATTACTCTCAGACTATGTTTATCTTCACAATATACAAGTATCTCAAGAATATTTCTTATTCCGTCGAATTCTTCTATCTCTTTTATTGGTGCACTGAGTCTTGAGTACTGTTTAATAACCGAGTTCCTGGGAGTAATAAACATGTTATCTTCGTCACACATAGTTATTTTTCCATAGTTCTGCTCTGCTAATTTAATTGCCCTCTGGATAACTTGCGACCTGATAATACCCCTGTATAATACATTACCCAACCTGTCTTTTATCAATGCACCGTCTAACGTAATAAACGGAATATCTATACCCATTTCGCCGGCTATTTGTTTGGAATAGTAGAAAGACCTTGCTGAAGAAAGAGTACAAAGAATTTTATGTTTTTTCAATTCTTTGGCAAATTCAATAGATTTTAATCCTACCTGCCCGTTTGTGTCAACAAGTGTGCCATCTATATCTATTACTATTAGCTTTATTTCTTTTAAGCGGTGTTTCAATAAATTAATACAATTTTAATGCTATTAAGACAAATTTATGAATAACTGAACTTAAAATATATGCTTTTATTCTTCATTTATTTTCTGATAAAAAACATTTTCACTGGTAATCTTTTATTTCTTAAATCGACCGTTTTCTTAATATACCAGCGAAAACAGTTAATACAATTGAATAATGAAGCTTTCATTTACTAAATCTAACGGTTAAATGAGATGTATTGTGAGAATAAGATTTCGATTATTAACTGTTTTTAACAGTCTTAATTTATTTGGGGACAATATTAGCAAATTATGTTATTTAATATACAGGACTGTTTATTTGAATTTACCCCATTCTGTATTCAATTTCTTTTCGTATAGGAGCAAAAAAATTGTAATTTTAACAAATACAGCGACCAAGTATCTTTGCGTATGCTTTATAAAAAACTGCTGCGTCCGGCATTATTCAAATTAGAACCAGAACGCGTACACGACCTGACATCTAAATTTCTTTCCTCGGAACTTGTTGATAACCTTCTAAAGCCCTTCATGAGTTTTGAAGACCGTCTGTTAAACGTAAAAGCAGGCAGGCTTACTTTTAGAAATCCAATCGGACTTGCAGCAGGTATGGATAAAAACTGTACAGCACTTGGAAGCTGGGATGCAATAGGTTTTGGATTTGCTGAAACAGGAACAGTTACACCTCTGCCGCAGAAAGGAAATCCTAAACCGAGAATGTTCAGACTTACCGGGAATGATGCAATAATCAACAGCCTCGGATTCAATAACTGCGGGGCAGATGAATTCTTTAAAAATATTGCAGAAGGTAAAGAAAAAGTTTCCAATGATTTTATTACCGGGGTTAACATCGGAAAGAATTCTATGACCTCACTGAAAAACGCTATTGATGACTACCGCTTCACATTCGAAAAATTATATGAACATGCAGACTACTTTACAATCAATGTCAGTTCCCCAAACACAGAAGGTTTAAGACAGCTCCAGCATAAGGAGTATCTTGATGACATACTTAACGCTTTACAGGAACTGAATCATAAGCTTGACCAGATTTATGCGTGTGATGCACGGGACATTTATTTAAAGATTGCTCCGGATCTTCTGAAAGAAGAATTAGACAATATACTTGAAGTGTCGATAAAAAACCAAATTACGGGTATTGTTGCAACCAACACAACAGTTGAAAGAGATATGCTGGATGCTAATGCTAAATATCCGAAAGGCGGATTGAGCGGCAAACCTCTCAGACAGAAATCGAACGATATAATTAATTACATTCACCTAAACGCAAAGGAGAAGCTGGTTATTATTGGCTGCGGAGGAATTTTCAACTTTTATGACGTGTTGGAAAAGCTAAACTACGGGGCTTCGCTTATCCAGTTATACACTGGATTTGTATATGAGGGACCTTTTCTGATTAAGAAACTTAAAAAGCAGCTTTACCATCATCTAAATATGAAAAAATAATGATTTTTAATCATGCCACGGATATTTAAAATGATAAAGTTGCGGCACGAATATTAACCTGTATTTCATTTTTTCATCTGATATTTAACAAGCATCTCTTATTTTTAAAAAAATAAAATTATGGAAAACTTTAAGAACAACATTCTCCGTTTAATAATCGATACATCTACAAACCTGCCACCCGATGTAAGAAACGCAGTCAGGAAAGCCATGGAATTTGAAAACAAAAATACAAGCTCTTCACTGGCTTTAGACACAATTGCCATAAACATCGATATGGCATATGAAAACGAAGGTGCAATTTGCCAGGATACAGGCATGCCGACTTTTGAAATAAAAGTTCCTGCTGGTGCAAACCAGATAATAATGAAGGAACAGATAAAGCAAGCTGTAGCAGAGGCAACCAAGCTTGGTAAACTCAGACCCAACTCTGTAGATTCGATAACCGGTAAAAACAGCGGTAACAACCTTGGAGCAGGAACTCCTGTAATCCATTTCGAACAATGGGAACATGAAGATATCGAGGTTAAGCTTATTCTGAAAGGCGGCGGATGTGAAAATAAAAATATACAGTACTCCGTTCCCTGCGAACTAGAAGGACTGGGACGGGCTGACAGGACACTCGAAGGAGTAAGGAAATGTATTATGCATGCAGTATACCAGGCTCAGGGACAAGGCTGCAGTATCGGTGCTATTGGTGTTGCAATAGGCGGCGATAGAACTATGGGGTACCATTACGCCAAGCAGCAATTGTTCAGACCACTTGATGATGTGAATCCGGATCCTGAACTTGCAAAGCTTGAACAATATATAATGGAAAATTCGAATAAGCTGGGTATTGGAACAATGGGTTTCGGAGGCAAAGCTACCTTGATAGGATGTAAAATCGGTGCTTATAACAGGCTCCCTGCATGCTTTTTTGTATCGGTTGCTTATAACTGCTGGGCTTTCAGAAGGCAGGGTGTAATTTTAGATTCCTCAACAGGCAATATTAAACAATGGCTGTATAAAGATGAATCACCTGTAAAGAGAATGACCGAACAAACCGTTCTGCCGCTTACAGGAAAAGAAATTCCGCTCACCACTCCGCTTACCGATGCGCAGGTAAGAAGCTTAAAAGTTGGAGATATTGTGATGCTGAGCGGTGTGCTTAACACGGGCAGGGATACAATGCATCACCATTTGCTTACTCATGATTCGCCTGTTGACCTTAACGGTTCCGTTATATACCACTGCGGACCTGTCTGCCTGAAGCAGGATGATAAATGGATAATGACTGCTGCCGGCCCTACAACAAGCATACGTGAAGAACCTTTCCAGGCAGATATTATTAAGAAATTCGGAATACGTGGTGTAATTGGCAAGGGTGGCATGGGCAAGAAAACTCTTAATGCTTTAAAAGAAAACGGAGCAGTATATTTAAATGCAATAGGCGGTGCTGCGCAGTATTATGCTAAATGCATTACACACGTCGAAGGTGTAGATTTCCTTGAATTCGGTATCCCCGAAGCAATGTGGCATATAAGAGTAAAAGACTTTCCTGTGATAGTAACAATGGATGCTCACGGCAACAGTTTACATGAAGATGTTCAGTCATCATCGCTTGAAGAACTGAAGAAGTTTGAGAAGCCAGTTTTTTAGGCAAGTATAGATTAATTAATTGAATTAGCAAGAGATTAAAGCTATATTTGTTATGTAAAATCTTTGTTGATAATTATTAAACAAGGGGTTGTAACCCCTTGTTTAATAAATAGATAATATATTCTTGGAGAGGTGGCTGAGTGGTTGAAAGCGGCGGTCTTGAAAACCGTTGTAGCCTTACGGTTACCGTGGGTTCGAATCCTACCCTCTCCGCAAGTAATTTTATAAATCACTTTTTTCCGTTGTTTTATACATATTTTTTAAAGAGTCTTAAAGATTATAAGTATTATTATGGCAGTACTGAAGATTTACATAGTAGAATTAAGTATCATAACTCAGGGAAAGTAAGATCTACAAAAAACAGAAGACCATTAGTTATACATTATTTCGAAGAATTTGGTACGAAGACGGATGCAATTAAACGGGAAACGTTCTTTAAATCAAAATCGGGATATTTTTGGTTAAAAGAAAAAAATATCATTTAAAAGATAAGCGGAGAAAAAGAATTTTGGTATAGGGCGGTCTTGTGGCGAAGCCTGCTTACAGCAGGCAAGCCATCCCTTCCGGGAAAAACCGTTGTAGCCTTACGGTTACCGGGGGTTCGAATCCCTCCCTCTCCGCAATAAAATATTTGAACAAGGGTTTACCTGCCCCGCAACAGGCGGGGCAACCCCATGTTTGACCAGTTATCCAAGGAAAGGTGCAGGAGTGGTTGAACTGGCACGCCTGGAGAGCGTGTGAACTCGTGAGGGTTCCGTGGGTTCGAATCCCACCCTT
>CAYWTS010000047.1:0-14741 GCA_964461265.1 uncultured Ignavibacteriales bacterium
AAGAAGTGAATAAAGTTATAAGAATTATAAGTGATTTTAACATATTATTATTTTGTAAATTTGTTAAATATAAAAATCAATTACTTTATAAAATAAGTAATTTTTCAAAACTATAGTTAACCGTATTTATTAGATTAAAAAATTTTAATTTATAATTTATGAAAATTAATATTTGTCGTGCAAAAAAATCAGATTTCGGTGATATTATCAGGCTTATTAACGAGCTTGCCCATTTTGAACAATTAAACCCACCCAATAAAGCAGCAAAAAGCAGATTGATAAGGGATGCATTCGGAAAGAATCCGAAATTTAGTGTTTTACTGGCAAAATCGGGGAAAAAGATAGTTGCATATGCATTTTATTTCTTCACTTATTCATCTTTTCTTGCCAAACAAACGTTATACCTGGAAGATATTTTTGTAAATGAGCATTACAGGGAATTAGGAATAGGGAAGATGCTGTTTTATAAACTTAAGAGCATTGCAAAAAATAAAAAATGCGGCAGAATGGAGTGGTGTGTACTTAACTGGAATAAAAATGCAATTGATTTTTATGATAAATTGGGTGCAAAACCTTTAAACCAATGGATTTATTACAGATTAAATCTTTAAATATCTGTGGCTCAAAATTATAAGATAATACTTTTCGATGGAGTTTGTAACTTATGTAATTGGTCGGTTAATTTTATTATCGAGCGGGATACTAAAAACATATTCAAATTTGCAGCACTTCAAACGGAAAAGGGAAAAGAACTTATTAAAAAATTTAATCTTGATACAAGCAACCTAACAACTCTCATTCTCATAGAAGGTGAAAAATATTATACCAAATCTACAGCAGCTTTGAGAATTACAAAAGAGCTTAAAGGTTTATGGAAGCTATTCTATATATTTATAATTAGCCCTCCTTTTATCCGTAATTTTATGTACGATTTAATTGCCAGATACAGATATAAGTTGTTCGGGAAACGTGATGTTTGCAGGGTGCCGGGTGGTCCGGATTGGGAGAAATTTTTGTAATTACAATCAGTATTATCCAAATGAATTCGGAACTTATTTATAAACTTTTTAAAAATTTTTAATAAAATAAAAATTAATGATGAAATATTTTAATATACAGCTGCCCTGCCTATCACGAAACTTAGGCAGGTATGCGTGTACTCCCTCCAAGTTTTTTTCTCTGAACCTTTGGTTCATCGACGCCCAATCATACAGAATCATCCATATGGAAGCCCGTTAAGCGAATCTTTACGGTGTGCTGGCAAAGTTTATTATTAGTGTGCCTTGTTCTATTTCATTTCCCTGCAAATTTTTTTATATTTGTAAGCAATTTTAAGCATTTTTTATAAAATTATTGAAAATCAAGACCTCATTATTACTTTTTACCCTACTTTGTATATTCTGCATTTTTAAATCCTTACCATCTCAGATTCTGCAAAGAAATTCTACGGAGATTCCTGAGCCCTACAGCCGGCTGCTGGTAAATGAGTACAGGAAATTGATAAGTTTAAACGGTGAATGGCAATTTTCTTCAAACGATCCGGCATTAAACAAAACAATACAGGTTCCTTTCTGCTATGATTTTAGAGGAAAGGCAACTTGTTCCAGGACATTTAATCTTGATAACGTTGCTGATTTTAAGGCACATAATTACATTCTTGTTTGCGATGGCATTAATTATCAGTGTGAAATCAATATTAACGGTAAGTTTATTATAAAACATGAAGGCGGGTATAATGGATTTTCATCTCTTATATTGGAAGGTATCTTAACACAGTCAGAAAACAAGATTGAAATTAAAATAGATAACACACTTGACCTTGCCAAAACACTTCCTTTAAGCAGCAATACTTTTTTATCCAAAAATTACGGCGGAATTTACCGTGACATTTATATATTAACAGTTCCCAAACTTTTTATAAAAAGCTTTAAACCGGATACCGAGATAGATATAAATTATAATGCCGATATAACAGGAATTATTCAAATAACTTCCACCGACTTAAATTACCTTTCCGGTTCTTCGGGTGATGATAAGTTTACTGTAAAAACAGAAATAATTGACACAAGCGGTACTTTGAAAGCATCGAGCAACCCGGCAGAGTTCAATGCTGTGCCGAATTCTACCATACAGGTAAAGAATCATTTTACATTTTCAAATCCGCAATTCTGGTCACCCGATGACCCTGAACTTTATACAATAAGGGTTGTTATTAGCAAGGGACAAAATATTATTGACGTTTACAATGCCGATTACGGTGTCTACGAACTGGCAAGGAGACCGGGTTCTATTTTATTTAACAGGGGAGAATTAAAATTAAAAGGTTTAAGCTATGTTGAGGAATTCCCCGCAAAAGGTACAGCCGGAACGTATGCAGAGGTTGAAAATGACGTCAGGAATATTAAGCTTCTGGGATGTAATGCTATTATTCTTCCCGGACATTCTGCCAGTCCCTATCTTATTTATTTATGCAACCGATACGGTTTATTTATACTTGAAGAGATACCTGTACATACAGTTCCGCCTAAAATATTAGGCAAAGATAACCTTGCTGCTTTAGCAGAGAATCTTCTATCGGAAATGATTGCGCTGCATAAAAATAATCCGTCGGTCCTTGGCTATGGACTCGGAACCAACCTTGACTATACTGATGAAATAACAAAATCGTTTATAACCAAACTGATAGAAGAAGCTAAATCGGCAGATAAGAAATTAATTTATTACACAGCACGTCCCCAAAAGGATAATATTTACTATGAAGAAGCTGATATGGTAGGTTTAAACTATTATGATACAGATTCAAAAATATTGAAAGAATATTTAACCGAGCCAAGGATAAAAAAACAACGACTTTTTATTTCTTCATACGGTAAAAATATTAACCCAGCCGATTACTCCGGTTACAGTGACCCATACTCGGTTGAATCACAATCAAAATTTATTGTTGATTACGGAAAAATCCTGAAATCCAGCCAGCTTATCGGTGGTTTTTTCCTCACTTTCTCAGACTGGAATGCAGATTCACCTAACTTGCAGTGTTTCGATAAAACAAACAGGTTTTTTAAAACTACAGGCATATTAGGATTTAACCGTGATCTTCGGACATCTGCCAATATTTATAAAAAGGTAAATTTCGAAGAAGATATTCCAAACCTTAATATAGGGAGCTATACGAAAGAGTCACCTTTGATATTCGTAATTATTGGCTTATTTACATTTATACTTTTTGTTTACCTTGCAAACAGTGTCCGCAGGTTCAGGGATAATGTTTGGCGTGCACTATTCAGACCTTTCATATTTTTTACCGATATTCGCGACCAAAGCCTGATTGGCGGATTTTACAACATTCTTCTCGCATTTATACTTTCAATAGGGGGAGGTCTCTTCTTCGCGAATTTATTATATTTTTTGAAAGAATCACCTGATCTGAATTTTATGCTTTCGGTACTTTTTAATTCAGATAATATTAAGCTGTTTATTTCAGGCATAATTGCTAATCCAATAAAGCTCACTTTGTTTATGAGTGCGGTAATATTTCTTAAAGTTTTTATAATAGCATTTGTAATCTGGTTATTTTCACTCACCTTAAAATTTAAAGTAGGCTTTAATAATTCGTACACTGTTGCCGTATGGGGTATGCTTCCCTCACTGATTCTGCTGATAATAGGTTCATTTTATATCCGTATCCTGCATGAAAGTCCTGATTTTGCTGTAATCGGTTTAATACTCGCATTTATTTTGTATTTATTATCTTTATACAGAATTATTAAAGGAACTTATATAATATTCGACACATTTTTTCTGAAAGCATACACCTGGGGGATTGTTACTATAGCTATAGTGTGCGGTTCATTTTGGATAATTGTTAACAGCACAAGATACTTTTCGGATTATCTTGGCTTAATCCTGACTTTCATTAAAAATTAACTTTCGAACTAAATATTATTACACAGTTTTCAGAAAAACTTCAACATACAGTAAGTATAAAGATTAATATAATTGAAAATTTCACCGTTTAATTAGTTGTATTTAAAAAAGCTTGAAATACTTGGTTTTAAGTCATTCGCCGATAAGACTTTTATCGATTTTGACAGCGGTATGACTGCTATTGTGGGTCCAAATGGATGTGGTAAAACCAATATAGTAGACGCAGTCCGATGGGTGATAGGAGAGCAGAAGGCAAGTGTGCTCAGGAGTTCTACTATGGAGAATGTTATATTTAACGGTACGAACAGCCGTAAACCGCTTGGTGTTGCAGAAGTATCACTTACAATTGAAAACACAAAGGGAATCCTTCCTTCAGAATATTCCGAAATTACACTGACCAGGAGGTGCTTTAGGGACGGGCAGAGCAATTACCTGTTAAACGGCACAATTTGCAGGCTTAAAGATATTACTTCTCTGTTTATGGATACCGGTATGGGTGCCGATGCTTACTCGGTTATTGAGCTTAAAATGGTGAATGAGATACTCTCTCCGCGTACGCAGGATAGACGCAAGCTTTTTGAAGAAGCAGCCGGGATAACTAAGTATAAAGAACGGCGCCGTGAAGCACTTTACAAGCTTGAGATAGCACGTGAAAACCTGCAGGAAGCAAATATAGAAATACGAAACCGGCAAAGAACAGTTGTATCTTATGAAAAAATTGCACAACGCCGCCAGGAAGCCAATGAGATTAGCGAGCAGCTTAGAGAACTTGAAATAGATTACCACCAACGCTGCTATTCTAAGCTTGTAAATGACACAAAGGATGTTGAGGCAGAGCTTAAAAGTAAGGAACTGGAAAGAGAGCAGCTGCAGGAGAAATATAACGAGAGGGAAAAAATTACGGATGAAATAAAAAAACGCCTTCGTGATACCGAAAGCAGTTTAAACCAGGTACGTGATGCCCTCAATAGTGTTATTTCCCGGATAAGCGGGATTCAGAATGCCATTACGATGGCAGAGCAGAAAATAAATTACCTGAATGATAACATCGAAAGGTTCCGCTCTGAAAAAGTCGAGATTGAAAACAGGATTGACAAACTTGAAAAACAAAAATCAGACCTTGAAGAAAAAATCAAGGTTGTTATTAATACCAGCGTTTTGCTTGAAGAATCACTTGCCAGCAAACGTAAGAATCTTGATGAAATAGATGAAAAAGTTAAAAACAGCAAAGAAGAGCTGAAAGACCTTGCTTCAAAACATAACGCAGTTGCAAAACTTTTAACCGAGAAACAAAATGAGTATGAAATTACCAAAAGCAGGCTTGACAGCCAGATTTCGCGGTGTGAAAGGATTACCGACGAGAATATTACAAATATAAACAAAGTATCAGCAATTGAAGAAGAAAAAGGTATCTTCGAAAAGCAGTTAACCGAAACAAGAGACCTGTATTTAAAGCTTAAACTTGAGTATGAGGAGAAATATAAAGAAAGGGAAGAATTTGCATCGGAGATTGCGAGGCTTGAACGTGATATTTTATATAAAACACACGAGCTTGAAAAACTTGATGATAAAATTAAGCTGCAGATGAACCTCCTCGAAAATTATGAAGATTATTCCGAAGGTGTAAGATACCTGGTTGGGGAAGCAGATGAGAAAGAGGCTGAAACTGTAATTCAAAAAATAGAAGTTGAAGATAAATTTAAAATTGCTATTGAAACTGCACTGGGGGAAATATCCAATTACCTGGTTGTGAGTAACAGGCAGGCGGCTGAAAAACTTATCAATGTATTGAAAGAAAAAGAAAAAGGTAAGGTAACCTTTATTCTCAAGGATGAGCTTTTCAAACAGACTCTGAACATTTTTCAGGAAGAATTCAGGGATATTTTAATGCATGAAGGAGTTTACGGATGGGCTGATAAATTTGTTAAATGCCCCGCTGAGTATTATCTGCTTTACCGCTATCTGCTTGATGAGTATATTATTGTCGAGAATATTGATACTGCATTGAAACTCTCACACGATAATTTCATTAAGTTTATAACTTTGGACGGTGATATTGTTACACAAGGATTTATACGTTCAGGAAGCAGGACAATTGTTGAGAGTATAAAAATAGGACGTGAAAAACTGATAAAAGAACTTAATTCCCAAATTAAAGAATTATCGGTTTCAATCGGAAAAGATAAGAGCGCGGTAAATGACGTCAGGTCAAAATTTGATTCGATAAAAATTGAAGAAAAATACCAAACACTCGACAGCCTTAAAGCAAAGCTCCGGGAATTGGAAGCTAATATTAATCAGTTAGAATACCAGAAACAGCAAATTAACACACTTATCGATAATAATAATTCCGAGCTTAATTCGCTGAATAAACAAAACAAGGAACTTAGCGATAAAATAGACAGATTGATAACAGAACTTGAAACAGCTGAAAATAATAAATACCAGCGTGAAAAAGAACTGGAACATTTTACTTCTGAATTGGAAACATTAGCCGATGAACTTACGGTAAAAAAAGACGAGTACAACAACTTTAATATAGAAATTACGAAAATTAAAGGTGAACACCTTAATCTTGAAAACGAGCTTAAACGGTGCAGAGAAAGTATTGAATCAGGAAAAAGCACTATTGTATTACGAACCCAGGAAAGTGAAAATTATCGTAAACAAATTGAAGAACTGTTACATACGATAGAAGTCAGAGACGAATCGGGAGAGCTGATAGGCGGTAACAGGTTAAAGCTAAAAGAACTTGAACACGAAAAGGAAATTGCCGAAACCGATTTTACACACGTTAAAGCAGAATATGATGCAAATCGTCAGCTGATAGATGCCATTGAGTTTGAACAAAGGGAGCTGCATGCCGAACGTGATAAAATAATAGATTTTATACACAGAAATGAACTTCAGATTACCAAAGACCGCATCGAAATGAAAGAGCACATCGATAAAATGATGGAAGAATATGGTTTTAAAATCCAGTATCAATACTATGAAGATGAACAATCGTTTGATTATGTTAAAACTAGGAATGAGATAGAGAAGCTGAAGATTAAATTAAAGCAGCTTGGCGGTTCAGGACAGCTTGAGCTTGGTATTTATGAAGAAGAGAAAAAAGAGCTTGAAAGAATGATTGGGATAAGAGAAGATTTGATTAAAGCCGAAGAAGATTTGATGAATCTGATTGAATATATCAACAAAACCGCACAGGAAAAATTTACTCAGACCTTTGAGCTTATAAGGTCTAATTTTCAGGGAATATTCAGGGAATTATTTATGGAAGGCGATGAAGCGGACATTAAGCTGAACTATGACCCCGATAATCCTGACCCGCTTGAAGCAAAAATCGATATTATTGCAAAACCGCGTGGTAAAAGACCGCAGCTGATCGATTTACTCTCCGGCGGTGAAAAAACCCTTACAGCTATTGCATTGCTTTTTGCTATCTACCAGGTGAAACCTTCACCGTTCTGCATACTTGACGAAGTAGATGCTCCGCTTGACGATGCTAATATTGACCGCTTTATAAAAATTATCCGTAAATTTTCAGATGATACTCAATTCATAATAGTTACACACAATAAACGCACAATGGAAGCAGCAGATTCTATGTATGGTGTGACTATGGCGGAGCAGGGTATATCAACCATCGTAAACGTGAAGTTTAACGACCAGCCGGTTTCAAGTTAAAAGTTAAAAATCTAGGTCAGTATAAATATTAGTTCCCACAAAATTGAGAAAGTATTGATGCTTCAAGTATTGAATTACTCACTAAATTTCTCTTAAATTTTTTACTTCTCAAACCTTACTATCATTTCATTTACTTTGGTCACAAAATCTTTTAAGGGAATATTCCATTTAGCAGTTTTGTCTTTCCACTCATCGGCGTTACTGTATATAATATATGTCTCGGTTTCGATTGTGAGACTGAATCTGCCTTTGCTGAACATTTTATCAAGAATAAATTTTACAAGAATAATATTTGAATCTTTACTTTCGTTGTAAACCGATAAATCTTTTCCTGCCCTGAAAATCAGCTCATAATTATCCGGATTAGTTTTAAATTCAACCTTATTATCCGGAATAGTGTCTTGCAGATATCCTTTGTATAAATCCTGTGTAAACGAAGCGGCATTTAAAGCTGTGACATCATTAAACTTGTAATACATTTCTATTGTTTTTGAAGTGTCAGTTCTTCCGGTTTCATTTATGCTAATAACCTCGATTTTATATTTTTCGTTCATCTCCTGAATTTTTTCTCTGCCTGCTTGGAGATATGATGTATCATTAAAAAATAAATTAATCGATTTACTATATACATTCGAAGTATCTGAAATGATGCTGTCTTTTGGTATAAAAGAATAAGGATAAATTGTAACTGCTATTTTATCTGTTCCGCTTCCATCTATGTTAAGCTTTATTTCACGTTTTATATCGATACAGGTGATAAACACCGGTATGCATAACAGGATTATAATAAAATGTGAAAATATTTTTTTATTCATATTTATAGTTTATTTTATAGAATTTCCGGTAAATCAAAATTAACATTTTAAAAATCTATATAAAATGTTAATTTCAATTTCATTAAATAAATCTTGCATAATTATACAATCCGAAAAAAATACTGCAGTATTTTGACAGTTTCTTATCCACAAATCCAGCAGTTAGCGGTATTATTAGCTTGAAATATCATATGCTTTTTTTTATATTTTAAGCACACATTTCTAACTTTATTTCATAAATTATTATTAATTATAAATTTAAAAATTACAAGGAGTTTGTATGATAAAAAATATTATGTTTATTCTTTTATCACTGTTTGTGTTTTCGCACCTATCTTATAGCCAATTTATTGGATATAAATATAAGGGTGGTGTACAGTATAGCATTATTTCCCCAAGCGGTGAGTTTAAAACAAACTTATCTTCTTTTTTGGTAAGAGGATATGTTGCCTATGAATTGGGTAAATACTTTGATGTTGAAATTGGCGGAGGTTATTTAAAATGGAAACAGAAAGATCACATTTTCTCAAATGAACAGCCTATAGAGGCAGATCTAATTCCTTTGGATTTACGTATTAGGTTTGAGCCGTTTGCAAGTAAAATGAAAATAGTTAATCCCTATTTATATTTTGGGATTGGAATGGTAAATTATAAACTCAAAACTTATACACTTCCGGCTATTTATGGCACACCTGAGCAAAAATGGGTGGGGTTTGTCCCGGCAGGCATAGGTATGGAAATCAAGGTGGCAAAGCAGGTTTTAATAGACCTTAATGTTGGGGCAGCGACTACTTTTACAGATAAAGTGAATAATGTTATTATTGGTAACCCGAACGATGGCTGGTTCAATTATAGTATTGGTTTAACGTTTACAGGTAAGACCGGAAGAAGCGATTCCGACAAAGACGGTTTATATGACGATGAGGAAGAAGATGTTTACAATACTGATCCTGAAAATCCCGATACTGATGGTGATGGTTTAAAAGACGGTGAGGAGGTAAAAACCTATTTTACAAATCCCCTTGACCCCGATTCGGATAAAGATGGTTTAAAAGATGGTGAGGAAGTAAAAAATTATTCTACTAAACCCATGAATCCGGATACCGATGGTGACGGACTGAATGACGGTGATGAAGTAATGAAATATAAAACCGATCCTTTAAGACCGGATACCGATGGTGACGGTTTGAATGACGGTGATGAAGTTTTAAAATACAAGACCGACCCGTTTAAAAAAGACACAGATGGTGACGGGCTGAGTGACGGTGACGAAGTGAACAGGTATAAAACTAACCCGCTGTTGAAGGATACCGATAACGGTTCAGTTGATGACGGTATTGAAGTATCAAACGGTACTGACCCGCTTAATCCGGCTGATGACGTAAAGAAGGAAGAAATTAAAGTAGGTGAAGTTATAATACTGGAAGGCATCAACTTCGAGACAAACAGCTCAAGAATTACGCCTGAATCCGAAACAGTACTTATGAAAGCTTACAATACACTAAAAAATAACCCTGATATTGAAGTCGAAATCAGCGGTCACACCGATAATCGGGGCAGTGAGGCAAAGAATCAGATTTTATCGGAAGACAGAGCTAACTCGGTAAAAGCGTGGCTTGTAGCTAAAGGTATAGACGGAAGGAGAATAACTACTATCGGTTTTGGCGAGTCTAAGCCGATTGCACCGAATGATACACCCGAAAATATGCTCAAGAACAGACGAATAGAATTCAAGAGAACGAAATAAGTTCAAAACACTGTATAAAAAGGGCTGTCTTGAATTAAAAGACAGCCTTTTTTATTTGTTATTTTAAACCGCAACTTTCATAGTTGCGATTATGCAAGAAAATTGCAACGCAGCCATAAAGGCTGCGGATACAATAAATTAATATAAGAACCAAAGTAATAATTTGTTTTGTAGCGCATACGGGGATCGAACCCGTACTTTCCGCCTTGAGAGGGCGGCGTGTTAACCAATTACACTAATGCGCCAAATTTATTGGTGAACATATTAAAACTCAAAACATTCAGCAATTACGACTGTTAACTCTGCTTAAAACAAGAAAGTATTCGGAAAAGCAAATCAATAATAAATACAAATATAGATAAAGTAAAGTTAAAGAAATAGTTCTGCTCTAATGAAATTTCTTTAAATTTCTTTTTAATGAGTTTATTTTTTCATAATTACAAATAATAACTGCTAACCTGACTATTGTCATTTCTTTAATACTAATCATAATGGTTTTTCTTTTAGACTGGGTCTTGTTCTTAAATTCAGCAATTTTTCTAATTACGCTCCGGTAAATGTTTTTTTGTTGTTTTTTGAAATAAGCGAGAACCTCAGGTGTTTATCGGTGGCAGGCACTGCAAGTTTCCGAAGAAGTAAAGCTGATAACTGGCAAATTAGCAATCCATCTGCAAATATGTATTAAGTATTTTTTATCTCATTGTTAAAGATTATTCTGGGCTTTAATTTTTCGAAATAAAGTTAGTTTCTTTATTCAATTCGATGGCTATAAGACCAAAGTATACTGCATGTAAACAGGGTAACATTGTTCAGCCGGTACGCCGCTTTACTGACAGGGAAGAGTATATAAAAACTTTTATATCGGCACTTCTTGGAAACAAAAAAGATTCTTACAACATACTGGTATTTTACGGCGTCGGCGGTATAGGCAAAACATCGCTGAGGAAACATCTTACGGAAATTATAAAGAGTGAGTATGCAGATATAATCACTGCCTGTATTGATTTCGATTTACCGGTTTACAGGCAGGAAGAAACAGCTTTATATTACTTAAGGAACATTCTCAGAGATAATTACAAAATTCAGTTTCTTTCCTTCGAAATAGCTTATGCTGTTTACTGGCAGAAAACACATCCACAAACTGCTTTAAATAAGGCTTCTTTTTCACTTTTAGATGACAGCGAGCTGCTAACCGATTTACTTGCAGTTGTTGGTGAGATACCGCTGATAAGTCTCCTCCCAAATCTTGCTAAAATCACTATGAAAGGTAAAAGCATGTTTAAGAATTGGTGGACCAAGAGAGGACAGAAGGAATTATATAATCTTCCCGAACTTGAAGCTAAAGATATACTGGCAAGGCTTCCTATGTTTTTTGCATCTGACTTAAAAGATTATCTCGAAACAAACAGTAAACGCTGTGTTCTGTTCATGGATACTTATGAAGCTTTATGGGAATATACACAAACCGAAGGCAGTTACTTTTTAAGAGATGAGTGGATAAGAGAGCTTACTGCACAATTAACCGAACCTCTATGGGTGATTTGCGGACGTGAAAAAATTCGCTGGACAGAAACAGATAAGGATTGGGAACAATACATCGAGCACAAGCTCATCGGTGGTTTATCGAATATTGACGCAGGCGAATATTTGCAGTCCTGCGGCATAACAAATCACAGCGTCAAAGATATTATAATTAATTCCAGCAAAGGCATACCGCATTATCTTAATCTTGCAGTTGATACGTATTTCCGGATAAGCGAAAAATTCAGCAGGGAACCTGTACGGGAAGATTTTGCATCTGCACAAAGCGAAGTCGTTGACCGGTTTTTAAGATACCTAGATAAATTTGAAATTGAAACCCTGAAAGTGCTCTCGGTTCCGCGGTTCTGGAACAGGGAAATATTTAAAAAGTTAATAGATGAATTCAAAACCGGGTATCCGATAACCGCATTCGATGAAGTTACTCGCTTTTCCTTTATACAGCAGGATGATGATAACAAAACTTATAACATTCATGATTTAATGAGGGAGGGACTTTTAAACAGAATTTACCCGGACACAGTAAAGCAAATTCACGGGTTTATGTTCGGTTTTTATTGCAGCAAACTAACAGATGTTGATATAAAAAATATTACTGATGAGCAATGCTGTGCCTTAAATGAAGCGTTTTATCACGCTAAAAATTCATTAAGCTTTGACGATATGAGTAAATGGTTTACTGAAATATCCTCCGGGTTTGACCGGGCTGCAAAATGGAATATTCTTATTCCTTTATGGGAAGAAATGGTCGCATTGACAAGAACTGAAAAAGGAGAAAATTCGTTTGAATATGCCGTTATGCTCGGTTCACTTGCCGGGTTTTTTAAAGATATCGGTAATTTTACCGAATCGCTCAGGTTATTAAAAGAAGCGGTTGAAATTTATACTGTTTCAGGATTGATAAATTGTTCAGAATATCTTGCAGCCTTGGGAGATTTAGCTTTTATTTACAAAAATAAAGGTGACTTTGGAAATGCAGTAAAATTAATCAACGAATGCCTGGCAAAACTGAAAAATCTTAAGGGTGAGACAAATATTCAGTATGCTAACCTGCTTGATACGCTTGGATTTATTTATCATGAATTAGGTGAATATGACAAAGCACTGGAGCAGCTGGGAAGGAGTTTAGCGATCGAAAAAGAAATTCTTGGTGAAAATGATATCAATTATATTATTTCTCTTCAGAACATTGCATCTGTATATGAAAAAAAAGGAGAGCATAGCAGGGCAATAGAATTATTTACAGAATCGATGAATAAAATGAAAATTATGCTCGGAGAAAACCATCCTGATTACAGTAATCTTCTCAGCAACTTAGCTAATACATATACTTTAACCGAAAATTACAGCAAAGCTATCGAAATGTATGAAAAAAGCCTTATGATAGATAAGAGTACGTTCGGAGAAGAAAATTACCGGTATGCAATAGGACTAAATAATTTAGGCGGTGTATACAGGAGGAAAGGTGAATACGAGAAGGCTTCGGAATTAATTAACCGCTCGTTAAAAATTTTAAAAAATTCAGTGGGAGAAAGCCACCATTATTATGCAATAGTGCTGCACAGGTTAGCCGGGTTATATAATGATAAAGGTGAGTATGAGAAAGCGAGAGGGATTATTGAACAGTCATTGACAGTTTTAAAAGGAACTGTAGGCGAGAGGCATCCGGAATATGCTAAATCTCTATACGATTTGGCTTTAATAAAAGAAAAAACCGGTGATGAGAAAAATGCGCTCAGCTTATACCTCCAGGCATTATCAATTTGTTCAGAAAAGCTGAGCAGAGGTAACCATTTGACCGTTACGATTATGAAAAGCATTGCAGGGAGTTACAAAAAGTCAGGTATGTTAAAAGAAGCTGAGGAAATGGAAGGAAAAATTAAAGAATTACAGCTTTAATTTAATCGGTGCTGTAAATTTTCAAAACAATCTTCGGTTAAAATAATCAACAAACGGATTGAGAATAAATTTTATAACGTTTCTTTATCACAAAAATCAACGCTTTAGTAATAACTGGCACGATAATTGATTTGAAAAATTCCTACCAAATTTTTGACTTACTTTTACAACTGGTAATAATTTCATTTGAAAGTTCAATCATTAAAGTCGTAACGATTTCTCTCACCTCCTCATAAGTTATGCAGGGAGGATAAGGATGGAAAAATTAAATTAATTAATTTTTTAAAATCCAAACTGCATACAAATGAAAGCCAAAACTTATTTATTATTATTTCTTTCTTTCTGCCTTTTCACACTTAATTCTAAAATTTTTTCTCAACCCAACTGGTTTGAACAACCATCACCGGTTTCAGTTGATTTTGTTTCCGTCAGCTTTCTTTACGGAAACACAGGTTTTGCCTGTGGCGGAATAAAAATCATTAAAGGAACCAATGGCGAAGATGCATGGACTGAAAACTATTTTATTGGCCGGGGTGCTTCTGGTACTAGTTTGTTAAGAACCATAAATCCTGTACCTCCTGCACCGACCTTAACTTCACCTTTAAATAACTCAACTGGAATATCGTTAACACCCACACTCGATTGGGAAGATTTGACCGATATTCTAAATTACAGGGTGCAGGTTTCTACCGATTCAAATTTCAGTACAACCGTTATAGACGACAGCAGCTTAGTTATTTCACAATACACAGTGCTGCCATCAGTGTTCGATTATTTTACAGTTTATTATTGGAGAGTTTCAGCAAAGGATACAGAAGGATGGGGCAGTTATTCCGTTGTATGGAATTTCAGGACATTTGGCTTACCGCTGGGAGTTGTTCTTGCAAGCCCACTTAATAACTCAACTAACCAGCCAACTGATATTACATTTACATGGTATAAAGCGTTAGAAACATTACAAAAAGTCAGCCATGAAAACAGAAATAATAAAGTAAATAACGTTACATCAAAAACCATTGACTGGAAATCCTCAAGCTTGGATGTAAACGGTAATGATGCCATAAGTAATTACTGGTTCGAGCTTGTTACCGATACTGTTTCTATGGCAGGATTAATTCAAGATA
>CAYWTS010000048.1:0-5301 GCA_964461265.1 uncultured Ignavibacteriales bacterium
AGCTCGAATGTTTCATAGTTCATATCGTTCAGCGATTCATATATCAGCAGGTAAACTCCTTCTGCAGTAGCATCGTTTGTAACTACCGGGTTCAGTTTCTCTGCATCCGACATTTCACGCTTAATTATCCAGTCGCCTGTGACAGCACCAACTGTATCTACAGGGGCTAAATCGGTATCACCTGATTTAATACTACTGTCTTTCCTGCCC
Organism: uncultured Ignavibacteriales bacterium; assembly: GCA_964461265.1. Classification (GTDB taxonomy): domain Bacteria; phylum Bacteroidota; class Ignavibacteria; order Tepidaquicellales; family OLB5; genus CAYWTS01. Next base: position 211 of record CAYWTS010000048.1, read on the forward strand.
TTGCCGCAAGAAAGCAGAAGAGATGAGATAATTAATACCGTAAGAAAATAAGATAACCATTTTATTAAGTTATTCATTTTTATTGCATTTTATTTTGAATATACAAAAATAGTTTATTATTGCAGAATGATAAACTAAAAATTACAACCTATCGGTCTCCAAACAGAGTTTAGCAGCCACGTGTCGTAGATACCTGACTTCTCTGATTCCCCTGCCTGTCATACACAATATCTTCAAACTATCAGGAATATCTCCTAATTTAGTAACTAAACTCTTTAAAATGCAAATACTTACCAGCAATAAACCAAACCTGCCTGAATTGCATCTTATAATAGAGTGCAAAAGGATGTCATGCATACAGAGGCAATTACCGGAGGAGCACAGCTAATGGAAGCAACTCTGCCTGACAGGGATTTTGAGCTTGTAAGGCTTTGCTCGCAGGGCGATACACTTGCTTTTAAGGAGCTTTATGAAAGGAATTCCGGAAGAGTGTATGCACTTTGTCTGAGAATCACAGCAAGCAAAGACCTTGCTGATGAACTGACACAGGAAGTGTTCATTAAGGCGTGGGAGAAAATAAAATCTTTTGGCTTTCAGAGCAAGTTTTCTACCTGGCTTCACAGCATTGCTGTGAACACTTTCTTAATGACAAGGAGAGCTGAAAAACGTTTCACTGAAAAGCTGGGCGAACTAGGTGAACTGTTTTACAACAATAAGCCTTTGCATACTGCTCACCGCTGGGATTCAGGCATTGATTTGGAAAACGCAATTTCAGGACTGCCGGATAAAATGCGGGCAACGCTCGTGCTGCATGACATCGAAGGATATAAACATCATGAAATTTCAAAAATGCTTGGTATAGAAACGGGTACTTCAAAAGCACACTTGCACAGGGCAAGGAAAATATTAAGAGAAAAACTGTTAATGTAGTGGTTTTCCTAATAGGATCCCCTTGGGAAATTTTTCAAATCCTGCAAAGGAGTTTTAAAAAATGAACACACAGAAACAAAAATATAACTGTGAATACTTTGAGCTGATGATAAATGACAGGCTCGAAGGAACGCTTTCGGAGGCAAATAGTACTATCCTTGATTCACACCTGCAAGCATGTGAAAGCTGCAATAAATACCTGAACGATATTACTGCACTTCTCGGACAAATATCCAAACTGCCCAATGAAATTAAGCCCGGAAAAGACCTGTGGACAGCAATAGAAGCGAAAATAAACCTTACTGAACAATCCAACATATACCCTATTGGTCAGCAGAACAATAAAGCTGATGAAACATTTACTTATGTAAAGAGGCGTTTCGGCTTCAGGTATATTTTTACGGGGCTGGCTGCAGCAATAATACTGTTCGGCATAATATTCACAATTTCCCTCTTCAACAAAAGAGGAAACGATAATAACTTAAACACCGGTATTGATGTGAATGTGGGTGCATTCTGGAAAGTAAGTACTCTACAGGGCACTCCGTCGGTTTCAGGCAAGCCTTTTTTTAATACCGACAGCATCTCGGAAGGGCAGTATATAACTACCGATTCGGTCTCAAAAGCAGAGCTGAAGGTAGGCGATATAGGAACAATAATTATAGAGCCCGGTTCGAAGGTAAAGCTGCTTAAAACTGCCGCAGGCAACAGCCGGCTTAAGCTTGAATATGGCTCGATTGATGCAAAAATGAATGCACCGCCGAAAACATTCTATGTAGAAACCGTATCGGCAACTGCCGTTGACCTTGGCTGTTCATACCGCCTGACAATAGATACTGCAGGTGACGGTATATTGTTCGTCCGCTCCGGTATGGTTTCTTTGCAATCGGCAAACCGTGAATCTCTGGTTCCGGCAGGCAAATACTGCATAACCAGAAAAGACTTTGGACCCGGAACACCGTTCCGTGAAGGCATATCACCAGAAATGAAGAAAGCCCTGATGCAGTTCGATTTTGGTGAATGTGCAAGTTCCTGCATAAAAACAATTGTTAGGAACGCACAAAAATCGGATGCAGTTACCCTGATAAACATTCTTCCCCGTGTAGATGATGAATATAAACCCATAGTTTATGAGAAAGTTGCTTATTACTACGCTCCGCCTAAACATATACCGCACGACAGCATTCCTAAACTCGACAAGCTTGACAAACTTAACGAGTGGATAGAGGTAATAGTGGAAGACGTGCATAAAAACATAGAAGAGAATATGAAAGACATCGATAAGCAAATCAGGATACATATAGATAAAGATTTTGAGTATAAGTTCGATTCCGATTTGTGGGCTAAGGAGTGGAAGGAAGAAATGGAAAAGAATAAGGAAAATTGGAAAAAGTTTAAATACTATCATGTTCCGGGTGATACAGTTATTGAGTTCGACGACGAAGAATTTAAAAAAGAGATGCAAGAATTGCAGGAAGAACTTAATGAAATGAACATAGAAATCGAGAAGAATAACGAGGAGATTAAGATAGAAATGAAAAAGCTGAAGGAAGATCTTAAAGAAATGAATAAGGAATTAAAAATACAACTGAAGGAACAGCTTAAAGATGTTGACGAGCAGGTAAAAGAACAGCTAAAAGACATTAACATAAAGATAATTACCGACAGCACCGATGCCTCCGACACCACCCGTCACAAAAACGTGATAATAAAAATTAAGAAAGATAAAGGGGAAGAGCCTGATTCAGCTAACCATAATGATGACAAATGAACAAATGAAATAATGGAAAAATGGAATAGGCAAAAATTTGCATACTGATGATTGTATAACTCTCATTTACTCCGAAAAAAACTAAAAGGCGTCTTGAAAACAGGGCGCCTTTGGTGGTTGTATTATACATGGTTTTAGCTGACTTGATAAATTCCCGCCCCGACATATTCATCGGTGAACTACCTACAGCATTGTTCGCATAAATTTGCCTGTCTCCTGACTTTTATTTTTTTCCCCTCTTTACTTCAACTTTAATACATTATATTTGTAATGTTATAATTTACAACCCTTAAAAATCCGGCTGTATGCAGTCCGAAGCATTAAAATCAAGACCGGCTAAATGCAGCGGCTGGTGGTATCCGTCCGCACCCGCAGCTCATAATTTCAAAAACAATCCCGTTTCATCGGCAGTTATTGCACCTCATGCCGGCTTCGATTTCTCGGGTATGGTAGCATTACAATCGGTTTCTTACGTTAAAAAGAACCGGGTATGGATACTCGGCACATCACACTACGAACGTATCAAGAACGGTATCTCAATCTTCCGCGGAACTTACAGTTCATCTATCGGAAAAGCCATTTTCCCGGAAGAACTTACCGAAAACGAGCTTGGCATTCTTAACGCTTATTTTACAAATGAAGGCCACCGTACAGACGAGCATTCAATAGAAAATATCCTCTACTGTTTGAACCATTTTAATAATGAAATTAAAGCGTTCTGCGTACTTGTGCAGGAAACGGAGAGAAACTGCTATGAAAAAATTTCCGATGATATAGTTTCGATTTGGAAACCGGGTGACAGTATAATAGTTTCTACCGACTGGAACCACTTTGTCCCGACCAGTGTAATAAACCGGCTGATGTCTGCAGTTACAAAACTCTTAGCCGAAGGGGATTTTGAAACACTATACAAAGAATGCAGCCGCGGAAACCTTGAAGCCTGCGGTATAGACGGATTATACCTTGCAGGCAAAATACTCCGCAGTGTTGGTGAGTCAACACGGTTTAAAGTGCTTGTTTCTACCGATTCATCGCAATTTGCCGGCAGAAAACATGATGATAAATGTGTGGGTTATATAGCAGCAGCCAATAATTTACATTAAACTAATAGAATCTGAAACCGAGTAACATTGAAGTATTTGAATAAGAATATTCTCAATTAATTTCAAAGTTAAAAATCCAATGTTCAAATAACAAATAGTATATTTATTCAAAAAAATAAAAAAATATCGTTCCTGCATATTATAAGTTTGAGCCTTGAACTTTATACTAACTTTTGATTTTGAGTTTTGAATTTTGGAATTGAACAAATTACGTTAACCCAAATTGGGATTTGTCATTAATTCAACTTGGAAGCTGAAGCGGCAAAATATGATTCTATAACAGCCCGATGGTGGTCACGAATCAACGGCAAGGTAAGGTGTTTGCTTTGCCCAAGATACTGTGTGCTCTCCAACGGACAGCACGGATTCTGCTATTTAAGGTATAATGATAACGGAACACTCAAAACACGGGGTTATGAAAGAACCACCGGGCTAGCACTTGATCCTATCGAAAAAAAGCCTTTCTACCACGTTTACCCTCGAAAAAGAATCCTCTCTCTCGGAACTGTTGGCTGTAATATGGGCTGTAAATACTGCCAGAACTGGGATATATCAAAGAATAAAAGGGAAGATGCCCTGCTTTTAAAAATTTCGAAAGAACAGCTCGTAGCAAAAGCACTTGAGCTAAAAAAGTCATCAAATAATTTGGGGCTGGCTTTTACGTACAACGAGCCTACAATATGGGGAGAATGGATAATAGAGCTTTCAGCTCTTGCTAAAAGTCAGGGCTTGATTTCCGTAATGGTCACTAACGGTTATATAACAAAAACCGCAATCCATGATGTCTACAGAAATATAGATTGTGCTAATATAGACCTAAAAAGTTTCTCTGAGGACTTTTATTCGAAACTTACACTCTCAAACCTAAAGCCTGTTCTTGATGCAATCCTGCTCATTAAAAAAACGGAAACATGGATAGAGTTAACAACACTAATTATTCCGGGATATAACGATTCCGAAAATGAGCTTAAAGAATTGTGCAGTTGGGTGGTAGAATACTGCGGCAATGAAACACCGTTACACTTTACCGCTTTCCATCCTGATTACCGCATGATAGATGAGCTTCCTACTCCTTATACTACTCTGAAAAATGCCTATAACATCGGCAGGGAAGCCGGCTTGAAATATGTGTATACGGGAAATGTATATGACCAGTTCACAGGTTCAACTTATTGTCCCGATTGCAACCATGTTTTAATACGCAGGAACTGGTACGATGTTGAAATCAAAGGAATGGTCGGAAATAAGTGTAAATACTGCGGTTACAGAGTAAGCGGGAAGTTTTAA
>CAYWTS010000048.1:5401-13723 GCA_964461265.1 uncultured Ignavibacteriales bacterium
AATGGTCGGAAATAAGTGTAAATACTGCGGTTACAGAGTAAGCGGGAAGTTTTAATTTTTCTTGCCTACCCCAGGCTCCCCACTTCTTTTTCAACCTCCTCAAGTATCTCGCACGATTTCACAAGCTCTTTCATTCTTGTGTGGTCATTGTATAACGGTCGGTCAATATCGAGATGCTCAACGTATTTTCTTATTACCTCCTTTGCCTTTCTTACTCCTTTACCCGGCTTGAACTCCCTGAAATCAAGCGCCTGCGCTGCAGCCATGAATTCTATGCCAAGAACTCCGTATGCGTTATCAAGTATCTGTGCATTCTTGATCGCCGTATTCATACCCATCGAAACAAAATCTTCCTGGTCAGCTGCAGCGGGTATTGACTGTATTGATGCCGGCATTGAAAGTATTCGCTGCTCAACGATTAACGAATCGGCTGTGTACTGGCTTAACATCATCCCCGAGAACATACCAGCACCTTTTGTAAGGAACTCGGGCAAGCCTTCGCTTAAGTTTCCGTTTACCAGGCGGTTAAGTCTGCGTTCCGAAAGCACGCTTATCATTGTTACAGCAGCCCCCACCATATCCATCGGCAGTGAAACCGGAGTCCCCTGGAAGTTTGCACCTGTAAGCGTCAGCTTATCTTCGGGTATGAAAATGGGATTATCGCCTACTCCGTTTAATTCTGTCTCTACCTGTTTCACAGCCCATGCAACTGCGTCGTGAGCAGCACCTATAACCTGTGGTGATGAACGCATTGAATATGCGTCCTGAACTTTTGTTTTCATTTTACCGGTAAGCAGGTCACTTCCGGCTATGCATTTCATAATTGCCTTAGAGCTTCTGATTGCTCCCGCAAATCCTCTCAATTCGTGAAGTTTTGAGTTATAAGGTTTAAGATTTGCTATTAACGCTTCAAGCGTCATAGCACACGCAATTTCTGATTGTTTGAGCCAGCGGTTGATATCATACAAGTGCAGCGCGCTCATAGCAGTAAGCAGGTTTGAACCGTTAATAACAGCAAGCCCGTCTCTTGCTTTAAGACCCGGGATTTTAATTCCCGCTTTCTCAAAAGCTTTATCGCCGGGAAGTCTTTCACCTTTATAGAAAGCTTCACCTTCGCCCATCATAAGCAGTGCAATCTGTGACATTGGTGCTAAATCACCACAGGCACCCACCGAGCCCTTCTGGCACACAACAGGCGTAACGCCTTTGTTAAGCATTTCAACCAGTGTGAGCGTAATTTCGGGCCTGCACCCTGAGTTACCATGTGCATGAACATTTACTCTGCCTGCCATAGCACCGCGGACATACTCAATGGGTGCTGCTTCACCTATGCCAGCCGAATGGTTATATATTAAATATTTCTGAAAATCCACAAGCTGTGTATCATCAAGCCGTTTTTCTGAAAACTCACCGATACCGGTGTTAATACCGTACATTACTTCACCTGAGGATATTTTTTCCTCAAGCATTGCACGGCATATTTTAATTCTTTCCAGCGCATCGGGATGAAGCTCAGCTTTCTCACCGTGCCTTGCGATGCTTACAAGTTTTTCGATTGTTAAATTATTTCCGTCAAGTATTATGGACATATTTTTAGTCTGAACCGTGATTTACCGGATTACAGGATTAGAGGGATAATTAGCAACTAACGCCTGATTTACATTACGGTTCTTTATATTTTATGTTACGAATTCTTTTAAACTCACGGCTCTTATCGCCGAAATTAATTATTAAGCCGATTTCAGGTTTATATGCTTCAAGATAATTTAAAGCCAGCGCAAAATGAACATCTTCTAAATTGATTAATGCTTTTAATTCAACTATAATTTTATCTTCAACTAAAAAATCCGTTCTTCTTGTTCCAACTAATAATTGTTCTTGTAAGTTCTTCGTACTTTATTATTTAGTCATTAAATATAAACTTAAATCCCGGTCTTCTTTAAATCCTGCCAATTTTTGTTCTGGCATTTTTCATACACCTTTTCCGCCTGCATCATAAATATCTCAAGCTTCGATTGAGTGATTTGTGGATACGGATTTCCATCGGTTTCAACATAAAGGAACGGAAGCGTAGAGAGGTCTTCGGGATAACCATTTCTCCTTATATTACCGTTTCGGTATTTTCCTTCAAGCGTCATTTCCTTGTTTAGTATTGCTTCCGAAAGCCGGCTTGGCATACAGTTAAAAGGACCTATCGAAACTACTCCGCACGCATGGTCAAGTATTTCACGCAGTGCGAGTCCGATGGTTAGTATTGTTTCGCCTACGAGTTTTTCGGACACAAGCTTGTTTCCGTAACGCATCGTCTTGCCGATGTCTACGGTTTCGTTTTTATACATGCTTCCGGAAAGAGACTTCTTAATTTTATTTTCATAATACTTCTGGTAGCCTTCTTTTATCAGCAGCCTGAGCTTATCACTGAACTTTGAACCGTTTACAATTCCTTTTTTAAGGAGGTAATTACTATAATAGATATATTCGGTAATAGGTGCTGTCCTGACCACAAATCCATTATTTATCAGAGTTCTAACTAAATCACCCCGTGAAAATTCCTCGCGCCGGACGTATATCTCACCTATCAATGAGACAGTTTTAGCTTCTTCGAGCTGCATTTTTAATTCTATCGATGATAAAGAAGAAGAAAATTCTCCAAGCATCCTGAATATCTCTTTATTATCCCCTCTTTCAAGCGAGTTTATCATTCTGTCCCATCCGGCTTCAAGCAGCTGTAATGCCGAATGTCTGTCAACAGCAAGTGTTTGTATGACACTTTCTATATCATGAACAACATCCGCAATCATTAACGCTATCCATCCCTTAAGAAAGAAATCGTTCCCAAGATCACCGAATGATGTCTCGTCGTCCATTGATAGTACACCAACGTTCGTCACCCGGAGCTTTTTTATTATATCTTTTAGTAAAATATAGTACTGCCCCTGCCTGCAGGGTCCGTATCCGTGCGGCATAAAGAAAAGCACGTTTTTTCCGTCAATGCTGTTGTGAATAAACTCAACAAGCTGTCCCGTTGTGAGAATAAACGGAAGGCATTCCTTGCATGTAGTTAAACCGCGCCCGTATTTTAGCGTGGTTGTTGTTGGAACGGGAAGCGGTCGTGAATTCATCCCCATTGAGCGGCATACTGCCGAAAACGCCTCTGTGCTGAAACGTCCCATTGACGGAATAATTATCTCTACTTTGTTCGAAGTAAGGCTGTGTATATTACCTGTTACGTCTTTTATAACTGCTTTATTGTCTTTTGACACAACGGCAAGGGTTTTAATATCATCCCTGCTTTCAGCTACAAGGCCATTTTTCTTCAGCTCATTATAGTTTTTAATTATATCAAGCGCAGCATCTATCCGCGTTTCGACTCCAACATCAGCCGAGTGGCTGTCGAGCTCAAGCGTAAGTGATGGCTTGGTTCCCATCACACTCCGAAAATACGACAGGATAAATGAATCGGGTCCGCATGAAAAGTTTGTTATGAATACCCCGAATAAACGGTCATGATCTTTTACATATCTTGCACCCTTCATAATCTGCTGCCCGCTTGACCAATACATGTTATCATAAGAATTATATTCATCACAGGGTAAAAAATCATGCGGTATAATAGTGATATTTTTCGAAGCAATTTTATGCGGTATGTTAAGGTTTGCTTCCGATGCAAATGCATTGTAAGCTCTGCCAAACAGCACCATTGCATATTCTGACGGGTTATTTTCCAACTCTTTTATTATCTTTCTGCCCGTTTGCCGAAACTCGTTAAGCATTTGCCTGTAGGCGGCATATGCAAATCTAAATGCTCCTTTTGATGCTCCTGAACCAGCACCCAGCTGCTTACCTGTTTTTATAAATTGCTTTTCTATTCTGTCTTCAGGGAGCGAAAGGTCTATTACAGGCTGTAGAAGTTCAGGCATCTTCTCTTCTTTAAACGCCGGTCTGATGTAATACGGCTCGCCTTGCACGAATACACAAAGGCGCTTATACTTATGGTCGGAACAATTACCGTACTCCGTAATGTGCGGCATGAAAATGTAATCCACCTTCTTGTCAAGAAGGTTTTTAAAAAACCCGTGCGATAGTTCTACAGGATAACAGAATGAAGATGTCATTTTTTCAATTCCTGCGGGGTCAGCACAATCCGGCAACACAACTTTGAATCCAAGCTTAGTGAAGAAGTTGTAATAGAGCGGGTATAACGTATTTGTTAAGAAACTTTTCGAGATACCGATGGATTTCCCCGTGGCGGGCGGCTGTTTGCAGTATTTATTAAACACCAGATCCTGACGAAGCTTAACATAGTTATGACGTTCAGGTTCTGATTTTATTTCATTCCTTTGGTTATAATATTTACTACACGCGCCTCCGAACGGATATTTCTTATTCTCAATTTCTATTACCGAGACTTTACACTTCCTGTCACAATGCTCTTTACCGCCGGCACAAACAAAATCTTTTCCATGCGTAAACCTGCGGTTTATCAGTGTGTTAAGGTTAAAATCGCCCCTCTCAATAAAGCCATGCTCGAGCCTGTTTTTTATCTCAAGCGCTACACCAAAGGCGCCCATTAAGCCGGGTTCGGGAGGAACTATAATTTCCTTATTAACCAGGTTTGCCATTGCGTAGGGAACTGCACGATTATAACATACTCCGCCCTGCATAAAAACTTTTTTACCTACGGGACGGTTGCCCTTTACCCTGTTCACATAGTTCATACAAATTGAATAAACCAGCCCTGCAACAATGTCTTCTTTTAATGCTCCGTCATGGCTTGCGTTTTTAATATCACTTGATATGAACGCTGCACATTGGTCGTTGAAGTTCAATGGGTGTGATGCTGTAAATGCAATATCCCCTATATCCGTATAGTTTATGTTAAGCGACTCTTTTGCCGCTTCCTCAAGAAATGAGCCCGTGCCTGCCGAGCATGCCTCGTTCATTGCGTAATCGCTTGCAATGCCGTTTGTAAGGTGTGTGTATTTTGCGTCCTGCCCTCCGATTTCGAAAATCGTATCAACCTCCTTATCGAAATAAGCAGCTGCCACTGCATGTGCTATGATTTCGTTCACAACACCTTTGGTCAACGCATGCAATGCTGATATATGCCTGCCCGAACCTGTTGTGCCAAGCCCGATTATTTTTATTGGAACACTAATTTGTTCCCTTAATGATTTGTAACACTCAATCGATGCATGTACGGGATTACCGTTTGTCCTGAGGTAAACCGATGCAAGCAATGCATTATCTGATGTTCTTATTACAACCGCTTTAGTTGTTGTTGAGCCAACATCAAGTCCGAGTATGCATTCATCACCCTCTTTTGCAACAGAACGTGTTAAATCTTTAAACTTAACCTTCGAGCTTTCTTCCCTGAGCGGTTCAAGTAATGTAAATGAATGTTTATTTTGCCTGAATAAGTTATTCTTATCAAGTTTTGAATGCGTTTTCAAGCCAATTAAGCTTGCACCAAGTGCTTCAAAATATGGTGCCTGTTCGGGTATGTGCAGGTTCGGGTATTTATTTCGGATATAATCTACAACACCGGTGTTTTTTGAAACGCCACCTATTAAAAGAACATTCTGCGATTTTTGTTTTGAAAGCAGTTCGGTCGTTTTATCGGCTATCATTTTGCACAGCCCTGAAACAACCTGGCTTTTCTCAATTCCCTTGTTAAGAGCATGTGTGCAGTCACTCTTGCAGAACACACTGCACCTGCCGGAAACCGAGTAGAAACCGTCGCCGTTTGTGTGTTCCACAGCATCATCGATTGAAAGGTTCATCCTGCCTATTTGCTGGAGAAAAAACTCGCCTGTGCCCGAGGCACATTTGTTGCCGGTTATGACTTTGTCTATGTGTCCCTTTTCGTTCAGGCAATAGACAATGAAATTCTCGCCTCCAAGGCTTGCAATTGCACCGAACTTATCCCGCATGTTAAGATGGCTGAATGCTTCTTCAATTGCCTGTGGTTCTGCAATGGAATGTGTGTTTATAAGCTCCTTAAACTTTCTGCCGGTAACAACAACAGAACAACCATCTATATCCCGTGGGGCAAAATACTCCTGTATAATCTTTTTGGGGTTGCCCTCGTGAGTTACCGACACGGTTTCTAGAACGTTAATCGTGCCGGATTTCAGCTCTGTAACAACAAACGAAACCGTAGAAGCACCTACGCAAATGCCTATGGATTTATTTATTTTCACACCAATTTTAAGGGATTGTCTACAAAACTAAGGTGTTAACAGGTGATTGTAAATGATAAAGTGCGGAAAAAAGCAGAGAAAATGCATCCCGTGTGATCAGGACAAGCTGCTTTTTCACTGTAAAAATCAACATTAAATTTTGAAACCGTTATTTAATATTTTTTCCGTATAACAATATCGTTATATTTATTAAAATAGTATAAAATGAAATACAGAATTTATATAGAGTAGGACGAAGATAGGATATTCACTGCAGAAGTTCCGTCACTTCCCAGCTGCATATCGCAAGGCAGAACAAGGGCTGAGTTATTAATAAATACTAAAAAAGCTATCTGTGGATATTTAGAAAGCCTAAGAAAGCACAATGAGCAGATTCCTCCGTTGAAGTAGATAAATTTAAGGTAATAATACCCTTTTTTGAGAATTAAAATCATTTCATCATGAAATACCTAATGGTAACATCGTGGGAAAGTCATTGGGATTGTATAGCCGGGGATAAAACATATTATGACGTTACAAGATTAACCAATAAAGATGTATTAAATCATATCCAAAATGACACAGAGACAATTTTTATTAAGCGTTTCCAAGGTAGTGCTGTAAAAGCTTGGGTGGGAAAAGTAAATAATTTTGTAAGAATAGGAAATAAACAATTTTTCAATGTGAAAATAGATAAAGAAATAGCTGTTCCAACTTTTGCTAACGATTTTATACAAGGTTGGTATTTATTATCTGATGAGCAATATAACGCTTCAATAAACCAACCTGTAATTATTCGGGTACCTAATATAAAAACTAATTTTATACATGATACTACGTCATTAAATGATTTACTTGAATTACCCCTTTTTGAAATTTTAAGAACAACTAACAACCCAACCGAATTTGAAAATTTAACTCATTTGTTATTAAAATTAATTGGTATATTTAATATATATAAATATCCTCAATCTGATCAGGCGGCCCGCCCTGATGGATTTTTCAAATTTAAAAACCTAGTAGTACTATATGATTGTACATTACGTGATAACTATATTCAAAAAAAGAGCGATCAAATATCCCGTTTCTGTGATCAGTTATTAACCGGTTCAATAAGTTACCAAAATATACAACTAAATGTTGGAGAAAGTCTTAAACAAGTCTGGATAATTACAAAAAAACCTATCTGTAATCTGTTTAAAGAAATAAATGCTGTTAAGGTAAAAGAAATTACAATAGAAAAAATAATTAATTTATATCGAAGAAGAATGAATGAAGAGTTTTCCGATGATGACTTCAGTGTAGAATTAGCTAGTATAAAATAACATCTTCAACACATACTTCGTTTTTAAAAACTTGTATAAATGAAATATAGAATCTATATAGAGCAGGACGAAGAAGGTGTGTTTACTGCTGAAGTTCCTTCGTTGCCCGGCTGCATATCTCAGGGGAAAATTCGTGCAGAACTCATAGAAAATCTCAAAAAAGCAATAGGTGCATATTTGGAAAGTATTAAGAAACACGGTGAACCCGTTCCGCCTGCTATTAAAAATTGACTATTACAAGGGGTCAAGACCCCTTGTTCAAAAAACTTTTGTCGTCTCTTATCTCATTATCAAGTCTGAACACCCTTACAAATTGAACATTCAACATTCAATCTGTAAGACCCGTTAATACTTGCTGTAATGATAATTCATATTTGAATTTTTGTGAATGAAATGAAAAACTTGTAGGGAACGCAACATAAAAAATCGCTTTTATGTTTCTAATTTTGATTGTGTCAAAAATTTATTTATTTACTATTATTTCGACGTTGCGTTCCCTACAGTTCTAAAACTTCGGCGGGTAAACCTTAGTGACGTTTAAAAATTCTTCCTGTTAAAGCTTCTGAGTGCAAGAAGTGTGGGCAGAATTGCCCATAAGAAAAGCAAACCAATCGAATACACCAAGCCTGTTACAGAGCCGAAAAAGTTCTGAAATGTTGCCCCCGTATAGCCGAGCAGGGCAGAAATATCGAGTTTCAGAAGTATCATAATGCGTGCTAAGTCGATAGGGTTTAATGCAGAAAGTATTATAACAACCTTCTGCAGGGGATAGTCGCTGAAGAACATATATATCATCAATACAATCCCGTCAAATA
>CAYWTS010000049.1:0-13522 GCA_964461265.1 uncultured Ignavibacteriales bacterium
ACAAGATTCAATAAAAGCTTACAAGCAAAATAATAAGGAGGGAAAAATGGAATCACAGGAGGAATTAAAAAAACGTATCGGTGAGGAATCGTTCTGCATAACACAGCAAAAAGGAACAGAGAAGCCATTTGCAAATAAATACTGGGATAACCATGAAGCCGGTATATATAAATGTATTGTCTGCGGTCAGTACCTGTTTACGTCTGATACCAAATTCGAATCAGGTTCCGGCTGGCCCAGCTTTTTTCAACCGGTATCTGAAAATGCGGTTAAAGAGCAGGATGACCTATCATTCGGGATGGTTAGAACGGAAATTACATGCAGTAACTGTGGTTCTCACCTTGGACACGTATTTGATGATGGTCCGGAACCGACAGGAATGAGATACTGCATAAATTCTTCGGCACTTGACTTTGTGAAAAAAGAGAAATAGGAATCAACATTTCTTATTTGCTTAAAAGTGCGATTGAAAATTCTTTAAATTCTGAACTAAATACTTTTTTTTAGCCGGTCGTTCATCATAATTTCAATTGCCTTTTCTTCGCTTGCTGCATCAAGAATTACAATTCCAAAAGATGCATCAGCACTTCTGCCAGCAAGAAATACTACTTTTACATCTCTAAGCTTTTTTCAATAATTGAAGTGTTCTGAAATTATTTCGATTCTTTCGCAGTAACAGATTCAGAAAAATTTACTGTGGGCGGTACGAGCATGTATATAAATTTCATAATAACGTAATTATTTCACGTAACCAAGAAATATACCGAGTAATATTACCAGTATGATAATTGACAAAAATAATAAATAGAACTGTATTGATTTTTTAAATTTAAAGAGGAGCAACTTAACGTTTCCTTTCTTTTCCGTTTCGTCTTCTGAAACAGGATTAGTTATCATTTAATAATAATTTAGTTTTGTTAATTATATCGTTCAGTTCCCGAGCATAGTTTTGATTAAGCTGAATAGCTTTTTCCCAGTCCTGTACCGCATTACTGTATTCAGATAGTTTATAATTTGTAAGCCCTCTATTGTAATACAAAACAGCTGAATTCTGAGTTAACGAAATAGCTTTCGTATAATCGTTAAGTGCCTTCTCATAATTACTGATCGAGAAATAGGCATTACCGCGGTAGAAATAAGATTCAAAATTTTCGGGATTTTGTTCAAGTGTTTTTGTAAAATCCACAATAGCTTCTGCATTTTCTTTGAGCTTTATATGCGAGCAGCCCCTCTTGAAATAAGCTATCTCGTCGTTTGCATTGGTTTCAAGATGTTTGGTAAAATAATATATTGCCTGTTTATAATCTTCATTTTCATATGCTATATCTGCCTTCTGAATGTAATTAATTTGTTCGGCAGTTGTAAATTGGTGTGTGTGTTTGTTATCATCCGATTCTTCGTTTAAAACAAAGTTTGTATCCGCTGGAATATTTAGCGGTTCATTTGAATTTTTATGCTGATTTTCGGTTAGGCTTGACGGTATGGTATCCGGGACATTTGTTTTAATACTATCGCTCTTTGAAATCTGTACCGAATTAATTAATGGAATAATATCATTCACAGGAATGGCAAAATAAATATTCCCTTCGTGTTGTCCGCTCAAAGAAAGCCCAATCAATTCACCTTTTCCATTAACAATAGCACCGCCGCTTGAGCCTTCGGTTATTGGTGCGGTCATTTGTATAACATTAACAAAATTATCTAATTGTCTGAAACCGCTGATTATTCCCTCGCTGATAGTATTTTCGAAACCTTCAGGACTGCCAATAGAATAAATCCTTTGTCCATGCCTGAGGTTAGAGCTTGAACCAACAGTAATGGGCTGCAGGTCAAGTTCAAGAACTTTTAAAATCAGTATGTCTTTAGCTTCATCTTTCTGAATTATCTCTGTTGTTTGAAAAGTCCTGTTATAGTGTTTTACCTCGATTCTAATTGCATCTTTTATAATATGATGTGTTGTTACTACTAGTGCTCCGGCAATCGAATCGGGTGATGAAACAACTACACCGCTGCCCTGGAATATATCACCGTTTTGGGCGTAAGCCAGCACAATTACTACAGAATTGTTTACCTTTTCATAGATTACTTCAGGCGAAAGGTCGTTTTGAGAGTAAACCCTTAGTGTAAAAGATATTAGTAAAGCTGTAAAGCAAAGAAATTTCATGATACAAAATTAATTCCGATAATTAGTTCATTCAATCCCTTAGAATAAAAGTGCTTTTTATTTTTAAATTTTCTCTAAGTGTTATAAAAATTATTGATATTGCAAGTAATGCCAATGCTAGGCTTAAGAGTCCCACAGGATCTATTATTGTCCTAATACCTGCCTGAACAGCTTGCAGCCATTTTATGATATTTAGAGTCAGTGCCCATAAGGTCATTACAGTCATAAATACCATTGGCAGCCCAACAATTATTTCTGCTGTTAAACCTTTCTCAAGTCTCCGTACCCAGGTAAACAACCCGATTAAGCTGAGTGCAGCCAGCAATTGGTTACTTGCTCCGAATATGGGCCATACGGCAAGATACGAAGGTATAACTTTTCCTTCAGGTGAAATCATCGTTGTGCTAAGCATTACTGCTGGTAATGCAATTGTTATTAAAGTTGAAATATATCTGCCTTTATTCTCTTTGAATCCAAATAATTCCTGAATTAAGTATCTTCCCAGTCTTGTGGTTACATCGATAGTATCGAACACGAATGTAGCAAATGCAAGCATTCCAAAACTAATAGCAAACTGTATATCGATTCCAAGCTTTGAAATGAATTTCCCAATACCGAGTGCAAACACTGTATCGGGTGAGGATTTAAAATCGGATGGCAATAAAATCATAACAGTGCTAAGTGCAATAAGGGCAATCAAACCTTCAAGCAGCATTCCTCCGTAACCTACAAGCGGAGCATCGCATTCCGATTTAAGTTGTTTGCTTGTTGTCCCGCTGCATACAATGCCATGAAATCCGCTGCAGGCACCGCAAGCAATTGTAATAAATAAAATAGGGAACAGAGGTCCAAGTTTATCGTTAGTAAATCCTGTGAATGATTCGAAGTTTAAATGGAATTCTCCGGCAGCTGAACCCGCAAATATCCCGATTATTCCTCCCAGTAATATAATGTATAAGAATGTTCCGCCAAGAAACCCCCTGGGCTGCAGGAGTAACCACATGGGTAATACCGAAGCTATACCGCAGTAAAAAAGTATTAAATAATTCCATGTTGAAGTAGGTTCAAGGTATGCCGGGATAGAATTACCTGTTCCAAGTATCGAAGAGAGGGAGGAAATATGTAAAGGAATCTTTTGTCCGATTATTATTATTACACCAATTAGTAAAATAAAAAAGGTAATGGCAATTCGCCTTATGAGTTTATTATCTTTACTATACTTTTGAATTACCTTCAGCACTATACCGAGTATAATAGCAAGACTAAGGTATAGTATGCTGCTGGATGCTGTGCCTGCACCAATAACTGTATCAACTATATTACCGGAAGCATCTTTTATTTGAATGTTATTTACAAATGCACGGGAAGTAATATCTGTGAAAGCAGTCAGAACATAAATAAGTGTTAACCATATATATGAAATAAAAAATAAATAAGCTTTTTTGCCGGTGTATTCTTTTACTACTTCAGCAACGGATTTTGCTTTATGTTTTATCGAACCAACAAGTGTAGAGAAATCATGAACAGCCCCAACAAATATACATCCTAAAACAATCCATAAAAGAGCAGGCAGCCACCCGAAAGCAAGACCTGCAATAATTGGTCCAAATATTGGCCCTGCTGCGGAAATTGCTGAAAAATGCTGTGCGAGAAGGTACCATCGGTTAGTAGGTATGTAGTCAATACCATCTGAAAATTCACTTGCGGGTGTAATTGCTTCACAATCTAACCTATATAGACGTGAAATTCTTCTAGAATAGACAAAATACGCTAAAATGAAAAGAATAGAACAAATCAGAACAATAATTCCAACCATTTCAACAAATTATTTTAAATTATACAGTTTAAATTTAAAAATAATGAAAATTGTTAAATTAAACATTTAAATAGCAGTGTTATTTAGTACTCATTTTATATATATCTAAAATTTGTTGTTTTTGCTTTAAAATATAAAACTTACCTTGACTATTTAGGTGAATATCGATATTTTTGTAGTTTCAGAAACTTAAGGATTTTTAAGTCATTTAGGACTAACAAGTTTTTAAAGGGAATTTTTGTGCCAACAATAAATCAGCTTGTCCGTAAAGGGCGAAAACAACTGAAATTTAAAAGCAAATCACCTGCTTTGAGTTCTTGTCCTCAAAAACGGGGTGTTTGTACGAGAGTATATACTACTACACCTAAAAAACCAAACTCAGCTTTAAGAAAAGTTGCAAGAGTAAGGCTTACAAATGGTATGGAAGTTACAGCGTATATCCCTGGAGAAGGTCACAATTTACAGGAACACTCCATTGTTTTGATAAGAGGAGGAAGGGTTAAAGATCTTCCGGGTGTACGATACCATATTATCAGAGGTGCAATCGACTCAAGCGGAGTTACCGATAGAAAACAGGGACGCTCTAAGTACGGTGCCAAGAAATCGAAAACATCAACAGCAAAATAATATTAATGCGCAGAAAACAAGCAGAGAAAAGAATCAGAAAATCCGATAGAAAGTATAACGACGTATTAGTCGGCAGGTTTATTAATTGTATTATGAAAAGAGGCTTAAAGCAAACCGCCGAAAATATTTTATATGATGCCTTCGAAATAATACAGGAGAAAACCAAAAACGATCCTCTTGAAGTATTCAAGAAGGCAGTAGGAAACGTTCAGCCGGTTCTTGAGGTTCGCTCAAGGCGTGTTGGAGGTGCTAACTACCAGGTCCCTACCGAAGTACGCCCTGAAAGAAGAATTGCTTTGGCTATAAAATGGATTTTAACGTACTCAAGGGAAAAAGCCGGTAAATCGATGTCCGAAAAACTGGCAAGTGAACTTATGGCTGCAGCTAATAATGAAGGTAATTCTGTGAAGAAGAAAGAAGATACTCACAGGATGGCTGAAGCTAACAAAGCATTTGCACATTTCAGGTGGTAAATTTTGTTATTTTCTATTTTCATTATACATTTTACAATACCGTAATCAGAGCCTGTCTTCAATAATATTAATCTTTATTTCTTTAATAAATTTATAATGTGTAATTTGGAATTTTAATGTCAAGAAAAGTATCAATAGATAAAACGCGGAACATTGGTATAATGGCTCATATAGATGCCGGTAAAACCACAACTACTGAGCGTATATTGTATTATACAGGCAGGCTTCATCGAATGGGTGAAGTGCATGAAGGTGCTGCAACAATGGACTGGATGGAACAAGAAAAAGAACGGGGTATTACAATAACCAGTGCAGCTACAACCTGCTTTTGGAAAGACCACAGGATAAATATCATAGATACACCCGGTCATGTGGATTTTACCGCTGAAGTTGAAAGGTCGTTAAGAGTTTTAGACGGAGCTGTAGCTTTATTTTGTGCTGTCGGTGGTGTTGAACCGCAGTCGGAAACCGTATGGCGACAGGCTGATAAATACGGTGTCCCAAGAATTGCATTTGTGAATAAAATGGATAGAGTCGGTGCAGATTATTATAACGTAATTGATATGATGCATAAAAGACTGAAAGCAAATGCCGTTCCTATTCAGCTTCCAATCGGTCAGGGAGAAATGTTTGTAGGCCAGATAGATCTCATCCGTATGAAAGCTTTTTTTTATCATGATGAATCGCTTGGTGCAACGTGGACTGAAGAAGATATTCCTAAATCTTTAGTAGAGAAAGCCAAACAGTACAGGATTAAGCTTCTTGAAGCTGTTTCCGAAATTGATGACACACTGCTTGAGAAATATCTAAGCGGCAAAGAAATATCAGATACAGAAATTGTAAACGTATTAAGATTAGCAACATTAAAAGTCAAAATAATCCCGGTTCTTTGTGGTTCATCATTTAAGAATAAGGGCGTACAAACTCTGCTTGATGCTGTTATAAATTTTTTACCTTGTCCGAAGGATATTGGTGAGGTGTGGGGTCATCATGTTCATAGAGATGACCATATCATCAGGGAGATTGATGATAATGAAAACTTTTCTGCACTTGCTTTTAAGATTATGACTGACCCGTATGTCGGTAAATTAACGTTTTTTAGGGTTTATTCGGGCACTATGAAATCCGGTTCTTATATTTTTAATCCGAATTCAAACAGGAAGGAGAGAATTGGAAGATTACTCCAGATGCATGCTAATCACAGGGAAGATATAGAAGAAGTTTACGCAGGTGATATAGCTGCTGCAATAGGTTTGAAGTTTACCAAAACAGGCGATACTCTTTGTGATGAATCGGACCCGATAATACTTGAACGAATGTCATTTCCCGAACCCGTTATTTCAATTGCTATAGAACCGAAAACCAAAGCAGACCATGATAAGCTCGGTGAATCTTTAACCAAGCTTGCGGATGAAGATCCCACTTTAAAAATAAGTTCTAATGAAGAAACCGGTCAAACACTGCTTTCAGGTATGGGTGAGCTGCATCTTGAAATAATTATTGACCGATTAAAACGTGAGTTTAAAGTAGAAGCTAATATTGGCAAGCCACAGGTTGCTTATAAAGAAACCATTAGAAAGAAAGTTGAGCAGGAAGGTAAGTTTATTAGACAATCCGGAGGCAGAGGACAATTTGGTCACGTTTTGCTTGAAATAGAACCTAATGAAAAGGGAAAAGGCTATATATTTGAAAATGCTATAGTAGGCGGTGTGATTCCCAAAGAGTATATTCCATCTGTATCGCAAGGTGTACAGGAAGCTATGAAAAACGGAATATTGGCTGGTTATCCTGTAGAGGATGTAAAAGTGAGGCTTACATATGGTTCGTATCATGAAGTTGATTCGTCGGAGATGGCGTTTAAGATTGCAGGCTCGATTGCTTTTAAACAAGGAGCATTGAAAGCAAATCCTGTTTTGCTTGAACCTGTGATGAAAGTGGAGGTAACTACACCTGATGAATACCTAGGAGATGTTATGGGTGATTTAAATTCAAGGCGCGGGAAAATTGAAGGTATGTCCCAAAGAAGCGATGCTCAGGTCATACATGCTATGGTCCCTTTATCTGAAATGTTCGGATATGCAACATCTTTACGCTCTAAGACACAGGGAAGGGCAATTTATAATATGGAATTCGCTTATTACGAGGAAGTTCCTAAGTCTATTTCTGACCAGATTATCGAGAAGTTTAAAGGTAAAGAAGCAGTAACTATTTAAGTTCTTTAACAAATACGGGCTGGTTCTGTAATATTACAGGACAGAACTCGTCGATTAGACACATAATGCGTTCTATAAAATTTTCCGCAAACTGCCTGAAGAGGCAGGGAGCTGCCGGGCCAGTAGCTCAGTCGGTTAGAGCGCGTGCCTTATAAGCACGAGGTGGGAGGTTCGATTCCTCCCTGGCCCACAAATTTACATTAAAATATAAATTTAACTAAAATTATTATCGAATTAATTTACAAATTTAAAATTTAATTAGGAGAAATTATCAAAAATGGCAAAAGAAAAATTTGACCGCAGTAAGCCGCACGTTAATGTAGGTACTATTGGTCACGTGG
The DNA here is from genome assembly GCA_964461265.1 of uncultured Ignavibacteriales bacterium. Lineage (GTDB taxonomy): Bacteria > Bacteroidota > Ignavibacteria > Tepidaquicellales > OLB5 > CAYWTS01. The sequence goes on from CAYWTS010000049.1 coordinate 7,635, forward strand.
ATCACGGTAAAACCACGCTTACTGCTGCTATTACTATGGTTCTGGCAAGGAAAGGCCAGGCAAAAGTAAGATCATTCGATTCTATAGATAATGCACCTGAAGAAAAAGCTAGGGGTATAACCATTGCTACCGCTCATGTTGAATATTCAACCGATAAAAGACATTATGCACATGTGGATTGTCCGGGGCATGCCGATTATGTAAAAAATATGATAACAGGTGCCGCACAAATGGATGGTGCAATACTTGTTGTTGCAGCAAATGATGGAGCAATGCCGCAAACTAAAGAACATATTCTTTTAGCTAGACAGGTTGGCGTACCCAGAATAGTAGTTTTTCTGAATAAGATTGACATGATATATGAACAGGAAAAAACCCCTGAGGATGCCGAACTTTTACTCGAAGTTGTTGAATCGGAACTAAGAGATATTCTTAAAGGGTACGAATTCCCGGGTGATGAAATTCCTATTGTCAGAGGAAGTGCTTTGAAAGCAATGAATGCCGGCTTAAAAGAAGATACTCCTTTAGACCATCCTGATTTGAAATGTATTTTTGAGCTTATGGATGCAGTTGACAATTACATTCCCGAACCACAAAGGGAAATGGATAAACCGTTCCTGATGTCAGTAGAAGATGTATTTAGTATAACCGGACGCGGAACCGTGGCAACAGGCAGAGTGGAAAGAGGGAAAGTAAAGCTTAGTGAAGAAGTTGAAATAGTAGGATTGGGTCAGCACAAAAAGACAGTTGTTACAGGAATTGAAATGTTTAACAAAGAACTGGAAGAAGGGCTTGCCGGTGATAACCTGGGTGTGTTATTAAGAGGTGTGGATAAAAAAGAAATTGAAAGGGGTATGGTTGTTGCAAAACCCGCTTCAATTACACCTCATAAGGTATTTACCGCACAGGTCTATGTTCTTTCAAAAGAAGAGGGCGGAAGGCATACCCCATTCTTCAGTAATTACAGACCTCAGTTTTACTTCAGAACGACAGATGTGACCGGTATTACTACTTTACCCGAAGGTGTGCAGATGGTTATGCCTGGTGATAATGTTGATAATCTGCACATACAGCTTATTACACCAATAGCCATGGAAGAAGGTCTAAGGTTCGCAATCCGTGAAGGCGGCAGAACCGTAGGTGCCGGTGTTGTAACTAAAATTATTGAATAACTTTGCGGATAAGTCAGCAGTTATGCAGGCATCTGCTTTTAAGGAAATAAATTGGCTAACCAGAGAATAAGAATAAAACTTAAATCATACGATCATCGCCTGATCGATAAGTGGACTGACAGGATAATTAAGACTATTAAATCTACAGGGGGTATTGTTTCAGGTCCTATACCGCTTCCTACAAAGAAATCGGTATATACAGTTTTAAGGTCTCCTCATGTAGATAAAAAATCACGTGAACAGTTCGAAATCAGGTCACATAAGAGGATCATCGACATCCTGAATTCCAATAAAAAGACAGTCGATGCTTTAACAAAGCTGGATCCGCCGGGCGGTGTTTATATAGAAATAAAAGTATAGAATTATGGAAGGCATAATCGGGAAAAAAATCGGAATGACCTCAGTATTCGGGTCAGATGGTACAAGTACAGCCTGCACTTTGATACATGCAGGACCCTGTTATATTACTGCTATTAAAACCAAGGAGAATGATGGTTATTCTGCAATACAAATAGGTTTTGAGGAGAAAAAAGAAAAGAATACACGCAAACCGGTAATTGGGCAATTTAAAAAGAAATCTCTACCATTGCTGCGTTATCTTCGTGAGATAAGGGATTATGAAAATGCTGAAGAGAAATCCGTTGGACAAATCATTAACGTTGATATTTTCGAAGAAGGTGACCTGGTAAAGGTCTCAGGTATTTCGAAAGGTAAAGGCTTCCAGGGAGTGGTTAGAAGGCATGGCTTTGGCGGTGGTTCGGTTACACACGGACAGAGTGACAGGTTAAGAGCACCCGGTTCGATAGGTGCAAGTTCTTATCCATCACGTGTATATAAAGGACAAAGAATGGCTGGCAGAATGGGCGGCGAGAGAAAAACAGTACGTAATATGACAGTTATTAAAGTAATTCCGGAATCTAATATTCTCCTAATAAAAGGTGCTGTGCCCGGTGCAATTGGCGGTATAGTTGAAATATATAAAATGAAATAATTATGCAATTAAAAGTATATAAAATCGACGGTTCGGAGACCGAAGAAACAGTAGAACTCCCATCAGATATTTTTGAGATTGAACCGAATATGCATCTTATTCATCAGGTAGTGCGAACCTATCTTTCAAATCAGAGACAGGGAACACATAAAACAAAGGAAAGGTCAGAAGTAAGAGGCGGAGGTAAAAAACCCTGGCGCCAAAAAGGAAGAGGAACATCAAGAGCTGGAACAACCCGTTCTCCATTATGGGTGGGCGGAGGCACAATACATGGACCCAGACCAAGAGAGTACAGACTCGATATTCCAAAAAAGGCAGCAAGACTTGCCAGAAAAAGTGCACTGAGCCTGAAAGCAAAGTCAGGTGAAATAATGATTGTTGAAGATATGAAGTTCGATAAACCAAGTACTAAAGACATGAATGGTATACTGAAGAACCTCAATATAGATAAAAAGAAAATATTGATGCTTTTATCAGAGGGTAATAAAAACATTTATCTTTCGGGCAGAAATTTACCAAAAATGAATTTACTGACAGCAAGTGATGCTTCAACTTATGATTTAATTAATAATAATATGATATTAATACAAAAGGGTGCATTTGAGTCTTTATGCAAACCATTAATAAGTAAAACCTAAATACTTACTAACAGATAATTAAAGTATCAGAGTTTTAAGGCTTTTAAATAATATAAGCCATTTCGTTTTAAGATTTTTTTGTATTATTAAATTTAGTAAGAGAATTAGGATTTAGATTTAAAAAAGTTATGCGTTATAGTTTAATAAAACCGATTATTACGGAAAAGCTTACAAATCTTCAGGAGCAGAGGAACCAGTATGCCTTTGAGGTTTCTAAAAAATCAAATAAGATTGATATAGCCAGAGAAATTGAGAGAAAATTCAATGTAAAGGTTGAAAGTATCCGTACTTTTGTGATTAAAGGTAAACGAAAATCACAATTTACAAGACGCGGCAAAACTGAAGGTTTTAAGGCGGACAGGAAAAGGGCAATAGTTACTCTTAGCAAAGATAGTAAGATTGACCTCTTCGAATCTGCTTAACTTTTTTAAAGCCAAATCGGAAAAGTTATCGCTAATATATTATCGTATCTGAGAGTTAGTAACAGGTTATAATTCATAAGAACATTTATTAACACTACCTTTTATTAATCAGTATAAACCATCCCTGTGAAAATGGGCAAGCTGTTTACCAACCGTGAAACATTATCAATAGACAGATATTTCAGTAAGATAGGGAAAGTTGAACTTCTTGATTTAGAAGCAGAAGTCATTTTAGTTAAGAAAATAAAACACGCTACTCCGCAAGAATGACAAAAAGCACTGGAAAAATTGACAGGAGCAAATCTTAGATTTGTTGTGAGTGCGGCAAAACAATATCAAAATCAGGGACTTTCACTTGTTGATTTTATAAACTAGGGTAATTGGGGACTTATTAAAGCAGCAAAAAGATTTGATGAAACATGGGGATTTATATTTATTTCTTACTCAATTTTGTGCATTAAGCAATCGATTTTTCAGACACTAGCCGAGCAGTCAATGATAGTCAGACTGTTCTTGAAAAGGGTTGGTGTTATTATCAAAATCGGTAAAGCTTATTCAGAACTGGAACAGGAATTTGAGCCTGAAAAAAACAAACGAAGAGCTATTGGAAGTACAGGATATCTCTTTATATGAAATTTCTGATACAATTAAAATAGTCAGGCGTATTAAGGAAAAAGCCATAAGAAGGCTGAAGCATAATTTCAGTACTGATATTCTTAAATCATTTTTAGGCTGACATACTATTCTAAACACACACAATATTTGTGATGTGTTAATTAAATAAAATTGAATAATGAAACGGATAATTTTAACCTGCTCAATTTTTATTTTTCAGCTGTTAATTAACTTTGGCTGCAATAAAAATTCCCCGGATAAAATTACAGAGCTTAACGGAGGTTTGAAAGGCGGGGGTACTTACACAATCAATGAAAATGAAAATATCCGCAGCCTCGATCCCGTTGGTATTAATGATGTTGTTTCGCATCATGTCTCACACCAGATATATGATTTGCTGATTGACCTTGACAGTAATTTACAGCTAATACCTGAACTTGCTCAGAGCTGGGAAATTTCACCGGATGGGCTGTTATACACCTTTCATCTGCGAAAAGGTGTTAAATTTCATGATAATCCTTGTTTCTCAGACAGCAAAGGACGGGAATTCAATGCCAGTGATGTCAAGTATTCGTTTGACCGTGTGCTTGACCCGCGGACGGGCAGTCTTGGATTCGATTTTTACAAAAACCGTGTTGAGGGGGCGATGGAATTTATAGATGAAATCAATAAAGCAACCGCAGAAAACCGCGTTCCGCAAATCCATTCTGTTTCCGGGTATATTGTAAAAGATGATTCCACATTTCAGATTAAATTAAAAAAACCCTTTAGTCCGTTCATATACTACATGTGTCTGGGTTTTGTTTATATTGTTCCGAGGGAAGCTGTTGAGAGATACGGTAAAGATTATTTTCAGAACCCTGTTGGAACAGGGGCGTTCATTTTTGAGAATTGGACACCAGATCTTGAAATTAACCTCAAACGCAATCCCGATTACTGGAGAAAAGATATGTATGGAAACCAGCTTCCTTACCTTGAAAAAGTTAAATTCCGTTTCATAAAGGATCTTTCACAGCAGCTTCTAGAATTTAAAAATGGGAATCTGGATGAATCGTACAGAATTCCTACAGAACTTTTTAAAGCAGTGGTGAATGATGATAAAACTCTAACACCGGAATATTCAAAGTTTATTCTTCAAAGAACGCCATCATTGACTATACAGTTTTACGGATTTTTAACACCCGGGAAAATTTTCAATAATCCGTTGATAAGACAAGCATTTAATTACGCTGTTGACAGAGATAAGATAATCAGATTCGTATTGAACGGACAGGCAGCAGGTCCTGCAATTTACGGAATAGTTCCGCCTGTTATGCCAAATTATAATCCCAAAAAGATTAAGGGATACAGTTTTGATCTCGAAAAAGCCAAGCACTTAATGGAGCAGGCGGGTTATCCAGGCGGGAAGGGATTTCCTGAAGTTACTTTGTTTATTAATGAAGGCGGCGGAAGAAATACACAAGTTGCAGAGGCAATTCAAAATATGCTGAAGGAAATAGGCGTTAATGTTAAACTTCAGCATTTACAGTGGGCTCAGCATCTGGATAATGTTGACGCTGGGAGGGCGGATTTCTGGAGGCTTGGATGGATTGCTGATTACCCGGATCCTGAGAATTTTCTGAATTTGTTTTATGGGAAAAATGTCCCTGATAATCCTAACGATAAAAGTCCTATTAACAGCTTCAGGTATAAAAATCCTAAGTTCGATGAATTATTCGAAAAGGCTCTTACTATTAACGATATTGGGGAAAGAAATAAATTGTATGAACAGGCAGAACAGATAGCAATTTCAGAAGCACCGGTACTTTTTATTTTTTATGATGAAGACTACAGGTTAATACAACCGTATGTCCGCGGTTATGCACTTGACCCGATGCACAGAGTGGATTTTACGTATTGCTGGCTTGACAAGTGAATAATGTTCAATGTAAACAATCATAACTAAACTTATTTTCTTAAATTATGAACAATTTACAATTGTTAGGTATTAGAATTTAGCATTTGATTAGGTTTTTAGGGGTTTAACCTTATATTAATAATTTGTAAATTT
>CAYWTS010000050.1:0-13455 GCA_964461265.1 uncultured Ignavibacteriales bacterium
ACAATGAATCCTTTCCAGCATGGTGAAGTTTATGTTACAGATGACGGTGCGGAAACCGACCTTGACCTCGGTCACTATGAACGATTCCTTGATATGAACATGACAAAAATGAATAATACTACTACGGGTCAGGTTTATTATGAGGTGATAAGCAGGGAACGCAGAGGCGACTACCTTGGTGCAACGGTGCAGGTAGTCCCGCATATTACTGATGAAATAAAACGCAGAATGACTGAGCTTGCTAAGTCAAACAATTACGATGTTATAATATCCGAGATAGGAGGCACAGTCGGCGATATTGAATCACTTCCTTTTCTGGAAGCGATGAGGCAGCTAATGCTGAAAGTTGGCAGGGAAAGTTCCCTTTCAATTCATTTAACTTATGTTCCATTTATCGAATCAGCAGGTGAAATAAAAACCAAACCTACCCAGCACAGCGTAAAAACGCTTCTTGAAATCGGTATTCAGCCCGATATTCTTGTTTGTAGAAGCAGGAAAAAGTTATCACCGGCAATAAAAGAAAAAATTGCATTGTTCTGCAACGTTCAGAAAGATTGGGTTTTTTCGGGACCAGATGTAGATTCAATTTATGAAGTTCCCTTAAGCTTGGCTAACGAAAAACTTGATGAAATTGTGCTGCAAAAGCTAAACATTAAAGCACATAAACCCGACCTGTTAAAATGGACTAAGCTGGTTCAAAGGATAAAACATCCGGCTGGTTCGGTAACAATTGGTATGTGCGGTAAATACAATTCTGTTCCCGATGCTTATAAAAGCATATTGGAAGCATTCATACATGCAGGTGCTGAAAATAACGTAAAAGCCGAAATTAGATGGATTTCAGCACAAGACCTGGAAAAGAACCATAATCCAGGTAAATATCTGCGAGGTATAAACGGATTGCTTGTACCTTACGGTTTTGGTGAAAGAGGAATCGAAGGGAAGATCAGAGCAATTAGGTACGTCCGCGAAAACAAGATACCGTATTTTGGGATTTGTCTTGGAATGCAGTGTGCAGTTATTGAGTTTGCACGTAATGTCTTAAAGCTCAAAGATGCTAACAGCTCGGAGTTTAAGTTATCTAAATACAACGTAATTGACCTTATGTCTGAACAAAAGGGTGTAACCGAAAAGGGTGGAACTATGAGGCTAGGTGCATATTCCTGTTCAATAAAGAAGGGAAGCAGGGCTTATGATGCATATAAATCGTCATTAATAAGTGAACGCCACCGTCACCGTTATGAATTTAATAACCGTTACAGGATGGACTTTGAAGATGCAGGAATGGTATTTTCGGGTATTAATCCCGATAAAGATTTAGTAGAAATAATCGAATTGCAAGGTCACCCATGGTTTGTGGGCTGCCAATTCCACCCTGAACTGAAATCACGTTTAATGCATTGTCATCCTCTTTTCAGGGAGTTTGTAAGAGCTTGTTATGTGAATAAGAAAAGAGGTAAGTAGGATTACTTTTCCAGTTTCTCCAGCTTTTTTTCTAGTTTCCTAAGATAGAAGAATAATCCAACCCAACAGATAAGTGTGATAGCCAATACTACGATATCAGAATTTGTTACAAAAAAATTATCCATCTGTTTTCTCCTTATACATTTTAATCCGGGCTTTAGCCAGACCTATCTTTAGCTTCAGCATCCAGAAAAACAGTGCTGTGTAACCTGCAAGAGAACTGAGAAATAAAATAAGCATACCTGTATCCATTTTTATTTTGCCCTCCGTGTTTACTATAGGGTCAGGGTGAAGCGATTCCACAATTCTTGGTAAAATAAAAATAAAAAACGGAACAGTAATAAAAGAAAGAATTGAGTAAACAGAAGATAGTTTTGCTCGTGTTTCTTCCGATTCAACTGCGCTACGCAGGGCAAAATATGCACCGTAGATAAGCAGCAGCATAAATATTGAAGTTTGCCTCGGGTCCCAGTTCCAGAATGCACCCCAGTTGAACTTTGCCCAGATAGCTCCTGTTACAGTCGCAAGAATACAGAACATTAAGCCCAACCCTGCTGCAGCAGATGCTTTGTAATCGTAAAGTATCTGCCTTTTTCTCAGGTAAAGTATGCTGTAAATCATCGATAACAGGAATGCGAGCACGCTTATCCATGCCGTTGGAACATGGAAAAATAAAATCCTTGCTCTTTCACCTAAAGCCAATACGTATGCAAATGTAAATTTCGGATTAACTGCTGTTACCTGGCCTGTAATAAAAGTTCCGTCATTATGGTTATACGCTGCTTTGATTATAAATTTTTGTGATGCTGCAGCTTCCTCATAATTTGCTTTCGATATTGAAATAATATTACTGCCTGGCTGGTAAAGATACCCTATCTCGGTGTAAATAGGATTCGAGTAGGGCTGTAAATTATTTCTGTATATTAATACAGTCGCGTAATCATCGAATTCGTAATACTTGGTTTCGGTGTTAAATTTTCCGGCTGTGATTTTTTTTAGACTGTCTATACCGGCCTGAGTTACAACGTTATTTTTAAGAACAGCAACCAAATTATTACAGATAAACCTGTCTTTTGATTTTTCGTATGCTGTATTAAGAATAAACAGGTTTGTTGAATCCGGTTTTTCAAAAGTTCCTTTTTTTACCAGGAGAGTATATTTAGAGCTGTCAGGTTCATAATCATAATATGTGTATCCGGCTGTATCGCCAGTCTTTGTGAGTTCTAATAAGCTTAACTTTAACAGTTCGGTTTTTTCGAAATTGTACTCCCCATGTTGCATGACCGGCTGTACCGAGGTAATTTCTTTCAGGTGTTCAATATCATAAGTAATGGCTGCTATAAATGTATTATTAATCTTATCATAAGCAAGGTCAACCGAAAATGATTTAATATTATCGGGCAAAATAAGATTTTCGTTTACTGATTTAAAAAAATACTTAGCAGTATCTGTCCGGTAATTAATTATTACATAATCAAGTGTATCTTTAATCTTACTTAGTTTCGAATTGTCGATTCCCAGCGGTACGTATTTAGCAGCAGTATATGATTTCGTTTTTTCATCATAAGTAACCTCAGAACTTTTTTTAACCTGGCTGATTGTTCCTTCAAGGGGAGTCATTATAGAGTAATAAAAAACAACTCCCAGCCATATAAGAAGTATGTATTTAAATAGTTTCATCAAATTGTTCAAATTCAACCCCCCGAACTCTTTTTATATCCCTTCGGTGTTCTACAGCAACCCTAAGCTTGTTAAACAGATCTTTAGGGTCGGGGATTGCCTTAATAATAAACGAAGGCGTTATAGTATCGATAGTTACCATTTTAATGATACCCTTTCCGAACAACCTGTAAAGGAAAGGTTCAAAAAGTTCCAGGTCACGCACCCGATACAGTTCTATTGTGTCGGTTTTCTTCGAGAAAATCCCCGTTATGCACAGGAACCTCTGGTCTGTAATCCGGTACCTTATAAAATGTACTTGTATCCATTTCCAAAATGCGTAAAAAACAGGGATTATTAACAAAAACAGCAGCAGCATTCCTGTTGGAGGCGGAGTAATAAATGCTAAAATTATAATAACTGCTGCCAGTGCCAGTGCAAATAGAAATGACGGTATATTAAGTATTTGTGACTGAGAGCCCTCCCAGATTATTTTTTCATTTATGTTGCTGTCTTCCATTTTTATTAAATGTTTATCTCCAAACTTAATAAATTTAATGGATAGATAAAACTTAAACACACAGTAACCCGGGTTCTTTACAAAACAGAATCGGGAATGGGTATTTATGCGGAACAAGATAACCGGAAAAACTGGGTAACTAAAAGTTTATTTGTTTCATTTCTTTATCCTTCCGCTTTTCTTATTTTTGGGTAAATTATTATTATGAGCTTGGAATATGTACTAGGAATAGATTCTGGAGCCACCGGCTCGGAGGTTTTAATTACCGATTGGGAAGGGAAGGTATTTTTAAATGAAACATATATGCCCGTAAACTCCAGTCTTCTGGGATTAGATAAAACCTCACAAAGACTGACTCAAATAATAAAAAGTTCACTTCTTAAGTTTAAAAAAGAAGTTTCTTGTATTGTTATAGGTATATCTGGTGCACGGGATGAAAAGCAAAGAAACTTTATTTGTAAGGTTTTACAGGAAAAGACAGGATATAAAAATATATATATTTACCCGGATACAGCAATTGCATTTTATTCTGTTTTTAAGCATGGTGAAATAAATTGTGGTATTCTTATTGCAGGAACAGGTTCGATCTTGTATTACATGGATTCGAACGGACAAATTAAACAGGCAGGCGGATGGGGGAGACTTATTGGCGATGAAGGCAGCGGTTACTGGATAGGATGTGAAGCTTTAAAAAAAGTCACTAAGTATTTCGATGGAAACGGAAGCAACACTATGCTTATCGATGTATTTAAGAAAAAATTCGGGCTTACAAAAAGTTCGGTTATCAATAAAATTTACAATGAGAAATTTGAAATACAAAAGCTTGCAAAAACAGTATTCGACTGTGCTGCAAAAGGAGATAAAGTTTCAAATGACATCATAAAAAGTGCTGCCTGTAAGCTCGCAGAAAATTTCAGGGTTCTTAAGAAAAAGAAATATACTATTGCATTTTGCGGTTCGTTGTTTTCAAAACAAAATTTACTTAAAAAATATCTTAAACAAATTTCGAAAACCAACTATCCGAACATTAATTTAATAAAGTCAGAGCGTTCACCCGTATGGGGTGCAATCCGGTTAGGGAAATTATCATTGGTAAGTTAATATGCAGGCAGATAAAATTATTATTATCGATTTCGGCTCACAATATACAAAACTTATAGCCCGTAAAATACGCGAGCTACGTGTTTATTCGGAGATAGTTTCGTGTTACAGCAGCCTGGATTTTCTTAAAAATGATAAATCGTTAAGAGGCATAGTTCTTTCAGGCGGTCCGTTAAGCGTTTATCTGGAAAATGTTCCTTTACTCTCAAAACAAATATTAGATGCAGGTATACCTGTGCTTGGAATCTGTTACGGACTTCAGCTGCTGTCGCATCATTATAAAGGAAAAGTAAAAGGCGGGAAAGTAAGGGAATACGGCAAGACATATATCAGATGCGTTAAAAATTCACAGCTTTTTAAAAATCTTGAAAAGAAAATCTGCGTGTGGATGAGCCACGGCGACCAGGTTAAAACTTTGCCTAGTTCATTTGAGGTTACATCACTGAGTGAAAACGGGCTGATAAGCAGCTTTGAAGACAGGAAGCAAAGGATTTTTGGTGTCCAATTTCACCCAGAAGTGCATCACACCGAAAATGGAAAGGAGATTTTAAGAAATTTTTTGTTCGGTATTTGCAAGGTCAGGTATAAATGGGAAATGGGTTCGTTCATTGAAGAAAAAACACTTGAGATCAGAGAAACAATTGGAAACAGTAAAGCATTATTAGCATTAAGCGGGGGAGTAGATTCAACTGTTGCTGCATATCTTGCGAATCAGGCAATCGGAAGAAATCTTGTTTGTGTTCATATCGATAACGGTCTGATGAGAAAGAAAGAGAGCAGTGACATAATAAAGTTTTTCTCAAAAAAGCTTAACTTAAAATTTATAGACGGCACAGAAATATTTTTAAAAAGATTAAAGGGTATTTCGGACCCGGAGAGAAAGAGAAAGATAATCGGAAAAACATTTATCGATCTTTTCCAGGCATATGCCGGTAAGCTCGGAAATATTAGATACCTTGTACAGGGAACACTTTATCCCGATGTAATTGAATCATCTTCCTTCCATGGTCCATCGGTAACTATAAAAACACATCACAACGTAGGCGGTTTACCCAGGACATTAAAGATGCATTTAGTGGAACCATTCAGGGAGTTGTTTAAGGATGAGGTGAGGAAATTAGGGAAGCTTCTGAAAGTACCAGAAGAAATATTACAGCGTCATCCGTTCCCGGGTCCCGGGCTTGCAGTGAGGGTATTGAGTGCAGTCGACAGGGAAAAACTTGAACTATTAAGGGAAGCAGATTATATTTATATCAAAACATTAAAAGAGAGAAAACTGTATAACAGCATATGGCAGGCTTTTGCCGTACTTCTGCCTGTCTCAACGGTTGGAGTAATGGGTGATAGCCGCACATACGAACGTGTTGTAGCTTTGCGTGCTGTTGAAAGCGTTGACGGCATGACCGCTAACTGGTTCCCGATGCCGCATGACGTGCTTGAGGAAATTTCAACAAGGATAACTAATCGTGTAAAAGGAATTAACCGTGTCGTTTACGACATAAGCAATAAACCTCCTTCAACAATAGAATGGGAATGAATAATAACTACAAACTTTTATTATTCCTGATTTTACTGTCACTATCTTTTTTACTTTGTTACAAAGCATATAGCCAGGTTCTGAAAATAGGCGTGGCACTTCCGCTGTTCGAAGAATCCGATGACCCGGCTAAGAAAAAGCTTGGTTCCGATATCTTAAACGGAATCGAGTTTGCAATGAATGATTACAACCGTTCACCGGTTGTTAAAATTACTTTGGATGTGCGTGATACAAAGCGTGACCCGATAGTAGCAGTCAGGATTGTAGATGAATTTGCGAGGGATAGTTCCATTATTTGTATTTTAGGACCTGTTTTCAGCAGCGAATTATCAGAGGTAGCCAATATCGGAGTCACAGAGAAACTACCTATTATTTCACCTACTGCAACTGCTGACGATATTGCTGAGTCACACGATTATGTTTTCCAGCTGAATCCCTCTTATAAGGTACGAGGCACACTGATGGCAGATTATTTATTTAAAATTGCGGGTTTAAGAAATTTTATAATTATTTCTGAAGAAACTTATGGCATTAATTTCTCAGAACATTTTGAAACAGAAATAGAAAAACTTGGCGGTAAAATCTTGCTAACTGCTGCATATAAGAAAGATGCCAGGAATATCAGCAATATTATTGCACAGATTCACAAGGTAATTATTGATAACGACTTGTTTATCAACCCAGCAAATTTGAATGTTACACAATTGAAAAAACTGGAGAATGCAGGTGTTCGTTATAGCCTGCTTGATTCACTTATAAGCCAAAAAACCGATGTAAGTATTTACTATTTATTCGGACGCAGTGCTAAAAAAATTATAGATACCTTAAACATTAAGCCATACCAGCTGAAAACTGTTGGTTCAAATTTTATTCAGGGATATATTGACGCAATCTATATTCCGATTTCAAATCCCGCTGAAATCAGTATGATAGTTCCCGAATTGTATTCAAATAAGCTCAGCTTTTTTATTGCAGGAACAGGTGACTGGAACAATGAAGAAATACTGAAAGAGAACAAAGTGTACTTAAAAAACTTGATTTTTGAATCTGAATATTACCCTGATGAGAATAATCCTGAATACCAGGATTTAAAAAACAGGGTCTCGAAAACCAAAATTGAGCTTAACAAATCTTTTCTGTTCGGATATGATTCGATGGTTTTACTTTTAAATATAATTTCATCCGGTAATTATACCAGAGATAAGATTCGTGATGCATTAAGAAAAGTGGTATCATTTAATGCAATAAGATCCAAAATCAGCCTTGACTATAACAGGGTAAATTCGGAGTTAAATATACTTGCATTTGATAACGGTTTGAAAAAGGTAGCTGCTTATAAAATTTCAAGATAAATGAAACCATTGCTTCATATTGCATTAATTTCTTTTTTCCCTTTTCTTTTTTGTCACACACAGGAGAATGAAACCATAAGCAAAAGCCAATGGAGAGCTTTATATGATACTTATTCTTTGCAAACGTTACTTTTAATGTCAAAAATAGATTCCCTGGATAAAGAAATTGACAGTTTAACAAGACTAAACAATGAACTCGATTCGGAACTAAAAAATTTTAACGGTAATTTGCTAAAGCTCATAGGCAAGGATGAAACTAGTATAATTGAATTCAGAAAAAAATTCAATGAAACAGAAGAAAAAATTAATAATAAACGAGGTTCTCCCAATGATGTTAGATCAGCCTACTTTGAAGAAATTTCAAATGACCCCGCAGTATGCCTTAGTGAATTTGCAGAAAGATTCGAGATTATGAGAAAAAAATATTTAGATTGGGAAGGTAATATGATAGCTAATTTTAAAGGTATCAGGACTTACACTGTGAAAAAAGGAGACAATTTATGGAAAATAGCCGGTTTTGTATATAATAATCCTCATTTATGGAATGTCATCTGGGAAGCAAATAAAGACAAAGTCTTTAACGCAGATCAATTTTCCGATACTAATAAAAAAATTATTTCAAATCCTAATTATATTTACCCCGGTCAAATTCTTAAAATACCTGATAAAATCTCCTAAACAACCTGTATAATTTTTAGGACACTTTATTATTTTCTGTAAATCTGTAATTTTTTTTAAAGTTTTATTGTATACTTTTTTAGAACGAATTCTTGACAAATGGGTTTTTGGAGGTTATATTTGTACTACTTTTAATTAACCCTATTTAATAACGCCATTAAACAAACAGGAGGTTTATATATGGCAAAATATAAGCGCATGCTTTTCACGCTCATCATTGCAGGCATGTTTGCCGGATCCACAATGATTGTGGGATGCGGCGGCGGTGTAGATGAAGAGCAGTTGCAGATGCTTAATAACCTGAAGAGTGAGGTTGAAAGCCTTAGCAATCAGGTCAAAGCAAAAGAAGACGAGAAAGCTTCTTTACAGAAGCAGATCTCGGATAAAGATGCGAAGATTAAGAAATGCAACGATGACATGGCAAAAACCAAGAGCTGCTTAGACAGCATGGGAAAGGAGGGCAAATAAACTATGAAATTCTATAAACTCATGATATTGTTCGCTCTCTGTGTTGGCTTAACATTCTCGACCAACGCAAAACTTTTTGCCCAGGATGATGACGATGATGACGACGATGACGATGAAGAAATGGAAGAAATGGATGAAGAAGAATGGCAGAGACAAATGGATGATCTGAATGCTCAGAAAACCCAGCTTCAAGCAAAACTCGATGCTCTTGGAAAAGAGATCGACGGACTGAAACAAACTTCTGCCAATAAAGATAAAGAATTAGAGAAATGTGAAAACGATCTTTATGCACTGGTTGGAACAACCAAGAGTGGTCTTGCTGATTTCAGAAAGAAATTCGACGAGACTGAAAAGAAGATCAACTCAAAGACCGGAACACCCGAAGATGCAAGAAAGATGTACTTCGATGAAATCAGCAAAGATAAAGCAAGATGCTTGCCCGAATTTGCTGATAGGTATGCAGCTATGAAGAAGAAACTTGATGAGTGGAAACCCAAAGAAGAAAGCGGAACTTATACAGTTGTTAAAGGTGACTGCCTCTGGAAGATCTCCAAGATGAAATATGGCTCACCTTACTACTGGCCCGCAATCTGGGATGCCAACAAAGCCGGTGTTGTTAACAAAGATGCTTTAAAGCACAGGAGCCACAAAGCAGTTACCAACCCGAACCTCATCTATCCCGGTCAGGTCTTAAGAATCCCTGTATTAACAGATGCTCAGAAAAAAGAAGCTGAGATGAAATCTAAAAAATACAGAAAGGTCAGAAAGAAAAAGATCGAAGGAACCGAAACAAAGAAAGAAGATGTGAAGAAAGATACTAAGAAAGATGAAAAGAAAGATACTAAGAAAGACGAAAAGAAAGACACCAAGAAATAATCACTCGATCAATGATTAACGGCAGAACCCTTATACTTTTGTATAAGGGTTCTGCATTTTTATTTAAACTAAAAAGGGATTGCCGGTAAAAGAAATAAAAATAAAACTGGAAGGTACCGATATACTTGATATTGCAGGTGTAAAGGACAGGAATCTTGAGATGATAAGAGAAAATTTTAAGTCATCTATAACTATGCGGGGTGATGTGATAAAAATTAAAGGTGCCGAGGAAGAAGCGAAAAGGATTGAAACTATATTTAAAGAAATGATATTTCTCCAGAAAAGACAGGGCAGGGTTACCGAGAGCGATGTAAACCTTCTTCTGCATCTTACCGATAATACTGAAGGGACACATTTCAATCCGAAACTTGGTTTTAAAAGTAATGAAATAGATGACGTTATTTTCGCAGATAAGACTTCATTTGTTAAAGCAAAAACACCGGGACAGAGAAAGTTTTATACCGAAGCACTATCTAACGATATCGTTTTTGTAATAGGTCCTGCAGGAACCGGTAAAACATACCTTTCGGTTGCTATAGCTCTGGCTGCATTAAAAAACAAATCAGTTAACAGGGTAATTCTTTCGCGCCCTGCTGTAGAAGCTGGTGAAAGCCTTGGGTTTTTGCCGGGTGACCTGAGCGAAAAAGTAAATCCCTACCTTAAGCCGCTTTTCGATGCACTTGAGGACATGCTGCCGTTCGAGAAGCTGAAATCATATTTCGAAAAAAATATTATAGAGGTGGTACCTCTTGCATATATGCGTGGCAGGACCTTAAATAATGCCTTTCTGATACTTGACGAAGCACAGAACGCTACAGCAATGCAAATGAAGATGTTCCTTACCAGGCTTGGCGTCAGTTCGAAAACAATTGTTACGGGAGATATTACGCAGATAGATCTTCCGTCAAGGCAGGCTTCGGGACTTGTGCAGATACAGAATATTCTGTACAATATTGAGGGTGTTTCTTTTGTTTATCTTGATAAGAAAGATGTTGTGCGGCACAGACTTGTAAAGAATATAATTGAGGCTTACGAAAAGTTTTCCAACGGAAGCACAGACAGGGATGCATCAGAAAAAAATCATACGAACAGCAACGAAAATAATAAATAACGCAAAAAGCCTGTTTAAGTGCTCATGCGGGGTTTTTTTGTTCAGGTAAACTCCTATCTGGGAAAACGGTACCGAGCCTATAATAATTGCCAGAGCAGAATAAGTATCAACCATTCCTAAAAAAAACTTACCTCCTGTGAAATTATCCGGAACGTTCAAATAATAACCGGCAACACCGGCTATTGCAGTAAGCAGTATTGCAGCCGAAGAGGTTCCTATCGCCTTTTTAATATTAAATCTTAGGATATATTTCATCATAGGTACAATAATGACGCCGCCTCCTAAACCTGTAAATGCAGCAATAGAACCGCTTATTATACCTATTAAAGAGCTTAACGGTTTGGAATAGATATGTTTGCCTTTGTTTTTATTTTTGTGGCTGCTGTTTTCAAAAAACATTTTTACAGCAATAATTAATAACAGGACAGAAAAAATTATCTTTAAAACACTCCCCGGAAGATTTATTGCAGCTTTCGAAAGCAGTATTACTGATACAGAGCTTGTTAAACCTATTATTACAGCAGGTAAATATTCGACGTTTCCGCTGCGTGCATGTTTTATAGATGAGGATAATGTAGTGAAAATGATTGTAAATAAACTTGTTGCTACAGCTACGTGAACATCAAATTCAGGGTATAATCCTTTCCATGCATAAATAGATATTAACGAAGGAACAATTATAATTCCCCCTCCTACGCCAAAGTAGCCTGCAAGAATTCCTGTAGCAATACCTATGCACAGAAGAATAATAAATATTTCTATAGTCATACTTTATACTACATAGACTGCGAAAAACTATTTTTAACGGTCATTCCTGCCATGAAAGTTCTACTGTTCCTTTAATCACTTCGCTGTTAAAAATCTGTTATAGGTATCGGGGTTTGACAGTACGTATAATGCTGTTTTAATATAAATATCTTCTTTCAGCCCAGTCTGAACTATTTTACTATCCGAGAGGTTATACCTACGGAGAATTTCCTGCTCAAGGTATTTTTTCATTACCTCCTTTGAACTTTCGAACATATTTAACCTTTCCTCCGCCAGCCACGATTCGAGTTCAGTTAATGCTGTTTTAATCCGCTGTGAATAATTATCCTTATTAATTGTTTTTTTCAGGCGGCTAAGTTCTGTTTCTGCATCACTATGATAATTGAATCCTTCGCGGGTAAGGAATGAATAAAACGAGTTAAGAATATCATCGTTAACCATAAAATCACTAGTATATGTATGTAAAGACGTATACTCTCCAGCAAATTTATAATACATATCCTGGTTTAACAGTTCATCAAGCAGCTGATTGGAGACAATCTCTGAAAGAAGCGTATCGGGAGTTATACCGCCTTCTGCCCAGACAGTTCTGCCTCCGAGGGTTTTGAACTCAGTCTGGTTAAAATAAGGATTCGGTTTGAAAACGCCATACTTATTTTCTTTGAAGTAATTTTTTGATTGTATCCACCTGCCACTTGGTGTAAAGTATTTCTGATTGGTTATCTTCAGCTGGCTGCCGTAACTCAGAGGTGTAAACACCTGCACAAGACCCTTTCCGAATGTTTTGGTTCCAATTATTACGCCGCGGTCCAGGTCCTGAATTGCACCTGCGACTATTTCACTTGCCGATGCAGAATTCTGATTAACAAGCAATACAAGGGGGATATCACTTTTAACCATTGGAGTTTCCTCTGAAAAATATTTCCTTTCGGAATCCGGTTTACGACCCTTTGTTGTTAGTAAAAGCTTGCCTTTATCTAAAACTTTATTCAATATACCAAGTGCAGCATCCAGCAGTCCGCCCGGATTATCTCTCAGGTCAATTATGAGCCCTTTTATTTCTCCCTTCGAATTCAGCTCAGTTAAAGCTTCAATCATTTCCGTTTCCGCATTCTTGTTAAACCTTTCCAGCTTAATATAGCCAATGCTGCCTTCAAGCATTCCGCTGTATGATATGTTTTTCAGCTTAATTTCCTGCCGTGTTAAGGTGAATTCCATTTCCTTTTCACCGCGCATAATTTTCATTTTCAAAAGAGTGCCCGGTGTTCCCCTTACCATTCCCCTGACGTCGCCTGTGTTTCTGCCGGTAAGGTTTGAACCGTCTATTTCGAGAATTTTATCACCCCTTCTTAATCCCTCTTTCTGTGCTGAATACCCTTCCATTATATCGGTTATGATAATAGCACTGTCTTTCATTCCGATTGTAATGCCGATTCCTCCGTATTTACCTGTTGTGAGCAGGTCGACCTCATCTTTGCGTGATTCGTCGAGAAAGTTTGTGTAAGGGTCGAGAGTACCCAGCATACCTTCTATACCTGCCTTCATGAACTTATCGGTTTCAATTTCATCTACATAGTTCAGAACAATTTCTTTATACATTTTTCCGAACACGTCCATGTTTTTATTTATCTTCGTGTATATATCGTCATCACCGCCGGGTTCCTGTTTGAAACCGCCTAAGAGCAAGATAAATACCGAAAGAGCAGCAAGCTTATAAAACGATAATTTTGATTTTGGATTTAACATATTATTTAATTTTTAATTTTCTTTTTACAACTCTTATGATTTGTTTGTGTATAAGTTCAACAGATTTTGAAGCATCTATTACTATAAACCTCTCATATTTTAAAGCAAGTTCCTTATAACCTTTAAATACTCTGTTATAAAAAGCAATGTTTTTCTGTTCCATACGGTCTTTGGA
>CAYWTS010000051.1:0-12980 GCA_964461265.1 uncultured Ignavibacteriales bacterium
TCAATTATGAATAACAATACATTCCCCACAGCTGAAATAAAGGGTTCACCATCAAACGGGCGTGTGAACTTTATCAGTAACAGATATCTAAGCGAACCCATTTATATCGATTGCGAATATATAAAACACTGCACCGAAGCCCATAAAATAACCGATGGCTTAAACGTTCTTCAAAGAAGAGCCGAGAACCATGCTTATGCAATCGAAAATTTAACTCCTGTGATTAGAGAAGGAGAAATAATTGTTGGCAGTAAAACACGGTTTGTAAGAGGTGCTATTCCATTCTGCAATTATGCAAGCTAATACATTATCAGGCATTGAGTGCTGGACGGAGTGAGATGTAATTGCACTCATGTAAAAGCGGAAATCAAGAATATCATAAATTTAAACCAATTTGAAAAAAGAAAACAACAACAAAGTTTGCCCGGTTGAACGCGCAGGAGGACTTGATAACCGGATAAGAAGATTTCTTCAAAATCCTGAGAAAATTTTAAAACCTTTTATTCGTTTCGGGATTACAGTTCTGGATGTTGGCTGCGGTCCGGGATTTTTTACAGTTGAAATGGCTAAAATGCTTAAAGGTTCGGGGAAGGTTATTGCTGCGGATTTACAGGAAGGAATGCTTGAAAAATTAAGGGAAAAGATTAAAGGAACAGAACTGGAGCAAAGAATTAAATTGCATAAATGTGAAAAATATAAGATTAATGTTACTGAAAAAGCAGATTTTATACTGGCTTTCTATATGGTTCACGAGGTTCCGGATCAAGATAAACTTTTTAGAGAGTTGCTGGCTATTTTAAAACCCGGAGGTAATATATTAATCGTCGAACCTAACTTTCACGTATCGAAGGCAGCATTTGAAAAGATGGTTAATAATTTAACAGGTCTTGGATTTAAGATAGTTAATAAGCCAAAAGTATTTCTCAGCCGTTCGGTAGTTGTAACAATTGAGAAATAAAGAAAATAAAGAACTATAAAAAAGCCATCCCGGTTTTTGAGCCGGGATGGTTTGCAGTATCAGTTAGTTTTAAGGAGTAACAACATAGTTAGTATTTCTTGCATTCCCGCTGTATGCCCTGATTTACTTTGAGGCATTCAGGTACTGCTTGTCAAGTTCTCACTTGACAAGCAGCATCTTCTTTGTTTCAGTATAACCGTTTGCTTCAATCTTATAGAAATAAGTTCCGCTCGAAAAGTTATTTGCTGACCACTGAATACTATACGAACCAGCTGATTTTGTTTCGTTAACAAGGCTGGCAACTTCTTTACCCGATATATCGTAAATTTTAAGAGTAACCATACCGCTGACAGGGATTTGATATTTGATTGTAGTTACCGGGTTAAACGGATTAGGGTAATTCTGTAAAAGCGAGTATTTGTCCGGGGTATTTGTTGTGTTGAGTCCCTTACTGTTATTCTGGCTGTTGTTTGAGTTAAGAGAATAGTACCCAACACTCATACAATTTATACAGGGTTTCGGAAGCACGCTGTACCAGTTCGAACCGTTTTTGCTCTCAAGAAGAGTAACCTCTGAACCGGCTGCATAACCTTTGAAGTTCTGAACATAATCGAATGCATGTATATCGTTTGTAGTTCTGCTTGAAACACCAACCCAGGTTAATCCCTTATCTATGCTTTTTGCCAGTATACCGTTTCTGCCAAATGCTATGGCTTCGTTATCACTTGTAAATTTTACTGAATAAAAGTCGTCGGTAAATGATTGCCCCTGGTTAATCATCCAGGTATTACCTCCGTCTCTTGTCGAGGCTATATGACCGTTTTCTCCAACCACAGTACCGTCGGTACGGTTAAGCATGTCTATACCGTATAAGTTTATTGTACCAATACCTGTAGGCATTACTGACCAGGTCATTCCGCCATTCCCGGTTTTCAGCAGATTCCCCGCATTATCTACAATGAAGCCATCATTCTCATTAATAAAATCAACATCATTAAAATTCGTATTTAAAGATGATGTTACGCTATTCCATGTTTCTCCATAATCTGCAGATACTAAAATCACACCATTATCACCGCATACTACAACTTTACCATCTGTCAGGACCTCAATGTCATTTAACCTGCTGTTAACACCGCTTGACTTTTCAAACCACAATTCATCTTCCTCGGTTATCATGGATTTGAGAATTAATCCGTTATCCCCTGCTGCTATCTTTGTAGTTTCATCTAAATAAACCACTGCATAAAGGTCGGTACTGTAGCCGGTAAATGAACTAATCCATTCATTGCCACCGTCATATGTTCTTAAAACAATACCGCCGGAGCCGACCGAGACCGCTCTTAAGTTATCAAGTCGTTTTACGTCGTAAAGGTTTGTGCTCTGGGCAAATGCCAGTGAGAGAGTAAAGAATACCAATGTTAAAGTTATCAGTATACCGAAAATGTGTTTAATGATTGTGTCTTGCATTGTAGTTTCCTTTCTTGTTTTAGTTTGTTTAATAGTTTTGTTTGGTTTTATAAAGAAAAATTCATTTTCGTATGTTGAATTTAAAAGTCTCATCTTAGTTTTCCCTGCTTTATTGAAAATTATTTACTGTTTTGTGAATTTGAAGCAACATCATTCTCTTTAATCCTCTTTTTGTTAAGCTCATCCATATTATCACGTACATTCCTTCGCATCTTTGCAGTAATAAGGTTACCGTATTTATCATATCCCGGTAAATCTCTCCAGATGTTTTTGACAGTAATTCCGCGTGGATAGGATTTAATTACCTGTTTAAATGTCTGTTCCTCGACACCGGATGATTTGCAGTTCTCGTCAGCTCCGGGATAGCATATAGTAATAAAACCTATGCTGTAAACTGCTGTTGCGCTGGCTTTCGTTTCCCACATGTCTTGCGCTTGTGCATTAGCCAATGAAGCTATAAAGCTTATAAGAAGTGTGACGAATATTGTTATCTCGGTTTTCATTTTAAAATCTCCTTTTTATTATAATTGTGGAAATAATTGTTTATTAAATTTCAGTTTTCAGCAAGTATCGCTTTTTCACATTCGAAACATAGCATATGGGTATCATCAGGAAATGATTCCACTTTAAACGGACCGTAACAGTACATTACACCTTTTGAATTGGTAACTTTTAAAGCGTACTTTTTACCGGAACCATTGGGAAGCTTCACAAGCCCGTTATTTTTTGAAGTGCATGTGTGTTTGCTGCCATTTGAGCATACTTCGAATTTTTTTTCAGGCTGTATATTAAGAATATATAATAGAACTGAAGCCGGAAGCTTTACGGGGTTATTTATTTGTGTTGTGTTCATTTTATTTTCCTTTCTGCGGATTTTTAACCTAAATTCTAACTGATACAAATATATTTTTGAACCTAACAGAAACCTGCAAAAAACCTGCATAAGAAAAAAACATTAAAAAAAGCCCGAATTTTAATAAAAATCGGACTTTTTTACTGGGTATTAAGATATGGGATTATATAAACGGATTGAAAAAGAAGGAAATCGAGGAACGAAAGAGCTAAATTAGTGTTTTATTAATTATTTCAAGTGATTCTTTTGTAGGTTTATCTCCCAGTTCTTCCTCAAATTTCTTAAGCATTTGAGAAAATTTATCTCTTGCCTTAGTATGATTGCCTATAAGAGTATATGATTCAATAATATTAAGATAAGCGTTTTCATTTAAACAGTCGATTTCTAGCAGTTTTTCTGAATATTCTATTACTCCTGCATAATCCTTATTTTCCTTTGAAAGCTTCGTTAGTTCTTCGCAAATTGTTATGTATTTATTTGCACAATCGTGTCTAGAGTCTTCGCACCAATTGTCATACATACCCGGAAGAAATTCACCTTTGTAGAGGCTGTAAGCAATTTTGAAGTAACTTAGCTTTTCATCCTGATTATGCGTATGAATGGCTTTTTCATAGTAGTTATTAAATTCATTATAATCAGAATAAAACTTAAAATCCGGATTCCATTTTAATGTTTTATCTTCATATATAATAAAATTAGGAACTATGCTTGTTTGTTTGTTTTTAGATTTTTTTGACTCTGCTTCCCGCCCGGTAAAGTCGTATTCTATCTTAAGTGCAGTTCTAATATTCGATAATGTGTTATGATATACAGTATCAACATTATCCACCGGTATATCTCCGAAAAACAGGTCAATTATCTTATCTTTTGTTAAAGTTACATCGGGCTTGCATAAGAGATATGCAAGCAGCAGCTTGCCTTTTTTTCGGACCCATTTTTCTTCATTAACGGCAATACCTCTCAAATACAAATCAAATCTGCCGAAAGTACAGAGCTTAAGATCGGTGAAAGTATCCGATTGTTTTTCAAACCTTTTCCTGCATTCTTCCGAAATCCATTTAAATGTTTTTTTATTCGATGTGTTATGGATGATGGTTTTAACAAACTGTCTATACGAACTCATTTCACGGCTTTGCAGTATCATGTCAAAAATATACCTGCTGTTAGTTAGTTCCTGTTCCAGAAAAGAGACAAAGGATTTTTCGGCTGAAATATTAAGACACGCTGTAAGATATTTTACAGCTTTATCGGGTGAACCGCTTCGTATATAATAATCAGCTGTGTAGAAATTAACCAATGATTTATCAACAACCTGTTCGGTTTCCTCATAATATTCCAGCATTTCGGTAAGAATTTTTTCGTACTTACCATTAGTCTGATTCTTTCTGAAACTGTTCTTTGCAATATAATAATTTAGTATCATAGTCAGGTAATCCTTATCGATCGTAACATAATCGAATGCTAATTCATAATACTGCTGTGCAATACTATGCTGTGCCAGGTAATAATATGCTTCACCTAAAGTTGCATACGTTGCACTCAGGTAAATTGTTAACTTTGCTTTTGTTTCAACCTCAATTAATTTATTAAAAAGTTCAATAGACTTTTCATAATCACCGAATTCGAATGAAAAGATTGCCTTGGAACGCAGGAGAAACCGCTGAAACAAAGTCGTGGGGTATTTTTCATATAAACTTTCAGCTTTCTCGATGTATTCATGTGCTTTATCGTAATTCCCAATATTAGTATAATCCCTTATAATATTCGATATAGACCTGAAGATATCGTATACATTATCTTCCATTTTTATTGATTGTTCCAAAAAATACAAAGCTTTGACCGAATCACCCCAAACACTGTGTATATTCCCGATGTATCTGAATACTTTGCCCTTTATCGAATTATAACCTTCTTTATTTGAAATTTCTACCGACTGGCTTAAATATTCCAACGCTTTATGATAATATTTAAATCCTTGTCTGTAATTAAGATTGCCCAAATGAAGAAAAGCCTTAGCCCTGACAAGCGGATTACTGTCCTCAATCAATTCACCCAGAATCTGCTCAATTTCATCGTACTTGCCTTCAAGAAGCAGGGCTTCTGCTTTTATAAGCTTGCTTTCTGTCAGAGTATTTTTATCACTGTTTTCTTCTGCTTTCTGTATAGCTTGATCTAATACATTTTTAGCACCTTCTAAATCATATTTATAAAAAAGCAGCAGGAGACCAGAGTATAAAAGAATCTTAGCATTATGTTTTTTTATATCTTCAGGTACAGTTAAAATACTTTCATAAAGAAAATGATAATACCCGCGGTCAAAAAAACTGTTAAAATTAAATTCTAATAATTCAATAAGCTTATCAAAATGTCCGGATTTTACAGAATATTTTACGGAATTGAAGACATCATCGGCTGCAAGGTAAAATTCCAGTAACTGTGAATATATATTTTTTCTGATATCTTCTGAAAATGTAAGCTTGAATTTATTTTCAAGAAATTCTTTAAATAATTCATAATACGTATAAACAGTATTTGAGAGGTTATTATCCGTTATGTTCTGAACCTGGTGAATAAAAATATTACTTTTAATAAGCTTGTTAATCATTTCGGAAGACCTGTTCCAGCCCATAATAAAATCACCGAGTTGTTCATCGAAATAATCTGCCTGTGATGTAATTAGCAGGAAACGCTTCAAATCCTCATCCAGTTTGTTGAAAATATCTTCAGCGAAATAACTAAAAAGGGTTTCATCTACGCGGTTTAAAGAACCGATTTTTATATCTGAACCATGTGTTTGAAGCAATAGATGTATACCTGTAATCCATCCGTTTGTATGCTGTTCAAGCAAATCAGCAATGCCCTCATCCTTTATATCGGAATAAACTTCTTTAATCAGCATGGCTACCTCTTCTTTTGTAAATTCCAGCTGCTGATTATGGATTTCGAGTATTTTCCTCTTTGAACGTAATTTGGAAATATTTATGCAGGGTGCATCTCTTGATGTTATTATTATATGCACATGAGCTGGTACGTCTTCAAATAATTTATTAAAGAATAATACCAGCCAGTTGTTTTTATCCAAATCTACATTATGCAAGTCATCGATAACAAGGAATACATCTTCTTTAATTAAATCAATGAGCTCATTAAGAAACGATGTTGTTAAATCGCTGATAACAAAGTCAATGTTTTTACTGGCAGAGCTGTCAGTTCTGGTATAATTAATCAGTTCCAGAGTAAACTGACCAAAGTTAGAATACTGATTTTTAATTGAGTGTATAAGGTATAAGAAAAAAAGAAACGGGTCTTTCATATCACTGCTGACATGAAGCCATGCATATTTCTGTCTTAATTCATTAAGGAAATCGACAACTAGGGTAGTTTTGCCAAATCCTGCAGAAGCACAGAGCAGGATCAGGCTTTTATCACGGTTAATTTTCAGAATGTCCAGCAGTCTTTCCCTGCGTATAATGTGGGTAGGTTTACCGGGAGGTAAAATTCTGGATTGTAAAATTAATTCAGGCATTATAGCTGAGAAAAAAAGGCAGTACTTTTAATAAGTAGCGCCCTTCTCTTAAAAATAATTACAACTAACCCCTGAAAGAATAAGACTGGTTTCCGCAGAAATGGACATCACCTGTTTCGGTAGTTGCATAAATGGAAACCTGATCACTTCCCTTCGGTAAATCGAAAACTATATCCTGATAACGGTTTGGTATCATAATAGTATCGTTTCCTCCGCATATGGAATTATCAACTTCTGCTGTAAATTCCTGAGCATTTGGCGGAGGCGCTTCGGTTATGATCCAGCCGCTGATACGGCCGTCAGGTAAAGGTTCCTGATTGATATTTGACATTGCAAGCTGTGAAATGGTTGCTTTTAGCTTGTTGTACCTGTAATCACGAATGTTTGGATGTAAACTTAAGTCTAATCGCACGTAAATTTTATTACCTGATTGAGTTACTGTAAGATACTGATCACCTACGGTAAAAGCGGGTGCACCGGCAAGCGGGCTGACTGTGGCACCTGAGTCAGATTCATCGCCGCCATTAAAAGAAATGAATTTTGAAAAATTAAGTTTCATACTTCCTCCCTACTAAGAAGTTTTTTTAAATTCTGTATTTTGTTGTGATTTGGTATTTACAAATAAAGTCTTATAAATTTAATATTCAAGAGTAAATATTATTAATAAAGTGTTTATTTTAATACTGCTTATGTTAGTCTTATTCAAATAATCACTAACATTTTTGAGAATAGGCGTGTTATAAAGGTGTATTGTTAGACTATCTTGGAAGGGATTGAGCTATAGTAATTTTCTATACTTAAATTAACATTTATAATTTGATTAAAATAAATTACTTAAGTTGACAGCTTCCATAATAAAAACCGTTAAAACGGTTGTTAAGTGGCATTTTTCCATCAATCCCCGACATGAATGTCGGGGTTACTAAATAATTATAATTATTAACTTTACATGTTTGAACGGTCAACTTGAGTAAATTACAATTTAACATTTATAATTCGACATACGTAATTCACTTTTTCTCCACTTGTTTTCACTCTCCGCCATAATCCTGCCATAAAGCCCAGGCATCTTCTACATCTTTAGATTTATCAAACGATTCCACCCAATCAATAAATAAATCATGGAATTCCCTCAGTTCATTTATAAGAGGCTGAATATACTTGGTATTGCCGATTTTTTTGGATTCACACAATGCAACCTCAGTCATTAGTTCATTTGCATACCTTTTAATACTCAATGCATTTTCAAGGCGATATGAATACAACTCAGCAGCTTCGGCGCCGGATATCTTTGAACTGATCATATAAGCATGCTCCAGCATCAATTGCTTCAGATTCATTTCGTCATGTTCATCCAAAGTACTTACAACAGCCTGAGTAAGCTTACGCAGAACCAGCGATTTTTTGTAAACAGGTAGATTCTTGTGTGGTTCAAATTCTTCCGGGTCATATTCTATGCCTGGATAATATTCCAGTTCTGTTGTTGTGTTGAGCATAGTTTTAAAAATTAAAATTTTGGGTAATTTGTTAAGAATAATAAGACTTTTATTATTAAAATGGTATACTAATTTGCTTCATCTATGTTCAGCTTTTATTAAGGTGCTATTTATCTTTGATTTGAAAAGGCGATATCATCCATTCCTTAATTTCAAGTTAGTCAGTGGATTATTAAAGCATTATAAACTTAAAAGGAGTAACCTATACAGGAAACACCCTTTAAAAAATAATAAAAAACCCGATGAACTGTGTGTTCACCGGGTGAGGAAAAAAATGTTAAAGAAATTATTTGATAAGAATAAGTTTATCGGTATATACTTCCTGGTCAATAAACAGCTTGTAAAAGTATACTCCGCTGTTATATCTCCCTGCATTCCATTCGTAGTTATGAATACCTCCGGACAACCTTCCCTCAAATATTTTTTCCACTTCCCTGCCCATGACATCATATATAATCAGTTTAACTTCTGAATCCTGCTGAAGCGAAAACTTGAATGTAGTCTGCGGATTGAAGGGATTTGGCGAAACATCTATTATTCCACCTTTGCCTATACTGTTTGGCAATGATATCATTTTTTTCATATACCAGATTGTGGCAAAGTCATTATTGATTGTTCCGCTTACATACATAAAGGCATAGTTATCCCGGGCATAAAGGCAGGTCGCATAATCATTTCCATTTTGGTATCCATTATACTTCTGCATCCATTCAAACGTACCTTCAGAATGATAACAAATAGTCGTATAATCATTTTGGTTCGGTCCGTTCCAGGTATAACCTGTTACAAAACAATTGAACCAAACATCCTGGCTGTATGGATTTATTACTCTAACAACTTCGATATCAGCAGCCCTATCGTTGCCATTATACTGGTCATTGTATCTCTGTTCCCAGAACATATTACCCATTGGACCATACATCAGTGTTGCATAATCATAACCGGTACCTGCACCTTTGCTGGAACCTGTTACATATATGCCGTCATAACTGTCAATATCAACTGCACATGCAACATCGGTATCGTTAGCAGAGCCATTATAAAAGGATGTCCATTGCAGCGTTCCCTGAGAGTTATATTTTGCAATAAGGTAATCAAGTTTTGTACTTGACGAATACGTACTTCCGCATATCACAATATTACCCATGTTATCACCCACAATTGAATAAGCATCGTCATTACCATTGCTTACACCATTGTATTGCGTCATCCACTGCTGTTGCCCGGATGAATTATATTTAATCACCACTGCATTGTAATTTTGTCCATCTTTAAAGCTCGACCCCCCGATAAATACATCACCGTTGCTGTTTACATACATCGACCAGCCGATATCACTTTTATGCGAAGCCCCATCAAACCTTGCAACCCATAATTGTGAACCGGATGGTGAGTATTTCACCGTTGCAATATCATCGTTGCTGCCGGCACTGCATCCTGTAACGTAGATATTTCCTGAACCATCCAAACCGATCGCATAAGCAAAATCATAATTGTAACAATCATATCCCGGTCCGCTGTAAAATTTTACCCACTGCTGCACACCCGATGAATTATACTTAATTGTGCAGTAATTCTCGGAATTTGCATTTGAATTTTCCCTGCTCCATCCAGTTACATAAACGTTCCCTGATTCATCAATAACAATAGCCGATGGTACATCGGTGTTGTTTCCAGGTCCGTTATATCTTACTGCCCATTGCTGAAGAGCAAACCTGTCATATTTTATCACAACAAAATCTTCTTTCGAATTACCTCCCCAACTGCTGCCTGCAACATAAACATTACCTCCTGCATCAGCTGTAATTGCTTTTGGTATATCAGCACCATTACCGGTACCGTTATAATATGCAATCCTGTAAGCTGTTTGGGCTTGTAAATAAGTAAAGATACAAACGGAGTAAAATACCAGAGTAAGTAATCTATTGAACATTTTACCCTCCTCCTTACTTCATTAAGAAGTGATTGATTTTAGAAAAAGTTTAGTAAAAGAATTTAGAATTTCTTAATGTAATAATGGTTAACTGAAATCGTTATTGCAATAACTATAATTGTTAAATTCAGTAAAAATAGTAAAATAGCGGACTTAGTGAGGGTGATGTTGATAACTTACTATTTTAAATGGTGTAGTGTATTAGGTTTGAAGTGTGACCTTAGGATGTAAAGTACGTATCACAAATTTTTGCTGTACGAACTCCGGCTTTTGCATCGTGTACACGGATTATATTTACTCCGTTCATTATTCCTATTGCGTTCAATGTTACCGTTCCTTCCAATCTGTCGTTTACATCTCCTCCAACCATCTTTTCAATCAGGCTCTTTCTCGATACTCCGAGCATCACCGGACAATCCAGTTCCTTTAATCGTCCAATGTTTTTGATAAGTGCAAGATTATGTTCAACAGTTTTACCGAATCCTATACCGGGATCAATTATCATCTGGTTGATACCCGAGACACTTGCTTTCCATATCGACTTTTCAAGATACAGCCTTACCTCTTCCACCACGTTGTCATAGTGTGGTTCATCCTGCATATTACGGGGTGTGCCTTTTATATGCATTAGTATTACAGTGCCGTTATACATGGAAATTGTATCAGCCATTTTTTCATCGAAATTTAGTCCGCTGATATCATTAACTATATGTGCTCCAAGCTTAAGGGCTTCTTCTGCAACCTGTGAACGGTATGTATCAATTGATAAAGGCACCTGAACTTCCTTTACAAGCTTCTTTATTACCGGGATAACTCGTTTTAGTTCTTCCTCTGTTGTAATTTCTTCTGCACCGGGACGTGTGGACTGTCCGCCTATATCTATAAAATCAACACCTTCAGCTTCCATCTGTTTTGCATGGGTTAGAGCTGTATCGGGGTTTATAAACTTACCGCCGTCTGAAAATGAATCAGGTGTAACGTTGAGCACACCCATTACGTAAGTTTTTTTGCTAAGGTCATAACCTATTTTTCCGAATTTGAAAAAGTAATTATCGTTAAGCATGATTTTTGTTCAGTTTTTATTTCTCTATTTCCGAATCTTCTATTTGCTTAAAAAGAATTTCCGGCTTATTTAATTTATGCCCCGATGCCAGATGAAACTCACCGGCTGATGACCAATTAAAATTCTCTTTGCCTGTACCAAGCATATCCAGTATTTTTTTCGATGTAAACGGCAGAACGGGATTAAAAATCACTGCAAATGAATGAGTAAGCTGGAGACAGGTATTAATTATAGTTCCGCACCTCGATTTATCAGTTTTCACTGCTTTCCACGGTTCGGTATCGTTGAAATATTTATTTGCATCCCTCACGATATTCATAGATTCCGTAACAGCATCTTTGAAACGGTAATTTTCATAGCATTCAGCAATTGTTTCCATTCCTGCTTTAAGATTTTTTACCAGGGTCTTTTCAGTTTCCTGAAGTGTGCCGGT
The DNA here is from genome assembly GCA_964461265.1 of uncultured Ignavibacteriales bacterium. Lineage (GTDB taxonomy): Bacteria > Bacteroidota > Ignavibacteria > Tepidaquicellales > OLB5 > CAYWTS01. The sequence continues at coordinate 11,733 of CAYWTS010000051.1, forward strand.
TTCAGGTACTTTGCCTTCAAAATATTTATGGGCAAAAACCATAGTTCTGTTAACAAAATTTCCGAGTATAGCTGCAAGCTCGTTATTATTTTTTGCCTGCAAATCGGTCCAGTAGAAATCCGAATCCTTATTCTCCGGCAGGTTAGAAGCAATTGTATATCTTACACAGTCGGGGTTAAACTGTGTTGCAGCATCTTTTACATTTATTACATGTCCGCGGCTTTTCGAAAATTTTTCGCCTTTGAAATTTAAAAATTCATTTGCAGGAACGTTATCCGGCAGAACGTAATCGCCATGTGCCATAAGCATTGCAGGGAAAACAATTGCATGGAAAATGATATTATCTTTCCCTATGAAATGGACAAGCTTTGTATCTTCACTTTGCCAGTACCTTTTCCATCCATTATCCGCTTCACCTCTGTTACTGAAGAGTACTTTAGTAGCAGAAACGTAACCGACAGGAGCCTCTATCCACACGTATATTTTCTTATCTTTAAATTCAGTAAGCGGAACCGGTACACCCCACTCCAGGTCCCGCGTTACAGCCCTGTCCTGAAGTCCCGTTTTAAACCATCCGCTGCAGTAATTAATTACATTCGGTTTCCAATAATCCTTTGTGCCTATCCACTCCTCAAGCAATTTCTGATATGCGCTGAGCTTAAAATATAATTGTGTGGTTTCTTTCACAACGGGAATATCACCGCTCATTTTTGATTTAGGGTTTTTAAGTTCAAACGGCGAAAGATTGCTTCCGCACTGTTCACACTGGTCACCGTTGGCTTCCTCAAAACCGCAGATTGGGCACGTGCCTATCACGAACCTATCGGCAAGAAAACGCTGTTCCTTTTCGGAATATAACTGTTTCTCGGTTTTAGGATAGAAACATCCTTTCTTGTAGAGTGTCAGGAAAAATTCCTGTGCAGTCTTTGTATGCACATCAAGCGATGTTCTTGAATATACATCGAATTCAATTCCGAGCAGCTTAAAGCTTTCATCATTTAAATGGTGGTAACGGTCTATAATTTCCTTAGGAGTCACTCCCTCTTTCAAAGCCGACATCTCAATAGCTGTACCATATTCATCCGAGCCGCAAATGAAAATAACGTCACGCTTACGGAGTTTCTGGTAACGCACATACATATCAGCAGGCAAATATGCTCCGGCTATGTGTCCGAGATGTATGCTGCTGTTAGCATAAGGCAATGCTGCGGTAACAAGTATTCTTTTAAAATCGGTCATAAATTACTA
>CAYWTS010000052.1:0-1841 GCA_964461265.1 uncultured Ignavibacteriales bacterium
TTTCGGCTTCAACAATAGCTGTAGAAAAACCAAGCTGAGAGGCACGAATAGCAGCAGTATAACCGCCGGGTCCGCCGCCTATAATAACAACATCATATGAACTTTGTGCCATTTTGTAATAAAAAAGTTGAAAAAATTGGATAATTATACAAAAATACAGAAAAATAGGGTGCTACTCAATAAATGCGTGAATTGTAATTGGAAAATAGTAAAAAAATATTTTTTTTACTTTATTCTTAGCAGTTACAACAAACTTTTATGCACAAGATTACGACACTGTTAAATCAACAAGTAGTTACGACACTAACACATCGACAAATTATAACTACTTTAATAAATTAAATATTAGAATAGATACTATTGATAATAAAAATGAAAACCTCGAGGAGAGAATAAAAGAATTAGAAGAACCTTCATTTGTCAGGATAAGCCTTGGTTTTGGGGTAAATGCATATTTTTATCCGTTCCATAAGTATATAGTTAAGCCTGATAGTAATGTAATGGTAAATGAATATGCAAAATCTAAAGCTACGGGAATTGTTTCAGCATTGGTTACATTCAAACTTTCAAAGAAATTTAACCTTCACATTAATATCCCTTTAACAGAAATAGATCTTTCTGTTGATAAGGCGATAAAATTATTTAACAAGGAAATATCATTAGGTATCGGAGCTTCATATAATATCCGGGAAAGACTTTCATTAGGCTTTATTATAAACTTTATACCTGTTGATGTGCCTGATGATTATGTGATATCACACAAGAAATTTACACAAACTACCTACACAGAAATTAATGTAACAGATATACCTACTCAGCATAAAACTTATATAGTTCCGGGAATTTATTTGATATACTCATTTTAGTCCTAATGAGGCTTTTATCACAGCTTCTCTAACAGCATCAAATAATTCCTTTTTATCTTTAGCATTGGGTTTGCAGTAGATAATGCTCCGGCTCTGGTTTACTACCCACATGTTGTGCTTGAGTGAGGCAAGCATTTTTTCAGCCGAGCCTCTTTGTGCACCAATACCAGGAATAAGAAGCGGGATATCGGGATATTTTTCTGTAACCTTTTTTAGCTCTTTAGTATGTTTTGCACCTATTACAAACCCGATTTTCTCTTCATTCCATTTATGTGCTTTCTCAATTACAACCTCCCATAACGGTTTTTGCCCAACCTTTAGCAGTTGAAAATCCTTATACCCGTAATTGGAGGTTAAAGCAAGCACAAAAACGAATTTATTTTTGCGTCTTAAAAACGGGCGGACTGAATCCTGACCCATATAGGGATGTGCTGTAACAGCATCAAATCCTAAAACATCGAGAAAAGCTTTTGCATAATGTTCGGTTGTGTTTTCAATGTCTCCCCTTTTTACATCTGCTATGGTTATCAGATTTTCAGGGATTAGTTTTAATGTATCTCTTATAGCTTCCCATCCTTTAACACCATAGCTTTCATAAAATGCGGTGTTCAGTTTGTATCCGCATACATAGTCTTTAGTCGATTCTATTATAATCCGGTTAAATTCTGTAACGGGATTTAAGTAATTAAGCAGAAATTTAGGAATTCGGTTTACATCGGTATCAAGTCCAACAATAAGATGTGTACCGGTTTCTCTTAAAGCTTTTTTTAGTTTCTTTAAAAAATGCATATACCCAATCTTCAATTATAAATGTTCAATGTTCAATAACAAATCTTATGCAAATATTATTTATTTAAACTTCTGCGTGCAGTAGAAATTATTTTACCTGTTATTTTAATTAAGTCTTCACAATCAAGTAATTTAGATTCAATTAAAAATTTATGTAATTTTATAATTCTCGAAGCAAATGCATAA
>CAYWTS010000052.1:1941-12240 GCA_964461265.1 uncultured Ignavibacteriales bacterium
TTTAGATTCAATTAAAAATTTATGTAATTTTATAATTCTCGAAGCAAATGCATAACTTTTATCTTTAATAATATTTTCTTTTTTGTTTTCTATAACTTTATTTTGTATTAAAATTATGATTTATAAATTTAGAAAATTATTGAACATTGATAATTGAACATTGATAATTGTTAAACGTATTCTTTACGGTTTCTGTATGCATTCAAAATTATCCCAAGCATAATCATGTTAGAAAGCAGGAATGAAACACCATAGCTCATAAACGGGAGAGGAATACCAATAACAGGCATAATACCCATTGTCATACCCATATTAACAAGCATATGGAATGAAATTATAGTTGCAAAACCGATACAGCAAATGCTCAAAAACTTATTTTTGCATAAATAAGCAATATGAATAGTCTGTATAATCAAAACAAGGAAAAGAATAACTACTATAATAGAACCAATAAATCCAAATTCCTCGCCAACCATGCAGAAAATGAAATCGGTCCATTGTTCCGGGATATACTTTAACTGTGTTTGTGTTCCCTGCAAAAATCCTTTACCGAAAACACCCCCTGAGCCAATGGCAATTTTAGCTTGTATCACATTATAACCCGAGCCGAGAGCATCGTTTTCGGGTGTGAAAAGGTTCATAATTCTTTTTTGCTGGTAGGGCTGCAGCTTGTTATAGACATAGCTGACCGAAATTCCCGAAAATATAGTTATACATAATATTACGGTAGATATCAGTAAGTTCCGTTTAAAAAATATTAACCCTCCTAAAACTATCAATACCGCGAGTACAAAATAATATTTACCAAGGAAAGCACCTATAGCAGTAAGTCCCGGTGCAAGAATAAAGAACAAAACAAAATTCGGCATTCCAGCCCAATACAAAATTGTTAGCATAAATACAAGAAAAACAAGAGAGGTCCCCATATCCGGCTGAAGCATAATAAGAAGTACAGGAAATAAACCGATAAACAGGGCTATAAAAAAATCACGGGGTTTGGTAACATCGGCTTCTGCAAATTTGCCTGAAAGAAAGTTTGAAAGTGCAATTACTGTTGTAACTTTAGCAAACTCTGATGGCTGAATACCGAATCCGCCAATACTAAACCAGCTTGTTTGTCCTGAGATTTTTTTACCGAGAAAAAGCACCAGAACAAGCATCAGTATCGTTAAGCCGTAAAATATATATGAAGTAAGCTGGATAAATTTAGGCGGTGTAAAAATTATGATGGTAACAATAACTACACCCGATAATGCTGCTGCAAGCTGTTTGGTAAAGTTAGTTTCAACCTGCAGGTTGCCATAGGTAGCACTATAAATAGCAATAAGCCCGACTGTCAGAAGAGCAAGTGATGATATCAGCACACTTATATTTAACCTGTCAACAATTTTAGCTTCCATTAGTCGGGCTGCCCTTTCAATTCAATAATTTCCGATTCATCCGAAAGCCCGAATAAGTATTTCAGAATAATCCGTTGTGCTATAGGGGCTGCAACTGCAGCACCAAAACCTGCATTTTCGACAAGTACACAAATTGCAATCTTCGGATTTTCATAAGGTGCAAATGCAATAAACCACGAATGGTCTCTGCCGTGCGGATTTTGTGCCGTACCTGTTTTACCTGCAATATCAACTAGAGAGGTTCTTATTCCGCGGGCAGTTCCGTACCCGTTTACAACATAATACATCCCTTTACGTATAATGCCAAAATATTCTTTGTTTATTTCCAGTTCACGTTTTTTATAACTTACAGGAACCAATTCACCCGAAGCCGGGTTTTTTAAAAACTTCACAATGTGAGGCTGGTAAAAGGTACCTGAATTAGCCAGAGTTGCACAATACACTGCCATTTGAAGCGGAGAAACTCCAAGTTCACCCTGACCGATACCAAGGCTAACAAGGTAACCCTGTGTCCAGCCCTTTACACCGTAACGTTTATTGAAATATTCTATAGAAGGAAGAAGTCCTTTCGTTTCTTCGGGTATATCAATTTCTGTCTTTTGCCCGAAGCCTAACATAGCTCCGTATTTTGTCCAGTTTTCAAATCCTATCTTAAGCACAAGCTTATAATAGAAAACATTTACGGATGACTCGATTGAACGTACAAATCCTATTGAACCGTAAGAGCCATGGTCTTTAAAAGTTTTATCGCCGTATGTAAAACTTCCGTTACAGCTGATAGTAGAATTAGGGAGCATAATGCCTTCCTGAAGCGAGGCTAGTGCCGAAACCATTTTATAAGTGGAACCGGGAGGATAGCGGGAAAGCGTTGCACGGTTAAAAAGAGGTTTATCGGGGTCTGTATTTAAACGTTCCCATACTTCAGGTGAAAGTTTACCGCTGAAATCAATCAGGTCGAAATCGGGTTTACTTACTAGACACAGTACTTCACCATTATTAGGATCTACTGCAACAATACCACCTTTACGTTTACCTAAAATTTTCTCAGCATATGCCTGAAGGTCTGCATCAATAGTTAATATCAGGTCATGTCCGCTGACGGCTGTAATATCATTTTTACCGTCATTCAGCTTTCCTACCTCCATGCCCTTTGCATCCTGCAATATAAATTCATATCCCTTTTCACCTCTCAGATAATTCTCATAGCTTGCTTCCAGGCCTGTTGTTCCGATAACATCACCCTGTTTATAGTAATCACCTTGCTGGTCTTTCAGCTGTTGTTTGGAAATTTCTTTAGTATATCCAAGAATGTGAGAAGCCCTTAAATACTGCGATGGATAAAGCCTGATAGGCTCAATTTTATAATCGACTCCTTTAAGATTATCCCTGTTTTCCTCAATAAAGGCAATCACCTTAAAATCCACATCCCTGACCAGACGCTGGGGTATAAATCGGTTGGTGCCTTCAATATCTTTTAAAAATGTCCTGAAATCATCCCCGGTAACTCCGAAAATTCCAGATAGCTCGTTTATTCTTGTTGTATCAAACTCTTTTTTTGTAATAGTAATGCTATAAGATGGCTTATTATCCACTAGCAACCTGTAATTTTTATCGAATATCAATCCTCTGGCAGGTGTAGTGATAAGGGTTTTTACCGAATTCTTTTCAGACTCTTTGCCAAACTTTTCAGGATTTACAAGCTGCAGCTGTACAAGCCGCCCAGTTAATACAAAGGCAATTAATAATGAAAATACATAGAAAATATTTTTGCGTCTGCCAAGATTCATTTACCTTCTTTTTTTTCTTGAAAAGATTATTACCGGTATAAAGCTTACAACTGTAGTATATAAAGCTGTAGGTAAAATATATTTTAAAATCAAACTTACGAAAACCTGGTTTGTTCCCTGAAAATACAGCCAGTAATATATAGTATTATTAAACAACGAACATAATAAAACAATAAGCGGGAAAATATAAGTTGTGGTAAACCTTTCAATTTTAGATTCATTATTAAAAAATCCTGCGGTAAATCCGCTGAAACATTTGGAAAGCGCCATTAATCCGATAAATGTAAAACTGAGAATATCGAAAAATAAACCAACTAAAAAACCGCCTATGCTGCCTGCAATTTTACCGTTCCTGATACTGAAAAATACTAAAGCAATAAGAACAAGATCAGGCGTTATTTCGTACTCTGTAACCGAAATAAGCCAAATAATAGTTTTCTGCGTAACAGCAAGGAAAATAAACACAAGTGCATATTTTATATATTCAGCCAAATTATGAGTTACTTGCCTTTTCTCTCTATGAATTTCTTTTCAAGTTCCGTTCTTTCCTGGTCCTGAAGATGTTTAAGCACAAATACCTCTTCAAGTGTTTCGAAATTAACAAAAGGCTGGACTTGAATTTTTTTAAATAGATTATCAACCATACCTACCGAAGTAACGTAACCTATTGGAATACCCGGAGGAAATGTATTACTATACTCGGATGTAATTAAAACATCTCCTTCCATAACATCGGCGCTTTTAGAGACGTTTTTCATCATAACTTTAAATTCACCTTCCCAGCTAATAATACCGTCAACACGGCTTCGCTGGTCTTTAGCACTAACCTTCAATTCCTTATTTAAAAGTATCTGGGCAACGCTGTAACGGCTGCTTGTTCCTATTATCTTGCCAACCAATCCCCTGTCTGTTATTACAGTCATTCCTTCCCTTACCGAATCACTGCTGCCAATATTCAGTGTAATTGTGTTCCTGGTCTGTATTAAACTTTTGCCTATAACCTTTCCGGAAATCATTCCTAATTTCTTCTCAAGTTTAAACTCCAGCATCCTGTTAAGCCTCAGGTTTTCAAGCTTTGATTCTTTCAGCTGGCTTACTTCCATAGAAAGGTTGATGTTTATTTCTCGGAGCGTTCGGTTTTCATTCTCTAGCTCGAAAATGTTGGGTATAAAAGAAAAGGTATTTTGAATTGTACCTATGACACCTATTGCAACAGCACGGAGGTAGCGTAATTGTACATTTTCATTCTGGAAAACAAGAATAAGACTAAAGAGAATAAGTACTGAGAATATCAAATATTCTTTCAGATTTCCTATATATTGAAGGAGGGTTTTCATCCTTTAAACTAGGTTAGATAAATAATACCTCCGCTATGAAAGCGGAAGGTAAAATTAATATTTTTTACTTTTGATAAGAACTTTCTGAAATTTTTGAAGGTCTTCAAGCACTTTTCCTGCACCGCGTACAACTGCAGTTAATGGGTCTTCGGCAATGTGAACCGGTAAATTTGTCTCAAGTCTTATTCTTTCATCAAGACCTTTGAGCAATGCCCCGCCGCCGCTAAGCATAATACCGCGGTCAAGTATATCGGAAGCAAGCTCAGGTGCTGTGCTCTCCAGTGCAACCTTAACAGCCCTGATTACCTGATTCACAGGCTCAGTTAATGCTTCACGAATCTCTATTGAACTAACCTCTGTCATCTTGGGCAATCCCGATACAAGGTCTCTTCCTTTAACTTCAATAATAACTTCTTCTTTCAGAGGCATAACAGAACCAACCTGGCATTTAATATCTTCTGCAGTTCGTTCACCAATTAAAATATTATAGTTCTTACGGAAATATTCAACTATAGCTATGTTTAGCTCATCACCTGCTACACGTATCGACTGGCTGTTTGGTATACCGGAAAGTGAGATAACAGCAATCTCGGTAGTTCCGCCGCCAATATCTATAATCATATTACCAACAGGAGACGAAACGTCAAGACCGATACCGATAGCAGCAGCCATAGGTTCGGTAAGAAGGTAAACTTCTTTTGCGCCGGCATGTTCTGCCGAATCTCTGACCGCACGTTTTTCTACTTCCGTTATACCGCTTGGCACGCAAATCACAACACGGCTGCTGGGAAACACACTCGAATGTACTTTCTTTATAAATGCACGCAGCATTCCCTCGGCAATCTCGAAATCTGCAATTACGCCGTCACCCATAGGGCGGATTGTTTTTATACCCTTATGCGTCTTTTCGTGCATCTGTTTTGCTTCATGACCCACTGCTATAATCTTTTTAGTGTTCTCATCGAATGCCACAATCGAAGGTTCATTCAGCATTATGCCCTTACCTTTAATGTAAATTAAAGTGTTTGCAGTTCCAAGGTCTATTGCTATATCGGTGGATAAAAATCCGAATAATCCCATTCTATAAATATCTTCCTATACTGATAATATAAATTTAATTGGCTTGCCTGTATCGAAGTACCCGGCTGCATCATGCAGGTTGGCAAGCAGGCAAATATAATGTTTTATTTAATTAATATTAGGTTACACACAGTTACACTCTTAGTGCCTGAAATGCCTGATACCTGTAAAAACCATCGCAAGTCCGTATTCGTTTGCAGCTTTAATTACTTCATCATCACGCACCGAGCCGCCGGGCTGTATTACACTTGATGCTCCTGCCTTCGCAGCTTCTATAACACCATCAGGGAACGGGAAGAATGCATCTGAAGCTACTGCAGAATTTTTTAGGTCTAAACCGAACTTCCTTGCCCGTTCGACTGCAATATGAGATGAATCTACTCTTGATGGCTGACCACCTCCTATCCCCAGTGTTTTCAGTTCTTTAGCATAGACTACTGAGTTCGATTTTACGTGCTTGGCTACTTTCATAGCAAACTCAAGGTCGTTCAACTCAGCTTCAGTCGGTTTACGTTTGGTTACACATTCGATTTTATTCCTGTCTAATATAATTTCATCTTCATTCTGCATTAATATACCGCCTACAATCGACCTGAACCGTTTGGCTTTATTCAATGAATTTTTTCTGAAACTTACAAGACGGCGGTTCTTCTTTTTTGTCAGAATTACAAGAGCATCTGACGAAAATTCCGGAGCAAGTATTATTTCAGAGAATATTTTATCCATTTCCGAGGCAGCATCCGCTTCAAGCCGTTCATTCGTAATAATTATACCTCCAAATGCAGATACCGGATCTGTGGATAGAGCCTCCAGGTATGCTTGCTTAATATCTGTATGCGAACATACTCCGCACGGATTTGTATGCTTAATAATTGCACATACTGGCTTATCAAATTCATTTATTAAATTATACGCTGAATCTATATCCAGTATATTGTTGTAAGACAGTTCTTTTCCGTGTAAAACTTTAAATATATCATCAAATCCGTTATCCTGATAAATCAATAGTTCTGCATTCTGGTGGGGGTTCTCGCCATATCGTAATTTCCTTGTATCTGATATGTTAGCTTCAAGCTTTTGAAGTGATTTACCTTCAAGGTTTAAGAAATAATCGGAAATGCTTTTATCATACGACGAAATGTAATCGAATGCCTCGGAGGCAAGCTTCATATTGAAATCGGAACTGAATTCATCTTTCACCAGTGTGTCGGTAAAAGAATTATATTGCACCGGTGAAACAATTACTCTGACATTAATAAAATTTTTAGCAGCAGCACGAATAAGTGCCACACCACCAATATCAATCTGTTCAATAGCCTCTTCCAGGGTGCAGCTGGCTTTATTTATTGTTTCCTGAAAAGGATACAGATTAACTACTACTAAATCGAATGGTTTGATGTGGTTTCTTTCAAGCTGATTAATATGTTCGGGATTAGTTCTATCTGCAAGTATACCGCCTAAAATTACAGGATGAAGTGTTTTGACCCTTCCGCCAAGTATTTCAGGAAATTTTACAAGTTCCTCGATAGTTGCGAGTTTTATCCCGTTATCCTTTAAAAGCTTTGCTGTCCCGCTGGTTGATACAATCTCGTAACCGTGCTGTGTGAGTGTTCTGACAAATTCTACAATTCCGTTTTTGTCATATACACTGATTAGTGCTCTTTTAATCAAGTGAAAAAAACCTTTCTGCCTACAATATTAAATTTTTTTGATTCGAACAATTTTACAGACTCCATCATTAACTTGTTTTCAATCTTAAGTATTTTGGTACGGAGTGAAAGGGGGGTTTCATTATCATTAACTTTTACCGGCTGCTGTAGAACAATAGCACCATGGTCATAAACCTCATCTACAAGATGCACCGTAGCTCCTGAAATTTTGCAGCCGTAATTTAATACCTCTTCATGAACTTTTAATCCGTAATAACCCTGTCCGCAAAAAGACGGTATTAGTGCAGGGTGAACGTTCAGTATCCTGTTTCTGTATGCAGCAACAACTTCAACCGGAAGCAGCTTCATATAACCGGCAAGAATAATAAGGTTAATTTTACTGGATTTCAGGACATCCAATAATTTTTCAGTAAACAATTGATAATCGGAAAATTGTTTTTGTGAAATGTGGAGTGCTTTTATGCCTTTTTTTCGTGCAAACTCAATTGCTCCGGAAGCGGAATTGTTACTAATAACCAGGCGAATTTTAGATTTTATTTTACCTAATTTGTGAGCTTTATAAAGATATTTCAGGTTGGAGCCTTTACCGGAGGCAAAAATACATAAATTCAATTCAAAATCCTTTAAAACTATGCAAAATTATGCAAAAAAGTGCGTATAGTCAATTATGAAATTGAAAACAAACAGTGTAATTTTTATATTTGTTTTTCTTTTTTGAAAATAAATTTTAATAGCGATATTCATATTCCAGGAAGGAATTTAACAAGATGAAACAGGGTATTCACCCCAAATATATGAAATGTGAAGTTATTTGCAACTGCGGGGAAAACCGCGGGGTTTTATTTACGACCCGTTCAACCGTTCCACAGATAAAAGTTGAAATTTGTTCGCTTTGCCATCCATATTTTACAGGAAAACAGAAATTAGTTGATACTGCCGGGCGTGTGGAGAAATTCATGAAAAAATACGCCAAAAAAATAAAAACAGAAACAACTGCATAATTTTCATCAGGTTTTTATAAACAAATTCTGTAGGGCACGATCGCTGAGCGTGCCATTTTAGTTAAGTGAATAACGGATTACACGGCGGTAAAATCCCTACAAAAACGTATATTTGATTATTTAAAATTCACACTACCCACTAATGAGAATTTGCCTTTTCGAGGATAATAAAACACTCAACCTGTTGCCTCTTAATTACCTGCGTCATACTTCCGAAATAATTTGCGGCGCCGAAACACTCAGCAAGAAATTTAGAAACATAATACCAGGCAAAATTGATATCGGCCTGCACTCACTGGCATTCAGGAAAAATCTTGTTTCCGAAAATTTATACGGAATAAACGTAAACCGCTTTGAAAATGACGACTACCTGTTTCTGAATTCAAGAGTAATATTTACTAAAAAGGCAGTGCATGAACTTATAGATAAAAAAGATTTATTCGGCAACAGTTACATTGTAAATGATAATTCGATAATAGCTTGTTATGTACCTAAGGATAAAATATCTTTAATAGGAGAACTGATAAATACCGAGCAGAATTTTCTGAACGAAGAATTGCTTGATAAAGCAGGATTAAAACCTGCTGACTCTCAGACTCTGAGCTTTCAAAACATACCGGAATTAAATATAATAAATTACCAATTCGATTTGATTAAGCTGCTTGATACCGAACTTGAAAACGATTTAAACCGGCTGTTCAAAAAGAACAAAACCAAAAGAAGAAAAACCTCCGCTGTACTGATTAATAAAAAAGATATAATCATCTCACATTCTGCAAATGTAATACCCGGTGTTGTTATAGATGCATCAGCCGGTAAGGTTTACATTGGCGATGATGTTATAATCGAGCCATTTACATACATAAAAGGACCTGTATATATTGGCAATAACTCTACAATCCGTGCAGGTTCCCAGCTTTACGGACCCTTATTCATCGGTAATAATTGCAAAACATCGGGTGAAATTATCAGTTCCGTTCTTATGCCATACGTCAATAAACAGCACTACGGCTTCATTGGTCACTCATACCTCTGCAGCTGGGTGAACCTTGGTGCAGGAACATCAACAAGTAACCTGAAGAATAATTACTCAACTGTAAAGGTATTGTGGAACAACAAAGAAACTGATACAAAAAGTATTTTCCTTGGCAGTATTATCGGAGATTTTACAAAAACGGGTATAAATACGATGCTAAATACAGGAAGCATCATAGGTATATCAAGTAATGTAATTGGAAGCGGATTTCAGGATAAGTTTATCAGGTCATTCCGGTGGGTATTAACAGGCAGGAAAGAGCATACGGTTTATGAAATTAATAAAGCTTTAGAAACAGCAAAAATCTCTATGGAAAGAAGAAATAAAATTTTGACCGGCTCGTACAAAGAAACTATGCAGTATATCTTTACTAACAGAGATAAACTTCCGATATAATATTCTTTTAGCACACAGAATACACCGTTTTATTGGATTTACACAAATTTTTATTAAAACTTTTTGTATCTGTGTGAATCCGTTGTATCCGTGAAGTCTGCGCACCAAATATTAATACACAGTTTTATAAAGTATCATAAACAGTTTGAATGCAATTCTCAACACAAACACTCGAACTTTACAACCAGATAAAAACCTTCTCCAAAAACAAAATCAAAAACGAAGACGACCTTTGTTTTCTCATAGAACTTTCAAATACTCAAAGCCAGCATTCTGTATTCAACGAAATTACCTTTTATGCTAAATACCTTAATGGTTTAACAAAAATACTGCAAAGCGGACAAATCGGCAGTTTACGCAGCAGTGACTTACAGCAGGTGAAAACCGAAGAAACCCTACTGAAAATTAAAGGTGAATATACCGGTCATTTAAAAAAACTAATTAACCTCCTTGAACAATACATTTCAGGTACAAATCCTGAACAGGCTGAAAAATTCAAAAAAAAATATCTTGGTATTAAAATGCAAACGCTGCGAAACCTCAACTCATTGATATATGATTTGACGTGGGTGAAGAACCATTCAAATAAGTT
>CAYWTS010000053.1:0-11937 GCA_964461265.1 uncultured Ignavibacteriales bacterium
ACAGTAGGTCCCTCAAAAGAAGAATTAAAGAATTATTTCGAAAATAACCGGCAATACTTCGATGAACTTGCTAAGTATTACAGGGAATCAGATCCTGTGTATTATAAGGAGAATATAGCTCCTTTTTACAACGGTCTGCTTATTACATCAGGGTCAAAAAAATCGGCTAAAGGTTGTCTTGCAGTCGCAATGTCGATAGCTATATTGATAATCGGTTTAGCAGCTGGACTTGTATTTTTCATACTTCAGCAGGAAGAGAGTGATGATAAACAAACTATCCCGCAAATACAGAAAGAAGAGAAAGTAATACCTAAATCTGACAGTATTAAAGTTAAACCTGAAAATAAGAATAAGAGAAAAAAGAAAAAGGAATAATAAAAAATTAAAACTCAAAAAATAGAGATACATAGAAAAATTAAAAATCTTATCTGAAGTGATAATCAGACGTTAAGGATTGTATGATTATTTTACATTTTTAATTTTACTCAAGTTGACCGTTCAAACAAGTAAAGTTAATAATTATAATTATTTAGTAACCCCGACATTTATGTCGGGGATTGATGGAAAAATGCTACTTAACAACCGTTTTAACGGTTTTTATTATGGAGGCGTTCAACTTGAGTTATTTTAATATGTAAATTATTTGCAATTTGATATTTAATAATTCTATGGATGATTTTTTTAATAGTTTGAGGAATTAAAATGAACATTGGTATAATTGGTGCCGGAAAAATGGGCGGGAATCTTGCACGCCTTTGGGCCGAAAAAGGACACCGGGTTAAAATAACTTCTAAAAGCATCGATGAGGCAGAGCAGGCAGTAAAAGCTATCGGTTCAAATGCCTCAAGCGGTTCTGTTCAGAATATTGTTGATACAAGCGATATTGTGCTGCTTGCCGTGCCTTATTCTGAGATAAGAGACGTAGCCCAAAAAGCAAAGTCCTGGCAAAATACTCTAATTATAGAAATAATAAATCCCGTTACCCCTGACTTGCAGGAGCTTGAGATAGGTTTTACAACTTCTGCAGCTGAAGAAATTGCAAAACTGTTCAAAGGTTCAAAAGTGGTTGCTGCTTTTAACACTATTCCCTCTCCGGTCATTGAAACCGGCAATACAGATTTTAACGGTGAAAAAGCGAGTGTCTTTTATTGCGGCGATGATGAAATGGCTAATAAAAAAGCACAAAGATTAATTGAGGATGCAGGTTTTGATGCAGTGTATTCTGGTAAGCTGAGTAATGCACGTTATATTGAACCTGCAGCAGAACTTATTATACAGCTCGCAATAAACGGACTTGGAGCAAATATTTCCTTAAAATTATTAAAAAGGTAATAAAACATAATAACCGTTTCCGGGATATTTATTTAAATATTTTTTTCTCATTAACAGTATATTATATTATAGGGGGATATTTCAGGAGATTTTCGTTCCTCTCTCCAATTCTAATTAACTCAACTTAAAAATTTTAACAAATAATTAAAAATGAAGAAATTATTTCCTTTTCTGGCAGTGCTAGTCAGCTTGTTTCTGTTCTGTTCTGATTCGAATGCCCAAGGTAACTGGTATACTTTCAATGAAGCAAGTGTAACTTTTTGGTATCCTGATAACTGGGAGGTCAGCAGCGAACATCTATTACTTTTACTGATGCCCAAACCCGGTGATTTCAGGATCAATTTTGAACCTATTGAAGGAATTGATTTGGATAAAATAGTTAAGGAATCAATTGAAGAAATTAAAATAAAATTTCCGAATGATACTATCATAAAACATAAAGATATAGTTGTGGATGGAATGAATGGTAAAGAAATTCACCACATTACTAGTGATGAGCATGTAATAAATTACGTTTTTATTGTTACACCTGCGAATAAAATACTGAAAATGTTTTATGTAACACCTAAAGCAGAATATGATAAATTTAAAAGTGATGTTGAGAAGATAAAGAATAAAATAAAGAAAATGTAACTATCATCTATTTAAATTTTAAAAGGGGCTGTCTCAAAAGGCAATTTTCTTTTTTATAATCTGTAACCGTCCTGCTATACGGGGACGGAAATGCAGTAAAATTGCAATGCAGTAATCAGCGAAGTGGTGGCTTTCGCTAAAAAAGTCTGCAATTACAAAAACACTTTTGAGGCAGCCCTCTTATTTTTAAAAGAATAAATTTAATAATGTAATTGAAAACTTATTTATCATTTATACTTATAAATTAAAATTCATTCTTGTATTACCCTTTCACTTGCTTTTTTACCAGAACTATGTAAATTTGTATAAATAAATAGTTAAGAACAAATCAAAATACCTATCGGATAACCTCTACAGTCAGATTCTAACTTTAACAGGATAATATTTGTTGATATCTTTTACTTTAAATTAAGATTTCATAAGATTCGGGAGATTATGAAAAATCAAGCGTTTTTTCTAAATTGAATTTTTACGTTATTAAAACTAATTTGTAGTTTAGTCAGCCAAATAGCAGGCAACCAACTGATAATTAATATTATAATTTTAAAATTTCACTAGTTGAACGAACCAAAGGGAGAAGATAAGCTCATCCAGGATGAACTTAAGAAATGCGGTGAAATACCACATCACGTTGCAATAATTATGGATGGTAATGGACGCTGGGCGCAGGAAAGAGGAATGTATCGAACGTTCGGACACCGTGAAGGTGTGAGTTCTGTTAGGGATATTGTTGAAGCTTCGGGACAGCTTGGAATTAAGTTTCTAACTTTGTATACTTTTTCAACCGAGAATTGGCGCAGACCCAAATCGGAAATTACAGTTCTTATGAGACTTTTGATAAAAGCACTGCGTGATGAAACCGATAAGCTACATGAAAACAATGTAAAATTAACCGCGGTTGGCGATTTAAATGTTTTACCCGACAGAGTAAGAAGAGAATTACACGATGCAATTGAAAAAACGAAAAATAACAAATTAATGACACTTGTGCTGGCTTTAAGCTACAGCGGCAGGTGGGATATTCTGAAGGCGGTCAGAAGAATTGCATCGCAATATAAACGCGGGCAAATTAAACTTGAGGATATCAACGAAAAAATTGTCTCCCAGTGCCTTGTAACCAAAGATATACCTGACCCTGATTTATTAATAAGAACAGGAGGAGATGTCCGAATCAGCAACTTCCTTCTATGGGAGTTAGCCTATACCGAGCTGTATTTCGATACTCATTACTGGCCCGAATTCAGGAGGAAGCACCTGTATCAAGCTATCAGAGAATACCAGGGCAGAGAACGCAGATTCGGTATGACGACCAGACAAATTCATTTAAGGAAATCAAAAACGTGAAAATATCACAAATATTTTTTCTTGTAACTTTATTTATTTTTCAAACTTACTACAGCACAGGTTCATTATTAGCACAGGATGGCCCCAGAACTTACCGCATTGTATCTGTTTCTGCAGAAGGTAACAGGCTTTATGATTCTAAAACCATTATTTCAAACAGCGGGCTTGAAATAGGCAGTGAAATTGCATTCCCGTCAGACGAAACCAACGAGGCAATAAACCGGCTATGGAATTTAAAGCTTTTCTCCGATGTACAGATAGTTGTTGATAAAAAAATCGGGAATGATGCTTACATAATCATCAGGGTGAAAGAACTTCCGCGGTTAAGTGAAATTAAGTATATAGGAAATGATGAATTCAGCGATAAAGACCTTGAAGAAATTGTGGGATTGGCTGAGGGTCAGGTAATTTCCCCTCAGATGGTGAAGGATATAGAATATAATATTACAAAGAAATACATAGAAGAAGGTTATTCGCTTGCAGTAGTGAAAGTTGATCAATTTGTGAATGCCTCAAATGAAGCTCAGCTTAGGATTAAAATTACAGAAGGTGAAGAGGTAAGCGTAATGAAAATCAGGTTTGAAGGCAATAAGCATATTTCGTCAAGTGACCTTCGCGGTGCTATGGATGAAACCTCAGAGAAAATATGGTGGAAGTTTTGGGATAATGCCGAATTCAATAAGAAAAAATATGAAGATGATAAAAAGCTTATTATAGACCTTTATCAGGAAAAAGGTTTCAAGGATGCGGTAATTACGGGTGATACGTTTACGTACAGTACCGATAAGGAAGCCATGACTATTAAAATCAAAATAGATGAAGGTCCCAGATACAGTGTAAATAATATAACGTTCCAAGGTAATAAAGTATATCCCGATTCGGTATTAAAAGAGCGTCTCGATTTCAAACGGGGTGATGTTTATAATAAGAAAAAATTCGAAATGAATCTGAGAGGTAATGAAGACCAGACCGATTTAGCTTCATTATACCTTGATAACGGTTACCTTGGATTTCAGGCAGATGTTGAGGAAAAAGACGCAGGTAACAACAGGCTTGATTTGGTTATTCACATTTCGGAAAACAGGCAATACAGGATAGGCATAGTTTCGATTGAGGGCAACCAGAAAACACAGGATAAAGTAATAAGGCGTGAACTGTACACTTTGCCGGGTCAGTATTTTAACAGGGCAAACCTGATTCGCAGTATCCAGAATCTGCAAAACCTAAACTATTTTAATCCGGAAAAGCTTTCTTACGATTTCACACAGAGAAATGACAGTACGGTAGATATGATTTATAAAGTTGAGGAAAGGTCTTCAGACCAGCTGAACGCTTCGATTGGCTGGAGCCAGACCTTCGGAGTTTCCGGAAGCATTGGACTGGTTTTCAATAACTTCGATATATTTGACCCGCTATCCGGCGGCGCCGGGCAGATACTCAGCTTCCAGTGGGATTTTGGAACAAGCGGAACGTACAGAACTTTCAGCCTTGGCTTTACCGAACCATGGTTCCTGGATACTCCTACATTAATAGGTATCAGTTTGTTCGATTCTAAGCAAAATTACACGTATGAGATAAGAGAAACCGGTGTTACTTTAAGCTTAGGCAGGAGGTTCCGTTTTCCAGATGATTATTTCAGGGGTGACTGGTACTTAAAATTACAGAGAACGGATGTAATTTATGGAGCAGGTATTTATGAAACCGGCGTAAGAAGCCAGGTAAGTATCGGACAAATAATTACACGTAATTCCACAAACAGTCCTATTTTTCCCTCTTTTGGCTCAAAAGTTGTAATTAGTTCAGAGCTTGCAGGTGCTAATGTTATTGGGAACATTAGTTTTTTCAAGCAGGGTTTTCAGGCGGAAGCTTATAACAACCTTGACAATTTAGGCAAATTCGTACTCTACACAAATTTTCAGTTTGAAGGAGTTACAAGTCTTGCAAGCGATAATTACATACCGCCAAATGAGTTTCTGTATATGGGGGGTAATGGATTGGCATATAATACTATTGCCTTAAGAGGTTATGATGACAGGACTATCGGTCCGATAGATAATGGCAGTTATGTTGGAGGAAGAGTGTTAATAAAATATGGATTAGAATTGAGATATTCTATTTCGCTTGACCCGATACCAATTTATGTTCTTGCATTTGCAGAGGCAGGTAATGTATGGGCTAAGTTTAAAGACCTGAACCCGCTGGATCTCAGGCGTTCGGTTGGGTTCGGAACAAGACTAATATTACCCGCAGTCGGTATGATAGGATTCGATTTGGGGTATGGCTTCGATAGAAAAATTGTAGATGGCAACGAGCCAGCACTTTTATTTCACTTCCAGTTCGGAAGAGGATTTTAATTTATTTGATTTAATAATTTTATAAACACATCCGGGTATCCGGAATTAAAGGAGAACATTTTGAAGACATTCTTTTTGATAGTTTTAACAGCAGCTTTTATTTACAGTTCGGTCTCGGCACAGGTAAAAGTAGCTTTTGTAGACAGCGACGTGATACTTAAACAGCTTCCAGAAGCTCAGGAATTGCAAAAAAAGCTCGAAGACCTGCAAAAGCTGTATATAGATACCTTAACAACAAAGGAAAAAGAACTGAAAGATAAAGCTGCTTCATTCAAAACTAAGTACGAAGAAGCACAAAAACAGGTCGAAGCAGGAACGTTAAAACCCGATGAAATTAAAGCTCTCGAAACGGAACTTGCAAACCTGCAGGTAGAAATACAGAAGATGGAACAGGAATATAACGAATATAAGCAAAGCTCGTCGGAGACACTTCTGAAAACACAGTCTGAACTGTTTAAACCGTTAAAAGAAAAGATTGTAAAGGTTATTTCTGATGTAGCAAAAGAGCTTAAATACAATTACGTTTTAGACAAAGCTTCCGATGCATTAATATTCGGTGATAAGGAATTCGATATTACATTTAAGGTGCTTGATAAACTTAAATAGGTGCAATCTGAATTTAAAATGAGAAATGTTTTAATAATATTTTTTTCTTTTATAACAGGTGTAAGTGTTTTCTCACAGGTCAAAATTGGCTATGTAGATTCAAAAGTTATTCTTGAAAGCATGCAGGATGCGAAAGATGCCCAGATGAATCTTGATAATCTGGTAGACCAGTGGAAAAACCAGCTGCTCTCGATGAATGACAGCTTAACTTATATGAAAGACGATTACGAGAAGAAGAAGCTGATACTTACCGAAAACATTAAAAAACAAAAGGAAGAAGAAATAAAAAACATGGAAAAGCGTATTGCCGATTTCAAAACACAGAAGTTTGGTGAGAACGGCGAATACTTCCTGAAGCAAAGCGAGCTTATGAAACCTGTACAAGACAGGGTGTTTAAAGCGATACAGGATGTTGCAAAAGAAGGGGATTACGATTTTGTCTTCGACCGAAGCAGCGAATTAATGCTTCTTTATATGAATGAGAAATATGACCTGACAAATAAAGTTATCAAAAAACTCGAATCACAATAAATCTTTATGAAATTATCCGAGATAGCAGCCATATTGAACGGTGAATTGCTCGGAGACGGCAATACCGAAATTTCAGGTGTTGCTAAAATAGAAGAAGCAAATAATAACGATATTACATTTATTTCAAACAGACTTTATGAAAAATATTTTGTAACAACCTGTGCAGGTGCAGTAATAGTTTCGAGAGAATTTATCCCGCCTAAACGGGAAAATGATATTCAGTTGTTAAAAGTCGATGACCCCTATCTTGCCTTCCTCAAAGTTCTTGATATTTTCTTGCCCAAAACCGAGCTGCAAAAAATTGGTGTAGATAGTTCAGCGGTAATAGCCGATACTGCACAAATTGCAAAATTAGATGTAAGAATTGGTGCTAATTGCTTTGTAGGCGAAAAAGCAGTTATTGGGAACAGAGTAAGAATTTTACCCGGCAGTGTTATCCTTGCCGGTGCCGTTATCGGAGATGATGTTTTAATTTATCCTAATGTTACAATTTATTCCGGGTGTAAAATTGGGAACAGGGTAATAATCCATTCAGGGACTGTGATAGGCAGCGACGGATTCGGGCAGGCAAAAAATCCTGACGGAACTTACCAGAAAATTCCCCAGAAGGGTATTGTTGTCATAGAAGACGATGTTGAAATCGGCAGCAACTGCTCTATTGACAGAGCTACAATAGGTGAAACAAAAATCTGCAAAGGCGTAAAGCTCGATAACCAGATACAGATTGCTCACAATGTTATTATTGGCGAGAATACGGTTATTGCTGCACATACAGGTATTGCCGGAAGCACAAAGATTGGCAGGAACTGCCTGATAGGCGGTAAAGTTGGTATTGTAGGGCATATCGAGATATGTGACGATGTTATGATAACAGCAGCTACAAACATATCTAAGTCGATAACAAAACCGGGTGTATATTCAGGTTACCGTGCGCAGCCGCAGAAAGAAGAACTAAAGAAGGAAGCATTGTTAAGACATATAGAGGATTTTAAAAGAAGAATTAAAGAATTGGAGAATAAATTCAAATAATCAATATGCTCACTAAACAACGCACAATACAGAAAAGTGTTTCAATTTCGGGGATTGGTTTGCACACGGGCAAGCCTTCATCGATGACTTTTAAGCCGGCACCTGAGAATTACGGTATCCGTTTCAAACGTATCGACCTGCCAAGCTCTCCCGAAATTCTTGCCGATATTGACCATGTAACCGATATTTCACGGGGCACAACCATTGCATTAAACGGTGCTGAGATAAAAACAGTTGAACATGTTCTTGCTGCAATTATGGGCTGTGAAATCGATAATATAATTGTAGAGCTTAACACCAACGAACCGCCTGTAGTTGACGGCAGTGCAAAACCCTTTGTTGAAATACTGCATCAGGCAGGATTTTTGGAGCAGGATGCACCGAAAGATTATCTTGTGATTGAACAAACTGTTCATTATAGCGATGAAAAAAATGAAGTTGATATTGTTGCTATGCCGCTTAACGATTTCAAGATGACAGTGATGATTGATTACAAAAATGCTGCACTTGGCTCGCAGTATACAGGACTTTTCAATCTGCAGGATGAGTTTGCCAATGAATTTGCTCCTGCCCGTACGTTTTGCTTTCTGCATGAGGTAGAAGACCTTTACAACCAGGGATTGATAAAAGGCGGCAAGTTTGAAAATGCCGTTGTTATTGTTGACCGTGAGCTTACGCAGCAAGACCTCGAAAAGCTGATGAAAAAACTCGGTATAGAAGATACTGTTGTGCTTGGTGATAACGGCATATTGAACAACAGCCAGCTTAGATTTAAAAATGAGCCGGCACGCCATAAGCTTGTGGATTTAATCGGTGACCTTGCATTAATAGGTGCACCTATTAAAGGACATATTCTTGCTGCACGTCCGGGGCATAAAGCGAATATTGAGTTTGTGAAAATACTGCGTAAGCTTTATGAGCAGAATAAACTTAAATTAAAATTCCAGAGTGCTTCGAGCTCAGGAGTTCTGCTTGATATTAATGCTATAAAGAAGATACTCCCTCACCGCTATCCATTCCTTTTGGTTGATAAGATAATTGATATGGAGGCGGGAAAAAGCATTACGGGTGTAAAAAATGTTACGGCAAATGAGCCGTTTTTCCAGGGGCACTTCCCGCAAAAGCCCTTAATGCCCGGAGTATTGATTATTGAAGCTATGGCTCAGACAGCAGGAATTTTAATGAAAAGCATGATAGAAAATCCGGAAAACAAGCTCGCTTATTTTACATCTATAGATAGAGCTAAATTCCGCAAACAGGTTATACCGGGTGACCAGCTTTTCTTTGTGCTTGAAATATTAGACAGGAAACGAAACATATTCAAATTCAAAGGCAAAGCATTCAAGAATAGCTTAGACGGTGAGCTTGCCGCCGAAGCGGAAATTATGGCTGCAATAGCGGGGGAGTAAATCATTCAGTGGCTTGCTCACTGAAGCTTTAGCGTAAGTGAGTCAATGCCTGCTCCGATTCCGGGGGGTTAATAGTGAATAGAGTTATTTAATCTTTTTCTCTGCTTTATATAAATCCTGTATAATATCCTCAGGTTCCGGATAACCATCTTCGATTTTATAATAAGCAATATGCAGATGTGTTTTGCCGTGTATTGCTTTCCTGCCTGTTCTGCCAACGTATCCGATAGGTTCACCTGCTTTAACAATTTGCCCAACATTTACAAAAACCGAATCAAGATGTGAATAGTAAAATATCGCCTCGCTTTGGGGGTCAAACAGTTTAACGTAATTACCGCTTCTGAAGAAATCTCCTTTTTTCCATCCCAAATGCAGTGAGATAACAACTCCGTTGACCATTGCAGCAGCATCTACATAGTTACCGGTCAGGTCTTCTATAGCGTTGCTGTCTTTATCCAATATAAAAATATCGTGTGCAGGGTGACCTTTGGATTCACCGCCCTGGAAATAATCGAATCCTGCCTCTTTGTAATCATTGCCGTTTGTCCTGTAGCTTATTTCCGAGAACTCCGAAAGAGGAAAAACCCAGTCAGTTCGTTGAGTTACGGTTAACCCAGAACTCTTAAAATATTTTTTTGCAAGCGGAACGAATTTTGCAATTGAATCGATAGCATCACTTTTATCTATCTTTCTGTCGCGGATAAGCATATCCACATTATGCCACCTGTAAATGTGTGAAGTATCCTGCGAAAATAAGTTTAATGATGTAAATAATATGAAAGCAGTAAATATATTTTTCATGTTATTGTATTAATTATCATATCACATTTTCTCAAGCGTTTCAAATTTTTTCAGTTCAATTTCGTCTTCAATTTTTTCCTTTTCAGTTCTTTTGGGCAAATCGCAAAGCTTAAAATACACAAATATTCCTGCAAGCACAAGCAGTGCACCGCTCAATACAAAAATAAATTCTATGCTGGTGTATGAAGCTATATACCCGCTCGAAAACGGTCCCAGCATATTCCCGAACAATGTGAAGCTAGATGCAATTCCCATTATTCCGCCCTTGCGTTCCATAGGTATGTTTGAGTTTATATAAGTATAAAGCGAGGGCAGTACACCTCCCGCACAAAAACCAAGGAAAGCCCTTACAGGTATAAGCTGCCATGTGCCGGTTGTTAATACGTGGGAAGCATATCCGATTCCGGCGCCAATTAAGGCAAAAGCCAGGTTTTTCCTGATGCCTTTCCTATCGTTTCTCTTTCCCCAAATAGGAGAGGATATTACCTGGAAGATTCCCATAACACCGAAAATCGAGCCGGTTAGAGTTGCGATGTAAGGCACGCTGCCAGCTCTGTTTTCGATGAACAACGCAAACATCGGCTGTATCATTGAAATAGATGCAGCGGAAACAATAAGCAAATACATTGCATATTTTATATTTTTGTTTTCGAAAACAAGCCGGTAATTATCCAGAACATTATTCTCTGAATTATATGAGCGGTTTATTTCTTTCACGAAAAACATGACAAGCATTCCGCTTATAAAACAAAGCACAGACGTGATAAAAAAAACATTCCTGTAGCCAAACGCATCGGCAAGCATGCCGCCTACAAAAGGACCCAGCATATTTCCTGCCGCAGTTGATGAAGCGAGAAATCCTATTGCATAACCGGATTTTTCTTTAGGAGTATTAGAGGAAACAAGTGCTAAAGCTGCAGCAATAAATCCGCTTAATGTCCCCTGGAGCATACGGAACAGGAAAAGCTCGAAAACGTCACTTGAGAGCCCGATAAGGAATTGTGATAATGCCAGCCCGAAAATTGCACGTATTACCATTTTCTTTTTGCCAACCCTATCACCAAGCCAGCCCCAGATGGGTGTTGCAATAACAGCGGTGATAAAAACGCCCGACATAACCAGTCCGCTCCATCGCTTTAGCTCCGAGGGGTCGGTTACACCGAGGTCTTTAACATAGAGGGGGAGGAAGGGAATTACCATGCTCATCCCAATCATTGCAATCAGCTGCGCAGCCCAGATAATGTAAAGATTCTTACGCCACAATGTCAATTTTCTACAATCTTTACAAAAATACTCAATTTTTCCGAATGGTTAAAATAAACTTTTCAGAAACAGTAAGAGGCAAAAATGGAAAAAGGAAAAAAGAAGTTGGAGGTTCGAAGTTAGAGGTTCGAAAAATATTAGATTTAACCGTTATTCTTAAATCTGCAATTCGTAATTTTTAATTCACTATTTCGCAATTCACATATCGCTATTTTAAAAGTATCATTGCTTTTGTCATTCTGTATACTTCGGTTGTAAGTGTATAAAAATACGTACCGCTTGGATGGTTTGATGCATCCCATTCAACCTCATATGTTCCGGATTTTAATGTTTCGTTTACAAGAGTAGTTATTTCACTACCAAGGATATCAAACACTTTTATTTGAACAAGGGGTTGCAACCCCTTGTTTAAGGGATTTGGGAGGCTGAATTTTATCTTTGTTACCGGATTAAAAGGATTCGGATAATTTTGGTATAAATAATATTCCGATGGAATTTCTGCAGAAATATTTTTTATGGCAAGTTCTCCGATAGGGCGTCTCCAAACAGATTGCCCAACCGTTCCAGCAAAAAAGTAGGTGCTTGTAATAAGTAATCCTCTGACAATAGGTGAGGTGATAAATCCTTCATTTTTC
>CAYWTS010000054.1:0-11244 GCA_964461265.1 uncultured Ignavibacteriales bacterium
TTTATTACATTTTAATATCTATATTTCTTTTAATCTCATTTAACTAATCCGTATTATTAAAAAAATCAATCCAGGGGGAAACATGAAAATTCTAAAACCAGCAGGCGTAGTTCTTATTATTATCTTTTTCTTCTTACCTTTTATCAACCTGACATGCGGCGGTTCAACCATAATGTCGGTTTCAGGTTTCGGTCTGGCATTCGGTACATCCTACAATCCCGGAGGCGGGCTCGATTTAGGAGGTACACAGCCAAAAGATACTAAGAGTATCTCAGATATATTTGTATTAATTTCATTTATCGTGGCTATTGCTATACTGATATTCAGTTTAATTAAATCTAAAATGTTCAATAACCTTTATATGATTGGAGGATTTGTGGGATTCATACTCCTGCTGATTTTCCGGTTTAAAACAGGAAGTGAGGTTAAAGATGCAGGAACACAGGTTATTGGTGTTGAATATGCCATTGGCTATTACCTTGCACTGCTAATGTTCCTGATATGCGGGATTTTGGGGATTTTTGGCTTAAAAACAAAAACACCCGAAACAATTCCTGCCGAAACCACAGGAGCTCCTCCTCCGGCAGAACCCCCGCCAGCATAACTGATATATAAATTATTATCATAGTAGGGAAAAGGCATGCCTTTTCCCTGCAGTTTTTAATGCAAAGTTTAATTGTCAGACTTACTCTATACTATACATAAATAAAATCTCTTTATATATAAGTTTCTTTATTCATCTCAATTTTTTTTTCCTTATATTTGTAACAACACCCCGGTAAAATTTTTTACCATAACTTTTTAAACCCTTGGCAGAGTTTATTCATTTACATAATCATTCACATTACTCCCTGCTCGATGCGATATGCACAACCGATGGACTTATCAATTCAGCAATTGAAAATAATATGCCTGCTATTGCATTAACCGACCACGGTGTAATGTATGGTGTAATGGAATTCTACCATAAAGCAAAAGCCAGGGGTGTAAAACCAATAATTGGCTGTGAAGTTTATATAGTTACAAAGGGTTCACGTTTCGATAAAGGCAAAGATATACAGGGTTTAGACAGCGGTTTTACCAATATCAAATTAGAAAAATCAGCAGCATTACAGGGAAAACCGGGTAAACAGTTAAACCGTAAATCAAATTACGACCACCTTGTATTACTCGCTAAAAACGAACAGGGATATAAAAATCTTGTAAAATTAGTATCTTTAGCACAAATCGAAGGATTTTACTATAAACCCAGACTGGATGTTGAACTATTAAAACAGTATAGCGGCGACCTTGTTGCCCTTTCAGCTTGTGCAGGGGGTGTAGTCTCAACACATCTTGTAAAAGGGAATCTTGAGGAAGCTAAAGAAGCAGCTGTAATTTATAAAGAAATATTTAATAACGATTTTTACCTCGAAATCCAAAACCATGGAATCGGCATAGAACAACCTATACTTGAAAATATGCCGCGGATAGCCAAAGATGTGGGATTAAAACTAATAGCATCAAATGATATACATTATATAAAACATGAGCATGCTATTCCTCATAACCTTTTTCTGTATATAAATACCGACCTCTCACGCGAAAAAGAAGGGCTCGACCTCGAAAAGGATTTAAGATACGGCACCGACCAGGTTTATTTTAAATCAGCAGAGCAAATGTGTGAACTTTTCAAAAAATTCCCTGAAGCAATAGATTCCACATTTGAGGTAACAGAAAAATGCAATCTTGAATTGCCAGTGGGTGTTTATCATATGCCCAATTTCCCGGTTCCATCCAACAGCGGGGTAAACAGTCTTGATGAGTATCTGGAGAAACTTGCACATGAAGGGCTGAACAGAAAAATAAAAAACGTAACCTCGGAAGAACGTGACCGGCTAAACCAGGAACTTGAAATCATCAAGCAAATGAACTTTTCCGGGTATTTTCTGATAGTTTCCGACTTCATTAATCATGCTAAGCTAAACAATGTGCTGGTGGGACCGGGTAGAGGAAGCGCAGCCGGCTCTCTGGTTTGCTATGCACTTGGTATAACAAATGTAAATCCGCTTGAATATAACCTGCTTTTCGAAAGATTTTTAAATCCCGAACGGGTATCTATGCCAGATATAGACATCGACTTCCAGGATGATAAACGCGATGATGTGATTAATTACTCTAAAAATAAGTATGGTGAAAATTCTGTTTCGCAAATTATCACTTTCAACAAGCTTAAAACAAAAGCTGTTCTTAAAGACGTTGGGAGGGTACTGAACTATCCTTTCGATGCGATGAACGAAATCACAAAACACGTTCCTTCGATTTTCGGCAAGGTAAAATCTCTTGAAGACTGCTATAACGAGATACCGGAATTCAAACAATACTTCGACGAAGTGCCTGATAGAAAAAAACTCCTGAACTATTCCATTGTACTCGAAAACCTGAACAAGAATGTTAGCATGCATGCTTCCGGTGTGGTGATTGCACCATCCGATATAACCGATTATGTACCTGTAAGCAAAACACCGCAGATGGAAAACCAGTACATGACGCAGTTCGATATGAAAATGCTTGAGAAAGCCGGTTTGATTAAAATGGATTTTCTCGGACTAAAGGAACTGAAGATCATTCAGCATACAATTGAATTAATTGAAAAATTTAAGGGTATTAAAATAGATATCGATTCTCTTGATATGAACGACACTAAAACATACGAACTTTTTTCTGCAGGAAATACAATAGGTGTTTTCCAGTTTTCACGCCCAAAAATGAGAGAGTATCTTACAAAGCTGAAACCGCAAAATATAAACGACCTTGCAGCTATGAATGCACTTTACCGGCCCGGCCCTATGGATTTAATACCTGATTTTATTGACAGAAAATACGGTAAAAAAGAAGTTACATATCCCCACCCAAAAATTGAATCGATCCTGAAGGAAACTTACGGAGTTATTGTTTATCAGGAACAGGTAATGCAAATTGTCCGTGAAGTAGCTGGCTACTCGCTTGCAAAAGCTGATGTTGTACGCCGTGCAATGGGCAAAAAAGACGAAAAGCTGATGAAAGAGCAAGAAAAAGAATTTATTACCGGTGCTGTTTCTAACGGATTTGACAGAAAAACCGCTAAAGAAATATTCCGCTTAATCCTTAAATTTGCCGATTACGGCTTTAACAAATCTCACAGTGTTGCATATTCTATACTTGCATATTATACCGCTTATTTTAAGACTCATTACCCGCTTGAATTTATGACAGCACAGCTTAATTGCCGGAAAGACGATATGGACGAAATGGTTCTGCTGATAAATGATGCACGGAGAATGGGAATTAATATTTGCAGACCCGATATTAATAAATGCTTTGCTGATTATACTATCGATGAAACCGAAGACAATAAAATATTATATGGACTTTCATCGATTAAAAATATAGGAGAAGCAGCAGTCAGAAATTTTGTTAAAGAAAGAGAAGAAAACGGGAAGTTCGAGCATTTTGTAGATTTCTGCACAAGAGTTGATACAAGGCTGGTTAATAAAAAAACCATCGAAGCTCTAATATATGCCGGAGCATTTGATTCGATTGAGCCAAACCGCAGGAAGCTGTTCGATAATTATGATATGGTTGTTCAGCGTTTCAGCTATAAAAGCTCATCACCTTCTCAGTCATCTCTTTTCAGCGGGATCAAGCAACAAGGTGCTGCTAACCTTCTAGACACACCCGAATACAATAGCATCAGGGACTGGTCAGAAAAAGAAAAGCTTTCACACGAAAAATCGGTATTAGGTTTATATCTAAGTTCGCACCCGTTAAAAGAGTACGAGGAAGAAATCAATTCACTTGCAACACTCCGTTTCGGGGATATCGGTGATGTTGAAGAAGAAAAAATCGATTTCTCTAAGCTTACACGCGTAAAGATGTGCGGAATAATATCAAAATATCAGGTGAAACAAAGCAAAAAAGGGAATAAATTTGCTACTTTCATTCTGGAGGATTTTACAGGTCATGGCGAGTGTATTGTGTTCGGAAAAAACTTCGACAACCTTAAAGATAAACTGCATAACGATAATATTATGTGTGTAGTTGGTAAAGCTGAAGAGAACGGAAATGCAATTAAGCTGATTGTTGAAGATGCTTCATTAATTACAAAAAGAAAAAACGGTATAGCTATAAAACCCGAAAAGATTACAATTAAAATAAATGCAAGAGCATTCAGAACCGAAAAGATTTATGAACTGAAAAAGTTATTAAACAGCCAGAATGGAGGATGCGAAGTTATTATAGAAATAACAAACGAAAACGGGAATCACAAGACTTTCGTTCTTGAGGGATACAATATCGAATACAATCAATCGGC
Source organism: uncultured Ignavibacteriales bacterium (assembly GCA_964461265.1). Classification (GTDB taxonomy): domain Bacteria; phylum Bacteroidota; class Ignavibacteria; order Tepidaquicellales; family OLB5; genus CAYWTS01. The sequence continues at coordinate 4,334 of CAYWTS010000054.1, forward strand.
AAAGGAGGTTCTGGAGAATTTGTTCGGAAGAGAGAATGTTCTTTTAACATACCCGTAAAAACGGGTATCCATTGTTAATTACAAATAATAATCATAATTAATAATAGATTCCCGCCTTCGCGGGAATAAAAAAAGGAGAAAATAAATGCCATCATTTGAATTCACTGATGCAAACTTTGAAGCTGAAGTTATAAAATCCGATTTGCCTGTACTGGTAGATTTCTGGGCGGTGTGGTGCGGTCCCTGCAAGATGATTGCACCGCTTGTTGAGGAACTCTCGAATGAGTATAACGGCAGGTTTAAATTCGGGAAAGTGGATGTGGATAACAATCCCAATACAGCCACGACTTATGGAATCCGCAGCATCCCCACCTTATTAATTTTCAAAAACGGTAAGGTTGTTGACCAAATAATAGGCGCTGTCCCTAAACAGGCGATAGCGTCGAAGCTGGAAAGCCAGCTGCAGACAGTGTAACACAATCAATACACTTTATAAAAAGGCACCCCGAGTTTCAGGAGTGTCTTTTTTTGTTGTTTAGCTATATAACAACAAATGAATAATGAAATTTTCGCAAATACCTATTAATAACCTGCATGAATCATAAATAACTGAGTTTTCAAAATTCTAAGTTAAAAAATTTTTTATAATTGTTGTAAAATAGTATTCTAAATCATTGATATAATTCAATTAAATAGTTATTTTCAATATTCGTTTGTAAAATGCTGGAAAAATTAAGCAGTTTAATAAAAAATAGCTCAAAATTTGTAATTACAAGCCATGTTAATCCTGATGGCGATTCTATTGGCTGCCAGATAGCCCTTTTCCGCTATCTGAAAAAGCTTAAAAAAGAGGCAAAAATAATAAGTAGCTCCCCTACACCCGATAATTATAAATTCCTTGATACCGATAATTTCATAGAAATTTATGATGAAAAGCTGCATGATGAATATATTACCTCAGCAAACGTTATTTTTATACTCGATACCAACGAATATGCACGCTTAAGAACCATGGAAAATGTTGTAAGGCAGAGCAAAGCAAAAAAAGTCTGCATCGACCATCACCTGGGTAATAACAAAAATGGTTTTGACCTTTATTATTCCGATACCGACTCCCCTGCCACTGGCGAAATACTTTACAATTTCTTTTCCCAAAACGGCTACACGATTGATTACGATATAGCTGTTCCTTTATATACAGCCATTATGACTGATACCGGCTCATTCCGTTTCGAGAGAACCGATTCCGAAACTCACAGAATTACAGCCAACCTCCTTGAAACAGGTGTGAACCCGGAAGATGTTTATTCATGTGTTTATAACTATTCAACTCACGGAAGGTTAAAACTGCTTTCATTATTTTTAAGCCATGTAAAGCTAGAGCTGGATGATAAAATTGCATACGGTATTCTGAAGAAGGAATACTTCGAGCAAACCGGAACAAATATAATGGATACCGACGGTTTCAGCGCTCATTTATTGAGCATATCCACCGTTAAGCTCGGAATCATTTTTACAGAGTCAGAAAGGGGGGTAAAAGTAAGTTTTCGTTCAAAAGGTGATATATATGTAAACGAACTTGCAAAACATTTCGGCGGCGGCGGTCATAAAAATGCTGCAGGTGCATTTATATTAGGAGCCGAGCTTGATGAATTGGTACAGGAAGTTATTGATAAGACAAAAAAGTTTTTAAGATAATCATATACTAGATCGTCCTACGACTTCAAGTCGTACGACGAATAACACAAGTATCAAAAAAAGTAATATAAATAAATTTCAATAATAGTATGAAAATAAAATTCGAAGTTAAAAAGATAAAAGATGTAAAAGCAGATGCTCTGGCATCGGTAGCTTATGAAGATTCGGTACAAACAAAACTTCAGTGGCTTAATACATTATTTAAAGGCTCACTTAATTCATTAATCGATTCTAAAGATTTTACCGGCGAGCACGGAAAAAATACCATAGCTTATGTGCATAACGATGTAAAATCGAAAAGGCTTTTACTGGGCGGGCTTGGAAAAAGCAAGGAAATAAACCTCGATAAGCTCAGGCGTGCTTACGCTTCTATGGCAAAAAAATTAAACTCCCTGAAATTAAAGATTGTGGGATTCGAAGTCCCCGACCTTGCACAGATAAAAAGCATTATTAACGTACCGCTCGCAGATATTATGCAGGCTATTGCTGAAGGTATTTTCCTTTCACAGTATCATTTTAAGAAATATTCTTCCGAGGAACCTCCTGTGCTGTTTGAGGAAGTAATTTTCTTTACCGATTCCCCAAAATATAATCACGAAATAAATAGTGCATTAAAAACTGCAAAGATAATAAGTGATGCTGTAAATATTTGCCGCGATATGGGAAATGAGCCTTCTAACCAATTAACCCCCGACAAGTTTGCAGATATAGTAAAAAAACTGGCACCAAGGGCAGGATACACAGTAACTGTGTTCGATGAAAAGAAAGTCAGGCAGCTGAACATGGGAGGGGTTGTAGGAGTTTCGCAGGGCAGCGTAAATCCGCCAAGATTTCTAATACTTCAGTATTTTGGCAGTTCAAAATCCGAAAAACCTGTTGTTCTGGTAGGCAAGGGTGTAACTTTTGATACAGGCGGTGTATCACTCAAGCCATCCGGCGGAATGGAAGCAATGAAAATGGATATGTGCGGCGCAGGGGCTGTTGTGGGGGCATTCGAAGCTGTTTCAAGGTTGCATTTGAAAATTAACTTAATAGGGCTTATACCGTGTGTTGAAAATATGCCCGATGGAAATGCTATGCGGCCCGGTGACATCATAAAAAGTTACAGCGGTATTTCGATAGAAGTGCTGAACACTGATGCCGAAGGCAGGCTTATACTGGCTGACGCACTCGGTTATGCATCAAACTATAAACCAAAAGCAGTTATTGACATAGCAACATTAACAGGCGCTGCACTTATTACTTTCGGGAACAGCGTGGCGGGTGTTATGGGAACAAACCGTGAGTTGATATCTAATTTGTTCGAAGCCGGAGAAAAATCATACGAAAGATTATGGGAACTGCCTCTATATGAGGAATTTGAAAAAATGATGAAAAGTGAAGTTGCAGATATTAAAAATATCGGCCCTGCACGCAAAGCAGGAACTATAATGGGAGGAATATTCCTGAAAAAGTTCGTCAATAACAAATACCCGTGGGCACATATCGATATTGCAGGAACTGCAATGAACTCCGAAACTACTGACATTACACCTACAGAAGCTACGGGTTTTGGTGTCAGGTTATTTGTGGAATTTTTAAGGCATACGCCTCTTAATTAATCTTCTTAATTAACCGGATTATAAAACCCTGAAGCAAATCAATTCTCCCGGTAAGGTTTTATGGGTACTAACACTCATTAATTTCTTCAATTATTTTGACCGGCAGGTTATTTTTCCATTGTTCAACTTTTTGAAAAAAGACTTTACATTATCCGATTTCGAGCTGGGGCTGCTTGGAACGGTATTTATGGTTGTTCATTCGGTTGCATCTGTTCCGCTCGGCATTTTAGCCGACAGGTGGATAAGGAAAAGAATAATATCGATAGGAGTAATTGTATGGTCGGTTGCCACTTTTTTTTCGGGTTTGGTTCAGAATTTCGCCCAGCTTCTTGGTGCCAGAAGCGTGGTTGGAATCGGTGAAGCTGCATACGGACCTGCTGCCACTGCTATACTTGCCGATAAATACCAGGAAGAAAGCCGGGCAAAAGTTTTATCTATTTTCCATCTTGGTATGTTTGCAGGAGGAACGCTTGGCATGGTTACAGCAGGACTTCTCGGTACGCTTCTTGGCTGGAGAATATGCTTCTTCATAGTAGGAATACCTGGACTGATACTTGCACTGCTCAGCTTAAAGATTTCCGATAGCCCTTCAGCACACCATGAAAGCCTGCATCTTAAACGAAGTTCGGTATATTCAATTTTTAAATTACCGGCTTTCAACACTATACTTGCAGGCGGTATATTTCTTGCATTTACTTCAGGTGCCATTATTAGCTGGATTACCGAATTCCTTGTGCGTTATCATGGCTTCACGGTTGCGGAATCAGCATTTTCGGTAGGAACTATTGTACTGGTTGCCGGGCTGGGAGGAATATATTTCGGCGGATATCTTGCAGATAAGCTGTATATTTTAAACCGAATGCCGAGATCATTTGTCATATCTTTAGGATTTATTATAGCTACCCCATTACTGCTTATAATAGTTAACACAAAATCGTACCCAATGCTGTTGATTTCTCTTTTTACCGGAACCTTTTTCATGGCTTGGTATTACGGTCCGGTGGTAGCTTTAATTCAAGACATAGTTCCCGGAACGCTGAAAGCAACGGCATATGCTTTTTACATATTTTTCATACATTTGCTGGGTGATACGATTTCACCCTCGGTTATTGGCAAATTATCGGATATTAGCAGTTTAAAAACGGCTTTTTACCTCCCGATAGCAACTAATTTTTTGGGGGGTATGTTATTTCTTTTAACCACATATTTGGTAAAGAAACAGCATGTTAATCAAAAAATTCACTGAAACATTCATCGATAATTATTGATATAAGTATTAGAAAGAAGTGACTGTAAATAAATCTGAAAATACTGAAAACATCAAAGGCAAATCTCAAGCAGGAGAAGAGATTAAGCTTAAATGCATTAATATTGATTGTGTATTTAACAGCTCCGCCTATCGAGGCAGACTAAGAAATACCTGCCGGCACCCAAATCTTAAAGTTGAAAGCTCATTTGCAGATCTGACTATCGCCATTTGTTCAGAATTCCGCTCGAAGAAAGATTACGTTTTTGAGAAACCGGCTACTTTAGTAGAATTAAAAACAGGGAACAAATCCGAAATTATCGGCATACCCGACCCAACTCTTACACATACAGAAAAGATTACATCGGAAGACCTCGAAAAAAGCATACAATATGAACAAGCCAAGCAACCGGGTATTATTGAAACTACCGAAGAGGTGAAAAAAGCGTATGATGAAGAGACTTTGAAACCAGTTGTAATAGATGAACGCAGTGAGAAGGAATTATTGTTAAGCGAGCATTATAAGCTTACTACCGATACTTCAAGCAATTTCCTGATTCTCAGAAGATTTTACAGATCTTTTCTCAGAAAAGGTGTTATACTCTCTATTATTGCACATCTTTTTGTAATCTGGTTGATATATCTAAGCTTAGTCCCGAAAGACGAAAACAACAATCTTCAAGGAAACCAAAGGATAGTTGTAGTTTCCGATATTGAAACACCAAAATTTGAACCACCCGATATTGATAAAAAGGAAGAACCTGAAATAAAGACCGATGACGGTACAACACGTCCAGAAATTAAACCTAAAAATATTGTTCCCAAAATCAAGCGTCCCAAAGACAAAACCGAAGAGGATTCTGCAGGTATAGTCAAAAACCAAACAAGCGATTCACTTAAACGTGTAACCGACTCATTGCTGGCTGCACAAAATAAGTCCGATACATCACGTTATATTATCCCTGACTCATTAAAAACAACTTTCGGAAATGACGTAACCCCAATGACTTTCTCGGTCCCCCCTGCCTGGAAAATAACCGATTACCGAACTGTCGGATTGCAGGCAGAAAACTTTAAAGGTGTAATTGTGAATGCCGATACATTAAGCGAAGACCCAAGTGCTGTTAACATATTTATAGAAATAGATGACCCCAAGCTAGGTACATTCAATAAAACGACATTTAAAAATCCCTTTGAAATGGATGACTCTACTTATTCTGCCTATACAACCGACCCTCGTTTAACAGGCAACCAGCGTATATCATACAAGTTTTATATACACACCGACCAGACCGGCTTAAATAATATTTATGTAGACGCGCAGGTTAAAAAAGACCTGTTCGATAAATACAGAAAAATTATCGACGCCATAGTACGCACTATCAGATTACTTCCCAAACCCAAGGACACAATGAAATAATAAATGCTGAGCGAAAACAATGAAGCTCGCCGAGCAGCAAATTAAAAATTTAATTATACAAAAATCCGCAGAGCTTGGTTTTATGAAAATCGGTTTTTCGAAGGCTGATTTCTTAAAAGATGAATCTGTTAGATTAAAACAGTGGATTGATAAAGGATATGATGCCGGTATGAAATGGATTGAACGAAGCATTTATAAAAGAAAGGATGTAAACAAAATATTAAAAAATGCTAAGTCTGTAATTTCCCTCGCATATAACTATTTCACTCCTTTTATGTATGATGAAACCAAACCAAAAATTTCACGCTATGCATGGGGAAAAGATTATCATATCATACTTAAACGGAAATTAAAAGAATTATGCAAATATATTGATGAAGAACTACCTGTTAAACCAGTTACTAAATCGATTTTTTACACCGATGATGGACCCGTTATGGAAAAAGCATGGGCAGTTCGTTCGGGTATAGGATGGCAGGGCAAACATACAAACGTTATCACATCCGAATACGGTTCATGGATGTTTTTAAGTGAAATTATTACAACTCTCGAATTACAACATTACGATAAACCAATCGAAGACCTCTGCGGTTCTTGCAGGATTTGCATTGAAGCCTGTCCGACCGGTGCTATTGTTGATGAATACGTTCTGGATTCAAACTTATGCATATCATACCAGACCATAGAAAACCGCAGCGAAATACCCGAACAAATCGATTTGCATGGCTGGATATTTGGCTGTGATATTTGCCAGGATGTGTGTCCGTTTAACAGGAATGATGTTGTAACAAGTGATGAAAACTTTTATCCAAAACAGGAAATTTACAATAAAAGTATTGAAGAACTTGAAAGACTGAATGAGGAAGAATTTAATAAAATATTTAAAGATTCATCTGTAAAGCGGACTAAATACTCCGGCTGGAAAAGGAATCTGGAGAAGTATAAA
>CAYWTS010000055.1:0-6370 GCA_964461265.1 uncultured Ignavibacteriales bacterium
ATATTAAAAGAAAGGAATTTTAATATGAAAATACTTATTAAATAACTTACTTTTATTTTAATTCATTCTGTACTTTTAACAGTATATCTTTATCCACAAGATGATGAAGAACCACCAGCTCCTCTTGAACTTTATTTTTCAAATCACTCTACTAATACAATTTTTTATGTAAGAATTCAACCTATTAGTATGTTATGTAATGGTTTTAGTAATGGTTATTATGATTTTTTAGCCTATCGCCGTTCACCAGAGAACTCACCAATGTATTATGATTACATAACTGGAATAAGACTAGATGGAGGGAATATAAAAAATGATTTTATAATAAGCGCGGGGTCAATCGACCAATTTGGCTTAAATCATGATAAGAGTGAAGTAACTAGCATGGCTTATGGTGTTTATGGTTTTGGCAAATATAAATTAGAATTTTGGTGGGGTGACAATATAGGTGAACCTGATGATACTTGTACTTTTGAACAAGATTACGATTTAAATGCACCAGATACTTGGTTTGGTTTTAAAAATGACGGACCAGCTGGGCCTAGAGTTGAATTTAAAATTGAAAATGCAGGAACTTACAGAAAAATTTCAGATGTAAACAGACAAATTAAAACATGGGAACACAGACCAGTTCCAAGAGAAAAAATATATGGTCCGCCATCAGGTTACTTTCTTTATGATAATTCAATCGGTTATAATTATCCTTGGATTCCACTAGACGCAAGGCGCGATTGTTACCAGCCACCCAGACCTGACCAGCGTAATCAAAATTTTTATGACGATAAGCAGAATGGTAATTTAACTTTGAACCTGATGATAAAAAAAGATGTTTATACTCCTAATAGCCTTTTTGGTTTAATGCCACTCGTTATGTCGAAACCATTATTTATAAATATACATTCTGGTGCTAAATTAAAATTAAGTAATTCTGCTAAACTAACATTAAATACAAATACAGATGTTGGTATTGAAGGCTCGCCAAGCTTTATATTTACAATTATGGATGGCACATTAATTTTAGATCCATACTCTAATATTATTGTTAATAATGATACAAAAATAATATTCCATTGTTTTAGTAATTTAGTCATGAATACTGATTATTCACAGAATTCAAAGATTTATTTAGTTAATGGTGGCCAATTTTGTAATTTGGGAATGCATGTTACAGGTATATTAGTTATTGAAATACAAGGAATAAGAAATGGTTGGCAATGCCCTATTATTAACTGCCCTGATAATATTATTAATGATAGTTCGATTGTAACATTGAGTGATAGTGCAAGCTTAGAAATACCAGATAACATAACTTTATATTTCCAAGATCCGACAACTGTTCTTAAAATGAACCCAAATTCAGAAATTAAAATGGGTTACAATTCTAAGCTAGTATTTAGTGACGGAGCAAGACTTATTGCAGACCATGCAACATTTACTTCTCTATATGCAGGCGGTTCCTGGGATGGGATTTATTTAGAGGATATTTCTAACGATACACTTACAAACTGCACAATTGAAAATGCTATTAACGGAGTTAATATTGTTGATAAATCAAGTGCCGGCATAGTCCAGCCCTCAACAGAGATTTCAAACTGCACATTTGCTAACTATACCGGCTCTGCTGTGCCAAATGCTTTATATATTTCTAACAGCAATAACGTTCTTGTGCGTAACTGCACATTTGTATCAGATATTGATAACGGGTTTGAGACAGGTATTTTAATTCAATACTGCCCGTCAGGTTATTTAAACATCATAGATAATGAACTTGAAAAATGTGAAACAGGAATAGCGGTTGTTCAGTCATCACCATACATTGCAAGGAACACAATAACAAATAATTCAAGCCATGATAACGGCATATTCCTTGATAATGCCAACGGAACAATAGAATATAATATTATTACAGGATATTATAGATCTTTATTAGGATATTACACATCACCCTATGTTTTAAAGAATATTTTTGACAGTCCGTTAAATATCAACTTCGATGTTTATTCTAATTCTGTTCCAGTTTTAAGACCATTAAATTCAGGGACAACTCTCTCATGGCTTGGAGGCAATAATACATTTACAGGTAATGCAGATTCATCTGCATTACATTTTAAGGACAACTCATATCTCGAAACTGATTCAGGTTATAATGTAATTAGCCAGCCATATACAGAATTTTATGTTGTTGGCAGTTTGCCGGCGGAATATAATGAAATGCTGACGACATACAATTACTGGGGTGAGGAAACACCAACTCCAGGTAAATTCAACGTTACCGGCGGTGAAGTTATATTTGAACCATATCTTGATAACGGTGAACCGCCTCAAACAACAGGATATGATTTAAACAGCATTGGTTTTGATTTATACGATACGGTTTATACACAGTCGCTTGGAGGTGATAACCCCTCAGCAGAAAAACTGTTTATGCAAGCATATCGTAAAGAAGTATCAGGGGATTACGTAAATGCTATCAGCTTATATAAGCAGGTAGTAACAAATTATAAAAACACTTCTTATTCTGCTATAGCATTAACAAGAGCATTTAACTGTTACGAAAAGAAAAGAAGCAATTTAACAGAATTTCAGAATTTCTCAGTATATCTTGGGCAGGTATTTAATAACAACACATTCCCGGTTAAGCTAAGAAAACTTGCGGAGGATTTTGTAATTAAGACAAAAGTCAGAAGATATTTGCTTAACGATGCAATAAATGATTATACAAATATGTATCAGCAAAACCAGAATAATTCACAGGGCATTCACGCACTCTTAAACAAACAATGCTTACTTGCAATGCTTCATGATACACTTGATAATCCGGGCAGTAATACATATTCGATTATAGCACAGAGGAAGAAAGAAATAATTAATTTATTGAATAATCCTAAGAGTCAGTTAAATAATGTTATTTCTAATATAATTCCAAAACAATACAGGTTATATCAAAACTACCCAAATCCGTTCAATCCCGTAACAACCATAAAATATGATTTACCATTTGAAGGAATTGTGAAAATCACTGTTTATGATATTACAGGCAAGGTTGTTTATTCAAATTACGAATTAAAAACAGCGGGAACTTATTCATTTCTATTTAATGGTATAAACCTTTCTAGTGGTGTATATTTTTATAAAATCGAGGCAGGGCAATTTACTGATGTGAAACGGATGGTGTTAATTAAATAATATTAAACAGATTTATAAAAAATTATACCTGACAGGTTTTAGAAACATGTCAGGATTTTTAATTAATATCTTGTATATCAGAAATAAAATTTAAATACAGCCTGGTACTCGTTATTTTTAATATCGGTTGACGGGTTTTGTTTTTTTAGCCCGGGTTCTTCAATTACGCGGTAAACCGCTTCTATTTCAAGTCCTGTCATAGGGTAAACAATTGCACCAAAGCTGTATCTTCTTCTTTTTTGTGAGTTGGTTTGGTCGCCAAGCTGGGGATTGTAATCTTCGAATTGAAACTTAAGTTCCAATCCTTTGATAACTCTTATATCAATTTCACTGAAAATCATTTTCGAGTCAATCTTAGTATTAACACTGTCACGAATCTGGAGCCGGTTATAGCTTATTTCTCCGAGAATGGCAACCCTATCGAACAATCCTATAGAAAGAAATGCTGCACCTATATTTTTTAGTGCATTAACATTGTTTTGAGTGTCATATTTAAAGGGATTAGATATAAATGAACCACCAATACCAAAGGCATATCTCCCGTTTTTACTTGCCCATCTGAAATCACCTGTTGTTGTAAACTGTTTCTGTGCATCGAAATCATAACTGTTGTTTGCTCTGCCGTTCTTATCATAACTTGTTCCGTTAGAAATGCCTGCTGTCAGAGTAAAGTAGCTTGGAGATATCCCCACTTCTATACCGGCATCGGCTGCATAAGGAGTATAAAAATCATTATACATACGGTTATATGCACGATGTTCGGCAATTCTTAAACCAAAATTAGGAATAAAACGTCCAACTTTGAAAAACAATCCCGCCGGTAAGTTTGAAACCATACCGTATATTTCGGATTTTACTGCAAAAGTTGTATAGGGATAGTCGTTTGCCGGAATGTTAAATGCCGGTGCTATTACAAGGTGTAAATACTTATTCATCTTTGCATATATATACAAATCGGACTGCATCTGAAAGAATGAATTAAGGTCAGGGTTCCCTTCACCTCTCTGAATATCAACAAACATCATTCTCATATCGGCACCTATCTGAATACCTTTTGTAAGCTGGGTATTAAACTCCATACTCTCATTCGCTTTCTTCAGTGGCTTCAGGAAAAGGTTCTCTTTAGCATATTTAAGTCCGTATGCATTCCTGATTCCGCTGCCATCCGGATTTACGTGACAACTCATGCATTTTTCACCTGTTAATGCAGCAAATTTAGGATATGCTAATGTTAATACCGGCAGTAAAAAAATTGTGACAAAAATAAAAATTTTCTTCATTTAATTTGTTTTAATTAAAAAAATTCCTGCAATATCAAGTAATTTGTTGATAAAAGCAAATATTTTATTTTTTGAGTATATTCACACTTATCCTGTAACTTTCCTTTTACATTAATCCATTTCAGGTTATTTTAGTAACGAATGAAAGAATACCTAAGGTTAGTAAAGCTTTTGAAACCTTATAAAGGCTTATTAATACTATCGTTTGTATTAATACTTTTCTATTCACTTGCTAATGCTCTATCGGTTTATTTATCAATTCCGCTTCTAAAAACGCTATTCTTAAGCGGAAGTGATACACTATCAACTACAGTCAGCAGTACTTCAGGTTTTATAGACAGACTGCGGATCTCATTTGATTCCTTCATTTTTTCAGGCAGCGATAAATATTCAGCTCTAGTAAAAGTCTGCATATTAATGCTTTCGGCTTACCTGTTGAAAAATCTATTCGGATATCTGCAATCTATTCTCACTCAGTACGCCGAAAAATCATTAGTTACCGATATAAGAAGAAAATTATACCGTAAATTCAATACCCTGTCGCTAAAATACTTCAGTGAAAAGCGTGCAGGCGATATCATATCAAGGCTTGTTACTGACGTTAATCTTTTACAGAACACAATTTCGGTAACGTTCACTAACCTTCTGAAAGACCCGGCTGTACTGATTATTTTCTTTCTGATGGCGTTGTACCTTAGCTGGAAGCTGACACTGCTTTCAATAATCATAATCCCCATTTCGATGGTTTTGATAATCAAGATAGGACGAAAGCTGAGGAAATACAGCGAAAGATTACAGGAAAAACTTGCTGAATTTACATCAACAATTTCAGAAACTATATACGGCAGCAAAATCATACGTGCATTCTCAACCGAAGACTATGAGAACAAACGATTCGATAAAAAACTGAAAGATTACTTTAAGACGATAATGAAAACCGCTTATTACAGCGACCTGACAAGTCCGTTAACCGAATACGTTTCGGTATGCATAGGCGTATTTATTATCTGGTATGGCGGACGTGAGATTTTGCTCGGTTCAACATTAAACCCTGAAGAATTTATCGGTTTTCTTATCATAATATTCCAGTTAATGACTCCTATAAAGGATTTAAGCACCGTCAATAACAGGATACAGGAAGCTTCGGCTGCTGCTAAAAGGGTTTTCGAGATACTTGACCTTAAATCGGATATTACAGAAAAACCCGGAGCTATAACCAAACTAGCATTTGAAAATGAAATTGAATTCAGAAATGTATCATTCAGTTACGAACAGGATGGCAGGCTGATTCTTGATAATATAAATCTGAAAATAAAAAAATTCGAGAAAATTGCTATTGTAGGATTAAGCGGTGTCGGGAAATCAACATTTGTTGACCTGCTTCCGAGATTCTTCGACGTAACATCGGGAAGTATTTTCATTGACGGAACAAACATTAAAGATATTAAATTAAATTCTCTGAGAAGATTATTCGGAATAGTTACACAGGAAATAATTTTATTCAACGATACGATTGCTAATAATATTTCATACGGGAGCGAAAATATCCCGTTCGAACTAATTACTGATGCAGCAAAAAATGCCAACGCACACGATTTTATTATGGATACCGAGAACGGTTACAATACAATAATAGGTGAACGCGGGCTTAAGCTTTCAGGCGGTCAGAAGCAGCGTATAGCAATAGCAAGGGCTCTGCTGAAAGGGGCACCTATAATGATTTTCGATGAAGCAACATCATCGCTTGATACCGAATCGGAAGTGCTGATCCAGCAGGCAATCGAACGGCTGATACAGAACAACACTTCTATAGTTATTGCACACCGTTTATCAACAATACGCAATGCCGACAGAATTATAGTTCTGCACGAGGGTAAAATAGATAACGTTGGCACACACGATGA
>CAYWTS010000055.1:6470-10755 GCA_964461265.1 uncultured Ignavibacteriales bacterium
ATTGCATTTGTCTTCACATTCTTTTTACTGTTCAAAAATAAAATTAAATGGTATTATATAACTGCACTGTTTACAATTGTTGTTTTTTCGGTAATCTACGCTTTCAGCGACAATCCTCATTTATTAAAGCAAAGAATCAGTGACCCTCTTAACCTATCCAGCAGAGAGTACCTGTGGAAAGGCGGAACAGAACTTTTAGGCAAACATCCTTTCTTAGGATTCGGACCCAAAACTTTTAAGGAAATTTTCCAATACCAAAACGAAGTTGCCGACAAAGATATAGGCGGATGGCATAATGATTTCCTTGAAGTATATCTGGAAAGCGGAATTGCTGCACTGGTTATTTTAATTACCGTATATTTTTTGGTATACTGGAAAGGAATTAAATCCCTCATAAGAAACAAAGCTCCGTCATTACAAAGAGATTTACTGTTCACGTCGCTGCTTAATATTTCAGGGCTTTTACTTGTTGGCTTAACCTGGGGAGTACTTTTCCCTGCAGTACTTCAAATATTTACAGCTTTTAACCTTGCAATTTTTGGAAGCGTGGTCAGGAAATTCACGGAATCAAAACCTGATACTGTTACATGAAGATTAGCGTCATTATCATAACTTATAATGAAAGCGAAAATATCAGGGAATGCCTTGAAACGGTTAAGTGGGCAGATGAAATTATTATTATCGATTCAGGAAGCACCGATGATACCTTTACTGCTGCCGGGAAATATACCGATAACATATTTGTTTATCCTGACCTTTCTTACGGGGCAAAACGTAACATAGGTTTTGAAAAGGCAAGCAGCGACTGGATTTTATGGATCGATACTGATGAAAGGGTAACAAATGAACTAAAGGATGAAATACTCTCGATTATCAAACATCCCCGTTACGATGCCTACATGATTAACCGGAAAAGTTTTTTCCTGAATAAATTTATTAAACACTGCGGCTGGTACCCCGATTATACACTGCGTTTATTTAAAAAATCATTAGGTTTAAAATTTAACAAAGTAAGAGTACATGAAAAAATTAACTATGAGGGGAAAACAGGCAGTCTGAGTAATGAAATAATACATTATACCGATACCACTTTGCAGCATTACCTTACGAAGATGAATAACTATACAACACTCAGCGCAATGGATTTATTTGACTCAGGCAAAAGAGCAGGTATTTTTGATATTATTTTTAGACCTGTTTTTACGTTTATTAAGATGTATTTTTTAAAAGCAGGATTTCTTGACGGTTTTACCGGGCTTGAACTCTGCATTTATTCATCTTTTCATGTTTTAACAAAGTATTCTAAACTTTACCATATAAATAAGCAAAACAATGGAATCAGCTGATAAAAATACACAGTTATTTGTTTACCTTGTCGGTTCATTCGAACTCTCTGCTATGCAGTTTATGGGTAAAATTAAAAATCCCGTTACCGATAAAATTGAAAAAAACCTGGAACAGGCACAGTTTTCTATAGATATGCTCGATATGCTTAAAATAAAGACAAAGGGAAATTTACAGAATTATGAAGAAAAATTACTTGATAATGTACTCGGACAGCTTAAAATGAACTATGTAGATGAAGCGGAAAAAGATAAACAACAAACGAATAAGGAACAAAATTCATCTTCCAAGAACACGGGTAATACAGAGGAAGAAAAAATAAACTGATTCACTCTGGCTTATGGTTGTACTGCGGAAGTTGTAAAAAAAAATATCTATTAACAAACCGTTAAAACGGTTCAATAAATTAAATTTATTCTTGCAACCCCTAACTAAAGTCAGGGGGTATTAAAATATATTATTTCTAAGATTATTTACAAAGCGTCAACTTGAGTAAAAAATTAATGTAATTAATTTACAGAAAAATAACATGACATTCGGAATAATAGGGAACGTTGATAAAAAAGGATTATCAGATATTATCCTATCGATAATAAAATTTCTTGACAGGAAAAAAATCAGCTATGTGATAGAAAAAGAAGCTGCATGGCTGGTTAAAAAGAATAATAAATACCCAATTGCACAAAGAAAAATTGTTAAAGATACTGAAATTCCAAGAAAGTGTGATTACCTTATTTCAGCCGGCGGTGACGGGACTTTTCTCTACAGTGCAAAAATAGTAGGGAAAAAAAATATACCCATTATAGGAGTTAATCTCGGTAAACTCGGTTTTCTTGCCGAAACATCGACCAAAGAAATCAATAAATTCATTACCGATATCGTCAACAACAAATTCAAAACTGAACAACGAACCGTTCTCCAGGCTTATACTTCACAAAAACCTGAAAGGAAGATATTTGGACTCAATGAGATAGTAATAGGACAAACCGGTACTGTAAAAACCATAGAAATCAGAACATATTACAATAATAAGCTGATAAACATTTATCTTGCAGACGGCTTAATTGTATCAACGCCCACCGGCTCTACAGGTTACGCGCTTTCAGCAGGTGGTCCTATTGTTGTACCTGTAAGTGATGTGTTAATTATTGTACCTCTTTCTCCTCATACACTCACAGCACGTCCGGTTATTTTACCGGATAGCGGTAAATTGAAAATCAAAGTAATATCACGTGTCCCGATCGTAGTTACAGCCGACGGTTACAGCAAATTTTCCTTAAAAGGTCCGTCAGAAATACTCATTTCACTGGCAGACTACAGGATAAAAGTTTTAAAAAGCCTATCAAGCAATTACTTCAGCGTGTTAAACAGGAAACTCTTCTGGGGACGTGACGTCAGGCGTTCAAGAAGCAATTCGATAACCTCTTTTAATGAGTAGATACAATATTTGAAACCCGATAAATCGAAAAAAATCTTTGTTATTTTTCTTGTTGTTTTTATCGACCTGCTTGGGTTTGGAATATTAATACCTATTCTTCCCATTTTTTCACAGAACGTATTAAATATGTCGGAAACCCAGATAGGATTTGTAGCTGGAATATTCTCGCTGATGCAGTTTATATTCAGCCCTCTTTGGGGCAGGCTCTCCGATATTTACGGAAGAAAACCGATAATAATATTCAGCCTCATAGGTAATGTATTATCTTATATACTTCTGGGACTGGTACTTCACGGATTGTTTGCATCTGTTTTTCTTCTGTTTCTTTCAAGGTCGCTGGCAGGTTTTTTCTCTGCGAATATTGGTGCAGCTATGGCTTATATATCCGATATTACCACACCTCAGGAACGTTCTAAAGGAATGGGTATAATAGGAACTGCATTCAGCTTAGGTTTTGTTTTCGGACCGTTCATCGGAGGAGTGCTTGCAAAAAGATATGACTATGGTACACCTATATTTCTTTCAGCTGCTTTATCTTTAATTTCACTTATACTTGCAACAATTATACTCAAAGAATCATTACCGGAAGATTTACGCCGTCAGGCAAAACTTGTAAGTATAAAACTAAAAGACGGCTGGGTTAGGTTTGTTAAAGCAATAAAACATCCTAATGTAGGTTTACTGATTATTCTCTATTTTATTTCAACTTTTTCGATTGCAAATATCTTTTCAACATTCCAATTATATGCAGAAAGCAAAGCAGGTTTTGAACTCGACATAGAGCAAATAAGCTATATATTTGCTTACCTCGGGATTATAGGAGCATTAACTCAGGGAGTACTTATCAGACCCCTTGTAAAATGGTTCGATGAGAGAAAGGTCTATATAGCAGGTAACTTTATCATGGCTATAGGACTTGGAACTATTCCCCTTTCACATCACAGCATTACCATGCTGTTACTTAGCTGTCTTTTAATGGGTTTTGGAAACGGTTTAAATATACCTATTGGCCTTAGCTTAATTTCAAAATTTACAGAGCGTGATGAGCAGGGCGGCATACTGGGGCTTAACCAGTCGCTTTCATCGCTTGCAAGATTTATGGGACCCTCATGGGGCGGATTTGTTTACCAATTTCTTGGTTTCTTTGCACCATTCTTTACAGGCGGATTTATGATGTTAATAGTAACAGGATTAAGTTTTAAGCTGCTGCACGACAGGTTCAGGCATAAAGCCGCTTAAAATCGCTTATATAACTGAAGTTACGCAAACCATTCCCGCGAAAGCGGGAATCTACAAAATTATATCGCTCCTACGGAGCTAAATTGTTGATTATTAATGTTTACTATAAATATTCCGCTCCTAACGGAGCTAAAAGAAATGACATATTTATCATTTTGCGTAACTTCAGTTATATAATAAAAAATAATACCAAAAATTATTTTATTAACACCATCCTTTTTGATTGTTTGAATTGTTGAGTTTGTAAAGTATAATAATAAACCC
>CAYWTS010000056.1:0-10692 GCA_964461265.1 uncultured Ignavibacteriales bacterium
TTTTATAAAATGATAACAAACGAATATAACGAGACACGAAGGATGGTATTAATTAAGTAAAATTCAAAAACAAAAGTAATACATCAGGAGGAAGATATGAAGAAAATTATTCTGCTGTTCAGCATTTGTTTATTAAACCAGATGGTTTTATGTCAATGTACACAGATTGATACGGTAAATATGCCACCCACGCCATTCTATGATGGCTGTCTATACTTTGACGGCTCTTATGATTTCGCTCGAAGCAGACATCTGGATGTATTGGATTTTCTTTATCCGGTTACAACAAGCTTTGATATATGGTTTGAATTAAAACTGATCCGATTAAATTCACCTCAATTTATTATGGGACAATATTACCCTGGTTGGTATTTAGGATATTATTTTAATAGGCCTGATTCTTTGTGTTTTTACATCAGTAATAACAGCAACAATAATTCAGTTATTCAGCTATGCAGAATCAGTGATACGAATTGGCACAGTTACAAAATCAAATTTAATAAAATAGATTCTACACTCCAGACATTTGTTGACGATTCATTAATTACAACAAGGTATCGTTACTACTGGTCGTATACTCCAACTACTAACTATGCTTTTTCTTTAGGGAATATCAGTTTGCAGAATACTTATGGTCCAAATTCTATTTCAGCGAATCCACTTTATTACTTAAAAGGTTATCTTGATAATATATTTATTAAAAGAAACAACATTCAATATATCAATTATGATTTTGATGAAGGTGTTGGTCAGGTAATAAGAGATTCGGCAAGTTATTTCATTCATGACCGAACTTATCCTGGTGAAATGTATTCACCTGTAACGTATCACATGCAATTGGGATATGGTCCTGCACCTGATTCCTGTGACCCGAAGTGGATTACAAATAATCAAAGAAAAAATATAACAAGATACTCACAATTAGGTACAAGTATTTCAAGATGGAATTATGGTGAGTCATTTTGTCTTGGCATGACGGTATGGGATAATAAATTATTTGTCGGAGGTGTATTTGATAAAATAGGTTATGACACTGCAAGATATATTGCACAATGGTATGGAAACAATTGGAGTCCATTAGGGCAGGGTTTAAATCATGAACCGGTTTATCTTTTAACTTACAATAATAGTGTTATTGCAACTGGACATTTTGACAGTATTTATCATGGTGAAAGAGTTAACTATATTGCGAAATGGAATGGCAATACTTGGAGCGGCCTTGGTTCTGGGCTTGATTTATATGGATATGTAGCATGCGAGTACCGGGGTGATTTAATTGTTGGTGGTCCTTTCAGTTATGCAGGTGGTGTACCCTGCAAGAGGATTGCTAAATGGGATGGTTCAAATTGGTTTGCACTTGGTGGAGGAGTTACAGGGTATGGGTCGGTTGTTTATGCATTAGCGGTATATAATGATGAGTTATATGTTGGTGGTGTTTTTACAGGTGCAGGAGGAATATCCGCTAATTGTATCGCAAAATGGGATGGGACGAATTGGAGTAGCGTGGGAACAGGAATTGAAAATGCTAATGGTACTTTAGCTGTGTTGTACGTTTATGATAATAAGCTTTGGGCAGGCGGGCATTTCGGAAAAATGAACGGAATGGTTGTTAATGGAATTTGCACGTACGATGGTACAAACTGGAATTCTGTAGGGGGTGGAGTTAGTGGATTGAGTGCGTATACTCATAAAGGATACGTTACTGATATTGTTTCGCTTGGTGGTGATGTTTATGTAGCTGGTTCATTCACAAGAATGGATAATAAACTTTGTAACCAAATAGCACGATGGAATGGAACTAATTGGTGCCCTCTAGATTATGGGGTTGATTTAAGAGTTGAAGAACTTGAAATATTTAATAACCGGGTAATTATCTGCGGAGACTTATATAGTGCTGATGGAATTTTTACCTCAAACGTTGCACAGTATGAACCTGAATTTATTACATTATTGAATTATCACAAGGGCATCATAAGTAATTTCTCGCTTTTGCAGAACTATCCTAATCCTTTCAACCCAACTACTTATATAAAATTTGACCTGCCTCAACAATCATATGTCAAGCTCATAATTTATGATATGCTTGGCAGGGAGATTGAAACGCTTGTAAACGAAAAACTAAATGCTGGTAGTTATTCATATGATTGGAATGGCGATAAATTTGCAAGCGGGGTATACTTTTATAAATTAATTGCTGGGGATTTTGTAGAAACAAGAAAGATGGTTTTAATTAAATAACGACATTTGTCGTCCCAAAACAACAAGGAATATTATCTTTGTTAAAGAAAGGAGACGACAAATGTCGTAATACTAAGTGATTAATGAAAATATAATTATTTTAAAAAAGCAGGTTAATTAAAAATAACCTGCTTTTCAATTGATAAGACAAACCCTTTAAAAAAAATGTGTTTTTTAAGCATTTTTTTAGCAAGGCACTGATTTTTTCATTGTTTTCGCAATCCAGTAAATTTATATTTATACTTTATTTTTAACCCCAAATCTTAAAAAATGCCCAAAATAACACAGATTAAAGCACGTGAAATCCTTGATTCACGCGGAAATCCCACTATAGAAGTAGATGTTTTACTTGAAGATGGGAGCCTGGGAAGGGCTGCCATTCCCTCCGGTGCTTCTACCGGCCAAAAGGAAGCTGTTGAGCTGAGAGACGGCGATAAAAAACGATATAACGGCAAAGGAGTTTTAAAAGCTGTTGCAAATGTTAATGATACTATAAGCCATGCACTGATTGATATGGAATCGCTTGACCAGGCAAGAATTGACTCGGTATTAATAGAAATAGACGGAACGAAAAATAAAGCACATATGGGTGCAAATGCTACGCTTGGTGTTTCTCTTGCTGCAGCAAAAGCAAATGCAAACCATCTTAAAATTCCGCTTTACAGGTATATAGGCGGAAGCAATGCCAAAACGCTTCCCGTTCCCCAAATGAACATACTTAATGGGGGGAGGCATGCAGATAATAATGTTGATTTCCAGGAGTTCATGATTGTTCCGGCAGGCGCAAAAAGATTTTCGGAAGCACTGAGGATGGGTGCAGAAGTATTCCATTCATTAAAAGGCGTACTGAAGAAGAAAAATTACAATACAGGCATCGGTGATGAAGGCGGATTTGCACCGAACCTTAAATCGAACGAGGAAGCAATCGAAGTTATTTTAGAGGCAATCGTTTCAGCAGGTTACAAACCGGGGAAAGATGTTTATCTTGCATTCGATATTGCCTCCAGCGAGATGTATAATAAGGGGAAGTATGAATTTTTTAAATCGGGGCAGAAGGCAAAATCACCGGACGAAATGGTAGCATTGTATGAAAAACTTGTGAAAGATTATCCTGTTGTGTCAATAGAAGACGGCATGAGTGAAGAAGACTGGAACGGCTGGAAAAAGATGACTGATAAGCTTGGCAGTTCAATACAGATTGTTGGTGATGATATTTTCGTAACAAACAAGGAAATATTGAAGAAGGGTATAGATATAGGTGTGGCAAATTCGATTTTGATAAAACTTAACCAGATAGGTACACTAACGGAAACGCTTGATACAATTGAGCTTGCCAAAACAAACGGCTATACAAATGTTATCAGCCACCGCAGCGGTGAAACGGAAGATGTAACAATGGCTGACCTTGCAGTGGCAACAAATGCAGGACAGATTAAAACAGGCTCGCTTTGCAGAACAGACCGCAATTCAAAGTATAACCAGCTGCTGAGAATAGAAGAGGAATTAGGAGATAGTGCGGTGTTCCCGGGGAAGCAGATTTTCAAAGCATTAAACTAAACAAAACATATAAATGAAGTCAACCGATTTTAAGTATTCAGTTCCTAAAAATCTTATAGCCCAGAATATAAAGTTTCCAAGGGATGACTGCAAGATGATGGTTCTTAACAGGAAGGATAAGGCTATTGAAACAAAAAAGTTCAGAGATGTTATCGATTATATGGATGAAGGCGATACGCTTGTAATTAATGATTCAAAAGTATTTGCAGCACGCCTGTTCGGACTAAAAGAAAAGACCAACGCCAAGATTGAAGTATTTCTTCTTAGACAGCTAAGTACCAGTGAGAATATCTGGGATGTTCTTGTTGACCCTGCAAGAAAAGTAAGAATAGGAAACAGGATATTCCTGACCAAAAACCTTTATTGTGAGGTTATCGATAATACTACTTCGAGGGGAAGGATAGTACGCTTTAATTACAGGGGTGATTTCCAGAAATATATAGAAAAGCTGGGAAGAATGCCGCTTCCTCCTTATGTTAAAAGACAGCCAACCGATGCCGACAGAGAAAACTACCAGACTATTTTTGCTGAAAATATCGGTTCGGTGGCAGCGCCTGCTACGGGTATGCATTTTACTAAAGAACTTGTCAGGAAGATCGAGAAAAAAGGTGTAAATGTTGTTCCTTTAACCCTGCATGTTGGGCTTGGAACTTTCAGGCAGGTCGAAGTTGAAGACCTGACGAAGCATAGGATGGATTCCGAATTCTTTAACATACCAGACCACACAGCCTCCGTAATAAACCGGACAATAGACGACAGAAAGAAAATAATTTCAGCGGGAACATCTGTAGCCCGAGTGCTTGAAGCAAACACAGCTGCGGGGCGATATATACGCTCGGGCTCGGGATGGACCGATAAATTTATTTATCCCCCTCAAACTTTAAAGGTTGTCGATAAGCTTATAACAAACTTTCACCAGTCGCAATCCACACTGCTTATGCTGATATGTGCCTTTGCAGATAAAGATTTTGTTTTTAAAGCTTATAAAAAAGCAATGAAGGAAAAATACCGGTTTTTTGCCTTCGGTGATACAATGTTAATAATTTAATGTAATGAGCGTTTATGCAATTGTAACTGCGGGCGGTTCGGGAACAAGGTTCAGAAGGCTGAGCAGAACCAAAATACCAAAGCAATTTGTACTTCTTAATAATGAACCTGTAATTGTCCATTCGCTGCTTGTGTTTCAGAAGTCGAAGCTTATAGACGGTATAATAATTTCTTCAGAGAAACAACACTTCGATAGCCTTCGCCAGCTTGCAGCAAAATATAACATAACAAAGCTCATATGCCTCACAGAGGGCGGTAAAACACGTTTCCTTTCAGTAAAAAATGCATTTGCTTTTATTAAAGGTTCGGGCAAAGATCTGGTTTTAGTACACGATGCAGTACGCCCGAATATTGATATAAAGTTTATTAAAAGCCTTATAGATTCAGCCCGTAAATTTAATTGCGTGATACCGGCTTTGCCGCTTAGCGAAACCGTTAAAAAATCTATAAGGGGATTCGTAGAAAATACAATTGACCGCAGGAACCTGTTTGCAATACAAACGCCGCAGTGTTTCAATTATTTGATTCTTTACAACGCTTATAAAAAGTTCCCGAACGATATTGGATTTACCGATGAGGCAGCTTTAGTGGAAAGAGCCGGCTATAAAGTTAAGATCATCCCTGGAAAAACAGGTAATGTAAAAATTACAGTTCCTGAAGACCTGTCGTTCCTGAAGAAAATTATGAAGTAAACACGAATTTATACTACAAAAGTTCAAAAACTTCTGTAGTTTATTGTGCTAAATAATAAGGGCGAAGACTCAGCTTCGCCCCTACTTTTTACTGTTTGATGTTGCTATTTCACAACTATCATCTTCTTCACATCAGTAAATACAATCCCGAAAGAACCTTCGGCTATTTCAATCTTATAAAAATAAATGCCGCTTGCAAGATTAATTGCATCGAACTCCAGATTGTAAACCCCTGCTTCTTTCTTCCCGTTAACAAGAGTCTGAACAACACGCCCAAGCATGTCATAAACAACCAATTTTACGTCACCTGATTTAGGCAGGGTATATTTGATATTTGTAACAGGATTGAACGGATTGGGATAGTTCTGCTGCAATGAGTAATAATTTGGTATTTCAACCGTCTGAATACCACCTACCAGGGTATAAAAAGTTAGCTGAACACACCAGGCTTTAAGTAAACCTGTATCTCCAGCTGCATTATCGCTTGCTACCAATATCCATGCGCCATTTGTGCTCAAATTATTAAATACACTTAATGGAGATTCTGGTCTGAACGAACCAGTAAACGGAGGAGTCCCCGACGAAATCGGTGTAGAAGCAGAGTCATTGAGCGTGCAGCCGATGAAGTTATCACCTGAGCTTCCGCGATTGGTAATCAAAGCATCTGTGGTGCCGAGATGTGAAATCTGGAACGAAACATCACCTGTCCATGTATGGAACATTGTATCTATTTTTACATTCACATCAACCAGTGTTAGAGCATTTGGATTGTTATAAATTATAGTATCACGAATTGTTGAATTATCAGCTAAATATTTGTTAACGTTGTTTCTGCAAACTGTTGTTCCTGTAATCTGTGTTCCTGCAGGTAATACTGTAACAGATGTTCTTACGGTATCATTATTCCTGTTTTCATCGTTCGAAAGTCCCGAAGCATAGGTTAAAGTGTACGTCCCTGCCACTGTTGGTGTCCATGAATTGTTAACAGAGTCAACCTGACCTGTGTTAAGATTAATATTTGTAGTATTCGTTAAAGTAGTATTTACCCAAAATTTGATAGGAATACCTGTTTCGTTTGATGTTCCTGCATTAGTAACTTTTGTTTTGATATTATATGCAGTACCTGCAACAAATTGAGACGGGAAGCTTAGAAACGGACCCACTGCTATATCATGAGCCGGCGGGGGTCCGATATCAATTGAGCATGTCCATGCCTGCATTGTCCCTGATTTATCATCAAACCAGAAAGGCCATACTTTGCTGCTGTTGGAAGTGATACCGATATAATCCCCCATATAATTTCCCGCACCGCCTTCTCCTTTAACTTTCCACCTGTGGTCGCTTGCAATAACCTCTGTCCATGTGTTGCCGCCATCTATCGATCTTGCCACAAATGTCTCACAGGAATCGCCAACGGAAGGATAATTTCTGTTGTCATAAAACACTACATTAACACCGCCCTGCCCGTCCACGCTTATAGCAGGGAAGAACTGGACTTTTCCGTTATTAAGTGCATCCTGGTTTACCCTGATTCCGGAAGACCATGTCACGCCCGCATCGGTTGAACGGTGGAGAACAATATCGGCATCGCTTCCTGCAGGAGAGCGGTTAACTTCGCTGGTAACTATATAAATCCACCCGTTTCTTGCACCACCGGTTTTATCAACCCCGATTCTGGGGAAGCTGTTTACTCTTACACCCCAACCATTATATGATGATGATCTGATACCATTCATATCATAAGCATTTTCGGTAACTGTCCAGCTTGTCCCTCCATTAGTTGAACGGGCGAATCCAACATAATCTTCGGTATAAGGTGAACTGGAGATTGGTGCTGCCCAGCAAACGTAAACATTTCCTGTTGGGCCACAAATAATATCACAACCCTGTGAATAATGGCCCGAAGGGGGTGTGTTTATTTGTGCAGGGGAAGACCAGCTTTGGGCTCCATTGGTTGTGTACGCAAAAACTATTGGAGGTGCACTGAGGGCAAAGTTGCTCCACACACAGTAGCTCCTGCCGTAATAAGCACTTGACGGAGCATCATCTGTTCCTGCAAAATTTTTATCTGAACTGGCACTTGTCATCTGCAATGCTGTAGACCATGATGTCCCATTATTAGTGGAATAGGTGGAATACATTCTTGCTGTTCCGCTAATATTCAGAGTAGTCATAATTATAACTCCATTCTTGTCAATTGTTGGTCCCGGGTCGCTAGTTTGGAAAGAAAATGATGGAATGACATCGGTTCCGAACCATGACACACCTCCGTTTGTTGTGATGTAGGCACCCTGTCCGTATGTGCTTCCTACAGTTGTATTAGCTGAGCCAAACATAATATTAGGATTTAAAGGATTTCTGACCAGAATAATCTCATCCTGCTGGTTAGAATTGGGCAGTACTCTGACATTTGGGCTTACTGCTAAAATACCGTTAGGTGTATAATAAACCTGTGTTATTCGGTTTTGATTTTCCCATTTTACCAATGGGAGCGGAGTGTAATTACCTAATGGAGGTTTGGGAAGTGATTTCTGGTCAGGAATCCATCGTTCCTGAGCATAAATCTGGCATAATAATGCTACAAATAGTAGAAACAGGATAAATTTTTTCATGATTAGGTAAATTTAGTTAAAATTATTGGTAAACTTAGATTGTAATTTTACTAAATACAACGAAATTACTAATGAAACAGTAATGAAATCAGTTAACCGAAGGATTTTCGGGGAAGCTGGCAAGTATGGCGAATTTTTTACCCATGCCTTTTAAAATGTCACGCCACAGCTTATTGGGCTCATCGGAGAAGATATTTTCAGTTTTTGATGAGGTTACTATCCACGAATTCATGCTTAACTCGTTATTAAGCTGGCCTGCACCCCAGCCGGAATAGCCGATAAAAAACCTGAAGTCCGAAGGTTCAACTGCCTTTGAAGTGATTAATAATTTCAGAATTTCAAAATTACCGCCCCAGTAAAGCCCGTTCACAATTTGTGTGCTTCCTTCAAGTATATCGCCGGCTTTATGAATAAACTGAAGCGTGTTTGGCTGGACAGGTCCGCCGATATATATATCGGAATCAAAATCGGGGAAGTCGGGCAATACGTCATTAAGTTTGTATTCGGTTTGCCTGTTTAAAACGAAGCCTATGGAGCCATCCTCGTTATGTTCAGTTAAAAGTATAATTGTTCTTTTAAAGTTGGGATCCATTAAAAATGGTTCTGAAATAAGCAGCTTGCCTTTTTCGGGTTGTTCGTTCATGATGCAGTCTTAGCAAATATAATTTTAAAAATTCTTTTTCTAAATAACAAAACCGATTAATTATATTTTTGTTCCTTCAGCACTTCTTCAAGTCTTTCAATCAGCGGGATCTGTGCTTCTTTAATTTTTATTTTTGCTGTATTCAAAGGGAAAAATTCGATTTTATCTATTTCGGCAAACATCATCTTCTTTCCTGATTTTAGTGGCCATTCAGTTTCAAAAGAGTTGCTTTTGTGTTCATAATTTAAAGGAATATCCCCTTTTACTCCCCAGGCATATACCGTTTTTCCGCCTTTTTGCACTATCTGACCGAGGGAAAAATATTCACCCGTCGGGTCAAGCCCGGTTTCTTCCCTGAATTCACGTTTTGCAGCATCAAGCAGTTCCTCATCATCATCCGGTTCACCTTTTGGAATGCTCCAGTGTCCGGAATCTTTGTTTTTAAAGAAGGGACCTCCCGGATGAGCAAGCAGTACTTCAAGTTCACCGTTTCGGATGCGGTACATAAGCAAGCCGGCACTTTTACGTGAGGAGCTTTTCATATAGTTTTACAGTTCTTTCTGTGTGAATATTCATATTAAATTCCTTTTTGGCTCTTAACCTGCCTGCTGTACCGAGTATTATTCTAAGCTGCGGGTCTTTTATAAGCTTAGTTACTGCATTAGCAAGAGAGGCAGGATTTTTTCTTTCAAACAAAATTCCCGTTTTGTTATGTTCTATCGAATCAAGTATTCCGCCGTAGTTCGATGCCGCAACCGGCACTCCCATTGCCATAGCTTCAATAACTGTAATGCCAAACGATTCGGTATGTGACGGAAAAACAAGTATATCGGTGCAGGCAAGTATCTCGGCTGTGTTTGTGCAATATCCGAGAAATGTAAAAACATTATTAAGTTTTTTTTGCTTTACAATGTTTTTAATTTCAATTTCGTATTTTTCTTCACCTTTAACGGCACTGCCTGCAACCAGGATTATTATTTTTTGTTCTGGCGATTGTGTTCTGATTATTTCAACTGCATTTATTAAATCCTCAAGACCTTTACCCAAGGTTATTCTGCCGAGAAAGGTTAACACAGTTTCATCCTTAATTCCCCTTTCTTCTCTTAACTTTTTGCGGTTAAAGAGTGAAGGATTAAATATATTTGTATCTACTGCATCATTAATAATTGTAATTTTAGTTTTCGGGACAGGCGTGGTTTTTTCTACGTTTGCTGCAATGTATTTTGATATTGCTATAATTGCATCCACTCTTTTATAAAGCTGCCTGTGAAGTAAATCTTTCTTTGATACACCGCTCTCCATAGCTTTGGTTAAAACAAGCTTAGCTTTTGATTTGCTTTGTTTTATAGCCGGAATAACCGACCACAAATCATTTGAGTAATGAGAGTGAATTATATCGAAGTCAGATGTTTTCAGCAATGAAGTAAGTTTTCTGATAGCGGTTATTTTATTTGAAAAGTTAAATGATGTTATGTTAAGATTTTTATTCGCTGCATTAACAAATATATTTGAATTTACCGGGCATGCAATAGTTACATTATGTCCTGTATTTTGTAATTTTTCAGAAGATTCGAGAAAGAATTTTTCCAGTCCGCCCCAGGACTTAGAACCGCATATTTTAAGAATTTTTAACTGCGTCATTAATTACTTGCAAAATTAAGTGAGAAAAAGTGTAGTTAAAAACCAAAGACGGTTATATTTATAAATAACAAATACTTACCCCCGAAATTTTTACGTTATAATTCGGGAATTTTGATATTATATTAGAAAAGTTCATTTTGCTCTCACTTATATAATTACTTTCTTTTCTATTTATTGCAAAAAAAGATAATTTAGTTTAGATTAAACTTGTACTGGTTCAGCGGAAAATGGAATTTTGTGTTATTTAAAGTTGGTGTAAATT
>CAYWTS010000057.1:0-10531 GCA_964461265.1 uncultured Ignavibacteriales bacterium
CTTTTTAAATTGAAACTGCTTTGTTTATAAGGTATTTTTAATTTATTCCCATTAAAAAACAGTTAAAACTTTTAATTTTATGAGTTTATAAATTAATGAGACTGTCTCAAAAGGCAATTTTCTTGCAAGAAAACTGTAACCGCAACTTTCATAGTTGCGATTAAGCAAGAAAATTGCACGCAACCATCCACGTAAGTGGTGGCTTTCGCCAAAAGGTTGCGGATACAAAACACTTTTGTGACAGCCTCGTTAATAATTGGAAAAAACATTCAGAACTGTTTCAACAGTTTAGAATGTAACATAAGAATAGTAAAATTTTGGAAAAACAAACCCCGTTAATGCGTCAATACAGCCAGATCAAGGCTAAATACCCTGATACAATACTGCTTTTCAGGATGGGGGATTTTTTTGAAACTTTTGAGGATGATGCTGTTATTGCCTCCAAAGTACTGGGAATTACACTAACAAAACGTGCCAATGGTGCAGCATCGGATGTTCCGCTTGCAGGGTTTCCGCACCATGCACTCGATAACTACCTGCCTAAGCTTGTAAAAGCCGGTTACAAGGTGGCTGTCTGCGAACAGCTCGAAGACCCGCGTATGGCACGGGGTATAGTTAAACGTGATGTGATAGAGGTTGTTACACCCGGAATTACGTTTTCGGATAAGCTGCTTGACCATAAATCGAATAATTACATTGCTGCACTTTACCATAAGGATGAACATTGCGGTTTTGCATTCTGTGATATTTCTACTGGTGAGTTCCAGGTATGTGAGGTTCCGTTCAGGCAGGTTAAACAGCAAATTGAACTTATTAATCCTTCCGAGGTAATTATTTCCAAAACCCAAAAGCAGGATTTTAATACACTGCTTGGCCTGGAGAACAATTTAGCAACCGGCTTAAAACAATTCACAGTTACAAAGCTTGATGACTGGCTGTTTAACCATGATTACGCTAATGAGATACTGCTTTCACAATTTAAAACTAAAACATTAAAGGGCTTCGGCATAGAACATCTTAAGCTGGGAATTATTGCTTCGGGAGTAATACTCAGCTATATACAGGAAACGCAAAAAGGCAACCTGCAGCACATTAATAAAATTTCTTACTACGATACATCAGATTACATAATTTTAGATAACTCTACAAAACGCAACCTTGAAATTACTTCATCCATTTCTGAAGGAGGCAGGGAAGGAACTCTGATTTCGATACTCGACAGAACCGAAACGGCGATGGGTGCAAGACTGATTAAAAGCTGGATATACCGTCCCTTGAAAAAGCTCGAGCAAATAAATAAACGTCTTGAGTGCGTTGAAGAATTTTACGGCAATAAAACGCTCAGGAAAAAACTTCTTGAACTGTTTAAAAACATCGGTGACCTTGAACGACTGATTTCCAAAACTGCAACCTCACGTGCAGTTGCAAGAGACCTGATTAACTTAAAATATTCACTCAAAACAATTACAGATGTAAAGCGGGAACTCAGGCATGTTCAGGTTAAAACTGTTCAGGATATTAATGCAAATCTGAAAGAACTTAACGAGATCGTTGAGTTAATCGATAAATCGATCAACGAAGACCTGTCAATTCACTCCGAAAACAAAGGAGTAATAAAACCCGGTTACAATTCTGAGCTTGACGAGCTGAGAAATATATTAAACTCAGGCGAGGCTTGGATAGAAAATTACCAGCGTAAAGAACGTGAGAGAACAAAGGTCAATTCACTGAAGGTAAGTTTTAACAAAGTATTCGGATATTATATAGAAGTTTCCAAAGCAAATCTTGACCGCATCAACGACTCGCTTGGTTATATTCGTAAGCAAACTCTTGTAAATGCTGAAAGATATATTACCCAGGAACTCAAAGAGTATGAGGAAAAAATACTGAGTGCCAGCGAGAAGATAAACGTACTCGAAGCACAGGTTTTTAATGAGGTCAGAAACAAAATAATAGAATACACATCCGATATTCAGATGAATGCTGCAATGATAGGAATTCTTGATGTTCTGCTAAGTTTTGCCGATGCTGCCGAAGCTAATAAATATGTAAAACCTGAATTAAACGAGGGTGATATTTTAGAAATACATAACGGACGCCACCCTGTTATTGAACAGCTTTTGCCTGCCGGTGAGAAATATATTCCTAACGATACTTATCTGAACCCTGCTGACGAGCAAATACTTATTATCACCGGCCCGAATATGAGCGGTAAGTCATCTTACCTGCGTCAGGTGGGGCTGATAGTGCTTCTTGCACAGGTGGGTTCGTTTGTGCCTGCCTCAAGTGCAAAGATAGGGCTTTGCGACAGAATATTCACACGTGTAGGTGCAATGGATAACATCGCAAGGGGCGAAAGCACGTTTTTGATCGAGATGCAGGAATCGGCGAATATACTGAATAACCTCTCATCAAAAAGTCTTGTACTGCTTGATGAAGTAGGCAGGGGGACAAGCACGTATGATGGCATTTCAATTGCGTGGGCTATGACCGAGTTTATCCATGAGAATCCTGAGTATAAAGCCAAAACTTTGTTTGCAACTCATTACCATGAATTAAATGTACTTGCAAGCTTGTACACAAGGATTAAAAATTACAGGGTTGAAGTGAGGGAAATTGGCGACAAAGTTATTTATCTTCATAAAATTAAGGAAGGCACTGCCGACCACAGTTTCGGTATACATGTTGCACAAATGGCGGGTTTGCCCGATAACGTAACAAAGCGGGCTAAGGATATACTCCGCAACTTCGAACAGCGTGAAGCCCGTGCAAGACGTAAAGATGAATTCCAGATTAATATGTTCGAGTATAAAGATGATGAGCTTAAGGATATTATTATGAAATTGAAGCTTGATGATATGACACCTCTGGAAGCAATAAAAAAATTATTTGAGCTGCAAAAGCTTGCTAAGGAAAAATAAATTTTATGAGAAATGCATACTACATTTTAATTGCAATCATAATTATCCCCTGGATAATTATTTTGATTTCAGCAATTACCAAAAAGAAACGCATTGCCGGTTTCTGCAAACAGCTTGTTCAAAAATACAGCTTTTCAACCGGTGAACCTGATGATAAAAAAACGAAACATTTTCCTCCGGTTTCAGGCATTTACAGAAACAGGAATATTTCTATTCATGCTAAGAGGAAAGAAACAGGAAAGAAACAGATTTATACACTAACAAGTGTTAATATTTTGAATAAAGATAATTTTGAGTTTTTAATTACAAAAAATAATAAACAAAACCGGATAAAATTTCCGTCGGCAGCTAAAACAGGTGATGCTGAGTTTGATGATGGATTTATTTTAGTATCAAACAATCACGAACTTGCACAGAAGGTGCTTAACTTTAACACGAAGTTTAAGTTACAGCAGGCAGCGGACCTGGATTTTAAGGGTGAGGTCAGGTTAAGAGGGAATTTACTTGAATATGAAGAACCGGGATTTATAAACACTCCTGCTGCGCTTATGAGAACCGAACTGCTGCTGCACGAACTATGCGATATTGCCGATGAGCTGAAGTATGCGTGAGTATTTTCCTTCCTAATAAGGGGGCATAGGGGGGGGGTGATTCATTTTGTTATTCCGGGCTTAACCCGGAATTCAATCAGATTTTAAAATATTTAAGCCACCACCTTACGCTAAAGCTTAGTACGGGCAGGCGAATTTCACTAATTATCACGAAATAAATTCATAGACATGTTGAACAAGGGGTAGCTACCCCTTGTTCAAAAGGAATACGTGAAATTTTTCTTTAAACAGTGGGGCGGAATGAATAAAAAACTTAACGGAAGAGAATTAAACAACAGAACCTACGATGAAATGCCAATTAGAAAAACGTCGTAAGAATATATTTATTTTCTTTTAAAGGTTATTCTGTAGTTTGGACTTGATTTATCAAGTCTTAACACAATTTATAAATTTGCCACGAATTACACAAATATTCACGAATTAAAACAAAATAAAGATATTTTGTAGTGAACGGTAACCACCATTCACCAATTAAAAACAACGAGGAATGGTCTCGACCATTCCCTGCAATTTTAATTTGTAATTTTGCATTATTTTACTTTGCGCCTTAGCGGCTCTGCGAGAAATAATAACTACCCTATTTTCTACATTTAATTTCTCACTACCCTTATATAGATTTGCTGAACATTTTCAAATTAGTATAGAAAGGTATTAATGAAATGTCTGAAAACAGACCAATTACAGTCGCTTACGGTGACGGGATTGGTCCCGAAATAATGCAGGCAACACTCGATGTTATTCTTGCTGCCGGGGCTAAGCTCGATATCGAAGTAATCGAAATAGGCGAGAAAATTTTTATGAAAGGCAACACTGCCGGTATTGAACCAGGGTCATGGGATTCATTACGCAGAACCAAAGTATTTCTTAAAGCTCCCATAACCACTCCGCAGGGCGGAGGATTTAAAAGTTTAAATGTTACAACCCGGAAAACTCTGGGATTGTATGCAAACGTAAGACCTTGCGTTTCTTATTATCCATATGTTGAGACGAAACATCCCAATATGGATATTGTTATCGTAAGGGAGAACGAGGAAGACTTGTATGCAGGAATAGAATACAGGCAGACCGATAATGTTTATGAGTGCCTTAAGCTTATCAGCCGCCCGGGCAGTGAAAAAATTATACGCTACGCATTTGAATATGCAAGGGCATATAACAGAAAAAAAGTCACTTGCTTTGCCAAAGATAACATTATGAAAATGACCGACGGACTTTTCCATAAGATATTCGATGATGTTGCAAAAGAATACCCTGATATAGAAAACGAAATGTGGATAGTGGATATCGGCTCAGCAAAAATGGCAAATACACCCGAAGCATTTGATGTTATCGTGATGGAAAACCTTTACGGCGATATACTTTCGGATGTTGCAGCACAGATAACCGGTTCTGTAGGGCTTGCGGGCTCGGCAAACATAGGTGAGAACTATGCAATGTTTGAAGCTATACACGGTTCAGCACCCCGCCGTGCAGGCCAGGGGATTGCAAATCCCTCCGGAATGCTGTTAGCAGGAGTAATGATGCTTGTCCATATAGGACAAGCCGAAATTGCAACCAAGGTTCATAATGCCTGGCTTAAAACACTGGAAGATGGTGTTCACACTTATGACATCTACAAAGAAGGCAAGAGCAAAATAAAAGTGGGGACTATAGATTTCGGCAAAGCTGTTCTGGAAAGGCTGGGTGAAAAACCTGTTACCTTAAAGCCGGTTGAATATAAAATGCTTTCACAAAAGAAAACCGAATACTCTTACCTGAAAATTCCGAAATCGAAAAAAGAGCTTGTCGGCGTAGATGTATATCTTGACTGGAACAAAGGAACCGCAAATGAGCTTGGTGAAAACCTAAACAAGCTTTCAGCAGGTAAGTTTAAACTGGTATTCATCGATAACCGGGGAGTAAAGGTTTATCCCGGAGGTAATCCCGAAACATTCTGCTCCGACCACTGGCGGTGCCGCTTTATGGCTGGTGATAACTCCACAGTTACACATGCCGAGATTGTTCAATTGCTGGGTAAATTTAATGAAGCAGGTTACGATTTCATAAAGACCGAACATCTTTATAATTTTGATGGTGTTCAGGGTTATACGCTGGCAGCAGGAGAGTAAAAGGTTATGTTCCCGTGAAAACGGGAATCCAATCAGTCTATTTTTGAACAAGGGGGGAGAGGTGTGATTTTCCCCATAACAAGGTGTATGATGGAAACTATTTTCCCCCTTGTAGGAGGGAGCAAACACCCCCTAGTTCCCCTGGGCAGGGAAATCAATCGTTCCAAATTAAATCGAATAGCAGGAACGACGCTGCTATCACTACTATTGTATATGATATAATAATCTGTAACTCACCTTTTATCTGTTCAAATACTGCACCTTCAAATGTGAGCCAGCTTGCGTTTATTGTAGCAAGCAAAAACGGCAGCAGCAGCGGAAAAGATAATACCGGGTAAAGAGTCCCTTTTGAACCGGCTTTAGAAATCAGTGCAGCAATAATTGTAAGCACTGCTGAAAGTCCAAAATTCCCGAAAAATATTGTGACTGCAAAAAGACCTGGGCTGTTAATCTGCAAATCGGTAGCAAATACAAAAAGGATAATAATAACAATGTTAATAATGAACGTCAGTAACGTGTTAAATATCATTTTGCCAAGCAATACCGATTTGGAATCTGATATAAGCTTTAAAACAAGAGAGGTCCCACGTTCTTCTTCCTGAACGAAAACACGTGATAAGCCGCTTGTATTTGAAAAGAAAATGATTATCCACAGTAATCCGGCGTGGAGTTCATAACCCAGCTTCTCTTCACCTAGTGAGAATTTAATAATTGAAATCACAACAATAATAAACATCACAAGTGCGTTAATAGCATATCTTGTCCTCAGTTCAGAATGGAAATCTTTTTTACATATTGCCCACGCCTGACTGAACAAATTAATCCTTTTTTAAGTTTAAATTTAATTCACTTTCACAGAGTGATTTTTCGTGCTCGTCGTTAGTCGCAATAATTAAAATTTTATCCTTTTTGAATATTTCAGTAACCGATTCAACTAGCTTTATTCCTTCGGTGTCGAGGTTACTTGTAGGTTCATCTAATAGTAAAATTAACGGATTGTGAATTATCGAAAAAGCTAGCTTCAGTCTCTGCTTCATACCCGACGAATAAATTTTTAACAGGTCGTTTCTGCGGTTGTATAATCCTATTTTATTCAGCACATTATCTATGCATTCTTTTCCCATTCCTCGTATCTTTGAAGTATAAAGTAAGTTTTCATATGCTGTGAATTCATCATACAAATTCATATACGGTGACATCATACCAATATACCTGTAATAGTTTTGTCTATCTATAATGCTCTCGTTTATTTTCAGATTAAGCTCGCCTGAGGATTGTGATATTATGTAAGCAAGAATTTTTATGAGTGTCGATTTTCCCGATCCGTTCTTTCCTGTTACGGCAAGAGATGAACCGTTGGTGAGCGAAAAAGATACGTCTTTAAAGATTAATTTCCTGTCGAATGTTTTGTGAAGGTTTTGAGCTTCGAAATGGATCTTATAATTGTCTGATGAGTTTAAAGTGTTCAAGCCGGAAACATTGAGATTAGAAACCGTTGAAACGGTTATATATTTTTTTCCCTCGTCTATGCCCACGACTAAAGTCGTGGGTTAATGAATGCATATTATGAAATGACATCAAGTGAAAAAAATCATTCATTATTATTATTACTTATGGTGAATAATACCATGTTGTTTGGCAAGACGCTGCTCTCTTCTTATAAGAGCCTGTTCGTATCTTCTTTTTTCAATATCGGTTTCGGGTATAACGGGGGGAACGGGCATTTTATTACCGGTTTTACGGTCAATGCTCACGAATGTAAAATAGGCGCTGTTTGCATGTTTAATTTCGCCTGTTTCAAAATCCTCTATTTCAACCTTCACACCTATTTCCATAGAAGTATTAAAAGCCCTGTTAACAGATGCTTTTAAAGTGACAATATTTCCAAGCCTTACCGGCTGGTGGAAATTAAGGTCATCCACAACTGCAGTAACAGGAACATTGTTGCAGTGTTTTGCAGCAGCCATTGCAGCAGCTATATCCATCCAGTGCATAAGCCTGCCTCCGAGCAGGTTACCGAGCATATTTGTATCGTTGGGCAATACAAGCTCTATCATCATAACCTGCGAATCTTTTACCGATTTCCCCTTCCGTTCAGCCATTTTATATACTGTATTTAAGTTTGTCAGCTTTCGGTTTAAGCTTGCTGTTGGGAAATAATTTATAGAACCGTTCCAGAACTTTTTCAGCATCGGTGTATTTCTTCATGTTTATCAGTGCATCGGCATGGCCAATCATCGCATCGTCAGCCCATTCGCTTTCAATAAACTGTTCATAAACATTATTGAAATAAATAGCTGCGGAGCGGTAATTATCCAGTTTCATATAAAGCTCTGCGGTATGGAAATCTTTGTAAGCCAGCTTATTTTCAAGTTCTTTCAGTTTTGCTTCGGCATCATTGACATTTTTATCTTCGGGGAATAGCTCCAAAAAAGCTTGCAGTTCGTTTATTGCATATCGGGTGAATTCCTGGTCAAGTGAATACTTAGGTGAAAGGTGATAATAAGATAATCCGAGTTTATACCTTGTTTGAGGAATTAAAGTGCTTAACGGGTAGTTTTTCAGCATCATTTCATATTCATAAGCTGAAAGCAGATATTCTTTTTGTCCGAAGTAACTTTCAGCCAGATAGAACTGGGCTTTATCCGATACACTTGTGCCGGGGAATTTAAGTTTAATCAGTGAAAAATCCTCGATTGCATCAACGTAATCGCCTCTGTCGAAATGTCTTTTGGCTATGCTGAATGCCTTCTCGGGGTCATCGGTATTTATGCTTGAACCCCCCGAAGAACAACTGTAAATTATTGCAGATAAAATCAGGATAAGAAAATATTTTAAAAAGATAATTCGTTTCATTTTGTTCTTATAATAAAAAATGCCAGAATTGCACCTGCTGATGCGGTAATTAAAAGTGCCGGGAATATTATTCTTTCAAAAAAATTTATCTCAGGCGGTTTGCCTTTTGTAAATCTGTAATCATCATTTTCATAGCTTCTGTATTCGTCAAACGGTATTTCATCTTTATAGTTTATTGTTATTACATTTTTTTTGTATACTTGAACATGTGATTTCTGAACGTCAGTGTAAAGCAGACCTTTCAATAACCTTTCGATTGTTTTTTCACCGAGAAATTTATTTTTCACAAAGCCTGTATATTCGGTTTTAAATTCCTTGGCTTCAATTAAAATGATACTGTAAACCGAATCCTGAGGCGAATAATCGGAACCTGCTGTATCCTGTAAATACGAAAACCTGATTTTGTTCGCGGAACATAATTTTTTTATCAGATTTTTGGTAAACCTTAATTCATCTGAATCTGTTTGGTTTTTTAAGTAGTCGGAAAACTTAAAAATACACAGAGCGTCCCGGTTTAAATTAGGTGAAAGAATAACCTCCTCCAGCTTAGATGAAAGGACTTGTTCGAAAATTTCAAGATTGCTTTTTTTGCTGTACTGCGAGTATAAAAATACAGGGAAAATCAGTATCAGCAAAGATACAGCAAAAAAAATATGAAAGATATGGCTTCTATGCGTAGATACCTCTTAGTTTAAGTGTTTTTGCCACTTTATCTATTGCAAAAACATAAGCACCAAGCCTTAATGTTAAATCATGTTTAAGTGCCGTATCATAGACGTTTTCGAATGCTTCTCTCATAAGCCTGTCGTGGCGGCGGTTAACGTCGTCTATATCCCAGTAATAACCAAGACGGTTCTGCACCCATTCAAAGTATGAAACGGTTACGCCGCCTGCGTTTGCAAGTATATCCGGTATAACCCAGATTTTTCTGTCACGCAGTATATCATCGGCATCGGCTGAGGTAGGTCCGTTAGCCCCCTCTACAATCAGTTTTGCTTTTATTCTCGATGCATTATGCTGGTCTATCTGGTCTTCTTTTGCAGCAGGAACCAGCACATCACAGGGAAGCTCAAGCAGTTCCTCGTTTGTGATTTTATCACCGAAAGTTGTTCCTTCAAGCGTGCGGTAATTTCTTACGTGCTCAACAGCTTTTTCAATATCAATACCTTTTGAATTATAATAACCACCCGTTATATCACTGATGCCTGTAATTTTGCACCCGTTCTTATGCAACAGCAATGCACTTACAGAACCTACGTTGCCAAAACCCTGTACAACAACCGAAACATCTTCGGGTTTCAGGTTGAGTTTCTTAAGTGCTTCCAGAGTTGATATCATAACACCTCTACCTGTAGCTTCGAACCTGCCAAGCGAACCGCCGATTATAAGCGGCTTGCCTGTTACAACATCGTTGACCGTTTTTTGCAGATGCATGCTGTAAGTATCCATTATCCATGCCATGGTCTGTTCGTTTGTATTCATATCGGGTGCGGGAATATCGGTATCGGGTCCAAACACCGTAAGCATATTAGCTGTGTAGCGGCGTGTAATTTTTTCAAGCTCAATCTTTGAAAGTGATTGCGGGTCGCATTTAACAGCTCCTTTTGCTCCGCCAAAGGGTATGCTTACCACAGCACATTTCCAGGTCATCCATGCTGCGAGGGCTTTAACTTCATCAAGTGTAACATCCGGGGCAAAACGGACACCGCCTTTGGAAGGTCCAAGAATATTTGTATGTATAACCCTATACCCTTCGAATACTTTAATCTCGCCGCTATCCATCTGTATAGGAATTGAAACAATAACCTGTTTTACCGGTTTCTTCAGGTATTCATAAACTCCTTTTTCAAGGTTTAAAACCTCCACAGCTTTATCGAACCGTGCCATCATTGATTCGAAGGGATTATCTATATCCTTCCTGTACGGACCCGGTTCTTTATAAGTATTTATTTGGCTTTTTTCTTCCATTTAGCTAATATTTAGTGATTTTTAGGTGATTACGAAACTAATTAAAATACTACGTTTATTCAAGGAA
>CAYWTS010000058.1:0-9859 GCA_964461265.1 uncultured Ignavibacteriales bacterium
AACGAAACCCCATCGAAGAGCTTCCTTGCACCAAATTGGATTGATATGTTGGAAAGTGTTATCAATACTTATCATAATAATGCCATAGCTGCCTATGGCAGGCAGGCGACCGTTTACTAAAGGACAAAAATACTCCAAAGCAAGTAAATTATAAACTATATTTTCCCGCAGAAACGCCAAGTAATATCAGCCGCTAATTACACAAATTATTACGAAAAAAATATTATTTTATATTTGTGTCCTGCGAAATTGTCTCTCTCTTGAGGCTTTTGTGTAAGGAGGTGTAATTCCAGACTGTTTTATGCGGGGTAGACGTGTTCTTTTTTATCACATTTCTCTGCGTCTTAGCGCCTCTGCGTGAGATTTATATATTATTTATTGGAACATTTTTCCGTAGTTTTGATATAAATTGGTAAAGAACATAATCTATTAGGAGATTGAAATGGAAAAATCGAATATTCTATTAAAAACAGCATTATTTTTAACGCTTTTTTTAACACCCCTTATAACTTCCAAAGCTCAGATTAATAACACTGTCTCCGACTATAATGCGAGCTTTAATATTTATACTAACAATTATTACACATCAGGGCAGGATGTAAGCATAAGCATAGGTGCTTACAATATTAAGAAAAGTGCCGAGTTTAATTTTAAAATTTATAAGATACGTGATGTGGAAGCGTTCTTTTCAAGGCAAACCTCATCATGGACAATTGATGTACTTAGCCGCGACAGCTTGAACCTGCTTTACCTTTGCGATGAAATAGACAGCTTCAACAAAACTCTGAAAACACAGGGTGATTATGATTATTATTACAGCTACGAAACAATAACTTACAAACCAAAGCAAAAGGGCGCATTCGTTGTCAGGGTTACATATAAAAACAAAGTTGCTTACGGCGGATTTTTTGTTACCGATATCGGGATGATTTCCGAAGCAGGCTCGAACGGTATGTTAACGTACCTGATAGACAGACGGACCGGTGAACCGCTTAACAATGTTTCACTTTCATTTTATCTCGGCAAGCTTAAGATTGGCTCAGGCGTATCTGCAAGCGGATTATTTTTTAAGGAGCTTTCCGAAGATGACAGGGAATATGCAGTATCACAGAACATAACGTATCCCCTTGTGATTGGCTGGAAAGATGATGACGTAGTTGTTTCTGACCCTTACCTGTATTTCGGTTATGGTGCTAACCAGTATTCTGTTTACATAGTAACAAACCAGCCCGTTTACAGGCCCAAGATGAAAGCTGAGTTCAAGGGAACTATACGCAAATATACTGTAGGTGAGTTTGAAAATATTCCCCAGCGTGATGTAACCGTTAAAATAAAAGACTCACGTTATGCGGAAGTTTACAAAACAATTTTAAAAACAAACGAGCATGGCTCATTCAGCGGTGAATTCGAAATTCCGGATAACGCACCGCTCGGAACTTATTATATCTATGCCGAGCTTAGCCAAAACCAGGTCTATACCGGAAGCTTTGCGGTTGAAGAATATAAGAAACCGGAGTTCAAGGTCGGCATAACTGTTGATAAAGACCAGTACACCGATGGCGATGATATTAAAGGTGTTGTTCAGGCAGATTATTATTTTGGCAGTCCCGTGCAGAATGCTTTGGTAGAGTATAACGTTTACAAGAAAACATATTACAAGCCGTGGTGGTATTTTTCGGAATGGGCATGGTGGTATGAGGAATATTACTCGAACCTCGACGAGAACCAGAAATATAATGATGCCGATTTTATTTTCAGCGGGAAAGGCGAACTCGATAAAGAAGGGAGATTTGACTTTACTTATAACATTAAGGAAAATTTCAAATCGAAATACAGTTACTGGTGGTATTATGATAAGGAAAGCTATTATGAAACGGATTTCATATACATAATTCAGGCAAAGGTTACCGATAAATCACGCAGACAGATATCATCAACAAAAACTGTTTACGTAACCCGTGCGCAGTTCTATCTGAACGCAAATACCGATAAGTATCTTTATAAACCGGATGAAAAGATTACCGTAGAAGTGAACGCACGTGATTTTTCGGATAAACCGGTGGCAATTTCGTTTACAGGAACTGTTAATAAGCTTACATGGGGTGCTTATCCCGATTATAAACAGCAGAAGGATTTCGTAACTACATTCTCAGGAACAACATCGGCTGACGGAAAGGGAATTGCATCGTTCGATGCTGGTGCCGAAGGGTATTATGAGATAGAAGTATCATCAGTCGATTCACGCGGCAAGAAGGTAAAAACCCAAACGTACTGCTACGTTTCCAAAGGTGATATGTGGTGGTGGTATAATCAATCGGGTACGGTGCAGATAATCCCCGATAAAGAAAGCTATAAACCGGGAGAGCTTTGCAAGGCACTGGTAATTACTACGGTACCGGGTGCAAATGTGCTAATTACAACACAGAACGATAATATTATCTCATACAAGGTTGAGAGATTCGAAGGAACATCAAAAATTATAGAGATACCTGTTGAAAAGAACTGCACACCTAACTTCTATATCAGTGCATCTTATGTGGCAAACGGTAATTTTTATACAGGGAATAAATCGGTTATCGTAATCCCTGAAACAAAATTTTTGAACGTCCTAATCAGTTCCGATAAACCAACCTACAAGCCCAAAGAAGAAGGGACTATTGTAGTTAAGGTTACCGATAATAACGGGGCAGGCGTATCGAATGCTGAAATTTCGCTCGGTGTGGTGGATGAAAGCATTTATGCAATCAAAGCCGATAATACTAAAGATATTAGGAAATTTTTCTATAAACCGCGGCTGAATCTGGTTTATCCCAAGTTCAGCGGTTCATACTATTATTATGGCTACTCACGCCTGATGACAATCTACGAAAGATTTAACGTTAAATCACTTTCCGAATCAGC
The DNA here is from genome assembly GCA_964461265.1 of uncultured Ignavibacteriales bacterium. Classification (GTDB taxonomy): domain Bacteria; phylum Bacteroidota; class Ignavibacteria; order Tepidaquicellales; family OLB5; genus CAYWTS01. The sequence continues at coordinate 2,902 of CAYWTS010000058.1, forward strand.
GCTTGGAACAATTAAAGGCAGGCTGACGAATAAAAGCGGAACCGGAATTGCGAATGCAACTATCCTGATAGACGGTGATTTTGTTGCTGCCCTGACCGATGAAAACGGTGATTTTGAATTTAAGCTGCCGGAAGGCAGTTATACTGTAAGCGTATTGACGGGAAAGAAAACAAAAGAAAGCTGGGATGAGCTGAAAGTTGTAAAGAGAAAAACTCATACAGTTAATTTCCGTATTGACGCCGAAGGTTTATATTTCGATGGTGACCTTGGCGTTATGAACCAAACTATAATGACAGATGGTGTTGAATTGAGAAGCAGCAGGATTACGGAAGATGAAATGGAAGAAGCTCCAAAAACCAGTGAAAAAGAACGCGGTGTTATGAAAAAGGATAAAAATAGTAAAGGTGAAGATGATAGAACCGGCTTTGTAGAGGCAGAAACAAGAAGTGATTTTAAGGATGCAATTTACTGGTCGCCTTCGGTTGTTACCGATGAAAACGGATATGCCACCATTAAAATTAAATATCCTGATAACCTTACCACGTGGCGTATTACATCAAGAGTAATTACCGATGATTCTAAAGTAGGGCAGGAGGTTAATACCGTTATTACAAGAAAGGATTTACTTGTAAGAATTGAAACCCCCCGGTTTTTCCAGGAAAAAGATGAAGTTACAATCTCAACAATTGTTCACAATTACTTAAGCGAAGAAAAGCAAACGAAACTCAGCTTAAAGGTTGAAAACCTAATGCCGATTCCCGGAACCGATATGGAACAAATGATTACTATGGGCAAGAACGAGGAAAAACGTATCGACTGGAAAGTAAAAGTCACACAGCCGGTCGGATTTGCAAAGCTCACAGCAACTGCCTTAACCAATGAGGAATCGGATGCTGTGGAGGTTAAAGTTCCGCTTCAGCCGCATGGCTTACAGCTTGCCCAGTATCAGGCATTGGATGTAACAGATCTAAATAAAATGGAAATTAAAACAATTTACATTCCGCAATATACCGATTTACGCAGCACAAAGCTTACACTCAGCGTAGCACCTTCACTTGCATCTACTATTCTAACGGCATTGGATGAGCTTGTTGGCTATCCATATGGCTGCGTAGAGCAGACCATGAGCCGTTTCCTGCCGACTGTAATTGTTGCCAATGCATTCAAAGAGCTTAACGCTCCCCTTAGCGATGCAACCAAAAAGGAACTGCCTAAAATGGTGGATGCTGGATTTAACAGATTATACTCGATGCAGCACTATGACGGCGGATGGGGCTGGTGGACAAATGACCAGTCGAACCCGTTTATGACTTCATATGTTTTGTACGGTTTAGCTCTTGCACGCTCAGCAGGTTATGATGTTAAAGCTGATGTTCTTAAAAAGGGCATTACCTCACTAAAACAACAGCTGAAAGATAATAAAATTGATGCAACAACACGTGCCTATATGCTTTACTCACTCTCGTTTGTTGACAATAAAGATACAAAGGTATACGAGGAACAGCTGATTGAACTGAACAAAGAGAAAATGAATGATTATGCTATAGCTCTTATTTCTATGGCAGCAGCAAATTATAATGATGCAGCTACGGCACAAAAATATAATGATGAATTAAAAAAGAATGTAAACGATTTCGGTGAATCGGGTGCATACTGGGGCGGAAAAGCGTGGCACTATAGCTGGCAGGATGATAAGATACAGACCACCGCTATGGCTGTTAAGGCTCTTGTTTCGGCTCCCGGAGGATTCAGCGGCAATACCGAGCTACTGAACCGGGCAATAAGGTGGCTTATGATGCAGCGTACAGGCGGCGGCTGGTGGAATACTCAATCGACTGCGTTTATTGTGTATGCCCTGGTTGATTACCTAAGATTCTCGAAAGAGCTTGAACCCGATTATGATGTAAAGGTTTATGTAAATGATAATATTATTCTTGATAAGCACATGACAAAGGATGATGTGTTTAAGAAGGACTGGAATTTTGTTATAGAAGGTTCAAAGCTTCGTGACGGCGGCAATGAAATAAGAATCGAAAAGAACGGACAGGGTAAAGTATATTTAACTTCCGACCTGCGTTACTATACTTACGAAGAAAAAATTCAGCCGCGTGAAAACGGTTTCAGAGTTGAAAAAGAATACTTTAAGCTTGAAAAATATATAAGATACCAGGATAATAAGATTGTCTATAAGAAACGTTACTTCGACGGAAACATAAAATCGGGTGATGAAATACTGGTAAAAGTTCGTGTTAGCACTAAGGAAAACAACCTGCAATACTTCATGCTTGAAGACCCGATACCAGCAGGCTGTGAAGTTGTTAAGGATGACTGGGCATATACTATAGAGGATGAAAAAGATTACAGCGGATGGGATTATTACTGGTGGCGCTGGTGGTATGCCGATAAGGATATACGCGATAACCGTGTTACGTTCTTTGCAACATACCTGTATGGCGATACTTATGAATTTACATACATACTGCATGCTCAGATTCCCGGTGTTTATAATGTAATACCTGCAACTGGTATGCTTATGTATTACCCCGATGTCCGCGGCTCAAGCGAAGAATTGAGACTGGTAATAGAGGAGTAAAAATTAAATTTTTGAACGGGGCTGTCTTAAAAGGCAATTTTCTTGCAAAAAAAAACTGTAACCGCAACTTTCATAGTTGCGATAATGAAAGAAAGTTGCAGCGCAGCCATAAAGACAGAGGATACAAAAACACTTTTGAGACAGCCCCTTCTATTAAATAAAAACTACATTTCTTTTCACCCTGCTTTCTTCCGCTGCAAACGCCATTATATGGCTTTGAACTGATACTTCGAGAGTTGATGAGATGTATTTTCTATCCTGAGACCGTACTGCTTTGATAAATGCTTCCATTAAAGCATAATCACCGCCGCCATGCATTGAATTATTTTTATGTTCAATAACATAAGTGTGTTTTTCTCCGTTTCGGAAATTTACATAATTAATATTTTTACCATCACCGCTTACTTCACCCATTGTTCCCATAATTCTGATTTTTCTGCCAAGCTCTGTAAATGCTGTCATGGTGAATGAAGCAGTAACACCATTATCAAATTCCAATGATACAACCTGGTGGTCAACAGCATCGTTATCACACTGATAAACGCACCTGCCGTAAGGTCCTTCTTTAAGAGCTTTAAGCCTCCCCTCATAACTTAAATCATCTGAAATTGTATTTACAGGCCAGCCGGTTAGCTCCATATTTAAGTATAATTTTTTAGCTGAGTATGGACAGTCGATCTCAACTTTGCAGTCATCAGTACATCTTAACATACTGCCAGGGGGTGCATTTTCTTTTTTGAAATGTATTAGTGAACCGAATGAAGATATTTTTTTACAATCGCTTCCAGCAAACCATAACATTATATCCATATCATGGCATGATTTGGCAAGTATCATTGGTGATGATTGTTTAGTATTTCTCCAGTTGCCTCTCACGTAGCTGTGTGCATAATGCCACCAGCCTACACCCTCGGAGTGTTCAATAGTTACTACGTCTCCAATTGCACCTGAGCTAACAATTTTCTTCAGCTTCACATAAAACGGTGCATAACGCAAAACATGGCACACACCTATTAACTTGTTATATTTTTTATTTCGATTGTTTAGCTCTATGCATTCCTCAAGCTTATTTGAAATGGGTTTTTCCAGAAGTATGTCATATCCTTTTTCCATTGCCATAATGGCAGGGTTATAGTGCATGTTATCGGGAGTAGCTATTATTACAGCATCGGCAAATTTGGGTTTGTTAAATATTTCTTCATATGAATTGTAACACTCGATATCCGATAATCCGTATTCATTTGCAAAATATAGCCGGCGTTCCTTGTTCGGTTCAGCAACTGCAACTACTTTCATTTCGTCCGGGTGCAGTTTTGAATAGCTTGAATATGTTCTGCCTCTATCACCCGCACCGATGATTATGAAATTTAGGGAAGAAGACATAAATGTTTAAAATTTTACAAAAATATTAAAACAAAATGATATAAACAGGTTAGTATGTTTTGGGAATTAATTTTAGGGAACGCATCTGAGAATGATGTTAGTGGATAGATAATAATTAGGCTTTTATAAGAGGGAGTTATTAAACAATGATTGTTAGGATGCGTTCCTTATTCGTATTTATTTTTTAAATTTAGAGAAATATTTATCAATTTCTGGTCTTAATTCTATTCCTGCTTGTTCAAAACAACCGAGAAGATCACTATATGAACCTTCTCCTCCAATAAAATTCCAAAATTCATCTGCAACTTTTAACTCATGCTCTAGATCTAACATTCCTTTTAATGTCCATCTTTCGTATGGTTTTGGTTCGTAGGGGTTATAAGGGATAGCAATAAACGAATTTACTTTAGCATTAGGATTAACTGCCAGATAAATTGCAATCCATTCTAACAAGGTTCTCTTAAAATCTTTAAAGTTGCTAATATTTGGTTTTGCAGTTTTAAGATCAAAGAGATAAACCTCACCAATTTTATTCTCTAGGTATAAATCTACCTTAACAGTTTTAAGATTTGAGAAGTTACCTTTCCTGCATATTTTTCTTATGGTTTCTATTTCTGATAATTTTACAGGGGTGCCTCCAGTTGTTAAATTATTCATAATTTGTTGAATAACAGATTGTGCATTTTGGCTAATTTTTGTACCAATAACGTATTGTGTCTGTGCTTTTTTAAATCTGTTTTTAGCAAGTGCAACAGCAACGGGTTCAAATATTGAAATTCCAAAGGTCGTATTTAGGGATTGTATAAAAGAATATAAAGCCATTCTGTCTTTACCTAATAATCTATAATGGAATGGCATATTATTAGATTCCGGTTTATAATTTTGGAATTTTTTTCTAAGGCAATCGACTATTACACTTTTAATATATTTTTTTTCTGTTTGTGATAATGACATTTTATTTTAGTAATTATTTTTCAACATTATTTAATTCAGATAATGCAAACTCTATTGCACCTCTCCAATCAATCATATCACCTACTTTATCTTCGATAAAACGAACATTCTTGTTGGTAAGCTTAATGTCTATGTCATTTTCTTCCATAACATTTAGTATGTCTTCTATTGTTAACTTATAGATTGTTTTATTTTTATTCATTTTATTTTTCCTTTAAATGAAAAATTATTTCTGAATAAGCCCCTTTATCTTTTTCGGTTCTATTTAATACGGGGCGTTTAAATTGATTTATGATTTTCATTCCTGATTTTTCTGCAATAGTAGGGTATAAATTGAATTTATCGTTAGCAACTAAAAAGACATGGTAATCTTTTTGTAAATATTTTTTGCAGTTGTTTAAGACCTGTGAGATAGAGTCGACATAATTATCCCTTGCATCTTTACCTTGTCCTTTGCATAACGGACCAATTTCTAATTCATCATTTCTTTTAAATTTAAATAAGTCGTAAGCATAAGCATGCTGTTCATGGTAATCTATCATTCCTACGTATGGCGGACTTGAAAATATACCTTTAATTTTTTGCTTTTTAATAAGCTTTGCAAATTCAGGTTTACGTTTTTCAACTTCATTTAAAATATTGAGATTTCTTCCATCACCGGTAAGACAAATCTGATAAGTACCTGTTCTTAATTTATCAAATTCTTTCAGTCTGTTGATAGTATCTTTTGTATATGCTAGCCACCATTTAAGTATCGAAAATAAAGGTTTGCATATTTTGCCATGTTTAGCACAATAATAAATAGTTGTAATAGGGTCTATAAGTGTTGCTAAATCAGCATGTGTAGTGGCACGACATGAACGCATTGTTCTGCTAAGAATTATAGTAATAATTTTCTTTGTATTTTGATCTTTTATCTTTTTAATTTCATCGAACACAAAATCAATTTCATCTCTAACATGTTTTATAAACCATTTGTCAAGGAAAGAATCCGATTTACTTAAGTGCAGATTAATATTATATTCTTTTATTAATTTATCATAAATGGGTTGGAATTCTTTTACTTTTTTATATCCGTATTCATCACCATTGAATCCTTTTTTTACTCTATATTTAAATTCAGGTGAAGGGAAGTATTTGGAATTAAATTTATATAACTCTTTTAATAATTTTTCTTCAAATTCAATAGTATGTGACTTTGATAAGAACTTTTTTAATGAATCCGTTATTCTATTAATTTCTTTTTGTAAATCATTTATATCATATTTTAATATTTTGCAATTACTAATTAGGGAGTTAAAGGCTGATATATCTATACCAACCGCATGTAAACCAAGTTCATTTGCCTGGACTAACGTAGTACCGCTTCCGCAAAACGGGTCTAGAATAATATCACCTTTGTGAAAGAAAACTTCTTTTTTAAGTTTATCTGTATGTTCATCTATGAAATATTCTACCAGTTGAGGAATAAACTTACCTTTATATGGATGAAGCCTGTGAACATGTTTTGTTGTTTCAGCTTCTTTATATTGTTCAAATGAAAGAATCCAATTTAAATCGGTTCCTAATTGTTCTTTCCAGTTTATTTCTCTTTTTCCATTGTAAGAATTGTAATATTCAAATAATTCCTTTTTGTTAATTAGAGTATTTCCATTATCACTGAATTTTTTAACACGTCCATATTGTATAAGATATGAAATATTAGACGGTGTTACATTCTTACCTAAATAATCCGTTGCCCATTTGCTGGCTTCATTAATTGTTATAAGCTCTATTGTAGATTTGCTGTTCAATATCAGATATGATGGAATGTATTAATTCAAATTAACTTAACTAATAAATTTATTCAACTAATAAATATAGTTTCTGTTAGAGAGATTACAGCCCCTTGTTTGGGTTATCCTATTACAACCCCTTGTTTGAGTTATCTTTTTATATGCAAGGGTTTACAGCCCATTGTTTAGATATTCTTCTTTATACTTCTCCAGATTCCTTTTCCAGCCGGAGTATTTAGTCCGCTTTACAGAT
>CAYWTS010000059.1:0-5099 GCA_964461265.1 uncultured Ignavibacteriales bacterium
CAACCACCTAAATAAGTTCTTGCCTTAAACCAAGCATTATAAGCTGGCTCACTAAACATAATTGGTGTTTTATGACCTTCTCCAAAATCTGCATTCCAAAAATGCGTACTGCTTGCATCCCAGCCCTGAAATAATTCACCAAATCCAAATAATGGGTCTTCCGAATCTTCCCTCCATGCAGCAATATCTATACGACCACTAGACCATGGGCAACTTTCGCTTCCAGAATTAAAATTATTAAATACCATTCTATTTTGGAATTCCGGAATATCGTAACCAACTTGATCCCTTAATAATTTATACGCTTCCCAAATTATGTGCTGATGAACCCATTCTTTATGTGCATATAATGGGTTTAATAAGTTAAACAATACGAATAAAATTAATATTTTTTTCATAATTATTTAATTATAATATTTTAATAAATAAATTATACTTCTAAAATCCAATACCAAACCCAATTTCCACATTTGGTTTTAATTTTACTGATGAAACATTACTATATTCACTTCTTGTTATTAAAATGCTTCCTCCTATAAATGCATGTAGGTGTATACCTTTATCTCTTGATGTCAAAAAACCAAAATTTGGTGATATAATATAGTAATATTTATAATGATGCCACTTTAAATAAGTAAAACCACTTAAATTAAAAGCTATTGAATATTTCTTTAATGGATATAAATTTATTCCAAATCCTATAACATACCCTCCTTTACCAGAAAAAAAATCTAAATTAGTACCAAATGAAATTTCCATGGAAAAATTTTTTAATAAAAATAACCTACTACCTAAACGAAGTCCATTATTTAAACTTGCAGCAAGATGTACATCAAATATAGCTTTATCGTCTTCAATAGACTTCGTTTTAACAATACTATCTTGTGAATATGTTTGAATATTAAATATGATCAATAATGATAATATAAATAATTTCGTTTTCATTATTTTGATATTATTTTTTCATTTAATTCCTTTATTTCTTTTTTAAGTTCAATCACATATAATGTCAATTCCTCAATCTTTTGAAGTAATATCGTTGTAGTATTTCCAAGTTCAATTCCATTTTCTTTTACTTCATTTTCATCAGGAATTCCTTCTAAATGTCCATTTTCGTTAATATATTTTTCTACTTCGTCAAGTGTTTTTAGTTTATATCCTTTTTTAAAAACAAAATCAGGCCATCCATTTATTCGAACATGTATTTCTTTTGAAACTATTGAGCCATTCACTGATAAAGTTGCAGGATAATTATAATAAATTAAATAAGGCGTTGTCATTCCAATACAAACTCTTCCTTCGTTGTTAATAAGAAAAGAATTAGTCCAGTTAATAACTGAACCTGCTGCATCTGATGGCGCGGTTCTAAATAATACACTACCATCATCTCTTAAACATAAATTAGATACCGGTGCTTGTAAAATTCTTTTATCCAGTCCATCATAATGAAAATTATATCCTATAATTTTCTGCCCACCATTATGAAAAACAAATCTATCACCAATCTGCAATTGTTCAAAAGGATTATTTGTGTTTATTCCTACATTCCCGTTATTATAGAAGATATTATTTCCGTTTGTTGTCCATTGGCTTGTTGTAAATGGCTGTCCGTTTTTATATATTTCGGTTGCATTTACAGTTCCGTTAACATCCAGTGTAAAATCCGGGTTTTCTGTATTAATTCCTACTTTGCCGTTACGCCCCACAACAAATCTTTTTAAGCCGGTAACAACATCTTTAACATAAAAGCCACTGTTAATGTTATCCACCATTCGTATACCTATACCAAAAAATTCCTCACTATTTAAGCTATTTTTATTCGTAAATTGTGGCTGATGTTCAATTCCCCAATTATTATCGGAAGTTGTAGCAAATCTTAAAGGATAAACATTAATATCACTGGAATTTTTAATTATTCCATTCACTTCCAATTTTTCTGATGGGTTATCAGTACCAATACCAATATTACCGTTGTTATAATAGAGATTTTGTACGTTAACTGACCATAGTCCAAACGCCTGCCCATTTTTTAGAAAATCTGTAGCATTAATTATACCTCCGACATCTAACTTATAATTCGGGTTTGCATTGTTAATGCCAATATTACCGTTGTTAGTAATTCTAAATTTGTTAAAAAAGTCCATATACCCATTTGCACCACCGTAATAATTTATCCAGCCAAGTCCGTTTGCATCCATAAAGGCAATTCCGGTTCCATCAATAGTGCTTCCGAACATCGCTTTCCAAATTGATGAGGAATTCATAATATGTAAAGGCCAACCAGGATTGTTAGTCCCAATTCCAACAGTTCCGTCATTATAATAAATCTGATTATTATATAACCCATCATTCCATTTAATTATTGACAGTCCAGACTTGAGAATATCAGTAGCATTTATTGTTCCATTTACATCAAATGTATATTGTGGGTTTTCTATTCCTATTCCAATTTTGCCTTCATTCAAAATCCGCATTTTAGAATTAAAATCCATGTAACCGGTTTCACCGTTAAATACGGTTAAAGTGCTGGTTCCGTTTACATCGTTAAATGCAATTTGATTACCAAAACCCGTACCGCCTCTTTCAATATTTAATCCTATTAATCCATCCGTATAAAGATGTAATTTTGCGTTAGGGTTTTGAGTACCAATTCCTAAAAAACCATTATTCAATAACCTCATTTTGCCAAAGAAATCTACGTAACCTTCTACACCACAATAGACTGACAAAGTATTTGTTCCCGCAGCATCTATAAATGAAATGTCTTGTCCAGTCAGTCCGTCACTTCTTTCTAAAGTGAAAGTTTGGTTATTGTTATTGTATAAATGTAATTTCCCTATTGGACTTGTTGTTCCAATTCCAACTTTTCCGTCATTGTAAAAAATATCATTTCCATTATATTGCCATTGCGCAAATATGTTTTCACAAAATAACATAAAAAATGCTAAAACTAAAATTTTGTATTTTAAGTTGTGTTTCATGGTTTAATGTTATTATTTATTTATAAAATTTACATATTCAAAAAAATAACCATTTTTAATAAAATACAAAAAGGAGCCCTTTTGGAGAGAAGCTCCTTTTCCGCCAGCAGGCTTGCCTGCAACAGGCAGGCGGACAAGTTAATTAATAACCGGTGTGATATTTTTAAACAATTAATATGTTATTTCATTTTTTAGTATTATTTTAATTCAATAAATCCTTCCTGACTATTATACCCCGTAATTAATATCAACTACGTTTGCCTGTCCGGCGTCTATCATATTCGAGTAGTCATTATCGCTTTTTACGGGGATGTTGTTATCATGGATGTGGTAATAGACTTTACCCGAAGTAAAGCCGTTATGGACGAGGGGTATATCGAGTTCGTAGTAACCTGCGGGCTGGTTATTTTTAATAACAGTGGTAATTAAATTACTTGTTACATCAACCAGCTTAATAGTGATGGATGTTGCTTTTTGAAGTGAATAACTTATTTTAACTAATGCTTCGGGCATAATGTTTTAGATAGCTGGTGCCGTCTTCCTGCCTGTAACAGGCAGGTGTTCTCACAAGACGGCACCCGAATTTCCGGGGGTTCCCCGCAACACGGGGCAGGGATAACCCCCTTTTATAGAGATTTTATCCTTTTTTAATTTAAAGGATCATGTCCCTTGTTCAAATATTTGCGGATTTAATAAAATAAATCCCTACATAATAAAACGTTTTTACGTTTCACTATTTAACTAATATCATTCTCTTCGTATCGTTATACGAATCTGTTATTATCCTGTAATAATACACTCCGCTTGAGAGCTTCGTGCCGTTGAATTCCACTTCGTAGTTTCCGGCGGTCTGGTAATTATTAACCAGCTCGCTTACAACCCTTCCCATAACATCATACACTATCACGCTTACATTAGATGATTTGGGAAGCGTATAGCTGAATTTTGTTACCGGGTTGAACGGATTCGGGTAGTTCTGAGTCAGCTTTACCGATGAACTCACATTATCACCGCTTGATTTTACATATTTTGTCAGGTTGAAATTCAAATCTTTAATTCCCGTGCTTGTTACTGTTATATTTTTTATTACTGTATTATGTCCTATTCTCTGAATTACAAGGATGTAATCCCCTTCAGGTATATCATTAAGCTTATAAATACCGTCTGAGTTGGTAACTGCATCTTTAAGAATACCGTTGAAATCTTTAATCTGCACTATAGCATGCTGCAAAGGTAATGTACCTGAGAATACCGAACCTGCAATTGTATAACCGGTTGTCGGTTTACCGCCTGGATTTGTCCACCTTTCAACATAAATATCTATACCTGTCATTTGTCCAACCGGTATAATTGAAACTGCGTTTTCCCATTCCTGCTCATTCGGGAAATAGGTAGATATAAAATCTTCACCCCATTCATCATTACGGATACCTATAATGTCAGTTTCTATTGACTGCAGGTCGTTCAAAATATATGTTCCGTTTGACTGAATTGTTGTTGAAGCAATTAATTCAAACGTAACCGCGTTAAACGCAAGAACATAACCTGCATCTACAGGTTCATTATTGTCGATAAATCTCACAGTTCCTGAAACGGAATTTTGTGAATAGGAAATTGCAGTAATTGATGCTATCAGCACTGCTGCAAAGAAAAGTTTTTTGAAGCTGTAATTTGTTTCCATTTTATTTACCCCTACTATTATAATAATGATTTTTTGAGTTCTGCTTTCAGTTTTTCAAGTGTGTTTGCCTGTTTCCAGAAATGCTCGAATGCAACTGTCATTAAAGCAGCATACATCCTGTTATGAATTATCATATCTGTCCTTTCACTTCGTTTCATTGATTCATCAAATAAACTTATAAACACTGTTTTATGGTCGAATATTGCCATAACCTGCGGTACCTGTTCCAGTAATCTAACTTCCTCACCGTATTTTGCAAACGATTCGCAAATCCTTATTAATCCTTCCTTAGTAACTTTTTGGATTCTATCGTTGATTTTTATTTTAAAATTGCCTGACGTCTCGTATATAGATTTAATTTTACCGCCCCGTTTAAAAAAGTTTTTGCTTTCATCATTCAGGTCATCGGTTACAACACCATCAAGTCTGTTCATAAC
>CAYWTS010000059.1:5199-9744 GCA_964461265.1 uncultured Ignavibacteriales bacterium
AATTTATTGGGTTCCTGTATCTCGTTGCAAATCCCCCTCTTGGCAAAATTCCTGAGTATCTCATAAACCGAAGGCCTTGGTATGCTTGATTCTTTTGCAATCTCGGTAGCACTCATCCTGTAACCCTGGTACAGTGTAAGAAATACTTTTGCTTCGTAGTTGCTGAATCCGATCCTTTCAAGTTTATTTATGTTATCTTTCACTTTTTATGAATGTTGTAGTTCAAGCTACAACAAAATTATAATACTCATTATAACTTGTCAATACCGAGTTTTTATGGTATTTAAGTAATACTTTAAATTCAATACACTAAGTTTCTAAAAAAATAAAGATAAGTAAAGAGGGTATTTTAAAAAAATATTAGGTGTCTGTTGAAAATAGATTTCGCAGTGAGGTTTAGATGCAAATCCATACACCTGCACTTGCGTACGAGTTACTGCAGGTAAAGCTTGTTTACTAAAGATTCAACTCAGGCAAGTTTCAGCTTGTAAGTATTTTACTATAGACTATTCACTATTCACCATTGACCTTTCGCCGTTTCTCCGTTTCACAATCTCACTATTTAATAATTGCCATTCTCCTTGACTGAATAAACTTATTGTCAGCAAACATAACATAAAAATAAATACCGCTAGCAATTCCTCTGCCTGAATTTACACGTGCATCACTGATATCGAAATCGACATAATCATAATACTTCGCATCTCTGGTTTCATCCAAAATTGTTGTAACTTTTCTTCCCAGTACATCATAGAGTTCTATTCGTATTCTTGCTCTCCCGGAAACATTGAACAAAATCCTTGTTCTTGGATTAAAAGGATTCGGGAAATTGTTTATGAGTTCAAACCGGCTTGGTATATTATTTTCATCGAACGATTTCGAATAGCGGAATTTTACCGACCATCCAGTCAGCTTGCCTCCATCATTGGCTCCGTTATCAACAACCTTCAGCTTCCAGTTCCCGAATGAATTCTCACCATCCAGCATCCATAACTTCTCAAGCGGTTTAAAACTGCCGGTATAAGGTGGTACAAAATTAGTATCATCAATCGAGTATTGTGCTTCATCATCAAAATATGTATTGGTGTAATTATCTCTTTCCCACCCAAGCCCCCCGGTAAGTATAATCTCTGACCCGGTAGGAGAAATAAGGCTCACGGTTATATCTGCAAGATATGTGTGTTCGATGTTTATCAAACAATCCGCATCCAGTAATGTCCTGTAAAATGGATTATTGAGATTTGAGACGATTGTCGTTTCTCTGCTTTCAGCAATTCTTATCGGAACATCCCGGCTTACCAGTACAGTATCAAAAAAATCGGTGTTTTGAAGGAACATCCACTTAGGGGGCATAATATTTCCGGGCGGATTTATACCTTTACCGCCAAGCGGATATGTTGTTACGTTACCATTAGATGAAGTGTCCTGAGCCGCAATATAATAATGGACTTTAATACCCGCACCAATCAGAGGCAGAACAAAAATGTACCTGTTGTTTAAGTCTTCACTTCCTATTACGGTGTAAGTTGTACCCGATAAATTAGTTTTGAAATATAATCTTGGTGCATTATAACCAGATGCAATTGAATTGTTATCTGTGATTATTGCATATACTGGTATCGAAGTACTAAACAATTGTGATTCCGGCGGCTGTAACTCTACAATAGGCGGGACCTGGTCAAAAATGCCTGTGGTTCCGGAAGGTGTCATTTCCAAAGCATATTTTGCATCAACTCTCCCGTATCCCATTTCCCAGTCCCATAAGCCATGCTCTTTTTGAAAATTATAGGCATAATTCCCGACTTTTCTTGCTGTAGTTTCAATAATCAACTTTACCGAATCCCCCGATAAGTTAATATTTTTTGAAATCATTAATCCTGCGATACCAGCTACTATTGGAGAAGCAACCGATGTTCCGTTTCCGCATATGCACCATCCGCCGAAAAAAGCTTCGGTTGTACCTATATAGGTGGTTGGTGCAACAACAGAAAGGTTTTCACCGTAAGATGCACCCCATTCCTGAAGACTATCAATATTATCACAGCTTGTTAATGATTTTCTTTCATTACAGGGGCTTAATCCTCCAATACCCATAACCCCGGGTCTGGATGCAGGATAAATCAAATAGTCAATATTATCATTTCCAGCACCTGCACAAATAACCGTTCCCCTGCTGTTTCTGCCATAATTTAATGCATTTTCTACTGCATGATCTATTAACGGTGCCGGAATCCCTCCGCCCCAGCTGCAATTAATTACCGCTGCACCATGCTGCCACGCCCAGTTCAATCCTTTAGCAAGAATTAAATCGGTTGTCAGTGCAAGAGGAGCGGGTCCAAAAACACGCACAGGCATAATCTTACAATTAAATGCAACACCTATAGTACCGATATGGTTATTCCCGGCAGCAAGTGCAACACCTGAGACCCCTGTTCCATGAAAATGTTCATCATACGGTTTCTGGTCGTTATCATACGCATCGTACCACAGGTTTCTGTCGCATAAATTAGGTTTTAAATCAGGGTGATTAGTATCGACACCTGTATCTGTTATTGAAATCAGCACGTTCGGATGACCTGTAGAAATATCCCAAGCTGAATCTCCGTTAATATCACATCCGGGTATACCGTGAACATTATTCGGAATATTATTGCCGGTATTTTTAATATGCCACATCATAGGAAGCAGTGAATCGTCAGGCCATAACGGTTTTGTAGATTTGAAATCATCAATTTCCAAAAGCATGCCATACCTGATAAAATTTGGCTGGGCAAACTCGACAAAATCCAGAAATGAATACCTGTTAGTAATATCGAAAACATCTTCTGTACCTGGTTTACCATTCGATTCTATACTGTACATATAAACATCATCGAAAGATTCAATTTTCACTTCATTCTTAGTTTTAAACAATCTGCTGAGATTTTCCCTTACCGATGAAGTCACACCTTTTTTAAATTTAACAATTAATTCATTAGTTGTGAAGTGAAGTACTTTATCGCGCGCTTTCAGGCAAATTCCAATATGTTCAATATCCGATGAATTTAATAATCCCTGCACAACTGCAGTCTGCTGAAGATTAGTTATTGATTCTTTAAATTTAATAAGCAGTATATTCTGCTCATTCCCCCACTCCGATTTCCTGTTCATTTCCCAAATATCCTGGCTTACACCTCTTAAAATACTTTCCTTGTAATCATTAACAGTTGAAGCGGACGACGAGCTGACAAATGTAACCGATATATACTCATCAACTCTTGTTAAGGTTTGTTTTTCATTATCATAAAAAAAATACTGTTGAGACAGTACCGGAATGATAAACAATGATATTATTAGAGGAATGAAAAATCTGAACATATATTCCCTGTTTTTTGCGTGAATCAAATCAAACATGTGAATATATACAATGCCGAAAATAGTATTTGATTTACAAAGTTCAGCTATTAATTTTACATGGAGGTGGATTATGAAAATGAGAAATTTCCTTCCATTATCACTTATTTTACTTGGAGCTGTTAATATTTACCCGCAGAAAAACAACTATAACTATATCCCTGAAACGGGATACTGGGAAATTTGCACATCACAAGAAAATTCTAATTTAACTCCTCCATTCACATGGCAATACGTTCAAACACCAGTTACAGCATCTATATTAGATATATTTTTCATCGATTATAACCGGGGATGGGCATCTATTAATACAATGGGTTCGATAAGAACCACAAACAGCGGATTTACATGGGACTCGAGCTCATACAACGATACAAATTTTTATGGTGCTTTCAAAGGAATTTATTTCCCTGATGCAAACACAGGATGGTGTGTTGGCAGCAATTTGCAAATCAGGAAGACAACCAACGGCGGTATGAACTGGTTTAAACAAACACCCCCTCCGGGTTCAGGACAATTCCTTAATGTATACTTTTTTGATGTAAATACGGGATTTGCTATTGGCAGCATAGGGAGTCCTGCACAGCCTTTTATTGCTAAAACAACAAATGGCGGTGAAAACTGGAATGTTATACCCATCACTATATCGAGCAAAGAGTTAAACGACCAATACTGGTTTAACAACTCAACCGGATGGATTGCAGGTTATAATAATTTAATGAAAACAACGAACGGAGGTACTAACTGGATAGCAATGTACTCAGCTATACCTGCCACAGCCAACGGACAAAACCAGCTTCTAAGTATTTATTTCGTAAACAGTATGACCGGA
Source organism: uncultured Ignavibacteriales bacterium (assembly GCA_964461265.1). GTDB lineage: Bacteria > Bacteroidota > Ignavibacteria > Tepidaquicellales > OLB5 > CAYWTS01. The sequence continues at coordinate 9,425 of CAYWTS010000059.1, forward strand.
TGGATAGGTTCAAGCAACATTGAAAAGTGGAATATTTTTAAAACCACAAACGGAGGAAATAACTGGGTATTTCAGCCAAACCCAGTTTCGCAAAATTATACCTACGCCCAGATAAACGATGTCAGGTTTATTTCTGCCGATACCGGCTGGGCCGTAAACGGTTCACCTGCAGGCGGTGCTATTATGTTTACTTCCAACGGCGGAACTAACTGGATTATTGAAGATGGCACACCAACCTGGTTCGATTGTCTCAGCATATACCAACGCCAAAAAGCATGGTGCGGCGCAAGCCTCGGCAGGGTTTGGTATACCGATTTAAT
>CAYWTS010000060.1:0-5811 GCA_964461265.1 uncultured Ignavibacteriales bacterium
TCATTACCTTGTTCCATGCTTTTACAAAATCCTTCACAAATTTTTCCTGTGCATCGGCACTGCCGTAAACTTCAGCCAGTGCTCTGAGTTCCGAGTTTGAGCCAAAAATCAGGTCTGCCCGGGTTGCAGTCCATTTCAGTTTGCCTGTTTTACGGTCATGCCCTTCGAATAATTCTTTACTTTCATCCGCTGCTTTCCATTCAGTACTCATATCAAGCAGGTTCACAAAGAAATCGTTGGTAAGCAATTCAGGACGATTAGTAAAAACGCCGTGTTTAGAATTATCATAGTTTGTATTCAGCACACGCATACCGCCGATTAGAACTGTCATCTCAGGTGCCGTTAGTGTCAGTAATTGTGCTTTATCAATCAGCATTTCTTCTGTTGGGATAGCATATTTTTTTTTGCAGTAATTGCGGAAACCATCAGCAACAGGTTCTAACACCCGGAAAGAGTCAGCGTCGGTTTGTTCTTGAGATGCATCTGTGCGTCCGGGAGTAAAAGGTACTTTCACGTCATGCCCAGCATCTTTTGCAGCTTTTTCAACACCGGCAGTACCTGCAAGAACAATAAGGTCTGCGAGAGAAACTTTCTTACCACTGGATTGTGAGCTGTTGAATTCTTTCTGTATGCCTTCAAGTTTTTCAAGTACTTTTTTCAGTTGCGGAGGATTGTTAACAGCCCAGTCTTTTTGCGGAGCAAGACGAATGCGTGCCCCATTGGCACCGCCGCGTTTATCGGAGCCGCGGAAAGTTGATGCAGAAGCCCATGCAGTTGATACTAACTGAGCAACTGATAATCCTGAATTTAATACTTTTGCTTTTAACTCAATAATATCTTTTTCATCAATCAATTCGTGGTCAACAGCCGGAACCGGGTCCTGCCAAATCAGTTCTTCTTTGGGTACTTCGGGTCCTAAGTATCGTGAGCGTGGTCCCATATCACGGTGTGTTAATTTAAACCATGCCCTTGCAAATGCATCTGCAAATTGGTCGGGATTTTCCATAAATCGGCGTGAAATTTTTTCATATTCAGGGTCAAACCTAAGGGCAAGGTCAGTTGTCAGCATAGCAGGTGTGTGACGTTTCGATTTATCGTGTGCATCTGGTACTGTGCCTGCACCAGCACCGTGCTTTGGTATCCACTGATGTGCTCCGGCAGGACTCTTTGTGAGTTCCCATTCGAAGCCGAACAGGTTCCAGAAGAAGTTGCTGCTCCACTTGGTAGGCGTTGTAGTCCAGGTTACCTCAAGTCCGCTGGTAATTGTATCACCGCCTTTACCAGAGCCGAAACTGCTCTTCCAGCCCAAACCCTGTTCTTCAATGCTGGCAGCTTCGGGTTCAGGACCCACATGTGATGCATCTCCGGCTCCATGCGTTTTACCGAATGTATGGCCGCCAGCAATAAGTGCCACTGTTTCTTCATCATTCATAGCCATACGTGCAAACGTTTCGCGGATATCTTTTGCCGCTGCAAGCGGGTCAGGATTGCCATTGGGTCCTTCGGGGTTCACATAGATTAATCCCATTTGAACAGCTGCAAGCGGATTTTCAAGGTCACGTTCTCCGGTGTAGCGTTTATCTTCCAGCCATTTTGTTTCAGAACCCCAGTAAACATCCTCTTCGGGTTCCCATACATCTTCACGCCCGCCGCCAAATCCGAAGGTTTTAAATCCCATAGATTCCAGAGCTACATTACCGGCAAGTATCATAAGGTCAGCCCAAGAAATTTTTCTGCCGTATTTTTGTTTAACAGGCCAGAGGAGTCTGCGTGCTTTATCTAAGTTGGCATTATCGGGCCAGCTGTTGAGCGGTGCAAATCTCTGCTGTCCCGAACCGGCACCACCGCGTCCGTCACCTGTGCGGTATGTTCCAGCACTGTGCCACGCCATACGGATAAACAGAGGACCGTAGTGTCCGAAATCTGCAGGCCACCAATCCTGTGAGTCGGTCATTAACTTATGCAGGTCTTCTTTTAAAGCTTGGTAGTTAAGACTTTTGAATTCTTCTGCATAGTTGAAATCTTCACCCATCGGGTCAGATAAGGAAGAGTTTTGTCTCAGAATATTTAGTTTTAACCGGTTGGGCCACCAGTCGATGTTTTTTGTTCCCCCGCCTCCAATGCTGTGAACGGGGCATTTATTATTGTTATTTTCCATTTTGTTTTAGTTTTTCTTGATTTTATATTTAATTTCTGTAAACAATTTACAATTAAGATTTAATTATTTTTGATTAACAAATTTGCCGATTATATTAAGCTTTAAATCTTCAATTTTAAAATTTGGTATTTTCTTTCTTTTAAAGTACCCTGTCAATAATTTATTTAATTTATCATCAACATAATCTTCTATTCTGTCTGAACTGGAACAATACAAATGGTGATGGTTTTTTAAATATGCATCGTATCTCATAATATCCCTTTCGGTTTTTACTCTTTTAATTAGTCCGCATGAAATCAATGTTTCAAGGACTTTATATACCGTGGCAGTTGCAATGTTCGGGTGGTTTTTTCTGATATAATCGATAATATTTTCAGCAGCAGGATGGTTGTTTAATTTAACAACTGCCTCTAATACTGCTATCCTTTGCGGTGTTACTTTAAGTCCTTTCTCTGTAAGTTTTCTGATATATTCTTCAGTTTTCATATTAAATTATTATTAAAAGAGAATAATTCTCTTTAGAGAATGAGCAAATATAGACATATTTTACTTAATTGTCAATTTATACTAAAACGCATTTCATCTCTTGTGAGCGGCAGTTTCTGTAGATTATCCTAGTCTCTGCTAATTAATGACGCAGGCAGCGAAAATAAAATAAGAAGTTTAGAGGGATATCTAAGTTTCTTTCGTGATTTCTTTTTATCGTCTCACTTCATCGGTTATGCAAGCTATTCAGAATTGTTTTCCATAATAAGCCATGATATTGCGGGTTCGAAGTCAGTAAATACTTTAAGGTTTGAACCTCTGTTTCTACTGACGGACTCGAGGAAGTGCGCATTTTCATTATCACTTGGTTGAATGAGTAAAGCAAATTTTTTTTGATAAATATGAAAGGATTTCTCAGCAATCGCTTTCCCAAGAATGTAGTTATCACAGGTGGAAAGTCTTACATCAACATTTCTAACGTCAACAAGTATAAGGTGCTCTCCTGTCGTTTCTATTTCAGTAACAAGATCCCTTAAAAGATTAAGGCTTGCTTTTAGGTCCATACTCCCATCTGGCTTAGCACTAATGAAGTCTTTAGTGTGAATTATCTTTATTTTTGTGGGCATTTTTAACCTCCTAGTTGAAAAAACTAAACTAAGTCAGTTAAATTGTATAAAGATAATATATATTGTCCAATTAAACCAACAATAATATACAATACGCAGCTTATCAATAACTCGGTAAGAAAAACGTCTTGCTTAGATTAGTTTAGTCCTGCTTTTACCGAGTTCTCGGGTGGTTAGTTAGAGTTTACCACGATAAATATTGGAGCCAATAATATAAGTCATTTCTCCCGCAAGCTAGGGGTTAGAACCTATTACTTTTCAGTAAGTATTTTTTTATTCCGTTGTTATTTCCATAATGAGCCACTGGATACTCTGGTAACCATGTATTCGCCGTTTCTTTATTACTAACAACATCTGGTTCACTGCCTGTCTTAACAATTCAATGAATTATTAAACTCTTTCACTTAATTTAGTATAATCACTCGACGCTCTGCCCACGAGTAATCGGGGCAATGACATGAGAATAAAAAAATTTATCGCTATGAAAAAATATATTTTTACCATTATATCATTTTTAATCCTAATACAAACTCTACCTGCACAGCAGGATGTTAACTCAATACTCGATTTAACCTTATCATACAGAGGTATCTCGAGGGCAGATTTAACACTACCATTTGATACGCTGAATACTATTAACACCAATCAAAACAAGCTTATACTGCCACTTGTATATCAGATTATGAAAGACCCGCTTTCATCTATACCTATTCTTGATTCAGTGATGAATTATAAAAATCTTGATTTGCTGCAACTGGTTTATAAGATGTTCAAAAATATCAGATATGATTATGGGGTAAAAATACGAGATAATATATTCTCGACCGAACTGCCCGTGCTTACCGAAATGATTGTCCAACAAATAAAACAATCGCGTGAAAATGAAAAAATTCTGTTACAAAGCTTTTCGGAAGAAGAATTAAATTACCTGTTACAAAATTTATTTATTTTATTTATTGCCGGTGACCAGAATGCTCCTGAAAATTTTGATATTTATAAGCTGAACGATTCGGAGGATTCGGCTTCGGCAATATCAAAACGTGTGCTTGATATATTAAGCAAAGTAGATAGAAGACAAATACTTGAAAACAGTATTTCCGATTTTATTTTTTATTATGAGCTGTATAAATTCCTGCATGAAAACAAAAACAAGCTCTGGGGCGGAACAGCACTGCTTTCTCATCAACCCGATGTGCGGGGTTACGTTTTGTATTATTACAATAAAGACGATATCAAAATTGTATTCGGAGGCAATGAACAAAATACTTACACAGGCAAATTCGATTTTATTGCAGATATCGGAAGCAATGACGTTTATTATATTGACCGCGACACAACTTTTCAAAACAAATTCAATTGCATAGTTGAACTTGAAGGCAGTGACTATTATACAACCGACAGCAAATTTGCACTTGGTGCTTCGGTGTTTTCATCGGGATTTATTTTTGATAAAGCAGGTGATGATATATACAAAGCCGAAAGCGTAAACCTCGGCTCGGCAATCTGCGGAATGGGATTGATACTTGATGAAGGCGGAAGCGACATATACAGCTCTAACAGTTTTTCGGAAGGTGCGGGATGCTTTGGCACGGGTATGATTGTGGATAGAAACGGAAATGACCTTTACACAGCAAACACTTTTTCACAGGGCTTCGGGCAGACTGAAGGTATTGGTATCATAGTTGATAACAAAGGTAACGATACTTATACAATCAATCCGCTTACACCCGATATCGGAAGGTCGAATGACCATTTTCTATCCATGTGCCAGGGTTTTGGATTCGGGACACGCCCTTATTATGCGGGAGGCATCGGTATTATTTGCGACGGTGAGGGTAACGATAATTACATGTGCGATATATTCGGGCAGGGCGGCTCATATTGGTATTCGCTTGGTGTAATTGCCGATAGCGCAGGTAATGATAAATATTCAAATTACCACTACGGGCAGGGTTCTGGAATACATTACTCGGTTGGATTGCTGAAGGATTATGAGGGGTGGGATTTGTACACATCGAACTGGGTATCACAGGGATGCGGGCATGATAACGGGTTTGGTTTTTGCTGGGATGTGAAGGGAAACGATAACTATGCCTGTTACGGACTCTCGCAGGGTGCGGGAAGTGCAAACGGTGTTGGACTGCTGATAGATGAAAGCGGACGCGACGGCTATCTTTCGAAAGATAATAACACTATGGGGTTCGGACTCCCTTCAAGGGATTATGGAAGCATTGGAATTCTGCTCGATGCATCGGGTAATGATTTTTACTCACGCTCACAGGACAGTATATTTACCAATACTTCGAGGTGGGGGATACTGAACGATTATTATTTGCCCGATTTACACCCGATAACCGAATCCGAACAATTCAAAATTGAAATTGACACAACTAAACAATACAGCAGAGACGAATTGTACACGTTTGCCAGGACTCTTGAACCGAGATTTTCCGGGTGGGCTGCATATGGTTTTAATAAACTTGTTCAGGATAGTATAAATACCTGTGAATATTTAATTACTAAGCTCGGCTCTGATGATAT
>CAYWTS010000060.1:5911-9369 GCA_964461265.1 uncultured Ignavibacteriales bacterium
ATGTATAATAAAAACATTGTTTTTGCATTTAAAAATTTTAAGAATGAAAAAAATATACCTGCCCTGATAAACCAGATGTCATATAATTTTTATGCAGTTAGGTTTATTGCAGCCGAGGATTTGCTGGAATATGGTGATATATATTACAGTTATATAACCGATGACGTTATTTCGCAAATTACTAATAATAAACTGTGGCTTTTAGCATTTATTAAATCATTGGCAAATCTTGGGGATAATAATTTTAAAACAGCAGTAGAAAAGATATTAAATCATAACATTTCAAATGATAATGCTATGAAATATAATATAACAGAAGTACTTAAAGAAAAGAAAGATAAAGTAAAAGATAAGAATGTTAAGGCGTGGATAGAGAAAATTATTAAGGAATAAAGATTGTGAGCTAAAATAATAAATAATATTTGAAGAGAAAATTTTAAGTAAGAATTATAAACAGCAAGTCCGTGAGCATTATTCCTGTTTATGGGGTAAACATTCATTTTACGCTGCCGGACATGCTAATTCAATTGGAGGTAAAAAATTATCTAAAAGTTGAACTCATAACCAACCTTGAAATATCTTCTTGTATTCTGGAGCTTCTCGCCTTCTAAATTCATGACAAGGTAAACATTGCTTCCCGCAAAGAATTCATATTGCAGCATCGTATTCCATAAGGCAAGTTTATTGTATGTGTCTTTCTGGAAATACGACCTTTGAAACAGCTTATCCAAAACTTTGAAATCCATTTTTGCACGGATTATGTGCTGTCTTATATCGCTGATGTTCCGGTAAACGTAGGTAATATTAAAGTTAAGCCTGTCAAAAAAGCTAAGGTCAAGGTTCAGATACGGATTTTTCAGGTATGACCGCAACTACCTTCTTGTATTGTATGATTGTATATTAAGGATGCTGAACCTGATAATCTATTATGAGCTTTAGAATTTCGATTATCCTGAATACCTGATAATTTCGACCTACCGTTTTCTTTACAAAAGAAAAAAAATCTATAAGCTTGAAACGCTTGTAATAAATTTCATAAGAAGGCTGCCTAAAATGGAAACGGTTGAAGACATAAAAGAGAATTTTTATATGCCTCAGAATGATATGGAAGCTATTTATAAATTACCCCATGAAAAAAATGTCTTCCTGTATTTTGACTATCTTAAGTGGGTTAATAAAAAAATAGAATCAGAAAAAAGCAAATAAAATGGAGAGTGATATTCTTAACATATTAATAGCAGCGTTAGTAATGATAGCAGCGGTTATTGTTGTAATTGTTATTTCAATGAAAATACGGAAAACCGGGGGAAGCCTGACAACATTAATGTACGGGGCTACAGCAGAATTCTATAATAAAGAAAAGCAAAATGCTATTGAATACGTTATAGAAGAAAAAGCCAGTAAGAAAAAAGAAACTGACCCTTCGGGTGAGAAAACTAATTAGATTACTCAAGTTGACCGCTTAATGCATAAAAACCGTTGAAACGGTTTGAATATTGAGATTTTTCTTCAATCCTCTGACTAAAGTCAGGGGTTAATAAATAATTATAATTATTAACTTTACTTGTTTGAACGGTCAACTTGAGTAGATTATATAGGTTTAATTCTTTGATGAAATAATAATATTTTTTTAATTTTTAGAAACATTGCATCAGGAATTAAAAATGATGCAGTGAAAGATAAATTATTTTTTTGATTTAAATACCATTTTCATATCCATCCAGTTAATAATACTGCTGCTGTCATGTTTATAGGTTTGGTTTCCCGAATAAATTAAATAACTTTTTTTTGTTAATGCTGGATTCAGATTTTTCCAGTAATTTAAGCCTTTAAGCAATTCTTTCCTGAATGTTTTGGTTGATTTGATTTCGACTGCAGTATAATTACCTGCCTGCTCTAAGATACAATCTGTTTCGTTCCCGTTGCTGTCTCTCCAGTAGTAAAGTGTCTTATTTAGTGCCTGGTTGTAATTTATTTTCATTAGTTCCGACATCACAAATGTTTCGAATAAAGCTCCTTTAAAAGGGCTAAGGTCCAGGTCTTTTTTACTTGTAATTTCAAGAAGCCAGCATACAAGACCCGTATCGTAAAAGTATAATTTTGGTGTTTTTATTATTCGTTTTTTGAAGTTTTTATAATATGGCTGCAGCAAATAAATTATATAGCTTTGTTCTAAAGCTGAAATCCATGACGATATTGTCTTATATGAAACACCGGCTTCATTTGCAATTGACGACATGTTTATCATCTGGCCTGTTCTGCCTGCTAGTAATTTCATTGTTCTCTGGAATAACGAAAGTTTACTTATATTTATTATCTGCCTTACGTCTCTTTCTATGTATGTATTTATATACGACTGGTAATATATACCGGGTTTAATTTTATCTTTATATATTTTGGGATAAAAACCCGTTAATATATTTACCGAATCATCCGTTTTTAGTTTATTAGCTTCATCCAATTCATAAATACTCAATGGCAGTAATCTGAATATTAAAACACGTCCTGCAAGGCTTTGCGAAATCTTTGCCGATATCTGAAGGTTTTGCGAACCTGTTATTATGTACATTCCGTTTTTCCGGTAATGGTCAACATTTATCATTATGTATGAAAACAGTTCCGGTGCATATTGTATTTCATCGATAATTAATTTTCTTCCGTTCCGTTCCAGAAAATCCACCGGGTCGTTTATTGCATATTCGCGGGTCTGCGGATTTTCTAATGTAACATACTTATAATCGCTAAACGCATACCGGGCAAGCGTTGTTTTACCTGACTGCCTTGGCCCCGTTATAGAAATAACAGGCATCTTTCTGGAATATTTTTTTAATATTCCGGTTAATTCCCTTTTTATCATATTTATGTAAATTAGAAATTCAACTTCTAATTAACATAACCAAAAATATCATATTTATCAATAATAAAATTTGAACAACCCCACCGTGCCGATGTATCTCGGAACACCTCCCCTTTTATTAAAGGGGAGGAGGGGGAAGTTGTTTTGTGAGGAATGGTTGCTTGCCCGCCTGAGGCGGGTTCACTACATTTATTTCTATATAGCGGGGGATGGGAGAGTTTCTTCCTCCTTCATCATTAACCGGTAAGCCTCTTTTATATTGTTTTTTAATTCATCAATTGTTTTGCCCTGGCTGAAAACACCCGGTACTTCCTTTAATTTTCCAACATACCATCCGTCATCCGGCCAGTATTCTAATGTAAATTTTATAGACATTTTTGTTTATTTTATATTGTTTCAATGATAACTACATGCATTAATTAATTCAATTCAAATTATTTAAGTTGCATAAATGAACACACACCTAACCCCCCACCTTAAGCGGGCGTACTGGTGACCATATACCTCACCCCAAGCCCCTCTCTACAAGTGGAGAGGGGAGAGTTATCCCGATTTATCGGGGTAACAGGGGTGAGGAAACCCCTTGCTTTTGCTTTTCTAA
>CAYWTS010000061.1:0-7630 GCA_964461265.1 uncultured Ignavibacteriales bacterium
TAGGTTGCGGTGATAAACCCGATTTATCACAATTTCCTATTAACGAACCTATAACCACAATAGGTGATACGGTTTACATTCCCCAATATCCTGTCATATACGGTTTCAATGAACCTGCCGACGTATTTATCGGTAATGAACCGCTTATTTACGTTGCCGATAAAATGAATAACCGTATTGCCCAGCTTGATTTAGCCGGTGTTTTGATAAGCTATTCTGATTTGATACTGAGACCGCGTAAAATTACTCAGGATAGAAATTACGATTTATTAGTTATAGGTTCTGTTATAGATACCATTCCCCCGAATATACTTGATACAGTTGATGCAGTTTTTCGTTTTAAACTGAGGAATAATAATGGCTTATTAAGCGGTGTTACACCAACAATTGCATTTAAATCGAACCAGGGAACACCCATCCCCGGTGATCACGGAAATTTTACTGGAATCTCCACATTTCAGGATAATTATTATGTTGTTTGCCGTTCAGGTCCAAATAACTCAAGTCCTATAGACCCCGATAATGCTATTTTCAAAATTGATAAATACGACAACACACTTCCCGTTCCGGAACGGCTTTCAGGCTTTGAGCTTGAAGGGCAGGGATTATTATCGCTCCAGCAAACTTCATCTATCGTTACTTTCACTTATAACAATACCGATTTTATTTACACACAAAACTACGCCGAGGCAGTTTTTAAAGTTCAATGGTGCACGTATGATGATTTAGAAGGAATCTACAGACCAAAATTTACACCGGAAAACAATGTTGATTTACTCCGCAACGGATTGTTTACGAATCCGCAGGATGTAACACTTGACCAGTATGGTAATATATACGTTATAGATGCAGCAAAAGATTCCCTATTCAAATTCACAAGTCTTGGTAAGCTTAAATCGGAGACTTTTGGCGGAACGGGCACAAACGCCGATAAATTTAAAAATCCAACTGGTGTAGCATTCTTTTATAAAACACTTTATATCTGCGATACGGGAAATAACAGGATATTAAGGTTTATACTATCTACGGATATATACTAGTAGTACTCAATAAAAATAATATATTTTTTTAACTTCCTGTATCTTAGATAACACTTCTTTTACTTCATTTAAATTGCCATTTATCTTTAGAAAATAAATAATCACCTTTCGCTATATTTTTATTATGATATTTATCACATTATTTCAAATAAATTTTTGTTTATAGAATATTTTTCATAACTTAAAAATTTTTGTTTTATACAAATTAACTGATTTGCAAAAATGTGAAATCTAATATAACCATTTTAGCTATTATTAAATCACTTTATTAGTTATTGATTTTTGAATGGGGGGGGGGGGGGTATATTTATATAAATTCTTTTCTGGTTCATAAAACTATTTAAATATTTAAATAAGAGAGGTTCAACATGAAAAAAATTACTTACACCACACTCATAGTTTTTATATTAATAAATTTATTTTCAATAAAATCTAATGCCCAGTTTTGGGATCAAGATGTTTACGGAAATATTCATAACACAAATTCTGGTAGTGTTTTTATAAATACTACATTAAAGTGGAGTAATGGAAATTCGTTTTTATCAAACGACCAGGGCGGAAGTATAGAGATGGGTCATCCTTTTACACCCTGTACACCTTTTATTGATTTTCATAATGGACAGCATGATGCTGAAGATTTTAATATGAGAATAATAAACTCAGGAGATTATAAGCTGGAATTCACAACAAATAATTGGAACCGTTCTAAGATAATTTTCAATGGAACCCCTAACGGTTATTACAATATACCTTCATTAAAATTTTATAATAATGGACATGAAGGTAATTCGCTTCAGTTTCAAAGTGCTTATGGTTTAGCAGCAATAGATTTTTGGAATTTTGGCGGTTTAAATGGAGTAATAGATTTCTATGCAGACTATCAAAGTAATCCCACTTATTGTCAATTTTCCATAAAAAGTGACAATAGTTGCGGATGGGGTAATGATTGGAACTGGCTTTCTGCACAGGAAGGAGGAAGTATTCATTTAAATAAAGCTGGGTTGGATATTAATGCAAAACCATTTATAGACTTTACTTCTGGCTATAGTTATATGTCGGATCACATTGATATAAGAATTCAAAACTCAGCAGCTAACACGCTCGATTTCTGGACAGATTTATTTATTAATGGTTCAGGCGGTACAAAAGTAATGTCTGTTAAATCAGATGGTATTTATGCAAAAAAGCTCACCGTTCAATCTAGCTGGTCAGATTTTGTTTTCAAAAATGATTATAATTTGCTAAGCTTAACCGAACTTGAAAATTATATTAAGGAGAATGGACATTTACCGGACATACCGACAGAAAGTTATATTGAAGAAAATGGTTTAAATGTTGGTGAAATGACAACAAAATTATTACAGAAGATTGAGGAATTAAGCTTATATATAATAGATATTAATAAACAGATTGAATTGTTAAAGGAAGAAAATGAAGAAATGAAGACAAACTTAAAGAATAAATAAATATGGGGAACATGAAAAAATGAAAAATATTATAAAATATTTAATTTCTATTTCGATAAATTTTATTTTTCTTTTTATTTGTACTATGGAAATAAATGCACAAGATTGGCCTTGCGGTAATCCAGCTGCAAACAATATTAATATACCAGGTGATTTTAATGTCCATTTAGGTGAAAATTCAGTTGCAATTCACCCTTTATATCCGAATATTGTTTTAAGCGCAAATAATCACTATGATCCTGATAGAATATCTGTTTACGTATCTACTAATTGGGGATATACGTGGTATTCACCATATTGGCATGGTATTTTTGAGAGTATCTTTTGCTGTGACCCAGCAGCTGCTATTGATCTAAACGGATTTATGTATGTTGCATATGTTAATGGCGCACAGACTTTTATTGCACGTTCTACTAATTTAGGAAGCAATTGGGAAAAATTCCTGATTTACAGTAGTACTTGGGCAGATAAGGAACATTTAAAAGTAGATAATAGTTGTAACAGTCCCTATAAAGGAAGGTTATATTGTGCTTGGCAAAATGTAAATTACCAGATATCAGTCTCTTATTCAACCAATCAGGGAACAAGCTGGCATCCTTCATATCAATTACCTAATTCTGGAGGCACTGGAGTCAATATAGCAACAGATAATTCCGGAAATGTATATCTTATTAGTACTGATTGTGTAGGGCAAAGTTCCTGGCAAGTGGTTAAGTTTTATAAATCAACTAATGGCGGAGACAGTTGGATAAGTGTTACATCGTTTCAAATACCGACTGTTACTTATTGGACAAACGGATTACCTTCTATGACTGTTAATATGCAGGATAATACTATTTATTTTGTTTATTCAAGACTTGGCACACAATATAATGATGTTTTTATGAGAAAATCTAATAATAGCGGGGTTAATTGGTCCGGTGAAATAAGGGTAAACCAGGTACAAAATGGAACTCAAACTTCACCTTGGTTATCATGTGACCCTATGACAGGTTACCTTGCTTGTATTTATTATGATACAAGAGATGGTCAAGGTAACCATACTTATCTTTCAATTTCTACTAATTCAGGTGATAGCTGGTGCGATATGAAAGTAAGTGTTACAGGAAACGGAGCCGGAATATTCGCTGGTCAGGACTATATTGGTATCGATTTTTGTAAAGGGGTTGTATATCCTGTCTGGACAGCTAAAGTTGACAATAATAATTACACGCTTACCTATCCATATGAAGTTATTGCAAAAGATTTAATAATTGAGAACAAAATCCTTAATGGTAATCAACTATTTCAATCAGCTAACACCATTACAGCATATAATGTAACTATAAATACCGGAGCAAATGTAAACTTAATGACTGTCAAAAGTATAACACTACTTCCCGGTTTTTATACAAACGATAATTGTGTTTTTATAGCTGATTTATTTCATTGTCAGGGTTACAATGAGCCAGGTAATTTAGCACAGAAAAATCAGGTAAAATTAAATGGATATGATAATACAAATTCCTATGAATATTCATTATCCCAAAATTATCCTAATCCTTTTAATCCAACAACAACATTAAAATATTCACTTAAGCAAAATTCGTGGGTAACACTAATTATATATAATATTCTTGGGCAGGAAGTTAAGAAGTTAGTCGATGGAAACGAATATGCCGGTTACAGGTCTATAGTTTGGGACGGAACGAATAATTACGGAAACCAGGTTTCAAGTGGTGTATATTTTTGTAAACTGATAGCAGGAGATTTCGTTGCTCAAAAAAAGCTTGTAATAATTAGATGATTTAAAATAAGTTTTTCTAAACATAAATTTCATAATAATGGAAAAAAAGTTCAAATATCAAAAATTGGTTTTATACTTATTAATTTCGTTGGTTCCCTGTAGCAATAGTTTTGCTCAGCAAGGGTGGTATAAAGTTAACGCACAGGTTGGGTATTACGGGATTTATTTTAAGGATTTAAATAATGGTATGGTTTCCCGGTATAAAACTTCAAATGGAGGCCTAACGTGGGATACTATGAGTGCCGGCGGTTATAACAGTTTCCCTGACCTTAACACAGGTTATGCAGTTGGTGGAAGTTTGATATTTAAAACTACAAATTTTGGTATTAACTGGATAATACAATTAACCCCTTCAGGTTATAGTTTAAATAGTATAAGTTTCATTAATGTTAATACAGGTTATGCATGCGGAGATGCTGCTTATTTGGTTAGAACAACAAATGGCGGTAATAATTGGATTAATGTTAATATTCCAATATCGATTGAATATTTTCTTTATAATGTATCTTTCATTGATTCATTAACCTGCTACCTAATTGGTACCAGATACAACTATTCGGATAGTGCAAGTGTATTCTTAAAAACAACTAATGCTGGTATTAACTGGACTCCACAATATTACCCACAAGGCTGGGGAGGTAACTTTACTTCTATGTTTTTTATAAATATTAATACAGGTTATATTGGCACTTCAGCTCATTATATTTGCAAAACTACCAATGCAGGTACTAACTGGAATCCAATTACTATACCTACAATGAACCGAATTTATTCACTTTTCTTTATTAATGCTTTTACAGGATACGGTTCATGTTACGGAGGGCAGATACTTAAAACCACAAATGGCGGCAATAACTGGTTTTTACAAACTACACCAACGGGCAGTGCTTTATACAGCGTTTTTTTTATAAATAATTTAACCGGTTATGCTTCTGGAGAAGATTATACTTTATTAAAAACTACAGATGGCGGCGGACCGCCTATAGGAATAAAACAAATTAGCAATAATATTCCGAATAAATTTGAGCTAAACCAGAATTATCCTAACCCTTTTAATCCTGTAACAAAAATAAAGTTTAATCTGCCAGCTGTAGTGAACGGTCGCGAACGTTCACTACAATTAAAAGTTTACGACATTCTAGGTCGTGAAATTACAACTTTAGTAAATGAGCAATTAAAGCCGGGTATTTATGAAATAGATTTTAACGGGACAAACTACCCGAGCGGAACTTACTTTTATACGCTTACTGCCGCGGAATACAGAATGACAAAGGCGATGATACTAATCAAATAGTGAATTATGAGATATGATTTCTGAATTATGTATTATGCTCTTAAGTCCTGTTTACAGCCTGAATCCGAACAAAAAGTTTAGACTAAACAATCTTTTCTTACCTGCATAGTCACCGTAACCTGAATATAAAATAGTGATATTTGGCTGGTACTGGATTTCGAGCATAAACTTGTTATGGAACTCAATTCCCATACCCAGAGAAGCCCCAAACTCGAACCGCGGTATTTTTAATTTTTTATTGTTATCTGTTCCGCTTCTTTTATTATACACAAGCACATCACCTCTTAAACCCACAAGGGCATATATTACGGCAGTACTTTTTGTGCTAAAATAAAATTTAACATTCGGACGCAGCGATACAAAGTGAAAAACATTGCTTAGCAAATCAGCGGAACTGGAATCAGGAGATATAATTACAGCAGTCTCCTTATTGCCTTTTACAGAATATAATAACTCAATCGGCATGCTTACTTTTTTTGAAAAAGATAAATCTATAAAAAAACCAAGCTCATATCCTATAAAATCAAGGCTGCCGCCGCTTGATTCGCTGAAAAAACCCGATAAACTGGGACCTAGTTTTAAACCCCATGATTTAAGCTTTTGTGCATTCGTATTTTGCGAAAACAACAAGATACTAAGAAATACAGAAAAAATTAATAGGTATATTTTATGTTTATTCATATATTATATTTCAAAAAATATTTCGGTTCTCAAACTGAGTTTGGAAAAAAGAATTCATCTGGATTCCCGCTTTCCTGCCTGCTGCACTCATGGCACGGGAATGCGGCTTGAATTGAATATTATGCCCTCAAGTGATACTTTTGCAGTTCAATCAGATAATAATACTATAAAATTATCACCATTTCACTTCATTTCCTAAGTAACTGAAAAATTAATTTATATGAAATCATTCAAACTATTTACAGTAATAATATTTTTAACATTGCTAAGCAGTGCATTTTCACAGTACATACCAATCGATTCGGTACGGAGGCAGGATGTAAACGGTGTCCCTCTGCTTCTAGGGCAGACCGTGACCGTCCGCGGTGTTGTTACTACACAGCGTGAACTTGGCGTAATGCTCGTATATTTCCAGGACCCTACAGGCGGACTTGTTGCTTATGATTCGGTTTTCTGTGCCGGCGTAAACCGTGGCGATAGCATTCAGGTTACAGGTGTGGTAACACAATACGCAGGACTTACCGAATTACAGCCCGTAACTGCCTTCACTGTTCTTGCAACAGGACTCACGGTAACACCTTTTACAGTAAGTCCAACACAAATTAGAGTTAACGGCGAAACTTATGAAGGCAGGCTAATACGTATAGACAGCATAACACAGGTAAAGAACACATCCGGTGTGCCCGTTACAATGTGGAATGTTTCTGGAAGCGGAACAAATTACAGAATTTTCAAAGGTAACGATTCCTGCGAAATAAGAATATATGCAACAACCGATATAGCTAACTCACAAATACCTGCATTTCCATTCGGAGTAATTGCTGTTTCAAGCCAATACGACCCTCAGACGCCTTATAATACAGGTTACCAGATTTTGCCAAGGTCATTAAATGATTTCATAATCTACACTTCGGGAGGTCCGCTTCTAAGCCAGATTACCTATGGAAATATATTGCCAAACAGCGTAACAATAAGCTGGACTACAAATTCATCATCAGACTCAAAAGTGAGATATGTGATATCAGACTCAAATTACCAGGTAATTCAGTACACCGATTCTGTTTATAACGCATCACAGGTTACAACACATAGTATAACATTAACAAATCTTCAGTCAGGCAGAATCTACAGCTTTAACGTTACATCTGCCAATACAAGCGGAAGCACAACAAGTCCGAATTTGTTATTTGCAACCCAGTCAACTTCCACAGGAACTATTAACGCATATTTTAATAAATCGGTGGATACCACGCTTAAAACAATTGAAGCTGCACAGGGTAACGTAAATTTCCAGACAAAGCTTCTGCAAAGAATAAACGCAGCACAATATTCTATCGATATGGCACTATACAGCTTCGATGAC
>CAYWTS010000061.1:7730-8797 GCA_964461265.1 uncultured Ignavibacteriales bacterium
ACAAACATTACCCAGGACCAGTTCTTTACAGATGCCAATAATGTTATAGAGATACAGGACCAGACACTTGCAGCAATTTATACAAGGGAGTTCGAAGAGATGTGGGGCTCGGCAACCGATAATCCGATACCATCACGTGCCAAATTTGGTGCAAATAAAACCGATAATGTTCCGCATTTACTAAACATTGCAAACTCCAGAGTGGAAGCTTACTTTTCACCGGGTGATAACCCTTCGGTACAAATAGAAAATGCAATTAATTACACAACCGATTTTAATGTGTACTTTTGCATTTACGCCTTTACAAGGTGCAACATAGCAAACCGTATGAAATCGAAATTTGACCAGGGCAGGGATATAAAGGGTGTTTTCGACCAGTCACAAAGCGGTGATGCATCAAGTGTATATAAAACATTGAAAGGATTAACCGGCGGCGGCTGCCCTCCGCCTTGGAATCCGCCTGCTGACGTTTGGCTTGATAACCAGACCGGATTGCTTCATCATAAATATATTTTAATTGATGCTCCCTACGGTAACAGCAATCCTGTAACAATAACAGGTTCATATAATTTTTCCAATTCGGCAACATATGATAACGATGAGAATTATGTAATAGTTTATAACGAACGGGTTTCAAATATCTATTTGCAGGAATTTTACAAACGCTACAAAGATGCCGGCGGCCAGGGTATAATTATTATAGGTATAAGCCAGATTTCGGGAACAATACCTGATAAATTTGAATTAAAACAAAACTATCCAAACCCGTTTAATCCAAAAACGAAAATAAAATTTAGCCTCCCCTACCCCTCCGAAGGAGGGGAGAAAATGATTTCCCTTGAAATCTATGATGTACTCGGTAAGGAAATTACAACTCTCTTTGCCTCCCCTTGGGGAAGGATAGGAGGGGCTGAGTATGAAGTAGAGTTTGATGCCGGCGGGCTGTCTAGCGGTGTTTATTTCTACAGCTTAACTGTTGACGGTAATAAGATTGATACCAAACGGATGGTATTAATTAAGTAGTCAGGAAAATTATCGTTACAGATTATAATAATTACAAAACCAAA
>CAYWTS010000062.1:0-8795 GCA_964461265.1 uncultured Ignavibacteriales bacterium
TTTTCTACCTTAATTTAATGATTCATTATTCCATTTCCAACTGAAGCATTACAGATATTCTCTGTTTATATCGGATGGTGATGATGATATAGTCCTTGAACCATCACTTAATATGCTTGAAGATGATTTTACAATTTGTTACTGGATAAAACCATTTAATTACGGATTTATTTTTAAAGATGTAAACAATCCGTTTATTCATGAAAAATTCTATCTTTATTTTCAAAATGATTCAACTTTATTATGTAGTGTTTATGGAAGTAAAAGTAACGAAGTTATCAGAAGCAGTAATTTGAGAACAAATTTAAAATTAAAATTAAACCAATGGAATTTTGTAGGTGTAACATATAGCGACAGCGTATTGAATATTATTGCAAATAATAATTATCAAACTTTTACGATTGGTCAGAATCTTTTCAGACAATTTAATGACTGTATCTATTTTAATGATTTGCACCCAGCATCGAAGAAAAACACTGCCCCAAATCGTATAACACCGCGATTTCTGCTTGATGAGTTCAGAATATATAAAAAATCATTTACACCGGTTGAGCTTATTAGTAATATGCAAGACTTATCATTATTGGGAAATGAAGAACTGCTGGCATATTATAACATGGAGGATGCAAATTACAGAAGAATTTTTGATAATACTTCAAACGATTTCTGGCCTGTATTATATGGAGGTGTAACACGCTGTCTTGATAATGCACCGGTGAATGTTATTAGTATTAATAAATATAGAATTAATACAGATGAAAATACAGTTCTTAAAAGAACCAGCAAAGGTTTTGCATGGTTAAGCAAAAATCCATTCACTAAAAATTCCTCTTTCTCTATTCAAGCAGATTTTAAATACGAACAAAACTCAAAATATCACTATATTGGTTCGGCTCCCTACCATTTAAACCAAAATGGCCTTTCGTTTGTTTTAAAAGATACATTGATAATACGCGCAATAGGTAATAATCATAGATATGTTATTAGTCAATACCTTCCATATTATGGACTATATGACTGGAACAGGTATACGGTTACTTATGACTCTGTTCAAAACAAGGTTATTTTTTACTTAAATGCGAACGAAGTATACACTTTCATTCCTGCAAATTATAATTATGATGTTACAGAATTCTTTATGGGTATTACATTCGCATCTAATAAATACTGGGGAGATCCTGTTCCGGTAGGAAGAAATGCTTATATAGATAACATTAAAATATTCAATAGACCGATTATAGCAGATGAAATCTTTGGTGATTCTGAAAAAGGGTTGATAACTTACTGGACTTTCCAGAAAGTAGATAAAGAAATTGCTTATGATGAAATAAATAATCTGCCTTTATTTATTCGTGGGGAATGTTTTTTGATTAACGAGGATATAAAATATAGATAGAAAATATTATATTAACAATTATTTATGGATAGATTTCTCTTTCAACAATTTCACAAAGTATATGACCTACCGTGATATGCGATTCCTGGATACGCTGAACGTTTGAAGATGGTATAATTATATTCATATCGGTTTCATTTTTCAATGCACCACCTCCGGAGCCAAGCAATCCAATAGTGTGAATGCCAAGTTCCCTTGCCTTACGGACTGCAATGATAACATTCTTTGAATTTCCGCTTGTAGAAATCCCAATGAGCACATCACCTTTTCTTCCGATGGCTTCAACACTTCTGGCAAAAATATTTTCGAATCCTATATCATTTCCGCCGGCAGTAAGGGTAGATGAATCAGTAGTTAAAGATATAGCAGAAATGGCGGGTCTTTTAATGTCGTGTGATAGCCTCACAACAAACTCGGTTGCAATATGCTGGCAATCGGCAGCGCTGCCCCCGTTACCGCAAAACATCAGCTTACCGCCATGTTTTAATGACAACTTAATTAAATCAGCAGCCTTATTAATATCCTCAACGCAGGTATCAAGTATGCTTAACTTAATCCGGCTGCTTTCTTTGAGAGAATTTTCTATGAATGATTTTCGGTTAAACAATAAATTTAATATTATTTAGGCAGGTATTAGTTTTGCAATGTTTTTCGAGGTATCCGCTTTCATCCTGAAAATTACAGCAGAATATTCTCCAATTTTCTGCCTTACTTCTGTTTTATCAAGCAGCACTACCAGATTTTTATATAAGACACCTGAATTACTGATTGGAATTCCTCCTCCGGATTCAATCAAAGTTTGAGCATCTTCGCTTAATTTTAAGTTTCCGAACAGAACAGGTATCCCGTAACCGGCAGGTTCAAACACATTATGAAGTCCGCTTTGCAACCCGCCGCCTACGTAAGCTATATCGGCATACCTGTAAAGTGAAAGTAAAATACCGATACAATCGACAATTATTACGTTCTCACCTTTATATCCTTTTAATTTAGAATAGCGAATCGATTTCAAATGCGGGAATTCGTTCTGTATTTTCTTTTCGATATTCTTTACATTCTCTTCATCCGGTTCGTGCGGTGCAATAATAGTAAGCAGGTTTTCGGATTCAACATGACCGTTAGATGTGATTTTATCAATAACAGGTAAAAGCATGCATTCATCTTCATTCCAGGAACTGCCAACAACAAATATTTTTTTATTTTTAAGAATATTTGGATTTAGAAATTCCTTTTTACGTGAATTCACAATGGCTTTTCGAATTCTTTCAATCTTCGTATCACCGTATGTTTCAACTTTAACACTGTTATTAACCAGTTTTCTGAAATCCACTGCATCATCTTCATCTTTAGTCACAATAATATCGAAATATTTTAATAAAGCTTTGTAGAAAGAACGGAAAACAAACACCTTGAATTTCACGCTGGAACGATTATATGAAGCATTTACCAAAATTTTCAGAACCATCCTGCTGCTAAGATAATAAAGGAAATTAAACCAGAGATCATACTTAATAAAAAGTACTGATGCTGGCTCGGTAAGCTTAATAAATTTCCTTATTTGGTCAATCCTGTCGAAGGGAAGATATGTCTTAATAATATTCGATTTTATAGGAAAATCGAGTCTTGCATTCTCGAATCCTGATGGTGAAAAGAATGAGATTATAAAATTAAAGGAATCAGTTTTATCTAATTCCTCTATAATAGGTTTAGCTTCCTCAAATTCTCCTAGTGATGAGCACTGTATCAAGATATTTTTTTTGGAATGATTTAATTTTGCAACATTCGTTTCAAGCTCATAGAACATATTCCTTCTAGAAATAATAGCTCGTTTAATCTTACCATTGAATAACGAAACAATCGATAAGAGAACCCTGAAAGGTGGCAGTAAAATATTATATGTAATAAACCAGAATCTTTGCATGAATAAAAGACAGGACAATCCTGTCCATTTATCAGACTTCCATTATTTCTTTTTCTTTTTGCTGAACCAGTACATCAATTTCATTAATATGTTTATCCGTTATCTTTTGTATTTCCCCTTCTGCGTGTTTTCTCTCATCTTCCGAAACATGTTCAGCTTTTTCTGCTTTTTTAATATGCTCTATTGCATCACGCCTAACATTCCTCACCGATATTTTACCTTCTTCACCATATTTTTTAACAAGTTTAACAAGTTCACGCCTTCTCTCTTCGTTAAGAGTCGGAATTGGAATTCTCAATAGCTGCCCGTCAACAATGGGATTTAAACCAAGATTAGCGTTTAATATAGCTTTTTCAAGGGCTGGCACTGCTGTTTTATCCCACACCTGCACTGTTAAGGTGTGTATATCGGGTGTGCTTATAGTTCCTACCTGTAGTATAGGAACCATGTTGCCATAATAATCCACTTTTATTCCTTCTAATAATGAAGTGGTTGCTTTGCCTGTTCTAATACGTGCAAACTCATTGCGAACGTGTTCCACTGCTTTTATCATCCTCGAGTCTGCATCTTTTATTATATCTTTTATCATACTGTATGCTGTTTTATGAAACTATACTTCCTACTTTTCCGCCTGTTACAACTTTTTTAAAATTGTCTTTTTTATTCATATTAAATACAATTATGGGAATCTTATTCTCACGGCATAAAGTAAAAGCTGTTAAATCCATTACCTTAAGCTGTTTCTTAATTACTTCGGCGTATGAAATTGTACGGAACATTTTTGCTTTTGAATTTTTTTCCGGGTCTGAGTCGTAAACTCCATCAACACGCGTACCTTTTAGAATAACATCAGCATTTATTTCAAGAGCCCTGAGCGAAGCTGCGGTATCGGTAGTAAAATATGGATTACCTGTTCCTGCTCCAAATATAACGATTCTCTTCTTTTCCAGATGGCGAACCGCTCTTCGGCGGATAAAAGGTTCAGCTATTTTATGCATATCGATTGCAGAAATAAGACGTGTAAATATTCCTGATTTTTCCAGTGAGTTTTGTAGGGCAAGTGAATTAATTATTGTCGCAAGCATTCCCATATAATCACCTGTTACAGAATCGATCCCCTGAGCTTTAGCTGAAAGCCCCCGGTATATATTACCTCCTCCTATAACAATACCTATTTCAGCTCCAAGTCTGTAAACTTTAATAATTTCACCTGTAATATAATCGAGAATGCGTGAATTAATACCGAATTCCTCATTACCGCTCAATGATTCGCCACTTAGTTTTAAAAGAATCCGTTTGTATTTAATTGCGGGTTTTTTTGTTGGCTTCAATGCAATTTTTATTATTCTCCGAGCTGGTAACGGATAATGGTTTTAACCTGATATTCCGTACCTGCATCTTTCGAAACAGATTTAATTATTTCTGAAACTGTTTTACCGGCTTCTTTAATAAACTCCTGGTCGAGCAGACAGTTTTCCTGGTAAAATTTTTCAATTTTATTCGAAGCAATTTTATCAACAATATTTTCTGGTTTGCCTTCATTCCTGGCAAGTGTAGCATAAATTTCTTTTTCTTTTTCAATAATCGTCTTATCAACCTGAGATCTGTCGATTGCAATAGGTTTCATAGCAACTACCTGCATTGCGAGGTCATTACCGAGTAAAATTCCTTTTTCCGAAACATCTCCGCTCAACTCAACAAGTGAAGCAATCTTATTGCCGATATGATTATATCCGCAAAAGAATCCATTACCAGTTGAAAAATAGCCCGCTCTTTTTATCTCAACTTTTTCACCCACTTTGGCAGCAAGCTCATCATGTAAATCCTGAACTGTTGTCTTTTCATCAAGTTTTTCTTTCTTTAAGTCATCGATAGATGCATTCTTAGTTTTAAAAATAACATTAACAATTTCTTTTGTAAAATTAATGAATGCCTCACTTCGGGCAACAAAATCGGTTTCGCAGTTCGTTTCAACAATTACAGCTTCATTCTTCAGGTCGTTCAGTTCCACAATAGTCATACCTTCTTTAGCTATCCTGTCGCTTCTTTTAGCAGAAGTTGCTGCACCCTTTTTCCTTAGTATTTCAATTGCTTTTTCAAAATCACCACCTGACTCATTTAAAGCATTTTTACAGTCCATCATTCCTGCGCCCGTCTTTTCCCTGAGTTTTTTAACTTGTTCAATAGATATATCCAAAAGTAATGCTCCTTTGCTTTTCTTAAAATATAATTTTACGATACCCCTGGTATACCGGCAGGCTCTGCCTCACTTGTATCTTTTCCCTCACTTTCTTCAACAATTCGTTTCATCTCGCTCGTTTGTTTAGCTTCAATAATTGCATCGGTTATAACTCTTGTTATCAGCTCTATCGACTTAACAGCGTCATCGTTTGCTGGTATCGGATAGTCTACCAGTTCGGGGTCACAATTAGTATCTACTACAGCGTAGATGGGAATATTAAGTTTTCTTGCTTCTTCAACAGCGATATGTTCCTTCTTAATGTCAATAATATATAATGCTCCGGGAAGCTTGTTCATTGTTACAATGCCACCAAGAGTTTTTTCAAGTTTCTCCTGCTCACGCGTAAGCATAAGAATTTCTTTTTTCTGCAGGTTTTCGAAAGTTCCATCGGTCTGCATTTTTTTCAGACTATTAAGTCTTTTCAGGCTTTTGCGAATAGTACTGTAGTTAGTTAACATCCCGCCCAGCCACCTTTCTGTTACAAAGTTCATACCGCATCTGGTTGCTTCGTTTTTTATTACGTCTTTTGCCTGCTTTTTAGTGCCGACAAAAAGAATGTTCTTCCCTTCAACTGCTAACTTACCTATGGAATTTGCAGCCTCCTGCAGAAGTTCATGTGTCTTCTTTAAATCAATAATATGAATTCCGTTCCGCTCCATGAAGATATACTTCTTCATTTTGGGATTCCAACGGCGGGTCAAGTGACCGAAATGTGCACCTGATAGTAACAGGTCTTCGATTGTAAATTCTGGCAATGATTCTCCTTTTGTTATCAGTCTGATTTTCAGACTCTTCTACTTCCATCTACTCTGGCTTAACATCCCGGTACCGATTAAACCCCGGGACACACGTCAGCAAGATCAGTCCCGATACTTTGATGTTTCGGGATGGCTTACGCCAAAAGTATGCTTTGTTTAAAAAACTTATTAAATTATCTCTTAGAGAACTGGAATCTCTTTCTTGCTTTGGGTCTGCCTGCTTTTTTCCGTTCGACCATTCTCGGATCGCGTGTAAGCAAACGATTCTTTTTCAGACCGGGCTTCAGGCTGGCATCATGCTTTAATATTGCACGTGCAATGCCGAGCTTAATAGCATCTTTTTGACCGGTTACTCCCCCGCCTGTTACATTTATAATTATATCGAACTTTCCGTTCAACTCGATTGCATTTAAAGGTTCAAGAAACTCCTGGATATTTGACTCCTTCTTAAAATATTCTAAAGCCGGTTTCTTGTTTACGGTAATATTCCCCGAACCTTCTTTTAAAAATATTCGTGCTGTCGATGTTTTTCTTCTACCGGTAGCGGTTAAGTAATTTACAGGCATATTTATTAACAGATTACAAATTTATAATTATAAAAAGAGAACAAAAAAATGAACTTTTATATGTTTAACAATAAAGGATTTTGTGCTTGATGAGGATGCGATTCTCCTGCATAAACTTTTAATTTATGTATTAATTTATTCCCTAATTTAGTCTTAGGCAGCATCCCCTTTACTGCCATCCGCAGAACTTTCTCCGGCTGTTTGTTAATAAGTTCTTTAAATGACCTAACTTTCTGTCCCCCGGGATACATTGTATGATGCAGGTATTTTTTTAAAGTTTCACGTTTGCCGGTAAGCCTCACTTTATCTGCATTTACAATAACAACAAAATCTCCTGTATCGGTATTTGGAGTAAAAAGCGGGTTGTTTTTACCCCTTATAATTTTTGCAACCGAAGATGAAAGCCGTCCCAGAGTTTTGTCTTTAGCATCAATCAAAAACCACTTGTGGTGTACTTCAGTGCTTTTAGTATACTTTGTGACTTTATGCGTTTTTTCTATACTTTTTTTCATAATAAATCGGTAAAGAATACAAATTTAATCAATTATCTAAAAATTGTCAATTAAATGTAATTTTAAGGTTAAAACTTTGTTTTACCTGATTTAAAAGAAGAACGGCAAGCTGCCCGTTATGGTATGCCTGGTGAATATTCCAAATAGTTATACATCCTTAACTCTTCATCGGTTAATGCATCGAGATTTCCGGATATCCAGCCGGTATAAATCTTCCACTGGTTGTGGAAACCCTGTGAAATTGGATTATGTGACATAAATGTACTGGAAATTAATTTATAAAAATTGAAATGTTTATTTCTTTTTAGGAACCGAAAGTGTTTTCCACTCAGCAGATTTTATCATTTTCGCTAAATAAACAATCTGCCCGGTATGAAATGCGTAATGTGATGATGCTCTTATAATACCTTTGAGCAAAGTATGCTCTTCACCTCTTATTTTAATTATTTTCTGCAGGTCATCTTCTTTTACTGTTTCAAGTGAATCGAACATGCACTTCCATCCTTTTTCCCATAATTCCGTCAGTTCTTTTCGTGTGCGTTTATTATCAACAAATTCAGCATCTCTGTTCCTGTTTGGTTTTTCACCGTCGGTTGTAAGAAAGTCAGTCCATCTTGAAATCATGTTACCTGCAATATGCTGTATTAATACAGCAATTGAATTGGATTCATTATCAACAATTTTATGAATTTCTTCATCGGTAAGCTGGCTAATAGCAAGCTCGCACGATTTTCTAAGACTCTTTAAGTTTTTTAAAGATTCTGAAATAAATAATTCGCCGGTTCTCAGGTAAGCTATCTCCATTTTGAGTGATATTTCATAATCCATTTAATTTCTTTTGCTTTATTATAAGAATTCAGCTTTTCAATATCATACATATCTATATTTTTATATAACGAGCCCACTACACCTCCAATAAAGGCGCACGGCAGTGTAAGTATTAAAATAACACCGACATTCGGGTCTTTACCAAGAAAGCTTTTAGCTTTTTTGCCGAGCATATCATATAACAAATATCCGCTTATAAAACCGACCGCAGCGCCAACTGCTATACCTGTCCAAATATATGTTCCGTTATCAAATCGAATCTTTGCGAATTTATCGACATTAATAATTTTGTACGCATCTCTGTCGGTTACAAGAACCAGGTCCTGATGAACTGCCAGTAATCTTGTATTACGCATACCTGTCTGGTCACGGAACTGCAAATCACAGGGATCTGACTGTGAATATGCTGTTACATTGCTGAAGATTGCTAACAGGCTTAATATAAATGCTATTTGACGCAAAAGTTAAAAAAGTTTATAAACATTTACACTAATTTAATAATAATACATTATTTATAACAGTATATTTATTTTTTATTTTTGCATTACAATTCGGGAATTTTGGTATTAAAT
>CAYWTS010000063.1:0-8733 GCA_964461265.1 uncultured Ignavibacteriales bacterium
CCCTGGTTGCCCTGCTGGAGCATAGAGTTCAGTTGCTGGTTCAGTGCCTGCTGGCGTGCTATCATTTGCTGTAACATCTGCAATAACTGCTGAAGACTTGAGCCCGGCTTGTTGCCCGGTTTATTTCCGCTCTGGCACATCTGCTGAAGCTGTTTTAAAACCTTATCAAGTGCATCCTTTGCCTTTTGCTGTGAATTTGTTGCTGAATTTTTGTTCTTGCTGTCGAGGTTTTGCTTAGCATTGCCCATCTCGTTATATGCATCACCCAGGTTCTTGCTCATCTGCGGCGGTATGTTCAGCTGTGACTGGAGGCTCATCATGTCTTCTATAATATTGGAAAGCTCATTTTGTAATTGCTGCTGCTGTTCCGACTTTTGCTTGAACTCGGAGTCTTCGGAGTTTTTATCAAGCTCTTCGGTTTGCTCTTTTAGCTCACCTTGTTTTTGAGAAAGTTCCTGAATTTTGTCCAGAAACTCCTGCATCTTCTGCATCAGCTTCGAGTTCTCCATTTCCATCATCATTGCAAGCAGGTCCTGCATTTTCTGGTTAAGCTCATTAAGGTCCTGCGACAGCTGGTTCTGCTGCTTTTGGGAGCTGTTCTTATTACCCTGCTGCAGGTTCTGGGATGATTGATTCATCTTTTGCTCGATGTTCTTCTTTTGCATTTCATTGAGCAGTTTCTCAAGCTCTTTAGAAATCTGTTCGTTCTTAAGCTCTTTGAACTTATCCTTAAGGTCCTTTAACTGCTTCTGGAATTCCTCAAATTCTTTTTTTATCTGTTCCTGTGTCTTTGATATCTCATTCATCTTATTCTTATCATTTTCATCGGTTTTCTCGGTCTGTTCTTTAACCTCATCCTGTTTCTTTGTTATCTCGTCCAGTTTCTGCGTTAGCTCTCCGAATTTCTGCTCAGCAAGTATTTTCTCCAGCAACTCTTTGGTTTTTTCGAGTGCTTTTTTAAATGCTTCCTCATCAAACTTAAAATTCTTCATTGCCTCGCGTAACTGATCTTTATTCAGGTTCTTTAATGCTTCCTGAAGCTTCTTCAGTGCATCACGCAGTTCCTGGGAATCGATCTTCTGGAGAAGCTGCTGAACCTCCATGAATTTTTCAAGTGTTTCGGGTGAAATCTGGTTGTTGTTCATCAGGTCGTTCATTAAATCATCAAGTCTCTGCCTTGTATTTTCAAGATTGGTCCGAATGTTTTCTATTTTTTTCTGAAGCTCCTCCTGTTTCTTCGGGTCGTTAAGTCCCAACTCATCGGGATTACGCTGGAGCTGGTCTTTGATTTCGTCAAGCTGGCGTTTAAGCTCTTCTGCTTCCTGTTCGGCTGTCTGAAGTGCTGTTTCTATTTCCTCTTTCGATTTCTCGGTTTTGTTCAGCAACGCTTCAAGCGACGGAAAAACTATTTTTCTTATTTCGCTCCTTGTCATTTTCGGGCCGTTTACAGCATCGTTATCATAAATTTCCACATAGTATTCCACTTCGTCTTCTGTAACAGGATTTAAGGATGATATATTCCACACGTAAGGTACTTCAAGCCCTGTTGCATCCTTATTTTGAATGGGAATTTCAGCAAACCGGAAATCTTTATCGGCAATTCCATATTTCGTTTTACTCAGCTTATATGCTAACCGCATTCTGGTAAACCCGAAATCATCGGTGACACGCGACCTTATCACAATTTCTTCCGCGTTTTGGAGCGAAAGTTCCTGTTCAGGCTCAAGCACATTTATATGCGGATATTCATCGGGATATACCCTTAGTTGATACTGCGGCGGATTAGAATTCTTAAGTTCCCTTCCTGCAAACATTTTAACAAGCAACAGTTTAAAAACCCCGCTGCCCGTTGCAATGAGTGATGTTTTATAAATCTTATCTGAAGCTTCAAGCTTGATTTTAGAATTGTTTCCGAACTCCAGAAAAGCATCGTCAATGTTTCCAGTAGTCTCAAGCTCTATATATATCTTACTGCCTGTAATGGTGTTAATTTCATTTCCCTCAACCGGGCGGGAGGGAAGCTTTGTATAAAGCGGAGGATATACTGATACGCGAACAGATTTTATAACCGGTTTCTCGGTTACCGTAATTTTATATACCGTGCTTTTTACCCCTTTGTACTCGAACCAGTAATCCAGGTTTGTACCGATGCTGTTTAATGTTACGCTGAATTCATTCCTAGCCGAGGACTTTAAATTTTGCCTGTTTACATCCAACTCCACACCATCGGAAGAAACTTCACGTACGTAAAAATTAATTTCACCTGTCTGATAGGCGGGGTCATTAAACGTAATACTTGCTTTTATATCTATACTTTCGCCTTTGGCAATATCGGCATTACCCGGTCTTATATCATAGGCTATTCCCAAAGTGTTATCTATATAAGTATAGCTATAATTTATAAGCCTGTTGAGAGATGAACCGAATGTGCTATTAAAGAATATTAAAAGTGAAGCAAACACTGCTGCAATCGCAAACAGATTTACTACCTGTTGTTTAATACCCGATGCATCTATTACAGATTTAAAGTCACGTCCATGTGTTTTTTGTTCAAGCTGAAAAAGCGTTCCGCCTGCAAGTGAAGATGAAAACATCGAATCGTGGTTAGAAGTATATTCATATACCTGCAGTGCATTTAGCAAATCATCTTTTACATCAGGCATACGTTTCCCTATCAGTGCTGCATACTTTGTCAGCTTCCTGTTAGAATCGGTGTACTGTGTTGCAAGTATAAAGGAAATAAAATTAAAAACAGTAATTGCAGCAAATGAAGAGATAACGCTATAAAATATTATCGTCCTAATCGATGAGCTGAACCGGAAAACAGCTTCTGAAACGGAAAGGATTAAAATTATTAAGATAAAAGCGGATAAAGTAATTAATGAATTGCAAATAAGCTTATAAGCCGCATCCTTCCTGAACACGCTCCAAACACGGTTTACAAAGCTGTTATATGTAAGTTCAAGGGTTGACAAGCAAACTTTTTATAATATGTATTAACCGATGGTAACAACACCATCTGAAGGGTTATACACTAATAAGTTAAAGCATAAATAATGATATTTGTTCCCATTTTAAAGGCTTCTTCACGTTTTTCGGGCGGGTCGTCATGTTCACGGGGGTCAGCCCAGCCATCGGATATATTTGTCTCGTAAGTATAAAAAACCGAAAGTCTTCCATCTATCCAGTATCCGAAACCCTGCGGAGGCTTTCCGTCATGCTCATGAATTTTAGGCAACCCGCCGGGAAAATTGTAATGGGAACTGTAAATCTTATGATCGAAAGGAAGTTCTTTCATTTCTTCACCCGGGAAAACTTTTTTCATCTCACGCCTGAATGCATCGTTCATTCCGTAATCGTCGTCGGCGTATAAAAATCCTCCCCTGTTTAGATAATCCCTGAGTCTTTTTACTTCGGTGTCTGTAAAACTAATGTTGCCATGACCTGTAATTAAAATAAAGGGATAATTGAAAATGTCATCCGATGAAATATCAACCGAATAAAATTTCGGTTCATCAACATCTATCGTGGTGTTCTTCTTTAAATAATCCATCATGTTCACTTCTGCCGAAGGGTCGTTGTACCAATCTCCCCCGCCTGAATATTTCAAGCGTGCTATTCTGAAAGAATTAGAATATTGCTGCGGGTACGAACTCGAAAAAAGGAAAAACATTAACGGTAAGATAAGCAGCCTGTTATTTAATCTTGATTTCACAGCAGTTATAAGAGAGCTAAAAAAATTACAAACGGACTTGTTATATATTTCATAATTTAATTAGAATCAAGTCAACTTTAGCGTGTGATTAATATGCAAAAATTTTTGGATGATTTTCTCTAAATAATCTCTTGACATAACAGATAAAATATTTTAGATTGAACATAACAATGAAGGAGGACAAATGGGGTATTTCGACGATATTGAATTCGAAGAAGATTTCCACGAAAAGACCGAAGATAAAGAAGAGCTGATAAACGAACTGATTAAAGGAGATAAGCAGCCAACCGACCTTGACATTGATTCACTTGATGACACAGTGAATTACCTCATCGATAAAAAGCAGTACAAAAAGGCACATGCTTATATCGATTCACTGCTCGATTTCTTTCCGTATTCAAGCGATCTTTGGCAAAGGAAAGCCATTGTTTATGACAGCGCAGGAGATTACATCGATGCAATAGAATGCTTTGACAGGGCTATAAACCTTAACCCCTTCGATGAAGAAACGCTTGTAAATAAAGGCATCACACTCGATAATTCCGGCAGTACCGACGGTGCATTGGAATGTTACGATAAAGTACTTTCGTTAGACCCCAATAATATCGATGCCCTGTTTAATAAAGGATTAATACTGGAAAAACACGATAACTTTGAAGATAGCCGCATTTGCTTCCAGAAAATAATTGAACTTGACCCAAACCACAGAGATGCATACTATGAACTTGGCTATTGCTACGATTTTCTCGATAAGCTTACCGAGGCGCTTGAAGCATACGATAAGCATATAGAGCTTGCACCGTTTAATTATAACGCATGGTATAACCGCGGAGTTGTACTCAGCAGATTGGGCAGGCAATACGCAGCTATCGAAAGCTACGAGCGTGCACTTTCAATAAATCCTAAATTTTCTTCAGCATGGTATAACAAGGGTAACGCATATGCAAACCTTGGCATTACACTCCGTGCTATTGACGATTACAAGACAGCTCTTACATTTAACAAGACCGACATATTTGCTATGTATAACCTCGCAAGCTCGTACGAGGAACTTGAAAAATACAAGGAAGCAATACATATCTTCACGGGTATACTTAAGCTGGAGCCAAAACATTACGAATCGTACTACGGACGCGGTAACTGCTTGTACCAGCTTGAAGATTACTGCAATGCATTGAATGATTATAATACTGCAATCGCTCTCTGCTCCGATAACGACGAACTATGGCATGCAAAAGCTGATGCAGAGTATAACATCGGGCAGTTGAATAATTCGATAAACAGCTACAGGCGAGTGCTATCCATAAAACCCGAAAACAGCCAGGCACTGCTTGACCTTTGCAATACACTCATTGAAACAGAACAATACGCTGAAGCAAGGCAAAAGCTCGAAGTGCTTGTGAAGCTCACACCGCACTGGGCTGAACCTTATTACTCCAAAGCAAAGCTTAACTTCCTTGAAGGCAGGCTTGAAGAAGGTATAAAGGCTATGGAAATTGCATTCGTAATAAATCCTAAAGACCGTTTCTCGTACAACTTCGAACGTGACTGGGAAAAGATACTCAGGTTCCTGCTTTCAAGACCAGTGTAATGCAGTGATAAGCCAGTACTGAAAAAGTAACCGCAGCCCTGTCTGCAACAGGCAGACTTCATGGCTGCGTTTTTAATTTTGCATATGAAATAAGTTAATTACTTTTTCCTTTTACATTATTTTTTCATTTCCCTTTCTTTTCATAAGAAAAGGAAGAATAAACAATGGACCTTCCGATGCCTTGCTTCAATAAGGCAAAGATTTTATTGAATTGAAGAAAATGGTTTCAATCAAGTGATAACATCAAGGTGGTCAAGCTATCTTGTTCGAAATTTTTCAATCTCCTCTCCTTCGGAGAGGGGCAGGGGTGAGATCTGATCCTATTCTTTTAAAACGACTTCGAGAATCTTTTTATCCTTTATCTGCAGCAGGCGTTTGCTTTTCAGCTTCCTGACAATTTCGTAATTATGTGTAGCTATAAAAACCGCTGTACCTTTGTAGTTAATGCTGAGAAGCAGCTTTATTATTTCGTATGATACAAAGGGGTCAAGGTTGCCTGTGGGTTCATCGGCAATCAATATATATGGTTCATTTACAATTGCCCGTGCAATACACACACGCTGCTGCTCGCCGCCCGATAGTTCCCTGGGAAATCTTTTATAGGAATCAAAAACTCCGACTTCATTCAGCACATTGAAAACTTTTTTCTTTACTTCATCCGGCTTTTCACCCGAAAGATAAAGCGGCAGTGCTACGTTATCGAAAATGTCCCTGTCGTTTAAAAGCTTATAATCCTGGAATACATAGCCTATTTTCCTGCGGATAAACGGAACTTCGGGCTTCTTCAGTGTTTTTGTGCTGAAATTATATACTATCACCTCCCCATCATTTGGTATCAGTTCAATATTTATCATCCGCATAAGCGTAGTTTTACCTGAGCCGCTTTCTCCTATAAGAAATGCAAACTCACCTTTTGTTAAGCCAAAACTTATATCTTTAAAAATCTCCTTTTTAGGATATGTAAACGAAACTCTTTTAAATTCTATCACTTTGCAGCTGCTCTTATTTTATAGATTTTCCCTGCAATTCTTATTGCCTCAACAATGCTGGTTTCATCAGCAAGGTTTTTACCTGCAATATCGAAAGCTGTGCCGTGGTCGGGTGAAGTGCGTATGAATTTTAAACCTGCTGTAAAGTTAACGCCTTTGACACCTGATATCATCTTAAAAGGTATAAAACCCTGGTCGTGATACAATGCAAAAGTCATGTCGAACTTGTTATATGTTTTATTCCCGAAATATGAATCGGAAGGGTAAGGTCCTGCAAACGTGCAACCCGATATTCTTTTTTTCAGGCTTTTTATCAAAGGAGAAATTATTTTTAATTCCTCATCACCTATCTGACCGCCCTCGCCTGCATGCGGATTTAATGAAAGAATGCCAATACGGGGATTTGAAATTCCGAAATCGGTTTTCATCGAATTACAGCAGGTTTTTATTTTAGAAAACAGTAATTTACGAGTCATAAGTCCCGCAATGTTTTTTAATGGCGGATGAGTTGTTGCAAAACCGACTTTTATCTTATCACTAATCATTATCATAGCTGTATCTTTTGCATGGCTTAATTCTGTCAGCATTTCAGTATGA
Organism: uncultured Ignavibacteriales bacterium; assembly: GCA_964461265.1. GTDB lineage: Bacteria > Bacteroidota > Ignavibacteria > Tepidaquicellales > OLB5 > CAYWTS01. The sequence continues at coordinate 6,893 of CAYWTS010000063.1, forward strand.
CCTTCAAAATGGTAATTTCCCAAATTAAGTGCTTTCTTGGAGATTGGTGCAGTTACTATGGCGTCGTATCTCCCTTTCATACATAGTTCAATGGCAGTTTCAATAGCGAGCCCCGAAATATACCCTGATTGTTTTGTGATTCTGCCCGGTTCTGTTTTTACGCCAATATTTCCGCACTCGATAATTTTGAAATATCCCATCTGAGCACTAAGCCTTAGCAGCCTGTAATAATATTCAAGAACCCTAACGGGAGTAATAACGGTAATATCATATCTTCTGGTTAATTCTTTCCTGCTGAGGGCTTTCAGAACTATTTCGGGACCAATTCCGTTAATATCGCCTATGGTAATTAATATCCTGGCTTTCATTTTCAACAAATATAAATTTTAACCGTGCCTTATACAATGAATTCCAAATGATAATGTTCAAAGTCCAAATCAAGCCAAAAGTTCAAATTCTAAAAAAAATACAGACAAATAAAATTTTTTTTTGTTAAAATTAACTCTTAGCAGAAGCTACTACCTGTGAAATTTGAGCTTTGAATCTATTTTTTATAGCTTTCCGCTCTTTCTATACGTCTTTTAACAGAAGGGTGTGAATGGAAGAAAAACTCTGCAATTTTTGATGGTTCTTTATCTGCAAGGTTATGGAACGCCAGCTTTTCCATCATCGATTTAAACGATACTACATCCCCTGTTGTTTCAACAGCAAACTTATCAGCCTGAAACTCGTATCTTTGAGAGATAATGTTAGACAGCGGTTTTAGTAATAATCCCAGCACTCCGCCAACAATAATAAGGATGGGCAGCACACCAAGATCCCAGCGGTTAACGTAACCTAAATAAGGGTAAATTGATTCGTAAAGTACTGATATAATATACAGACTAAGAAAAGTAGTAACAACTGAAAACAATATGTTTTTCAGAATATGATGTTTCCTGTAATGTCCAAGCTCATGTGCAACGACACTTTTTATCTCGTCTTCCGAAAATCCAGTTATAAGCGTATCGCCTAAAATAATTCTTTTTGTTTTTCCTAATCCAGCCAATGCTGCATTTGCTTTCTTCGTATTCTTGCTCATATCAAATACATAAACACCACGGGTTTTAAATCCAATTTTCACACAGAGTTCCTCAATTGATTTTTTAAGGCTTTTATTATCGAGTTGTTTAAATTTATAAAAGATTGGGAATATTACTACAGGTGCCAATTGGGCAATTACTACCGAGTAAAATAAAACAACCGCTGCAAGAATTAACCACCAATTTTCATAATTCAGCATAAGGTAGTAAAATGCGATCAATACAGGAATTCCAAGTACAATGCTCACAAGCAGCCCTTTTAAATTTTCAATGAACCACCTTGTAAAATTTAAATTCGATAAACCAAACTTATGTTCCAGCTTATAAGAAAAGAAATAATTAAAAGGAAAGCCCAACAATGTAAAAGCTAAGCCTATTATAAATACAAACAGCAAAAACCTTATATAAGAATCGGAAGATATAGTACAAACATAATCTTGCAGGCTTTTACTCGCTCCAAATAATACAAAACCAGCTAAAAACAAAAACGAAACAATGGTTTCAGATATAGAGGCTAAAAGCTTTATCCTTTCATATTTTTTAGCTAATATTTCCCTGTCTAAGTTTTCCATAATACAAAGTTATTTCTGATTCAGATTTTATAAAATAAACAGGCAGAATTTCTTTAAAATTAAAATCAGTGTGAATATTCTTAGGGATTTCCTAAAAATCTGTCTTATCGGAGGGGATGACTCAGAAAAAATTGAATTGGTTATCTTTTCATAAAGCCACTCTATTGTTAAGGCTATCAATAAATTA
>CAYWTS010000064.1:0-5791 GCA_964461265.1 uncultured Ignavibacteriales bacterium
CCTTCATCAGAACTTAATGGTCAGAATAAACCCTTCTACCTTAAATTGTTTTTGCAGGATTACATTTCACCAACAATTCCCTGCAAAAGAGAAGATAATATATACAAAATGTATCCATCTTTTCCCTCTGCGAGGATAAAAATTACAAATTAAAACAGTTTAAAATGTTTTTCTAAAGGGGGCTGTCTCAAAAGTGTTTTTATATCCGCAGTCTTTACAGCTGCGTTGCAATTTTCTTGCATTATCGCAACTATGAAAGTTGCGGTTACAGTTTTTTTGCAAGAAAATTGCCTTTTGAGACAGCCCCTTTTTATTTCATCCTGAAACCTTAATAGAAATTGCTTATATCAGTCCTTTACGTAACATCAATATTATATGCACTACTTAGCTTCATCTTTCAGTAAATAATCATACTCTTTGTAAAATTTCCTTACTTTCGGGGCTATAACAAGAGAACAGTAGGACTTTTCGGGGTTATCTTTATAATAGTTCTGGTGATAATCTTCTGCTTTATAGAATTCCATAAACGGTGAAATTTCGGTAATTATAGGTTCATCCCATAATTTGGAATCTTCTGTCTTTTTCTTAGAATTTTCAGCAGAGATTTTTTGCTCATCATTATGGTAAAAAATAACCGAACGGTACTGTGTGCCTACATCTGCACCCTGCCGGTTTAAAGTGGTCGGGTCATGAACGTGCCAGAATACTTCGAGTATCTGGTCATATGAAATTATAGCTGGATTAAATGTAATTTGCACAACCTCGGCATGACCTGTTGTACCGGAACAGACTTCCTGGTAGGTGGGGTATTTAGTTGTTCCGCCTGAATAACCCGATTCAACCTTCTCCACCCCTTTTAGGTCCTGAAATATTGCTTCAATACACCAGAAGCATCCTCCTCCAAATGTTGCTGTTTCTAATTTTGAAGTATCCTTCATTTGTTCTCCTATGTTATTAATAATTTTAGTTGTTACTCTGCTCCGGCTGTTTAAGCTGCATCCTTCGAAAAGAAAAACTATTGCTGCAAATATAATTAAGATTTTCATTGCTTCCCTTTTTTATAACTAAGATACATATATATACAAAAAGACTTTAATAAAAGTTCTAGAAAAATAATATCGGGTAAATAGGTATAACAAACTTAATTATCATATATTGACTATACTTTAATATCATTCGATTCTTACCTTTAAGTCGCGCTTATTTGTGTTTTTCGCGGCTAGTTTAATTAAGATGAAATCATCAATGGTGCACAACAGTAAAAATAACATTACTTTTATCTTTTTTATTACATATTTTAATACAGCAAAGCTACAATAATTAATTCCATTTCAGTAACTTAACAAATTAAGGTTATGAAAAACACCGGTTTAATTTTACTGCTTGTACTGTTAATAATTACAATCTCTTTTTCACCATCGGAATTAATCTTATTATCTTACATCGAATCATCAGCCGGGTTTCAAACTATCACACTTGAAAACGGTAGAACTGAACTGGAATTTGCCGATATTAACAAAGACGGAAATCCCGATGTGCTCTCGATAGGTGACCACGGAAGTCCGCTGATTAATTCACAGCAGCATGGTGTGATGGTTTGGTTTGGCAATGGGACAGGAGCAAACTGGTCGATTTACCAGAACGGTAACTTTGGTTATGGCGGAATTGCAATTGGTGACGTTAACAATGACGGCAAATATGATATCGGATACGGGATGCATCACAATTATTCCAGCACTGATTTCGGCGACCAGCTCCTTGAAGTTGCCTTAGGCGACGGAACGGGTCAGAACTGGACACCATGGGACGACAGCCTCGCTACACAAGGTGAGACGTGGGGAATGTTCTCAACTGACTTTGGCGATGCAGATAATGACGGACTGCTGGATGTTGGCTCGATCTCATTCGGCTGTTGTGCCGGCATACACGTTTATAGAAACATGGGTGCGGGTAAGTGGCGACAGACATTCGGCTTTACAGGCGGTAACAGCAATATGGAATTCGTATTCGGTGATATAAATAATGACGGAAATATTGACTTTGCAGCAGGTCATCAAAACGGTGCGGTATATTTCGGAAACGGCGACGGTACATTTACTTTAAAACATAACAACCTTCCACCGGGAGGAACGTCCGGCTTAAGGGGTTTATCGCTCGGTGATGTTAATAATGACGGCGGTAAAGATATTGCCTTTACAACCTCTGCAGGTGCTGTAAATGTCTGGAAATGGAATAACGGAACACAAGCATGGGATAATTTATCAGCAAATTTACCGGCATCGGGTAACTATGTTGCAACACAGCTTGCCGATATGAACAGAGATGGTTTTCTTGACCTTATAACATTCGGGGGCGGAACAGGAACTGTATGGATTGGAAACGGTGGCACAAGCTGGACACAGGATGCCACTATAACTACTCCTTCACCCGGCGGGTATGTTGACCTTGCAGTTGAAGATGCTGACCATAACGGATTCCCCGATATACTTATAGAGGCGAACCAGCAAGTAAGCATGTTTAATTATATAAATAAAATCTGGTTTTTCAAAGAAACTACTCCTTATACAGCTTTAAATATAACACAGCAGTTTCCCAAAGGTTTTGAGCGTCTTAAGAATAATTCTGTCCAATTCATAAAATGGTTAAGCCAAGCACCGCAGGCACAAGTATCTAAAGTGAAACTGGAATTATCCGCAACTGGAAACGGCGGTCCGTGGACATTAATAAAAGACAGCTTACCTAATAACGGAACTTACCAGTGGGCTGTTCCGCAAAATGTTAATTCCGAAAATTGCTATATACGTAGTACTGTTTTTATACCGGGAACATCAAATACTTTTACAAGCATTACACCAAACCCGTTTATAATAGGAAATCTTGTGGGTATAAAGAAAACAGGAGAAAATATTCCCAAGGAGTTTACATTATACCAAAATTACCCTAATCCTTTTAATTCAATAACTAAAATTAAATTTGAAATACCTGATTCGTATTTGAACGAGGGGTTGCCCGCCAGCCGGTGGGTTCAACTGAAAGTATTTAGCATCCTTGGTCAAGAAATTGCAACACTAGTTAATAAAAATCTAAATCCGGGTGTGTATGTATCTGAATTTGACGGCTCTGACTTCCCCAGTGGAATATACTTTTACAATATTACAGCCGGTAATTTCACAGATACAAAACGTATGATCCTCCTTCGTTAACCTACCTACCGAAGCTTTAGCAAAGGCAGGAAATATGGAGGACAGGTGTTAATAAAATGACCATAAGTAAAGAGAAACTAATTTCCGGTATTAAAATAGTTTTATTAATTTATTTTATACTGCTAACCGTGTTTAACGGAATATTGCTAACCAATTTTCTTACGGAAGTTTTTCATAACGGCGGTGTGAAAAGTTTACTATTGATTTGGGGTAAACCGTTTTATTACGGTTTATGTTTTATTGCCGGTCTTTTGCTGTGCGGAATAATTTACCTAATAAATAAAAAACTTATCAAAAGAACTGCATCCGGTTATTTAAAAAATGAAATTTTTCTGCTGACCGAATCATTTGTTTTGTTCTGGATTATCTTAGCCATAACATTCTCCATATAACCCACCCCGTCTCGACATTACATGTCGAGCCACACCTCCAGCGGAGGGGACTTAACACCTGTTAACTATTACTAATTACTCGTTATTAATTTTTAATTGTATTAAGAGCTTGTTCCAAGTCGGCAATCAAATCTTCAACATCCTCTATTCCTACCGAAAGTCTCACAAGTCCGTCAGTGATGTTTGCCTTTGCTTTTTCCTCTGGTGAGACTCCTGCGTGTGTCATAGAAGCGGGGTGCTCAATTAATGATTCCACGCCGCCAAGTGAAACAGCAAGGCAAATCAGTTTTACGCTGTCCATAAGCTTTCTGCCGGCTTCAAGCCCGCCTTTTACACCGAAGCTTATCATTCCACCGTATCCGCCCATTTGTTTTTTGGCTAGTTCATGATGGGGGTGAGATTTAAGTCCCGGGTACTTTACCCACTCAACTTTAGGATGTGTTTCAAGCCATTCGGCTATCTGCATTGCATTTTGCTCGGCACGCTCATACCTGAGAGCAAGTGTCTTCAAACCCCTCAAAACAAGGTAAGCCTGGTGAGGATCCATATTACAGCCCATATTTATCATAAGAGGACGTATTCTTTTATAAAGTTCTTCGGTCTTGGTCACTATTATACCCCCGACGATATCCGCATGACCGTTTATGAATTTTGTTACCGAGTGCAGAACAATATCAGCACCAAGTTCAAGCGGTTTCTGCCTAAACGGACTTGCAAATGTATTATCTACTGCAACCAGCAACCCGTTATTATGTGCAAATTCAGAAATCGCAGCTATATCTGAAATATCGAGTGTAGGATTTGCAGGACTTTCTATATAAAGAAGCTTTGTGTTCGATTTAACTGCTTTTACGACATTCTCTAATAACGAAGTATTTACAAATGTTGCTTCTACACCAAAGCGTGAGAAATGATTTTCAAGCACACTTCGTGAAGGTCCGTAAACAGCAGAGGAACTAACTACGTGAGCACCTTTTTCGAGTAACGCCATATAAACAGATGTAACCGCTCCCATACCTGAACTTGTGGCAATGCCGTTGTAACCGTTCTCGAGAGCAGCAACACACTGTTCCAGTGAGTTTATTGTAGGATTACCGAGACGTGTATAAATATAACCATCGCTTTTGCCTGAAAAGCAATCGGCACCATGCTCTGCACTTTCGAATGCGAAGGTTGAAGTTTGATAAATGGGAACAGTTGCACTGCCAAAACGGTCTTTATGTGCTCCTGCATGTATTAGTTTTGTATTAAATCCGGTTTTATTTGTGTCCATTATATTATATAGAATTATATGCTGTTATTTTTTAATAAATTTTACACCTTCTAAACCTTTAAAATCAGTATCCTGTGTCCATAATACTGCATCATTTAATCGTGCACTTGCATATATTAAGCTATCAGCCATTGGAATTTTTAATTTATAACCTAATCTTGCAGCTTCAATAGAAATAGAAGGATTTATATCAATCACCATTGCTTGTTGCATGACTGACAGAGCTTCCATTGCGGAATATTCGTTCTTTTCGATAAGAACTTTTTTATAAATTTCATAAAGATTAATAACCGATACCAGCAATTTTTCTGTATTTTCAATTATAGGTGCAAAAATATGTGCATTTTTACCTCCTGTAAAGTACTCAAGCCAACCTGACGAATCGACTAAATTCATAACCTGTCCTTCTCCCGGATTATTTTAGTGTCCATTCCTTTTAAAAAACCCCTTGATTCTTTGATATTCCTGAAAGGCATAAATTCAATCCTTTCGCCTATTTGAATAATCTGCAGCTTTTGACCGGGTTTTAATTTTAGTCTCCTGCGGATTTCCTTGGGTATAACTACCTGATATTTAGGTGATATTGTTACTGTTGTCATTTTATAAAATTTATTTTCGTATTACGATAAATATATCGATAATAAATTAGTATGTCAATGATAAATCGATAATATTAATGTATAACTAAGTTTTCCGCAAAAATATCTGTTTTAAGAAATAATAAAAAACTGCACGCTGATAACACAGATATTAAAGATTTTCACCGATTTTCTATAACTCGTTTCTGTGTACATCAGTAACTTCTGTGTAATCAGTGTGCTAAGTTATGTACTCAACTAATGTTTTTCAGAAATTGGTTAAGGAAAAAATTATTACCATGTACTAAGAATGTGTAACGGAACACTATTAAAATTATTATTCCC
>CAYWTS010000064.1:5891-8462 GCA_964461265.1 uncultured Ignavibacteriales bacterium
CCCTGCAAACATTGCCAACTATAGTTTTGGGCAGATACTGCGGACCCGAGGGCCATGTATGTCCGCCGCTGACAACCTTAATTAGCATAAGCTGTGTGTTATTCTGACAGCCGGAATAAATGTACTGCTCAGCATAACAATCATCATCTTTATCGGTATCGGCAATATCTAATTTAATTTGTGTAGAATAACACCCAAGCTGTTTTTTCCAGATGCTGATTGTTTCGTCTGTGGACAGACTATTCCCCCTGCCTGAAATAATTTTCCCGAATCCTACCTTCCCGCCATCGTATTTAACAAGCTTATCTTCAGTTCCATTAATAAGCAGCAAGGAAACAGGATTTGAAAGCTTGTACTCATCCTTCAGATTTTCAGGAATATTTGCACACACAGGGGCAACGGCAAGAATTTTTTCCGAAAGCTTGTATGCAAGGTAAAACGACATAAAACCGCCGTTAGAGATACCTGTTGCAAAAACACGTTTTGTATTGATGCTGTATTCAGCTGAAAGGGTATCTATTAGATTTGAAATGAACTTTACGTCATCATATTTTTTAGGAAGCTTATCTCCGATTCTGCCATCACGCCATTGTTTATCCTGTCCGTCTGGATACACAGCAATAAATCTTTCTTTATCCGCTATATCATTAAAACCCGTCATTTTCATAATGCCTTTTGCTTCACCTCCGCCGCCATGTAAAACTATTACAAGCGGGTAGCTGCCTTCGGATGTATATCCGTTTGGCAGGTAAAGAATGTAATTCCGTTCTGCGTTATCAACCGTTATGGTTCCTTCAATCTCTTCAGCAAATAAACATAATACTTTACATAATAAAAAGATTATGCTGATAAAATATTTCATTAGTAGATTACTTATAAATTCGTTTCTTTATAATAAACCCAGCCTGCTCTACCAATCGGCTGATTCGGCAGGAAACCGGGAATTTTATGAAGATTAATACTTCTCTGTGTTAAATTTTTTCCAATGCTTTTTGGCAAAATCTGCAAATTCTATCGGTGCAGTATTGAAAGCAGCGTCTATTTTCATTTCACCGCCATAGGAGCCTTCGCCTGTAATTGAAATCTTCGTTGTTCCTCTTATTGCAAATTTGTTATCGCCTTCGTGCATTATTAGCTTCAAATCGTTAGGACTTACATCACTCCGGCATGAAAGCTTGTACATAAAACATGTTTCGGCTATGTTATTGCTGTCTAAGTCGGTAATGGTTAGTGAGTTTTTTATGAATTCAAGCGTCAGGTCAAACTCGCAGTCCTTAACAAAGTCCTGAACTTTCCAAAGCTGTCTGCTGCTATTCCCGTGAATAATAAAATGATAACCGTAAAGCTCTTTACTGCGGAAGTCGCCTTTGGCTTTTTCTTCGGTTTCGGTTACTATCAAAACATTTTCGCCGAGTTTATCCTTCCATTTGACACCGGCAACCATTCTTCCTGTGTATTTAATATCTTCCGGAAGCTTCGAGATTTCACCGATATCAAAAGTAATTACTTTTACCGGACTTTTTTCGGGCAATTCCAGCGAATCGTTAAGGAGTTTTGTCTCTCCGGATGTTGTTTTATTATCATTAGCTGATTGGGGAATCAAGAGTGTATCTTTTTTTTGTTCGGCTGTCTTTAAGCTATCCTGATTTGCAGTTTCCTTTTTACCGCATCCTACAAACAAAGTTATTATTAACAGAACTATAAAAGTTTTCATATGGTTAATATTATTACACTTTGAATTAATATAACTTAAAATTTAATGTTGAGGTGTTCAATTCATAACACTCCCCCCGAATTCCATCTTTCACATTCTAGGTATAAAAAGGGGATATAAAATTCTAACACTGTTTCATTTCTTAAAAAGAAATTATTAACTTTGCAGATACAGTTAAAGAAACCAAAATGAACAGCCGTTATACATCAGATAAAACAACAAACGGAATCCGTGTTCAGGTTTTTCCTGAATATATTCCCGAACAATCACTGCCCGAAGAGAACAAATTTCTCTTTGCTTACAAAATAAAAATAACAAATAACGGCAGCAGAGCTGCTAAACTGCTTACTCGGCACTGGATAATAATAAATGCAAATGGTGAAAGCGAAGAAGTCAAAGGACCCGGTGTTGTTGGTTACCAGCCATATCTTAATCCTGATGAATCATTTGAATACACGAGCTACTGTCCTCTTAACACAAGCTGGGGAACAATGGAAGGCTCATACCGCTTCATTGCAGAAGATGAGGAAGAATTTGATGCTGAGATAGGCAGGTTCTACCTGGTGAGTATGCAGGAAGCAATTAAGTAAAAAGTAAAATTCCCCGCAGTTACATACAGGACTGGCGTGAAATTCGCACCTAATAAACAGGCAAGGTGGCTTGCCTGCGTGGTGGCTGCGGCAGACAGGCAAAGACCTCTTGTTCAAAAATATATTATCCGGAATAATAAACCTGACAGGTTTACCAAAACCTGTCAGGTTTTAAAAAATATTACGCCACAACTTCGGCTTCTTTTACCGCTTTAGTTTTTTTTCTTCTCAGCTTCAGCTTCAAATCACCGTAAGCAGAAAAGATTG
>CAYWTS010000065.1:0-7368 GCA_964461265.1 uncultured Ignavibacteriales bacterium
CCGGGTGTGCTTGCGTATGCAAGCAGTTTAAAGGCACTATCGAAATCCGGTTTTGAGTTAAATGATGGTGCAAGTGCATTTGTAATAAATGCATCAAGATATAAAAGTGCAATTAAGATAATGAACTGGAATACAGCATAAACTATTCCGTATGTTGCGCCCCAGTAACCGAACACTAAGAATAACGGAATACCGATGATAACCGGAATCGCTACCATCGGAAGTACAAAAGTCGTTAAAACTTTAGAGGAATTTTCGCCATCGGATTTAAATCCGGCCCAAACTTCTTTTGGTTTGGTCAGAATATTAATGGCTTTTTGAATAAAGTTTGTGCTGATGTTTAAGCCGCCAGTGGGTTCAGACATGTTCTACCTCCTGTATGATAATAGTATTGTTATTAATTTATGAAGAGTAAAAAATTCGAACTGTCAGCCTTGCTGCCGTCCTCCTTCAGTCTGGCAGCAATTTATATTATCTGAATATAGCTTTTATGCTTCCCCAGGTGCTTCGAACACTCGAAATAATGTGAGTTACGGAAATTGTTTGCGAATATGTGTGATTCCCGTTGTTATCTATTAATTTAAGCCTGTAAAAATAAATAGGACTTTCCGGAGGATTATTAGAACCTACCTCATCTCTGTAATAATAATAAGAGTTGTTTCCTATAGCATTAAGCGAGCCAATTTTGATAAAGTTGTTTGCGTTCGATGCACTTCTCTCGATCTCGAAGCGGTTAAGGTTATCTTCCAGACCTGTCTTCCATTCCAAGAGAATTGCATCCTGCTCGTTCTTGGCTGTAAAGTATTGTATCTCTGTCACTGCATACAGCGTTACTGCGGAGATAAAAAGCACCAGAACGCTATATTTAAAAAGAGTAGTTTTCATCGGGATTATGTTCAAATATATGGTGTTAATCTAAGAAATGCAAGTATTAATGAAAATATTAACCCTGCCTTAACCCATCACGGAAGACTATTTCAAAGCTAATAAGTTTTATATAATCGCGGTATTCAGCCTGCGTTTTTTTGTATAAATTCAAAACTATGAAGGTTCAGTTAAGTGTTTTGAGACGAACTCTATCGGGGAGGGGCAGTGCAGGGTATTTACTCTAATTTCTTCCTGAAACGGAGCGAACTTAAGGTCAATATAAGCACACCGAAAACGAACATAATCAATAAGTCATTCCATAATTCATATATCCCGATACCTTTTAAAATAACACCCCTTAGTATAGTAATGAAATAACGCAGCGGAACGAGATATGTAAAATACTGCACAACCTGCGGCATGTTCTCTATAGGAAACGCGAATCCCGATAAAAATATCATTGGCATTAGTACACCGAATGATGACACTATCATAGCCTGTTTTTGCGATTTACTGAATGTGGAAACCAACAAGCCCAGCCCGAGCGATGAGAACATAAAAATTAAACCTGCAAAGGCAAGGAACCATATGCTGCCTTTTATTTCGATTCCGAACCAGAACCTCATTACGGTAATAACCAATGCCGAAGCAATATAACCCAGTATTGTAAAAGGTATTAGTTTGCCAAGTATCATTTGGTACGGTTTAATAGGTGTCACAATCAGCTGTTCAAGTGTGCCTATCTCTCTTTCTTTTACGATTGCCAGCGATGTGAGGTTGGTAGTTACGAGCATTATCAGCAATCCGAACAGTGCGGGGAGCATATAATATCTTGTTGTTAGGTCCGGATTATACCAGATCCTTACTTCAGGTTCAATATTTCCTGCGTTAAGTGATGCAAGCTGTGAAACGTAGGAAGTTTTCCCAGCTCTCAGCAGATTTTCACTGATAATTTTTACAGAATAATTTCTTATAACGCCCATACAATAGCCGGCCGCTATCCCGGCTTTATTTCCGTCGGACCCGTCTATTATAGTCTGTAATGGTGCCGGTTCATTCCTGCCTGTTAACTTTTCGAAATTACCGGGAATTACAATGCCCATGAACGCAGTTCCATTATCTATCATTTCTTCAAGCTTATTGTAGCTTGATGTGTAATGTACAACAGTAAAATAACCTGAGCTTTCGAATGCTCTTATCAATTCCCTGCTTGCAGAGCTTTTGCAATTATCAATAACAACTGTTTTTATTTCCCTAACGTCAAATGTAGCTGCATAGCCCAGCAGTATAAGCTGTACAGCCGGTGCCAGCAGAACTACACGGAACATTTTCTTATCTCTGAAAAACTGCAGAAATTCCTTTTTTATGAATTTTAATATCAGCTTCAATGCTTAATGATTATCTTTTTTCTTTATCCTAACTGCGGCAAGCAAAAGCAATGTTATTCCAAAAATGAACATGTATACAAGCTGTTCCCAGAATGCTTCTAAGCCAACGCTTTTAATAATTATCGACCTTAAAGCAATTATATAAAATTTTGCCGGTGTAATATTTGTAATAACCTGTATAACAGGAGGCATACTTTCTATAGGGAAAATAAATCCGGATAAAAGATTAGCCGGTAATTGAGATAAAACAGTTCCAAGCTGGAAGGCAACTTGCTGCGATTCCGAAATAGCTGAAACGAATATACCCATACTCAATGCTGCAAAAAGATAGATTATTGTAGAAATTAACAGCAGGAAATAACTTCCCTTTATTTCTACATTAAATATCAGCCATCCTGTTATAATTATTAATGCTGCAATTAGAAGTGAAAGGACAGCATAAGGAACTATCTTGCCAAGCAGCAGCTCAATTGGAGAAAGCGGTGATACATTCAGCTGCTCTATTGTACCTGTTTCTTTTTCACGGACTATTCCCAGTGCGGTGAGTATCACACCGAGCGTGACTAATATTACGGCAATTAAACCTGTAAGCATAAATGGTTTTGTATTTAATTCGGGATTGAACCAGAATACCGGCTCGTAATCTAGCGGCATGTCATACTTTATTCCCGATTTCATGAATGCTTCGTTAATATACCGTGATGATATGGTTGAGGTTGCTGCATTCACGTAGTTCATTATAATGATAGCAGTGTTTCCGTTAACACCGTCTATCAGATATTGTATTTTTACGTTCTCGCCCCTCGAAAATTTCTCGTTTATTTCCTTTGGAATTACTGCTACACACTGTACTTCCTGCATATCAAGGCTGCGGGTGACTTCGTTCTGGTCTTGTATATACTTTACCGCTTTAAAGTAACCGCTGCTTGTAAGCGAATTAATGAACTCCCGGCTGAAACTTGATTTATCCTGGTCGTAAATTCCGAGCTGTATATCATCGACATCGAAGTTAAGTGCATAACCGAAAAGTATAAGCAGGAATACAGGGAATATCAGAACAATAAAAAGCGTAACAGGGTCGCGTAAAACCTGCTTATATTCTTTTTTTATTATTGCATATATGCGGTTAAACATTTTGCTGTGACTCTTGAACAAGGGGCAGCTGCTCCTTGTTCAAAAAACGTTTAATGTCAATTTCATTTCTCTAATAAATTCACGAATACATCTTCAAGCGAAGGCATAATTCTGTTGATCCTGATAACTTTAATTCCGTTTTCAAGCTCCAGTATATTTTTAATTTCAATTATTGCATCGGTAGGTGCGTTTTCCGTTAAAGTTGCATGTATATACGTGCTGAAATATGCTGCACTTTTTATAAGAGCAGATTTATCGAGGATTTTCATTGCATCACTGATTCTTTCACACTCAATCTCAAGCACCTCGCTTTTTATGTAATTTTCTTTAAGCTCTCCGGGACTTCCGCCTGCTATCAGTTTGCCTGCGTCTATCATCATTATACGATTGCAGAACTCAGCTTCATCGAGGTAATGTGTGGTAACGAAGACTGTAACACTGCGGTTCGACATTTCGTTTATCAGGTCCCAGAAATTACGCCTTGAAATCGGGTCAACACCACCAGTCGGCTCATCTAGAAAAACTATATCAGGATTATGTATCACAGCACAACCAAGTGCAAGCCGCTGTTTATAGCCTGTTGCCAGGTTAGCCGAAAGTGTTCTTTCCCTTCCCCTGAGGTCTGCCATCTGAAGAACCCATTTTTTTCTGCTTTCGAGCAAATCGTTGCCCAGACCGTACACCCCGCCGAAGAAATCGATATTCTCTTCAACCGTGAGGTCGTTGTAAAGCGAAAATTTCTGAGACATATATCCGATTTTTTGCTTAACTTTATCTGCATGTTTTTTAACGCTGAAACCACCCACTAAAGCATCACCCGATGTAGGTTCAAGTATGCCGCAAAGCATTTTTATTGTTGTCGATTTTCCTGCTCCGTTTGCCCCGAGAAAACCGAAAACTTCACCCTGCTTTACATCAAACGAAATATTGTTTACCGATGTGAATTTGCCGAAACGTTTTGTAAGATTTTGTACTTCTATGGAGTTCATTTATGCAGATTTCAGAAGGTTTATGAAAACATTTTCCAGCGAGACCGGTTTTATCCGCTTATCAAGGATTCCGATTTTATTCTGTTCCAGCAAATCGGCAGCTTTGTTCAGTGTGCTTTCTGATGATTCGGTAATAATATCAAGCCTGTCACCGAACAACTGCACATCGTATGAGTTATCTGCAAGAATTTTAAATGCCCTGCGTATATCATCACATATAACTTCCAGAATAATTTTGTTTAATGAATTTTTTATATTCACAGGCGTGTCACATTTGATAATTCTGCCGTGATTCATTAATGCTATCCTGCTGAATCTTTCGGCTTCATCGAGGTAGGGGGTAGTTATCACAATTGTTATGCCCTCCTTTAGCAATCCTGAAAGAATTTTCCAGAAATCTCTGCGTGAAACAGGGTCAACACCGGTCGTAGGTTCGTCAAGAAATAATATCTTTGGTGTGTGAATCAGAGTACATGCAAGCGATAGCTTCTGCTTCATGCCGCCCGATAATTGTGAAGCATGAAATTCCCTGAAGCTGGTCAGACGCATATAATCTAATAATTCATCTCTTCTTTTTCTGAAATCTCCAATACCGTGTATATCCGCAAAAAATTCTATATTTTCGTCAACTGTTAAGTCACCGTAAAGACTGAACCGCTGTGAAAGATAACCGATTTCTTTCTTTATTTTCTTCTGCTCTTTCTTATGGTTATAACCGAGAATATTTATTTCTCCGCTTTCAGGTTCTATCAGGCAAGTTAATATTCTTATAGTAGTCGATTTGCCGGCACCGTCGGGACCTACCAGTCCAAATATCTCATTTTGTCTAACCTCGAAGCTGATGTTATCTAATGCAGTTGCATCCTTGAAGTTTTTCGACAGGTTATTTACGGATATTATTGTTTGCATTGATTTTATCTTTATCTTTATAAACCTGACAGGTTTTAAAAACCTGTCAGGTTTAAAGAATATTAAAATTTTATCTTTGCATCTGCGGGCATTCCCGGCTTTAAATCGAAATTCTTATTACTTATTTGTATCTTAACGGCAAAAACAAGCTTGGTTCTTTCATCCGGTGTCTGTATGTTTTTCGGTGTAAATTCCGCTTCGGGAGATATAAAAATTATTTCGCCCTGGAAAACCTTATCTTTAAATGAATCGACTGTTATATCAGCCTTTTGACCGGGTTTTATATTTCCAAGGTCAATCTCCGATACATAAATTACCAGGTTTACCGTTTCAAGATTAGAGATTTTAAAAAGCGATGTACCCATCGCAACATTCTCGCCAATCTCGATATATTTTTTAGAAATGATACCGTCTACAGGCGAGAAAACCTTACAGTCCTCAATACTTTTTTTCAGCAAATCAACCTGGGCTATCGACCTTTTAAGATTTGCCCTAGCCTGGTCAATTTCCTGCGGGCGGATAATAGTTTTTACTTTTCTCAGGTTTTCTTTTGCAGAATTATACTGTGCTGATGTAAGGTCATACCTTGCCTGTGCATCATCAAGCTGCTTTTTAGTCACTGCGTTTGAATTGTACAGCTCTTCTGCGCGTTCTTTATCAAGTTTTGCATTATCAAGATTTATCTTTGCCTGCTTTAATAATTCTTCGGATTGTTTTATATCTTCCTTGCGTGCCCCCGAAAGCAGCAGGTTAAGCTGAGCATTTGCGAGCTCAACACCGGCTTCTGCCTGTCTAAGCTGGATATCAAGCATATCATGGTCTATTTCAAGCAGAAGGTCGCCTTTTTTAATTCTGTCACCTTCTTCTACAGGAATATTTTTTATCTGTCCGTTCGATTTTGAACTCACCGTTACATTTACTGCTTCAATCGTTCCTGACGCTGTAATTGTGTTTTTGTCATCTTTGTTACCGCATGAAAACAATAATATGCATAGACACGTTATGAGTGGAATGTTAAGCTTATTCATTTTTGTTTAGCTTTTAATTGCATAAATATTTTTTTGCCTTTATCGGTTAATATACCGTTAAGTAATATTTCGAAAGCGTAATTTATTATTTCGTTATATGTTTCTTTCATGTTAAGAAGAAACTGGGGATTAACTATAGCCCTCAGCGAGCTTATGAAAATGGTTATGGTAATATCACTTGGGTAGGATTCGAATAATTTTTCTCTTCGTCCCTGTTCAATTATTTTTCCCAGGTTTCGATACATTAATTTTCTCCTCATTTCGTCTATTTCTTCCCAGAGTTTCGGCATGTGAATCTGAAGGTCGCTCATCCATTTCGGCTGGAAACGGTTTATGATACTGCTCAGGATTTCAAGCATTTTGTAGAGTTTTTCTATTGCATTTGATCGTGAACCGATTATTTCGCCTATATACATACGTGCGTTTTGTATAACCTCGTAAATCGATTCACGCACAAGGTGGTCTTTTGTAGGGAAAAATTTGTAGATAGTGTTCTTGCTTACAGCCAGTTCGCGCGAAAGCTGGGTGATGGTGATTTTATAGAATCCATTGCGGAAGAATGTATTCTGAGCATAACGGAGAATTTTTAGTTTCTCGCTATTATCCGGCAGTGATTTTATGTTATATGTTTCCGTCATAGGAAACTAATTAAGTCTTTTCAGTTTCCAAAATAATGCTCAGTGTTTATTAATGCAAGTTAATACAACCCCCCTGAATTCCCCCTTTTGTAATGGGGTGGGTAAATTTTACACAAAAAGTTTAGTATAAATATTGGGCGGTGTAAAATACACTGTTTGCTGCAGGGGAAAGACTCCAATCCCGATACTCGGATTGCTTTTTCAACGCTGCAGACCACCCCTCCGACCGCCATTAGGCGGTCTCTTCCCCTCCTTAGTAAGGAGGGGACTTAGGGGAAGTCTCATGTGTAGTATTTGCATATTTTTTTATTATCTCAATTACCTATTTTTGCCTTATGCTTAATAATAAATTTATTTTACCGTTTACAGCTGTTATTTTATGCTCCCTCTTTTCTGCCTGTTCAAAAAAAGAAGC
>CAYWTS010000066.1:0-7322 GCA_964461265.1 uncultured Ignavibacteriales bacterium
ATTCTTCTCTCAATATCCTTTGCAAAATATAATCCCCTTCTTGTTAATTTCCAACCTTCATACCAGTTTCCTTTAACATAAGCCCATTCCTTCTTTTTAGCTTCAAGTAAAGTCATTAGTATTAATGACATATCAGGTATGTTTTTCTTATCTTGTCTAAAGGTAAAATCACGTGGATATGTTAGTATAGCCTGTCCTGTTATCTCCTCAATCCCTACTTCATCTTTAACAGCATTACATAGGTACAAAACGTAAGTTATTTGTGGTACTTTTTTAAACCAGTTAGCTTTTTCTTTTTGTTTTATCTTATATTGAGAATCAAATACTCTCATTTTATAAAAAATTTATTTTAATAATTTCACTTAATTGTTTAAACTCCTTATCCCCGGTTACAAGCACAGCTTTTTTCTGTTCAGCTAAACCGGCGGCAAAAGCATCGGCGTAGGAGATTTTGTGGTGTGCTTTAAACTTTGCAGCTACTAAAGTCAGTTCTTTATCAGCATCAATAATTTTTATCGGGTATTTTGAAATTGTTTGTATATAGTTAACTGCTCTATCTTCACCGCCTTCACGCAGAGCTATATAATACATTTCGCCCCAGTTTATCACCGATACAAAAATTTCAGCTTTGTCTTCAAGCGAACGTGTAATTATGTCAGCTATTATATCGGCTCCGGTTTCATTTTCACAATATGCCAGAAGAGCATAACTGTCAAATACGTATTTTTTCATAATTCACGTTCCTTTTTCTTTTCTTCCATAAGTGCTTTTAAAAGCTTACCTTTAGTGCCGAGAAATCCTATGTTTGCCCTTATAAGCTCGGGAGTTAGAGGAACCATTTTAATTTCCCCGTTATTTTCGTAGAAGTGAATTCTTGTGCCTGATTTAATTTTATATTTCCTGCGAATTTTGGAGGGTATTACTACCTGTCCCTTTGTTGTTACAATTGAGGTGTCCATATTACTTAAATATTATTTATTACTTACTAAGCAAATATAACATAAAAAATAATGTAAGTCAATATTATAAAAGTAATACTTTAATAGCACTGTAATACACTGTTATTCAAATTATATATGTTTAAATCAGTGTGCAAAATGTAGTTTTTTATAATTTAAACACTCTTCCAATTTCGCTAATCACGATTATTGACTATTTTTGCCTAAATATTCTGGTAACTTAACAGAATATCATATTTTGTATTTAATGCCAAACTATTCATTCGACATAGTATCCGAAATTAACTGGCAGGAAATTGATAATGCCGTTAACCAGGCGATGAAAGAAATACGCCAGAGGTATGATTTTAAAGGCTCGAAAAGTTCTATCAGCTACAGCCAGAAAGAAAAGTCATTAACCATTTTATCGGAAGACGATTTCAAGCTGCGTTCGGTTGTTGATATATTACAGAATAAATTTGTTAAACGCAGTATTCCGTTAAAGGCATTAAAATATAAAACACCCGAACCTGCTTCCGGCGGTATGGTCAGACAGCATGTTGAGGTTCAGCAGGGAATCAGCAAAGATAATTCACGGCTGATTGTTAAAATGATAAAAGATACAAAACTCAAGGTTCAGGCAGCTATACAGGATGAACAGGTTAGGGTTACAGGCAGGAACAAAGATGACCTGCAATCGGTGATACAGTTAATAAAAAACGCCGAGCTTGACTTTGCCGTGCAGTTTGTAAATTACAGATGAGTTAGATGTTCTTTTTGTCTTGACACAAAAAGAACCAAAAAAGTCAAGGCTGAAAAATTAGCTAAAATTATTTTCGTTTCGCTGCAAGAAAACAAACTCGTTCCGTCACAAGTGACGGAACTTAAACAATGTTTTCTTGCTTAACGCTTCACTTAAATAATTTTTTAACGCTAATTTTTGCAGGCCGTTTATAACAAATGAATATCAACATTTTCAATAGAAATAAAAAGCTTATATTACAGGCACTTGTAATGTTTATGCTTTTTGGAATAATTTTTGCAGGAAATTCGCTTGATGTAATTGTAATTGATGCGGGACACGGCGGAAAAGACCCGGGAACTATTGGTTTAAGCGGGATTAAGGAGAAAGATATTGTTCTGCCTATTGCTTTGAAATTCGGTGAGCTTGTGCAGAATGCATTTCCTGATGTAAAGATTATTTATACACGCACAAAAGATGATTACCCAGAAGTTCACGAGAGAACCCTTTTGGCAAACAAAGAGAACGCAAAGCTTTTTATAAGCATACATGCCAATTACAAGAAACACGAAGAGACCGATAAAAAGGGATTTGAGATTTATCTAATAAACAAAGAAAGATTTCCGGAAGCTGTACAAATTACATCCAACGAGAATCGTTCCGTAAAATATGAACAGTTAGGTAATGATACAGTATCGGGATATATTTTTTCTAATCTTGTACAAACCGGTTACCGGAAATACAGCGAGTTGCTTGCATCGAAGCTGCAATATAGTTTTTCGGAAACAACGGCAATTCAATCCCGCGGAGTGATGCAGGCAGGATACTGGGTAATTGTAGGCTCATCGATGCCTTCGGTGCTGGTAGAATGCGGCTATCTCTCGGATGCTGCTGAAGAAAAATACTTAAGTTCGAAAGAAGGACAGGAAAAGGTTGTTCAAGCCCTGTTCAACGCATTTGCTGAATACAAAAAGTATTACGAGATGTATTGATATACTAATCCTCATTGAAACAGGAAGCCATTTTTTGTGAATGCCTATTATTTAGTTATAAATAAGTTAGAACAAAATAACAAATGTTAATTCTTAAAGATGCATACCTTTACACACAGAACCGGAACAAAGAGTTCGGAAGATACTCTATATGCATCAACGAGGGCAGGATAGCTGATATTATCCCCTCACGTACCCTTAAGGATGATGAAACCGAACAACCCCGTGTCAGAAAATGGATTGAACAATCGGACAGTCAAGCTCAGGTTATAGATTGTTCGGCTAAATTAATTATTCCCCCTCTTATAAACTCCTGCGTTAAGTCTGAAGGAACATTCGTGAAATATCTTTTGCGTAACAGACGTTATGAAGAAACCAAAAGCGACCTGTGCACTGACCTGATTTTCAATTATATATATCAGGAATCGGAGACAGACGAACATATTGACATCTTAAGCACAAACTACCTTTACTCACTTAACCGGAATCTGAAATCCGGGGTAACCAGACTGAACGAGCTTTCACCGCGTAAAGACACTAACCATCTGGAACCGCTGAAAGAAATTACTTCACGGAGCAGGCAGTCTATCAACTGCGGTTATGCTATAAAGCAGGAACAAAAGTTCCTTGAGCCATTCAGAGAGCTTAACCTCTCTTACTACCTGACCGATGAGAACCTGATTACAGTTTTTGATATATCAAAAATAGCCGAGCTGAGAAAACAGTTCGTTAGCAAATTATTTCTGGAAATTTCAACGAATAAAGATGTTACTGAAAAGTTTAAATATTCTTTCGGAAAACCGATTATTGCACTGCTTTCAGATTATGGACTAATTGATGAAAGCACCTGTTTAATCAACCCTTTATATTTGAGTTATGATGAGATAAAAATTCTGAAGGAAACCCATGCAAGTGTTGTGATTTGCCCGCGTGATTTGATTTATTTTACAAACAGGTATTTTCCGCTCGATGAGTTTTTGAATTACGGAATAAAGTTCTCGGTTGGCACAGGCTGGCTTGGTGAAGACCTGTTAAAAGAGGCACGTCTCCTGAGGCACAAGTTTAAGGAGCTTAACTTACCCAGCCAGTTGCTTTTCGAATCGGTTACGTCTGTTCCGGAAAAGTTGTTCTTTAAAGGAGAGGCTGACGGAAGTGAAGCAGGTGCATTTGAAACAGGGAAAAGAGCGGACATGGTTTTTGTCGATCTGTCAGACTTGAGATTCCAGCTTTACCCCGAGAACTTCGGTTATGCCAGCGTGACTGATTTTATTATAGACAGCCTTTCGGCTTCCGATATTACCGATGTGCTGATAAACGGTGAATTTGTAGTTAAAGACAGTAAGCTTATAACTGAAAATGAACAGTCACTTATCGAAAAAGCATCGGTGGTGCGTGAGAAGCTTTACAGGATCGGGAAATACACCGAAATTCAGAAAAGAAAAGAGCAGAGCCAAAGCGTTCAGGAAATTGACCTTTCATCAAGAGATAGTGATGAAATTAAGTTGTTTTCGGATACTTCAGAAAAATCACCTGCCGAAACCCAGACCGATAGGGACGAGTTCAGGATAAAAGGAAAAGTACCCATATTCAAACCCAGAACACCTGCTGTACAGAAAAACCTTTTTGAAGAGCATGATGTTATACAGATTGCTCACAGTATGGAAAACGAGCAGTCTCCCGCTATTAATCTCCTTTATTCAGAGCTTATTGAATCGGAACAGGCGGATGAAGAAATAAAACAGACAAGTATTAGTGAGGCATATATCCTGAAACAAACTGAGGAGAAAAAGCAGGAAAAACCTAAAATGCAGAACCAGAAATCTAAGGTAGAGCTTCCTAAAGATGTAAAACTCCGGTTCGGGGATGAGTGAATTTTATACAGCAAAACACGAAAAAAACTGCCGTAATACTATTAATTATACTTCTGGTCTTTCTGTCCGAAAGATATATGTTCACTACCACTAAGTATAATACCGAATTGGATCCTGATTTTCTAAGAGCTGCTGTTAATTCCGAGTTAACTATAACAGTAAAAGCATGCAACAGGCTTGGCTTCAGGAACGTAATAGACGTAACGGAAATTGATTTCAAAATTGAGCAGGGTTCTAACCTTGTTGAGCTTATCCGGTACAAGGGTGAAAACAGGGCTGTTTTAAAATCAAAAGGCATTGAAGGAGAGGTAGTAATAGGTATTTATTTATCAGAAACGGGCCTGTTTGTAAAGACGGTAATTGTGAAGATTCTGCCTTCAGGTTACGCCTGTGGCTTGTCGAAAGCAGTCCGTGCTTTGCTTGTGTAATAGTACCTGTAGAATACGATCTCAATTGCAGTTAAAAGTGTCAGCGAAAATACTGCACGCGGGAATAACAAACTCAACCCCTCGCTTTCCATAAAAAATCCCATCACAAACTCGCAGAAAGTCCACCCAACACTAAAAAGTACGATAATAAAAATACTGCTTAAAAAAGCTCTGGTTAGGTTTCCCTCAATGTAACTTCTTGTAAAAACATAAGCTAAGAATATGACATGTATATAAAAGATAAATACTGCTAACATAATTATTAAAAGGCTGTTTTAGAGAAAAACATCTCCCGTAATGTTTTGAGAATAATTTTCAGGTCAAAAATCAGCGACCAGTTTTCGATATAATAAATATCGTGTTCGATACGCTTTTCCAGAGGTGTATCGGTTCCCCTGTAGCCGTTCACCTGTGCCCATCCGGTAATACCGCATTTCATCCTGTGGCGTTCGAGATATTTTGGTATTTTATCTTTCATAAGATTAATAAAATATTCACGTTCGGGACGGGGTCCTACAATGCTCATTTCACCTTTTAATACATTGAAAAACTGCGGCAGTTCATCCAAAGAATATTTTCTCAGAAATGACCCAATTGATGTAATACGGTTATCGTTCTTGCTAGCAAAAACAGCACCTGTATCACGCTCTGCATCCTGAACCATCGAACGGAATTTTATCATGTCAAATTTTTTTCCAGTCATACTTAACCGCTCCTGCTTATAAAATACAGGTCCCTTAGAGGTAAGCTTTATCAGTACTGCCAGTGTGATCAGCAATGGTGAAGTTATTAAAAGTATTAATAAGGCAAATACAAAATCAAAAGTGCGTTTCACGAAACGGTTCCAAATATTCATAGGTATGCCCTTGATGCGAAGCAGCGGTATGCCTTCTATTTCCTGAAGTTTTACCGACGAAGTAATAATTTCAAGAAAATCGGGAACAATAAGAAACTCAATAATTTCGCCTTCGCATAGTTTCATCATTTCATAGAGTTTTTCATGCTGGCCCGAGGGGAGTGAAACCAGTACCGATTCTATGTCATAATCATTTACAATATTCCGGATTTCATAATACGAGCCAAGTAATTTAACATCACCATTAAATTCCGTTTTAATATTTTCTTTATCGCTTAGTAAGCCGATGATTTTATATCCGGTATAAGGACTGTTCGAAAACGTGCGGCATATATCAAGCGCATTTTCATTGGTCCCGGCTACCACGGCATTCTTTAAACCAATACCCTTGCTGTAGAAAGTTTTTTCTATTTTTAAAGTGATATATCTGCCCAGGGTTATCAGTATAATAGAGAAAAACCATGTTATGATAAATGTTAGCCGTGAGTATGGAAATGTTCTGTAAAAAAATACCAGCCCGAAAGAAAAAAATATACAGAATGAAACCAGACGGACAATAATAAAAAATTCATCAAAAACGAAAATAACCCGGCGGGGCCTGTACATTTTTCGCGATTGGAAAACCAGGATCCAGATAGGTATTACTATCACAGATAGTATTAAGTACCAGTCAATAGGCGGAATACCGTTATTTGCCGGGATATAGTGTTCGAGCGGCGATTTAAACCTGAGCAAATAGGCAAGGATAAACGACAATTCTATGGCTAATGCATCCGAAATAATTGTCATTATCGGGACATATGCTTCTGCCAGATGAGACTTTTTAGTCATACTCCCAAATATAAAGTATGCTTATTATTTTATATATGATTGAAATTGTCATCCTAACCGAATAATTTGCATATATAAAAATGAAACATATTAAAATACTGCTTCTTAACGCACTTGATATTTACGGCGGGGGCGAGTTTTTTGTTTACCAGTTTGCCTCTCTTCTGAAAAAGAAGGGTCATATTGTATGGGTATCCTGCCGTCCCGATAATCCAATCAGATATAAGTGCGAGAAAGCAGGAATTGAAGTGTTCACACTTGATTATCCTAGGCATAATAAGCGAAAGCTGATTAGTATTACACGGGTATTAAAAGAACTTGTTATAAAAAACGGCATACAGCTTGTTCACTCAAACACAAACTATGACCGTACCGTGGGAGCTTTTGCTGCACGCTTAGGCGGGGCTGCACATGTTACAACTAACCATAGCTTCCACTCGATACAGTATAACCTTACACACTGGTTCCGTAACCGTTACCTGACCGACCATTTTATTGTCGACGGGCAGTGCACAAAAGACCTGCTTCTTAAAAGCGATAAGCTTCTTGACGATAAGATAACTTTAATACATCTTGGTATTGAACCGGTTACGATGAAGCGTGATGAACTTTTAAGGAAAGAAATCAGAAAATTTTTTAATGTGAAAGATGAAGAATTATTAAT
>CAYWTS010000067.1:0-7280 GCA_964461265.1 uncultured Ignavibacteriales bacterium
AAGAGAAATACTCTCAATTTCCGGTAAACCTGACCTGCCGATATGGAGATTTAAATCCCTGAAGTTTACATGGAACGGAAATGAAAAGCTGATTGAAAATAAAGGATGGATTATAAAAGACGATGGCAAACCGCTGAATTCGAAGGGTAGCGGAACGTTCACAATAATAGATGGCGATGAACCTACTTATGAAGAATATCAGAAACGCTTAAAAGATGAAAAAGATAAAATGAAGGAAATCAAAGAAATTGCAAAAGCATACGATTCAAAGGATATCAAAATAATAATTGAGGAATGTAAACCTGAATTCAGAGTCTTGGAGGGGATTAAATTTAATTTTGATGAAAATAAGCCAATTACACCTTGTACATTGCCACTGGAACCTTCAATTGGTTTAACAGATTCCCCGGTTTTTAAATTATTCTTCGATATTATGGATTCACCATGTTTTACACAAATTTACGAAGACCCCTATACTTCTATTAATAAACCACCATTGGAGAAAAGCGTTGCTGTTCCCGCCACTAACGGTAAACAAAGGATAATTATTTCGGAGAGAAAGCAGAAATGAGATTTGAGATCTGAGATCTTTGACGTGAGATGTTGTTAAAAAACGTAAACAATCCGCTGAAGTGTGAATTTTTTCCTATAAAATAATTTACTATATGTAATTCCTTATTTCATTGAGAATTTATTTCACTATTTCGTAATTCTTAATTTGAGACTTCTGAAAAACAGTTGAGGGGCTGTCTCAAAAGTATTTCCGTATCCGCAGCCTTTATGGCTGCGTAGCAATTTTCTTGTAAAAACGCAACTATGAAAGTTGCGGTTACAGTTTTTTGGCAAGAAAATTGCCTTTTGAGACAGCCCCTTTGAGATAATTTTAGAAAAAAAGCACAGTCCATAATTTGTTTATTCAGAAGTCCCAAACTTGTAATTCACCATTTTTTATTGTATTCCTCCATACTTTTCACTTCTAAATCCTCAATCTTATAATTATACAATGCTTTAACAAACAGGTTTGCTATCTTAATATTATTAATGAGCGGGATATTATAATCTATAGCTTTGCGGCGGATTGTATAGCCGTCCTGTTCGCTTAGCTTTTGTTTTGCTGAAGGTGTGTTAATTACAAGGTCAAACTTTTTCTGTTCGAGGTAGGTGAGTATATTCGGTGTTTTTTTCTCGCTTATTTTATAAACTTGTTTTGACTGTATCCCGTTTTCTGCGAGCAGTTTGTGAGTATTGGTGGTTGTGAATAATTTATAGCCCATTTCATCCAGCATCCTTGCACTGTCAACAAATTCCGATTTATCTTCAAAGTCACCGAGCGTAATCAGTATGTTTTTCTCCGGCAGGCGGAAACCTGTTGAAAGCAGCGATTTCAAAAATGCTTCCTCCATCGTATCACCGAAACAGGCAACTTCACCGGTTGAAGCCATTTCAACACCAAGAATCGGGTCAGCGCCGCTTAAGCGTGAAAATGAGAACTGCGGAGCTTTCACGCATACGTGGTCAAGGTCAAGCGTCTTGTATTCTCCATGAATATCATCACCGAGTATCGCTCTTACGGCAAACTCTATAAAATTATACCCCGTAGCTTTTGATATAAACGGGAACGAACGGCTTGCGCGCAGGTTGCATTCTATTACCTTAACAAAATTACTTTTTGCAAGGAACTGAATATTAAACGGACCTGTGATGTTAAGCTCTTTAAGTATTGCCTTTGTAATCCGCTTTATCTGGTGAACGGTTTCGAAGTAAAGCTTTTGAGGTGGAATTACCAGAGTTGCATCTCCTGAATGAACACCCGCATTTTCGATATGCTCGGAAATTGCATAGATAATCAGCTCACCGTTTTGTGCAACACCGTCAATATCTATTTCCTTTGCACCTTCCTCAAACTTCGATATTACAACCTTATGCTCTGATGATATATGAACATTCTTCGCAAGATATTCGGTAAGAGCCTCCTCATCATAACATACTTTCATACCCTGACCAGAGAGAACGTAAGAAGGTCTGATTAATACCGGATATCCTATTTTGTTTGAAAATATTTTTGCTTTTTCGAGTGAAGAAAGTTCCGACCACTCGGGCTGGTCTATTTCAAGCTTATCAAGTATGCTTGAAAATTTATAACGGTCTTCACATCTGTCAATAGAACGCGGTGAAGTGCCTAGAATTCTGACTTTATTTTGAAAAAGTTTAAGTGCCAAATTATTAGGTATTTGCCCACCCATCGAGAGAATTATTCCAAGCGGTTTTTCATAATCATATATGTCCATCACTCTCTCAAGGCTTAGCTCTTCAAAATACAATTTATCGCAGATGTCGTAATCGGTGCTCACCGTTTCTGGATTGTAATTCACCATAACAACTTTGTAACCAAGCTTTCTTAGAAACTTAACTGTTGTTACGCAGCACCAGTCGAACTCAACCGATGAGCCGATTTTATAAGTACCGGAACCGAGTATCATAATCTTTTTCTTGTCTATCTTTTTAGTTTCCGGTATATCTGATGTTGTTCCGTGATAAGTTGAGTACAGATAATTTGTTTCAGCGGGGTACTCGGCTGCAAGAGTATCTATTTGTTTAAACAATGGAAGAACTTTATTCTTTTTTCGCATTACACGGATTTTATTTTCAGACGTTTTTGTAAAAATGGAAATTTGCTTGTCTGAAAATCCGAGTTTCTTAGCTTCGGTTAAGAATTCTTTGTTTATGTTTTGAGGCTTAATTTTTTGCTTCCTGAATTTATCGATATATGATATCTGGTACAGAAACCATTTATCTATTTTAGACATTTTATTAATTTCATCAATACTATACCGTTCCCTGAAAGCCCTTGCAATTGCAAATAACCGGCGCGGTGTGGGGGTTATTATATCTTCTTTTATTGTTTCGGTACGTGATTTATTCAGAACTAATCCATATTTACCTACCTGAAGCATACGAATTGCTTTCTGAAGCACCTCCGGAAAGCTTCTGCCTATTGCCATAACCTCCCCAACACTTTTCATTTTGCTTCCAATTTCTGCTTCCACATTGGGGAATTTCGAGAGGTCCCAGCGTGGTATCTTAAGTGCTGCATAATCAAGTGCCGGTTCAAAGCATGAGTAGGTTTTTTGTGTTATTGAGTTTTTAAGTTCCGTAAGTTTGTAACCGAGAGCAAGCTTAGCTGCAATATATGCAAGCGGGTAGCCGGTAACCTTTGAGGCAAGTGCCGAAGAGCGGGAGAGCCGTGCATTAACTTCTATAACACGGTAATCAAGTGTATCGGGATGCAGTGCGAATTGTATGTTGCACTCCCCGATGATTCCGAAGTGCCGTATTGTTTTTATAGAGATGTCACGCAGCATGTGATACTCGGTATTGGAAAGTGTTTGTGAGGGGGCAATAACGATGCTTTCTCCTGTGTGAATTCCGAGCGGGTCAAAATTTTCCATGTTACAGACAGTAATGCAGTTATCAATAGTATCCCGTACTACTTCATACTCAATTTCTTTCCAGCCGCGGAGGTCTTCTTCTATCAATACCTGCGGGGAGAAAGCAAATGCTCCTTTTAATGCTTTTGCAAGTTCTTTTTTATTTTTTGCAAATCCGGAGCCAAGTCCGCCGAGTGCAAAACCAGCTCTTAAAATTACGGGGTAACCGATCTTAATGGCTGCTTTTATTCCCATATCAACCGATGTGACAGCAATACTCTTTGGAGTTTTTATCTTTATACTTTTTAATTCATTTACAAAAAGTTTCCTGTCTTCCGTTTTTTCAATCGATTTAACCGGTGTACCGAGAACCTTCACCCTGTACTTTTTTAATACACCAAAGCGCTCAAGCTCCAATCCGCAGTTTAGTGCGGTTTGTCCGCCGAAGCCGAGCATTATTGCATCGGGTCTTTCTTTTTTTATAATCTTTTCTACGAAGAATGGATTAACCGGCAGGAGGTAAACCTTATCAGCAAGATTCTTATCGGTTTGAACCGTTGCGATGTTGGGATTAACAAGAATTACATACAATCCTTCTTCTTTGAGTGCTTTTATTGCCTGTGAGCCGGAATAATCGAATTCTCCGGCTTCACCAATTTTTAAGGCACCGGAACCAAGAAGTAATATTTTTTTGATTGCATTCCCGCGAAAGCGGGAATCTATTATTTTTGATTTATTATTAGTCAAAATAAAGCAAAATATCTAATTGGAGTGGATTTAAATTTTTTTTGTGTTGTTAATAAATTTCATTTTCGCATTTATGCTTAAAATATTTTTGCACATATCATAAAGAATTTTATTTCCTAGAAACTCACTTCTTTTAATATCTCTATCTACTAATTCAAATGATGGTATTTTTTAGGTTATTTATTTTCATACAATTTTGTTTAAAGATTAGATTCCCGCTTTCGCGGGAATGGCTGCTAAATCAAGTCTATAAATTTATCAAACAACCATCCTGTATCGTTCGGTCCGGGTGATGATTCAGGGTGGAACTGAACGGCAAAGTATGGCTTCGATTTATGTTTTATGCCTTCGTTTGTCCCGTCGTTATTATTTACGAACCATTCTTCCCAGTCATTTGGTAATGTATGGGTTTTAACAGCATAACCGTGATTTTGTGATGTAATGTAACATCTTCTGCTTTGTTCGATGCAGGGTTGATTTTGCGAGCGGTGCCCGAATTTTAATTTAAATGTATCAGCTCCCGCAGCAAGTCCAAGTATCTGGCTTCCGAGGCAAATTCCGAAAATCGGAACACCCAGCTTAAATGAATTACGGATGTTTTCAATTGTTGCTTTGCACATTTTTGGGTCACCCGGGCCATTTGAGATGAAAATACCGTCAAAATCGAATTCTGACTTCATCGGATTGTAATCATGCGGAACACGAAGAACTTCAGCTTCACGTTTAATAAAATTCCTGATTATGTTATTTTTTACGCCGCAATCGATTAATAGAATTTTTTTTCTGCTTTTTTTATTTGCGGGTTTATAAATCTTTGGTTGTGTAATACTAACCCCTGCTGCAAGGTTAAATTTATTCGGGTCGGACATTTTGAAATTTTTTACGTTTTTTACAGCAGTTGTTATTTTACCGGGCATAACACCCTTGGTACGCAGAACCTTCGTAAGTTCCCGTGTATCGATACCGTATATTCCAGGGATTTTATTTTCGTCAAGCCAGTTGCCGAGTGACTGGTAAGCATCTGAGTGGCTGTAATGGAAGCTGTAATCTGAAATTATTACCCCCCGAACCTGTATTTTACCTGACTCGAACCCATTAATTATTTTTCCTGAGTTGTTAGCCTTGAATTTAGGAATTCCATAATTACCTATCATAGGGTAAGTAAAAACAAGTATTTGCCCCGAATATGACGGGTCAGTTAAAGCTTCGGGGTAGCCTGTCATACCGGTATTAAAAACTACTTCACCGTCACTTTCACCGTAATAACCAAATGAATAACCTGTGAAAGTTAAGCCGTTAGTGAGATGTAAAAATGCCTTTTTGTTCGGATTCAATTAAGGGGTGATAAGGTTAGGCACAAATATACACAGTAATATGATGTGATAAAATCTCTTTATATATCATCCCATGGCAAATATTATTCGAACTATCTAAGATTTTTTGTTATTTTTGCTTACGTGTGGATAGTAAAAAATAGTATTGCAATTTTACTTGCAGTAGTATTCTCACTCCTCACACTGGTAACCTTCCCGTTCAATTTCAAAGGCTGGGTTTCGTATTATATATTAAAGGTTTGGTCAAATCTTACACTGTTTATTTTAGGTGTGAAGGTAAGTGTATTCGGGAGAGAAAATATTCCGCGTATAGGCGGTAACGTTTACATTGCAAACCATTCGAGTTATCTTGACATATTGGTTTTAACTGCAAAAGTTCCGGATAAAGTAAAGATGGTCTATAAAAGTGAGATGAATAAAATACCCCTGTTAAGCTGGGCGATGCGTGCTGCAGGCTATGTTCCTATCGAAAGGACAAATTTAAAAAGCTCACTGCGTTCGCTTGAAAGAGCTGCGGTAAAAGTTAAAAATGGAATTTCGATGATTATCTACCCTGAGGGAACAAGAACCCGCACGGGCAAAATTGGCGAGTTCAAACGCGGTATGTTTTTACTTGCTGAAAAAGCCGGAACAGATATAATTCCGCTGTCGGTAACCAACACTGCTGCACTAATGCCCATTAGTTCAATGAAAGTCAAACCGGGAATAGTAAACATTGTAATCGGCAAACCGATGAAATACAGTAAAGATAAAGAGTTCTCAGTCAGGGCAAGGGAACAAGTGATTAAGAATTTAAAACCAATATAATATTAACTATATCACTATTGACTATTCACGAACATAAGATTATCGGAGTTATACCGGCACGTTACGGTTCAACACGGTTTCCGGGCAAACCGCTTGCATTAATTAATGGTAAGCCCATGATACAGCATGTTTATGAGAGAGCATTGAAATCAAAGCTGCTTGGTAAAGTAATTGTTGCAACCGATGATAAGCGTATTTACGATACCGTGAAAGGTTTTGGAGGGAATGCTGAAATGACTTCAAAACAACATAAAAGCGGCACCGATAGAATTGGTGAAGTTATAAAAAATGTAAAATGTGATATAGTTGTTAATATACAGGGAGATGAACCATTTATTGATTCCCGAAACATAGATAAAGCAATCGAACCGTTATTAACAGATAAAACCATAAATGTATCGACATTATGTATCAGGATTGCGAGTAAAAATGAAATAGAAAATCCGAATGTTGTTAAAGTTGTTTTTGATAAGAATAATTTTGCATTATTTTTTTCACGTCTGCCCGTTCCGTTTAATGTAAACTCAGTAAAGACTGGTTATTTCAAACATATAGGATTGTATGTATTCAGAAAACGATTTTTATTGAAATTTTTATTAACAAAACAGAGCAGACTGGAGAAATCGGAAAAACTTGAACAGCTGCGGATTCTGGAAATGGGTGAAAAAATAAAAGTTGTAATAACAAAAAAAGATTCGATAGCAATTGATAATATCTCTGATTTAGATAAAATTAAAAATGAGGTTAATAAATAAATTGAAACAGGTAAAATATATCTTTTTAACTGGTGGTGTGGTTTCTTCTCTTGGAAAAGGGATTAGTGCTGCATCGCTCGGACTTTTGCTAAAATCACGCGGTCTGCGTGTTACAATTCAAAAGTTTGACCCGTATATAAACGTTGACCCGGGAACAATGAATCCTTTCCAGCATGGTGAAGTTTATGTTACAGATGACGGTGCGGAAA
>CAYWTS010000068.1:0-7254 GCA_964461265.1 uncultured Ignavibacteriales bacterium
TGCTACCTCCCCGACTCTTTTTTGATGTTGCAATTTGCAACATCAAAGCCAAATACTCATTACTATTAATCTGAAACATAAAATCCTCAGGGAACCGGTCAATATTTCTGCGTACCTGCTGATTTAAACGAGTTGTAGATACACCATAAATAATTGCCAAATCACTTTCAAGAATTACTCTTTTACCGCGAATTACATAGATCGATTTTTGTATATTTTGCAGTTTAATTAATTCTTGAGTCATAAATTTTAATTTTATACTAAATTAAAAATAAAACATCAAATTAACTATTTTAAATTCTAAAATTTTACCACCTTGTCAATTTCTTTCATCAATCTATCCGTTTCGGTAAGTGCTGCAATAATTTTCTGATAATGCTCTATATCTTCATTTGTTAATGTACAGCTTTTATTGTCTATAACTATTAAGTAAACTGAATATAAGTTTCAAAAATGCTTTTCATGAGTATCAAAAATATAGAATGTTGTATAGATGAGCAATTAATTAATAAAAAATATTACCTGCATAAAACAAACGAGGTTGTCTTAAAAGTATTTTTGTATCCGCAGCCTTTTGGCGAAAGCCACCACTTACGTGGATGGCTGCGCTGCAATTTTCTTGCATAATCGCAACTATGAAAGTTGCGGTTACAGTTTTTTGGCAAGAAAATTGCCTTTTAAGACAACCTCGCTCAAATTTTTTACTGATTAACCAATCAACCGATTAACTATTTCACAAGTATTTATCCTCCGTAGTTTTAACGAAGGAGGACCATCCTCTTTGTATCAAACAAATTACCGTCAAAATACATCGAATAGAAGTATATTCCCGATGATAATTCCGCTGCATTAAAGTAAACCGAGTATTCCCCTGCTTTAATATTATCGCTTAATAGCTGTTTTACTTCCCTGCCGAGAACATCATAGATTATTAACCTCACGTTGGTTTGCTTTGGTAAAGTAAAATCAATTTTTGTGGAGGCATTGAAAGGATTTGGATAGTTTTGTGATAATGCATACTGCAATGGCTGATTGTTGGCTCCTATCCCTATTAGTGTTGAATATTGTGCAATCACACACCAGCTTATAAGCTGCCCAGTATCACCTGAGTAACCGTCATATATTCGTAAAATCCAGTTTCCGTTTAGTGCCCCGTTATCGAATGTGCTTAATGGCTGTTCAGGCCTGAAACTGCCGGTAAACGGTGCCGAGCCCTGTGTTATAGATTGTGTTGCTTCATCATCGAACGTTGTATTTATGTAATTATCGCCTGAACCTCCGTTTCCGCTGCTTAAATCAATTTCCGAGCCGCCCATTTTTCTTAAGTAGATTGAAATATCCCCATCCCATGTATGGTATATTGTAAGGTTTACATTTAGGTCAAGAACTGCTCCTGTAGTTGTGATGTTTATAGTATCATAAGTTGTCTGCATATCAAGTATAGGTTTCGGAAGAGTGTTAGAACATTGGTTTAAATTATAGATGTTTGCAACCTGATAAACAAAGAAAGTTGAGGGGGGTATTGTTCCCGGAGGATTAATACCTTTACCTCCTACAGGCAAAGTTCCTACAAATTTACCAAGTGAATCCTGTGCTGCTATATAATAAGAAATTGTTGTGCCAAGCGGTCTGCCAGGTATCGAAAACTTAAACGTATCAAGATTTCTGTAATAAGCATTTACATAAGTGAAAGAACCTGTCCCGACTTTATAATAAAGGCGGGGACCGTTTGTAACTCTTGCCAGTATTTGCGGTGATGATATAATAGCTGTTGCTATTCTTGCGTTTGTATCAGGTCCCGATTGCAAAGGAGTGTGCTGAATATTAATCTTATAATCCCATGCAAACGAGAGCAGGGCTGCTATGGCAGCACGGGTTTGTGCAACAAAATAAGGAACATTCACATGGCTGAAGTTATCGTTTACAGTATGATAATAAGGATTGAAATCCGATGTTGATTCAATTGCCAAAATAGCTTTATATCCCCTGTTCCAGAATGACTGGTGGTCGCTCCCGCCTGATATGGAAAATATCCTGTTTGTAACAAGTATCGGCTGGTAAATGTTATACGCTGCTGTTAACTGGTCGGTAAACGGAAGAGAAGCAGTATTGGTATGTATAGACATTACATAGTCGTTATTTCCGTCATAAGCAATCATATCAAGATTTATTACACCAAGAATCGAATCCCCGCGGAAGTATGCAGTATCGGCATAGCCTTTACTTCCGTAAAGCCCGCGTTCTTCTTCATCGAATGCAATAAATATAACTGTATAATCGAAAGTGTATGGGGCAAGAAGCCGTGCAGCCTCTATAACGGTACATGTTCCCGAAGCATTATCATCGGCACCCGGGGCAAGCGAGCCGGAGGGCATATCGTCATAATGCCCGCATATAATATACTGCTGGTTCGGATATTTTGTCCCTGTTTTCCATGCTATTACGTTTATATTTGTTGAAGTATTATTCTGGTAACGAACCGATAAACCGTATCCCTGAAATTTCTCGTATATATATTGTGCAGCTTTAGGGTTATGTACCGAATTCCAGTGCCGCGATAGAATTGTGTAAGGGACACCTCCAATCATGGTAGCAGTATCTCCCGATAGTTCACGTATTAATTTAGACATTGTCTGATTTGTTGATAGATTGATTATTGAATCAATCCTCGGGCTGAATGCTATCTGTGAAAATGTAACATCAGCAGAAATAATAAATACTAATAACGTGAATAAAGTAATTGTAAGTTTTGATTTCATGGCGGAATTATTAAGATTATTAAACAAACATAATTTGTAGTCATAGCTAAAACAACAACAATGTTTATTACATTAATTAGGTTTGTAAGGTTATTCAAGTTGACCGCTGCATATACAAAAACCGTTGAAACGGTTATTAATCAATATTTTTAGCTTGTTCCCACGACTGAAGTCGTGGGTTAATAAATACATGTTATTATTTTAATTATTAAGCAAAACGGTTAACTTGAGTAAGGTTAATTAGTATTATAGGATAAAAGATATATCAGATTACACCCTATGGGCTGTAAGTTGTTATATGTATTATATTTTGTGATAATTTTACGTTTTATCTGCTTACACTAACCTGTCTTCTGAAGCTTTGCCTGCTACGACACAGGCTTGGGCGCGGGCATGAGCTTCTGCGGAACAGCATTATGCGGTTACATAATAAATTGTTAATTGTCAGACTTTCGCATAATTTTGCTTACAACGAAGCTTTGATTTGTAAAAACTGAATTTACATTGATTAAAAAAATATTATTTATACTTCTCGCCGTTTCTTTATTTATATCATGCGGAAAGAAAAGCACTGAAGAAAAACCCTCGGTGCTGAAAGTCGGTTTAGTATTCGATGTAGGCGGACGCGGTGATAAATCGTTCAATGATGCAGCTTACCGCGGGCTTGAAAAAGCAAAAAAAGAACTCGGGATAGAATTTGAATATATCGAACCGGGACCCGGCGGTGAACGGGAGGCTGCATTAAGGCAATTTGCTGCAAGACCTGATATAACAATAATATTCGGTATCGGCTTTATTTTTACAGATGAAATCACTCAGATCGCACAGGAATTCCCTGATAAAAAATTTGCTTGTGTCGATTATACAGTTATACCGGGTAAAACAATTCCCCCAAACCTCATAGCACTTGAATTTAAAGAAGAAGAAGGCTCATTTTTAGTAGGAGCAATAGCCGGACTGGTCACTAAAACAAATACTGTAGGATTTATCGGCGGAATGGAATCGCCGCTGATAAAAAAATTCCAGGTCTCTTACGAAGCCGGTGTAAAATATGTAAATCCCGGTTGCAACGTATTAATCGGTTATGCAGGCGTAACTGGTGATGCATTCAAAAATCCCGGTAAAGGCAAAGAACTTGCACTGGGGCAGTATTCCAAAGGTGCTGATATCATTTATCATGCATCGGGAGTTACAGGGCTTGGTGTATTTGAAGCAGCAAGGGAAACTAAGAAATTTGCTATCGGGGTTGATTCTGACCAATACGATGAAGCTCCCGGACATATTGTTACAAGCATGACTAAAATTGTTGATGTTTCTGTTTACGAATGCATAAGACAGGTTAAAGAAGGAACGTTTACCGGCGGTAAAATTGAAACTTTCGGATTAAAGTCAAAAGGCGTTGATTATGTTTATAACGAAAAGAATCAAAACTTCATCACTTCTGAAATACATAAAAAGGTTGAAGCAATCCGTGAAGAAATAATAAACGGAAAAATTGTTCCGCCAACCAAATAAATACAGTGAACGGTCAAAAGTGAATGGTCAATAAATAATTGAAAAACTTATTGGCATCAAGCGGTCAGCTATAATATCCAATCTGTATAAAAATCTTTATTCTTAAAATAAATCATAAGTTTCAAATCTAATATCTCAAATCAGGGTATGTATGCTGTTGAAATGCTGAATATTACAAAACGATTCGGTGAAAACCTGATTGCCAATAACAACGTATCATTACGGGTAAACAACAGCGAAATACATGCTATAGTCGGTGAGAACGGAGCCGGCAAAACTACATTAATGAAAATTCTTTATGGCATGCTTCGTCCTTCCTCAGGTAAAATTTTCATAAATGGAACCCAAACAAAAATAAAAAATCCAGCACATGCAATTTCGCTTGGTATCGGTATGGTTCATCAGCACTTTATGCTGGTTCACGGTCTTACGGTAATTGAAAATATACTTCTTGGAAATGAAAAATGTCCGGCATTTGGTAAGGTTGAGCTGAATAAAGCTAAAGCAGAAATTGAAAAGTTATGCGGTGAATTTAATTTTTATATTCCTCTCCATCCTAAAATAGAAGAATTAACAGTCGGCCTGCAGCAAAAAGCCGAGATAATCAAGTTACTTTACCGGAACGCCGATATACTGATATTAGACGAACCTACAGCAGTACTAACACCGCAGGAAATTACAGATCTGTTTAATTCTCTAAAACTTTTAATCCGAAAGAATAAGACTATAATACTAATTACTCACAAACTTAACGAGGTTATAGAAATCAGTGACCGTGTATCGGTAATGCGAAACGGAAAATTAATCGTAACCAAAAGCACAGCCGATACATCACAGAAAGAACTTTCACGTTATATGATAGGTGAAGATAACACTGCCGGGTATAAATATTCAAAGGAAACAAAAATACAAAAAGAAACAATCCTGATTGCAGAAAACGTAATTATTGAAGATGAAAAAAAAGTTCAGAAAGTAAAAGGCGTATCGTTTACATTAAGAAGCGGTGAAATAACAGGAATAGCCGGCGTAGAAGGCAACGGGCAAACAGAGCTTGCCGATGCTGTTTGCGGACTGCATAAAGTAAAACAAGGCAGGATTATTTTTTACGGGAAAGACCAGCAGTTAATTTCACACATCCCTTCCGACAGGCTGAAAAACGGAATTGTTAAGGAATTTAATTTGTATGAAAATATTCTGCTGAGCAGGCAAAATGAGGAGAGATATTTTAAAAACGGAATTCTTAATTACAAAACAATTAAAGATGACACGGAAAAACTGGTAGAAAAATATGATATTAAAACAAGTACACTTAAACAAAGTATTTCTGAACTCTCGGGCGGCAACCAGCAAAAACTTGTTGCTGCAAGAGAACTGACTAAAAATTCCAGACTAATTGTAATAAATCATCCAACACGGGGTCTGGATATTAAAGCTTCGGAGTTTGTCCATAATTGTATTTTTGAAGAAAGAAGCAAAGGAAAGGCAATACTGCTTGTCAGTTCTGATTTAAGTGAACTGCTTAAGCTTTGTGATACAATCATGGTTTTGTATAACGGCAGAATAGTAAAAACATTAACAGCTTCCGAAACTACCGAGAATGAAATTGGTAAGTATATGACAGGAGGTAATACAATTGGAGACTTGAGACCTGAAATCTGAGATTTTCGGGATTTAAGAGTGAATTTAAATAATACTTGCTAAAACAAATAATAAATAAATTAATTGGGCCAGTTGCTGCTTTAGTTCTGACACTGATTGTCGGTTCTGTATTTATTATAGCAATAGGCAAAGATCCGTTTCTTATTTATAATAAATTATTCTTAGAATCATTCTCAACAAGTTACGGTATCGGGCAGATACTTTTTAAAGCTACACCACTGATATTTACAGGGCTTTCAGTAGCATTTGCTTTTAAAGCAGGTTTGTTCAACATAGGTGCAGAGGGACAACTAAGTATAGGTGCTTTTCTGACTGCCTGGGCAGGTTTCACTTTCACA
Source organism: uncultured Ignavibacteriales bacterium (assembly GCA_964461265.1). GTDB lineage: Bacteria > Bacteroidota > Ignavibacteria > Tepidaquicellales > OLB5 > CAYWTS01. Next base: position 6,272 of record CAYWTS010000068.1, read on the forward strand.
TCACTCCCGGGATTTATTTTGATACCCTTATGCATTTTAGCTGGATTTTTAGGTGGTGCCTTATGGGGTTACATTGCGGGTTACCTGAAAGCAAGATTTGGTTCGCATGAAGTGATTAATACTATTATGCTGAATTTTATTGCACTTGCACTGGTAAATTATCTTGTAAATAATGTTTATTTTGTTCCGGCAACAGTCCGCACACCGCAGATTGCACCACAGGCAGAACTCTCAACATTTAGTGAAATAACCGGATTATTCAAAGGTTCACCTTTTAATATAAGTATCTTCTTAGCTTTGTTTTGCTGCGTTTTATTTTTTGCGGTTTTTAAATTTACAAAATTCGGATACTCCCTGCGTGTGCTTGGTGCAAACCGTTTTGCTGCCGAGTATGCCAAAATGAATATTTCACGACTCACAATCTATACTATGTTAATAGCAGGGGGACTTGCAGGGCTGGTTGGCTCGAACTTTGTTCTTGGATATAAAAACTATTTTGAGCTTGGATTTTCGGAAGGCATAGGTTACATAGGGATTGCTGTTGCTCTGATGGCACGAAATAATCCTGCAGGAATAATATTAGCTGCTGTATTTTTCGGTATTATTGAATACGGGGGATTAACTATTAATACATTAGTGCCAAAAGAACTTGTAACTATGCTTCAGGCAATAATAATAATATTTGTGATAGTGTTTACAAAGTTATTTGATAAAGTAAAAATCTTAAAGACAGCTTTATAAACTCTGGATTCATGATATTTTTATACTCCGTCAGAAACTACATGTTATTTGAAAGTAAACATGAAAAATACATAGCTCCGCAGGAGCGAAATAATATTGTAGATTCCTGCTTTCACAGGAATAGCAACTGAACATGTTCGAAAGCATTATATCAATAGCATTTCTTGCACAAACTATGAGGATAACTATTCCTTATCTTCTCCCCTCTTTGGGTGCAGTGTATTCTGAAAGAGGCGGTGTTA
>CAYWTS010000069.1:0-3768 GCA_964461265.1 uncultured Ignavibacteriales bacterium
TGTTTTTTCATTTCTGTGGGCTTTAACTTAACTAAATATAATAAATACGGTTTTGCTAAAGCAAGGATTAAATAAATAGAATATAGTATTTTTTAAAGTTTTTTATTTCCCCACGTCATTGTATAAGTCTAACTAATTAGCTAATTTTGTTTATAATAATGAATTTAACAGCCCGGATGGTGAAATTGGTATACACGCTGCGTTCAGGGCGCAGTTCCGGTTTACGGAGTGCGAGTTCGAGTCTCGCTCCGGGCACTATGAATAAAAATATAATACATTGTTCAACCTATCTTTTCTTAATGAAAATAATACGTCTGTAAATAAACTGGGTATGTGAGGGTTATGCTGCAGAAAAAATGGACACTGGCAGAAGAGCCCGATAAGGAATTTGTAACTCAGTTTTCAAGGGAAACAAACATTCCCGTTACACTATCTAAAATTCTTCTCAACAGGGGTATTACTTCTAGGTCGCTTGCACGACAGTTTTTCATACCAGAACTTGCACACCTGCATGACCCGTTTTTGATGAAAGACATGGATAAAGCTGTCGATCGTCTCCTGCAGGTTATCAATGATAAAGAAAAAATCCTTATATTCGGTGATTACGATGTTGACGGAACCTCCGGCGTTTCGATGTTTCACTTATTCCTGGAAAAGTTCGGCGTTCCAAATGCTGTATTTATACCCGACAGATTTACCGACGGTTACGGTTTAAGCAATTCGGGAGTAGAGTATGCAATCAAAGAAGGAATAAAATTAATAGTTTCTATAGACTGCGGAATTACAGCAAACGACAAAGTAACATATGCAAAATCTCATGGCATAGATGTAATAATTTGCGACCACCACCAGCCACCGGAAAAACTTCCTGATGCTTATGCCATACTCGATGCTCTCCAACCAGGATGTGAATACCCATTTAAATATCTTTGCGGAACCGGAGTAGCTTTTAAGCTGATTCAGGGAATTTGTACAAGACTAAATGTTAATTATTACACAGATCTTCTCGATTTTGCTGCAATAGCAACAGCAGCAGATATGGTTCCCGTCATCGACGAAAACCGTGTACTCCTTTATTTTGGTTTTAAGCAGATAGTACATAATCCCCGTCCCAGCTTTCAGGCTTTAATCAGAAATTCCGGTTTCAAGCTCGAAAACCTCACAACTTCCAATGTGGTATTTTCACTCGGCCCGCGAATTAATGCTGTTGGCAGGTTAGGTGATGCTACAAGAGCGGTCGAGTTCCTGACTTGTAATGATGTTTCAAAGGTTGAGGAACTTGCAGGCATTCTTGAATCCGAAAACATTAACCGCAGAAAAATAGACAGCGAGATCTATGTTGAAGCGCAAAATCTGTATGAAGCATATAAAAAAGAGTTCGATAAAGAAGAGAAAGAAGTTGCAATAATATTATATAATGAAAACTGGCACCCGGGAGTGCTTGGTATAATAGCCTCCAGGATGGTCGAAAAATATTACAAACCAGCTATAATACTAACATTATTTAACGGACATGCAAAAGGTTCGGCGAGAAGCGTTAATAATTTTAACATTTATGATGCCTTAAAAAACACTTCCGAACAATTCGATGGCTTAGTCCAGTTTGGCGGACACTACCATGCAGCCGGCCTTGAACTGGAAGTTGGAAAAATAGATGAATTCAGAAAAATATTCAACCGAATCGCTTATGATATGATATCAGCCGAAAGTTCAATGGAAGAAACACTTACACCCGAAATAAAAGTAGACACAGAGCTGGATATTGATGAGATAGATAACCGCTACGTGAAAATTCTTAAACACTTCGAACCGTTCGGACCTTCGAATATGACACCAATATTTTTAACCTCTGACCTGCAAATTGTAGGCGATCCGAAAATATATAATAACACAACCTATGTATTCCGCGTGAGGAAACATGACTCAAGCTACCCGTATACAAACGATTTTTTTGACTGTATTTACTTTAACCCTCACCCCGAAGAAGCAGATAAAATTAAAATAGAGACTGGTAACATTATCAGTGCAGTATATTCGATTGATGAAAACCACTGGAACGGTAAAACAAAGATACAATTAAAAATCAGGGATATTAAAATAAAAAACCAAGAGTAAAAATGTCAGGTCATTCAAAGTGGGCACAAATAAAACGTAAAAAGGGAGTAAATGACGCAAAACGCGGCAAAGTATTTACAAAAATCATAAAAGAAATTACTGTTGCTGCAAAGCTTGGAGGAGGCAATCCCGAAGGAAATCCAAGACTTAGGCTCGCTATTGCAAATGCCAAATCGGAAAACATGCCGCAGGATAACATAATCAGGGCAATAAAAAAAGGCACAGGCGAGCTTGAAGGCGTCAGCTATGAGGAAGTAATTTACGAGGGCTACGGGCCTGCCGGAGTTGCCCTTATTATTGAATCATTAACCGATAACCGCAACAGAACAGTTGCCGATTTAAGGCATATAATGTCAAGAAATGGCGGCACGCTGGCAGAATCAGGGGCGGTAATGTGGAATTTTGAGCGTAAGGGTGTGATAAACGTTGTAAAAGGCAGTTACACCGAAGATGATTTGCTGGAAGTTATACTTGATGCCGGTGCAGATGACCTGACTGAAGAGGAAGAGTTCTTCCAAGTTACAACTTCATTAGACCATTTCGATAAAGTAAGAAAATCGATTGAATCTTCTTCTTTACCCGGTGTTAAAATTGAGAATGCGTCTTTGCAGTATGTTTCCAAAAATACCGTTAAGATTGAAAAAGCCGATGCTGAAAAAACTTTGAAGCTGATTAATGCCATAGAAGATAATGACGACATACAAAACGTTTATACAAACGCCGATATAGATGAAAGCGTAATGTCTGTACTCGAATTGAAAACTTATTAACTTTAGAACAGTTAATAATTAATATAATATGATAATTCTTGGAGTTGACCCCGGCACTCTTAATACGGGTTATGCTGTTATAAAAGGTATTGATGAAAAGCTGAGACTGCTTAAATACGGAGTTATTTCAATGACCTCTTCTATGAAGCTTCCTGTTCGTTTAAAAATAATTTATGACGGTCTGGTTGAAGTAATAGACTGGTTTATACCCGATGAGTTTGCAATAGAAACAGCTTTTTACAGTAAAAACGTGCAATCAACACTAAAGCTTGGCCATGCAAGGGGTGTATCGATACTGGCAGCAGTAAATAAACAAATTCCTACCACCGAGTATTCGCCGCGTGAAGTAAAAAAATCGGTTACAGGCATAGGAAATGCATCCAAAGAACAAGTGGCTTATATGGTAACTAAAATAATGAATATTAAAAAGAAACCGGTAAAAGCGGATATCACCGATGCACTTGCAGTGGCCATTTGTCATCATAACAATTTCCTTTCACAAAAGGGAAAAACATTTTCATGGAGCAGGTTTGTTAAGGAAAATCCTCACAGAGCCAAAATAATGTAGAAATTTACGTATGATCGAATATATCAAGGGAATACTTATCGATAAAAAACCAACTTCAGCAATCATCCAATCGGGGGGAGTTGCTTATTATATTCACATTACCCTGCCGGCATATGAAATCCTTCCCGAAGTTAATACAGAGGTAAAACTAATAACTTACCTGCATGTAAGAGAAAATCCTATAAATTTTACCCTCCTGGGATTTTCAGATATAAATGAAAGAGAGTGTTTCCGGCATTTAATATCAGTATCCGGAATTGGGCATAAAACTGCGATGAGCATACTATCTGCAATTAATTACAGCGAACTGATACA
>CAYWTS010000069.1:3868-6625 GCA_964461265.1 uncultured Ignavibacteriales bacterium
AGCCAGAAAAAAAATAACTGAACTTACAGTTGAAGAAGCTATTAAAGAAGTTTTAAAATCGGGATGATTATTATATTTTTCAATCAAATTCAAGTTTTTCAATCTCTTCAATTTGTATTGGATATTTTCCGCTGAAACATGCATCACAATACCCTATTTTATTACCTCCATCCTGCGGCACCGATTCGTGTAACCGCTCAAGTGATAAATATTCTACAGAATCCACATTAAGTTCCTTCCTAATCTTTTCTAGATTCTTATACATACGGAATGCAATTAATTCTTCCTTAGAAGGAAAATCCATACCATAGTAACACGGCGAGATTATCGGAGGTGAAGTAATTCGCAGGTGAATTTCTTTTGGCTGTGCTTCCCTGATTAACCTGACAAGCTGTTTCATAGTAGTTCCTCTTACAATTGAATCGTCAACTATAACTACTATGCGGTCTTTTAAAACCGATTTGACCGTATTGAATTTGGCCTTAACCTGTATTTCACGATTACCCTGTCCGGGCTGAATAAATGTTCTTCCGATATAATGATTTCTGATTAAACCGAGTTCAAGTTTAATAAATTCATTCGTCTTTATGCTTTCTGTAAGATAACCAAGTGTAGCAGTATTGCTCGAATCAGGAACGCTTATCACCACTACTTTTTTATCGCCTTTTTGGGCTACGGGAGGCGGTTTTTCGATAGAAAGATTTTTACCGAGTTTTCTTCTTATTTTATCAACAGTATGTCCGAAAATTGTGGAATCGGGACGTGAGAAATATATATACTCGAAAATGCAATGCTTTGACTGGCCGTTTTTTTCGATAATATATGATTTTTCTTTACCTGTTCTTATTACTTCATCATCTATCTGTATTATCTCACCTGGTTCAATTTCTCTGACGTACTGTGCATCGATTATATCAAAAGCACACGATTCTGATGCAAAGATTATGCTTTTACCCAATCTGCCCATACACAACGGTCTGACGGCATAAGGGTCTCTTATAGCAAACAGCTTGTCATCCGACATAAGAACTATTGAATATGCACCCCTGAGCTGCCTGCACGATTCAAGTATCTTATCAATCATTTCTTTCTGCTTCGAACGGGCAATCAGGTGAAGCAATATTTCACTATCCGAGGTGGTCTGGAAAATGGTTCCCTCATCTTCAAGCTTGTTTCTTAATTCTTTTGTGTTTGTAAAATTGCCATTATGTGATAATGCAAGGTATCCGTCTTTATAATTGACTTTAAAAGGCTGCAGGTTGCTTCTTTTATCTGATGCACCGGTTGTAGAGTAGCGGTTGTGTCCTATCGCTGCACGGCCTTTCAGTATGCTCTTCAATATAATTTCGTCGTGAAATACTTCGAAAACCAGTCCATGGTTTTTATGAATGTTAAACCGGTAGCGGCTTTTCGTAGGAATGTATTCCGAGGTGCATATTCCCGAAGATTCCTGTCCCCGGTGCTGCAGGGCATGCAAACCGTAGAAAGTCATTAATGCCGCTTCATCGTGGTTATAAATTCCGAAAATTCCGCAATTGCTTTTGGGTTTATCCTGCTCTTTTAAATTATTTTTTCTCATTTATTCTTTTTTAAGCCTGATATGGTTCGAGAAAATCCATCCTTTATTTCCTTCCCAGCATTCTGCTCTGTATATACCGGGCTCGTCAGTATTTACTGTTAATTTAGTCCCTTTGTGCTCGTTAATAACCTCACCGTTACGGATAAGTTTTATAATAGATGTTTTGGGTACCGATACCCTGAGCTTCAGGTTCTCAAAATTCTTCGATGAGATAGTATCACCTGTATGAAAAACGTTTTCATCAAATTCAGCTGTAAATCTGAAACCCTTGGCATTACCATAATAGGAATTTGCTATGAAACATCTGCCCTTCCTCAGTGCGTCGAGTACCTGTCTTTTATCATATTCAAAATTATCCTCATCGTTGTACTTTATTTCATTTTCAACCAGAACGTGTGTCCTTATCGATTTAAAAAGAACTTTATAAGGGAACACCTCAAGCTCAAAAAAACCCAGTATATTTTGTTTGAACGCATGTGCATCAACCGAACCTATTCCTGTTACATGCCTGCTTAACGCGGCTCTATCCCATCTTTTGAGTGTTTCGTTTGCAGGTGCATTTATAGATTTTAAGGGATGAAGCAGCCTGTCAAGCTTATTCGATTCGTTTAATCCTTCTACCCATTCACTCATATGATTCCAAATTTCGATTCCTGTATAATCTTCGGTCTGAGTATCTGTCCACGGGTATGGCGGATGTGAAGGAAGATGATGCCTGCTTTCATCGGGATGAGCTAAAAAGCCAATGCCTCCCCCCTCTTTTACCTGTCTTACATATCCGGGAGCACTTAATCGGTTGCCAAGCTCACCGTTGCCGATATCTTTGAGTGAACCCACGACTTTATCGAGACCGAATACAAGATAATGGTTTTTATTATTTATATCATTAAGCTCGTAACCTATTATAACCATAACGTTGCTTATCCATTTTTCATACCCGTCTTCTTTTGGTTTAAGGGTATTATGGTCGGTCATAATAATAAAATCCAGCCCTGCCTCATCAGCAAATTTTGCTATATCCTCTATTTTACCTGTACCATCTGAGTAAAGAGAATGGATATGTATAGCACCGCTGTATTCGTACATCCTTTAGTTTTTGTGGTAAATTTGATAAGTGAGTACAAAGATAAAATTTAATGGAGACATTGGAAATGTATTTTTTCGGAAATACCTGCTAA
>CAYWTS010000070.1:0-6614 GCA_964461265.1 uncultured Ignavibacteriales bacterium
TGCAGCACTGCTAATATAACATAATGTTAAAACAATTGTCAGCCCAAAATTATTGTATCCTTATTCTTAAATCTATTCATATTCTAATAAAATTTATTACTCCCGCACTGTATACACCACACCCAGTAAACTAAACAACCCACCTACGCCCAACTTAGTTGGGCTTCGGCGGGCTGGTTATTAACTAATTAACCTTCCTACGCTGCCTCTTCGGCAGGCAGGCATTAACTAAGCTCACTCTCCACACAAAAATTCTCGTCATAGATTACAAGCTTAATGTTATTGACCTTGCAGTAATACTTGTAAAATGTGACAAGTTTTTCCTTGCTTTCTTCTATACGGAGGATGTCGTTGGTTTGCTTATCTATGCACACCCATCCAAAGGTACGTGTACTCACAATGTGAAATTCCCGTTTACCGGAATTATTTTGTTCCGGCTGTTCTTGCCCCGTATTATTGTATAAGCCAAGCATAGTTTCTTTATATAAGCGATGCCCTAATATCATCCCTTAGCTTAGGTGTATCTTCGTAATGATGATTAAAAATCAGATGGTTGGCAGCATTTTCCACAACTTCGTCCTCAGGACCCTCTATTTCATAGTCACATGATGGATTTGGCTGAAAATTTTTACAAATGAATTTTTTTGTTTCCATTTTATAAGTATTTAATTTTTATTGAGTTGAATCCTAAATAACAGGTTATTACAAAAATAATATATCAGGTACAGCCAAGTCAACCACAAAAAAAGGGCTTTGTCGATTGATATTTTTATTTAAATAAACCTTTTTTTTGAATATTTTGCAGTAGTCTAAATTTTTTTTACGGAGTTATCGATTATGGGACGTCAAAAAATTTTTAAAATGCTTGAAAATCTAACGCTTCCTGAACTTTCTGATTTTAAGAATTTTGTGATTTATAAGCTTGATAGAGAAGATAGTAACAGCACAAAATTAATCGGTTATCTGATTCGCAATAAACTTTCTTACGGAAATTATGAAATAAGCAGTGAAAACATCTTCCGGTATTTGTATCCAGGCGAAAAGTATAACGATAAAAAGCTGCGTGACAGGTTTTCTGCTCTAGTGCGGTTGCTAAAGGAGTATTTAATTTTTAAGGAGGCGGCTGGCTCCGGAGATATGAACTATTTGTTTCTCATCAAACAGTTCAGGAAGCGGAACCTTAATGAAGAGGTTATCAGGTTATTTAAGGAAGGATATAACTTTTTTGAGAATAAGAACGTAAATGACCCCGTAAATTATTTTAATAAATTCATGTTCTACTCTGAATATTCGCAGTTCTTCGATGACCACTTTGAGTATAAACATGCCCTGGAAGAAAGTTTGAGAATTCAGAATAATTCCGACAACCTTATTTATTTTTTCCTGATATCGATGCTGAAAATTTATGTTAACCTATTTATTAAAGAAAAGCTGATAAAATTCGATTACAGCTTTAAGTTTATGGACCTGGTTATGAACTATCTTGATAACGAAAAAGAAGCAATAGAAAAAATACCTGTACTGAAAATTTATTATGAGTTTTTCAATATTTTAAAATCACAAACCGGAAGGGAAAAATATTTTGAGTTAAAATTACAAATTCAAAGAGATGCAGAAAAAATTCCATGGGAGATTATAAGGGAGCTGTATTTATTTTTGTATTATTTTGCAAATCAGCTTTTTAATAAAGGTTACAGCGAATTCAGAGAAGAGGGTTTTGCCATCCAGGAAGAAATGGTTGAAAAAGGATATTATTTTGAGAGTGACGGTTCGATACAGGAATCAAGTTTTACAGCATTTATTGCGGCTGCTCTAAGGTTTAATAAGCTTAAAACTGCTGAGGATTTTATAGTTAAATATAAAGATAAAATACCCCCCGATGTTAGGCAAGATTCCTATTATTACAATATGGCTGTTATTAATTACATGAAAGTCCGTTTGAATAATTTGAACGGTAAGGAAAAAATTGCAGTTTTAAAGAACGCCGGTAAATTCTTTGCTAAGGTGAGGCAAAATCATTACCAATTTTATATCAGAAACAATGAGTTTGCAATTTTTTTGAACTATGAGCTAAGCAATTTTGCCTATGTGGGTGATTTGATACATTCATACCGCAACAAGCTGTACAGAGATGAATATTTAAATCCGGAATATAAATCAGGCATACTGAATTTTTTAAAATTCACAGAAAAAATCCTAAGCCTGCATAAGAATTACCCCGTAAATAAAATCAAACAAATTAAAGAACGGATACAAAATTGCGGGAATTTAATTTACAAAAACTGGCTTCTCAGAAAACTGGATGAATATATTGTATAACAGTACAACGGGTTTACTTTTTAATTTTTCAGGTCAAAACAAACAGGATTGTAGTTTTAACATTTTTTTCTAATTTTAGTTTTTGGAGTAAATTATTAAATGGCTTTGTGTTCAGTAATAAGAGCAAGCGGAAGCTTTATCCCTTCTGTGATGGTACCTAATACCAGTTTTCGGGAACATGAGTTTTACGATATTAACAAAAACAGGATAGAAGTTTCCGGTGATGAGATTATCAGCAAGTTTCATAAAATCACCAATATAAGCGAACGGCGTTATGCTGAAAATAACCTTGTGACTTCCGACATGGGCTATTTAGCAGCCAAAGAGTGCCTTGAATCGGGGGGAATTGATATGGAAAGCCTCGATTACATAATTTTCGCACATAATTTCGGTGATATCAGAGCAGATAACCGCAAATCTGACTTTGTTCCGAGCCTCGCTGCCCGTGTAAAACACAAGCTGAAAATAGTTAATCCGTCCACTGTAGCTTACGACCTGCCTTTCGGCTGTCCCGGCTGGCTGATGGGAGTGATTCAGGCACATCTTTTCATAAAAGCCGGTGCTGCTAAAAAGATACTCGTAATTGGCGGTGAAACACTCTCGCGCGTATCTGACCCTCACGACAGAGACTCAATGCTTTATGCAGATGGTGCCGGAGCAGTTGTTATTGAAGCCGTTGAAAGTGACGAGAATATAGGCATCCTTTCTTATGCTGTAAGAAGCGATACATTAGAACATGCATATATGTTATGGATGGGGGAATCGAGCAACCCAAGCCATAAAGGTGATGAACTGTTCTTAAAAATGAAGGGACACAGCCTTTACGAATATGCTTTGGCTACCGTTCCGCTTTGCATAAAGGATAGCCTCGATAAAGCAGGCATGCATATAACCGATGTTACGAAGCTGGCACTTCACCAGGCAAACGAAAAAATGGATGAACGAATAACACGCAACACGCTTCAGCTCTACGGAGTGAAGCCTACACCTGAGATGATTGCAAAAGTTATGCCTATGACTATATCATGGCTTGGCAACACCTCAGTAGCAACACTGCCTACTCTATACGACCTGATGAGCAAAGATAAAATCGAAGAACATACACTCGATAAAGGTAATATTATTGTGTTCGTATCGGTGGGTGCAGGTATGAATGTAAATTCGGTTGTTTACAGAGTATAAGAATCTTCTGAATCTTCAAAATCTTTCTATTTTAACCAGGTTGTAAGTATTGTAATAACAAATATATGCGTCTTTATTAAATATTTTAGGAACGTAATCCCTAAATATTATAATAATTAGGGATTGTAATCCCAAAATATTATACTTAATATTGCACATAATGGACATAATAACCAGAGAAATAGAAAAAAATATGCTCGACAGCTTATTTCAGGGAAAAGCGATAATATTATATGGACCGAGACAAGCCGGTAAAACAACATTATTGGAATCGTTATCCGGGAAAATAGGCGGTAAAATATTACTATTAAATGGTGATGAGCCCGATGTGCGTGATTTATTGAATAATGTAACTTCAACCCGGTTAAAAAATATTATTGGTGATAATAAAGTGCTAATAATTGATGAAGCTCAGCGTATTAATAACATTGGAATTACTTTAAAATTAATAACCGATAATCTTAAAAATGTTCAGGTCATTGCATCTGGCTCATCTTCATTTGAGCTTGCAGATAAAACTAAGGAACCTTTAACAGGCAGAAAATTTGAGTTTAAATTATTACCATTTTCCTTCGCCGAAATGGTAAATCACACAAGTTTACTCGAAGAGAAGCGAATGATAGAAAAACGTCTTGTTTACGGATATTACCCGGAAATTGTAACTAATCCTGATAATGCAAAGAAATTGATAAAGCTTATCGCCGGTAGTTATTTATATAAAGACTTGCTTACAATAGATAAGATAAGGAATACAGAATTATTAGATAAAATTTTAAAAGCACTGGCATTTCAGGTAGGTTACGAAGTATCATTTTACGAAATCGGGCAGCTAACTAATTCAGATCATAAAACAGTAGAGAAATATATAGATTTACTTGAAAAGACCTTTGTAATTTTCCGCTTAACGGCTTACAGCAGGAATGTAAGGAACGAGATTAAAAAAGGAAGAAAAATATACTTTTATGACAACGGTATCAGGAATGCTATCATTGGTAATTTTAATCACCTTATTAACAGGACTGATAAAGGGAATCTTTGGGAAAATTTTGTTGTAAGCGAGAGGAAAAAGTTTTTAACTTACCGTGATATCGAAGCAGATTCATATTTCTGGAGGACTACTCAAAAACAGGAAATTGATTATTTAGAAGTTAAAAACGATAAAATATATGCTTATGAAATAAAATACAGCCATAAAGCAAAATGTAAATTTCCGGATTCATTTACAAAAAATTATAAAATTCAGAAGAAAGAAATCATTAATAATTCTAATTTTGAACAATTCTTAACTTAAGTAATAATTAATTTTAAGAAAATACCAATGAATCCTTTTATTCATTATTTGTAAAAAAGCGTTTTTTAATTTACTGGATATAATATTGAGTGTTGCTACTTCTTTGCGTATTCCTTATTAGTTTAATGTTACTTTTATAAAATGATTCGGTCTTAGAATTAATAAAATTTATATTTTGTGCAGGCTGCTATTTTATTAAGACCATCCTTTTTGTATCGGTAAATTCATCTGTCTTCATAGTATAAAAATATACTCCGCTGCTTAAACCTGAAGCATCGAAATTAACAGCATAATTCCCGGCTTTCGCAAATCCATCCGCTATTACCGCTGCTTCTCTCCCTAATGCATTATACACTATAATTGAATAGTGACCAGAATTAGGAAGTGAATACTCAATTAGTGTATTCGGATTAAAAGGATTCGGGTAATTTTGTTTTAAAACATATTCTTTCGGAATATTCGCACCGGTATTCTCCGTGCTTACCAGAGGTCCCACAGGTGATGTGTATACTTCCTGGTTCGGTGTTCCTGCCCGGTCATCCGTCCAAATTGGTAACACCTTGTAGTTATATGCATCTATACCAATATAGTCTCCGGTTCTCACATCCGAATTAATATAGATTAGAGGAAATGAAACATCACTCACACGGAAATTAATCCACGTATTGCCTGCATCGGTTGAATATGCAACATACGAATTTACCTGTGTAGAGCCCAGACGCTCATCATAGTATACCACGTAAATTCTTCCGTTAGTATCACATTGAATTGCCGGCCAGTATTGGTCACCTGTAGTAACATCATTTATCCTGACAGGATTTGCAAGCCAGTTAACCCCTGCATTTGTAGATTTTTGAAAATACACATCGTAATTACCCCCTCTGGTGTCATCCCACACAACATAAACATTTCCTCTTGTTGAGCGTGAGGAATAATCTACACAAATGAAGGGAAAACCTGCTGTCGAACTAACTGTGCTCAGGGAATAATCGGTTCCGAAGCTTGTGCCGCCGTTGGTTGATTTATCGAATCTGACACCTCCGCTTCCGTGCTGCCAAACTACATATATATGTCCGTTGGTTCCTGTGCATAAATTTGAACCGGTTCCGCTTACATCAGAGAAGTTTATGGGAGTCGTCCAGTTTACCCCTCCGTTTGAAGATTTGGCAAACCTGATTATGCCATTCTGTGTGTTAGTTGAGGTCATTAATATATTATTATAAGTGGGACTGCCCGGAACAAGGTCACACCACATCCACTCTTTATCTTCTCCACCTCCGCCAGCACTTACTATAGCAGAAGTCAGGAAGAAAAACGTTTGTCCGTTATTAGTTGATTTATAAACAATCTGGTCCCTGTTCTGCGGATAGTTATTCTGTTTGCGTGAGGTGCTTGAGAGGTAAAAATTTCCGGAAGCATCGCTTACCAATACCGGGTCGCTCTGGCTTACATAAGTCGGGTTCGGGTCGGGGAGCAGCTGACTTACCGACCAGGAGAGCCCGCCGTTTGTTGAATAAGAATATCCGATTCTTCGGATAATATTACCGGTATATCCAAGCCTGAAATCACGCCATGCAGCAACCACGATATTTGGATTGGTTCTGCTGATTCTTACACAGGGTTCATTTTGCGGGTAAGCCTGGTTTGAAAGGTTGATATTTGTAAATGGAAGAATATCTGATATTTCCCTCTGCATTATTTTATCCCTGGAATTTTTGTTTTTAAATAATGCATGAGGTTCATTTTCATATTGAGCCTTCAATGAAAAAGAAGTGAATAAAGTTATAAGAATTATAAGTGATTTTAACATATTATTATTTTG
>CAYWTS010000071.1:0-6309 GCA_964461265.1 uncultured Ignavibacteriales bacterium
CGTAATCTTGTGCATAAAAGTTTGTTGTAACTGCTAAGAATAAAGTAAAAAAAATGTAAATAATTTTTAACAAAATAATCTCCTTCCTTTTTAAAAAGTTTTGAAATATTAAATAAAAAGTAAATAAAATTTTTACAAATGTAAATCTAATTGTATTAGTTTTCAACCTGATTAGCGTCAAGTCTGCTGACTTGACGCTATGAACAATTAAAGTAAACATCAGGAGGAAAAACTCAGAAAGAAGTCGTAATTGTACCTTTCAGCATAAACTCATCATAGTCATTCGGACTCATATGCCATTCTTTATAAAGATTCTTCTCAGCCCGCAGGTCTAAGGTAATATTATTAATAAAGTTAAAACTACTGCCGAAGTAAATATATATCTTTTTGCTTTTATCTTTATCAACCGATGAGGCAGTGCCGAATGTATTTGTCCATACATCCTCAAAAGTATAGCTTATGCTTCCGTCGAAAGAAAGAATCCTGCTGTAATCATTAACATAATCAAAATACTGTGCACTGATACTTGCCGACAGCGTCAGAGGAAAATTAAACGAAAACATCTCCGTTAATGTTAAGCTGTGGGATGTATAGCCAGAAGCAGTATCTAACGAGCTTGCTGTGTTAAACATATACGAAACTGATGAATTCAAAAACATGTTGCCAATCGGCTGATAGTAACCGGAATTCATCATGAATAAATGATTTTTGTAATCCACTTTCAGCGTAGGGTCTGATGCATCGTTACTCATGAAATTAGGCATATAAGCAAGCATCAGGTAAGGATACTTTTTGAAATTCAGATTTACAGTTAAAGACGGAATAAAAATGCTGGTAGTAGCCGAACGCGATTTTATCAGGTTATCTCTCTGCCACTTCATCGATGCATTTACGCTAACCTGTCTGTTTAAAAACTTCTGGTCTATCTTACCTTCGACCTGAAGCTTGTCGCCTTTCAATGTAGGATTACCGAGTGTTATGAAACCCGGTCCAATCATTTTTAAGTTTGCAGAAAGTTTCGTGTTTGATTTCTCATTATTGAATGTTGTCTTTACCGTGTATGAATAATCTATCTGGCTCGATATCTTCGGATGAAACAAGTTCTTAACAAATGACGGAATGGAATTATTTTCAAGGTCTGCATCTCGGTTATCGCGTGTAAGCATCGAGCCGACTGCTTCTGCTTCAATTGTCAGCTTGTTTTTTAACAGATTGAGCTTGCCTTCAATTCCGAATACATAATTCGAGTTCGGTGTCAGTAATTGATTCGATGTATCAACTTTAATCGAGTTCGCATCGTCGTTTGAATAAACTCCGGTTAAGTAAACATGCGATTTTTCTTTCTGCCCGTAACCGATTCTTCCCGAGTACATAAATCTTTTATATGAAACGTTGTCAATAGGCTTCTGATTTTTGAATCCGCCGAATGCCATGTAAAACCAGCCGGGATTGAACTCGAAGTTAAGACCGGTTAACGCAACTCCGCTCAATGTAAGCGGTGTGTAACTTGGATATGTTGTCCCGATTCCAAACGTCGGAAAATATGAAATGAACTTCAATACCGGATTCATTCTGCTCATTACCTTGCTCTTTGCATTACTCTCAAGCTTCTCGATTTCTTTTTGTGTGAGATTCGAAATTTCTTTTTTACCTTCTTCGAGCAGCTTGTCTTTTTCTTTGTTGACTCTTTCCATTATTAAATCTTTTATCGTTGAAACATCGAGGTTCATTCCTGCTGTGTTGATGTTCTGTCTTGAAGATGAGTTCTCACTTGAGAAAAGAATTGAAGTCGAAAACGGAATGCCATATAAAGAAAGCGAAGGAGTTAATTCAAGATATCCGTTCCTCGGCTCTTTATCCGAGCCTGTGCCCGAACGGTTTGCCGATTCACCATACAATGTGCTGCTGAACGAAAACAAAAACGTTCGCTTCTTCTGCTGAAAGAATGATGATGCACTTGAATTACCTAAATAATTTCCTTCAAGGTTTGCTCCCCAGTACTGTTTCATCCAGGCGAGCTGTTTAGTGTTTGATATTTCTTTCTTCTCGCCGACGCTGAACTCCCAAACTTCACTCTCGGATAACAACACACCGTTAACATACGCCTGCACCTGCCATGCATATTTTTTGCCGGGCGAAAAATTCCTGGCAGCAATTGGATACTGATAGCTTGTTGTTACTATATTGCTCTGATTATAAAACAGCGGATTGGATTGCATTGCATCATACACCGATTGCATTCCAATAATTTCAGCTATTTTGATTTTGTATCTAACGCTGTAACCGCGAGGAACGGGAACAGGCGGAAGCCAAGTGAAGGTTATTAATGAACCGCTTACATAATTTTTAGGTTTCGAGACATCAACGTAATCGTCAATTTTAATTTTTCTTTTGTCTGATTTATCTTCTGTATAATCATCAATTTTTATTTTTCTTTTTTCTGCATTATCTACTATATCGACATCTACTTTTATACCGCTGGTTATGTTAGACATATCTTCAGGAAGAACCAGTTGAATCTGCGATATGTTCAGCACTTCATGACTTATACAATCCGAGCCGATAACCTGGTTATTTGCTTCGTTTACTACCTCGATGCAGATATCATAATTACCTGTCGGCAATTGACCCATTTGCGTAATCACATTTTTATAAGTTTCGTTTTTCTCGTTGATTGTAACTTTGCCAACATCGCTTGTTTTTACCTGTTTAGTTCCCGGCGGAAGCAGAAAACTTGACGATGAGGCATCGACAGTCATACCTTTTATATTTTCTGTAGCCCTGCCGTGAAGATACACACGGTATGTTTCCTGCGACGTATTTGTTATCGTCAGCTTAAACATATCCTCAGTGAAGAACTGATACACCGGCGGCGGCTGCAGCTGAACAGGAAGGGATTGGGAAAATCCCTCGCTTACTGTTAGGAAGAAACTGATGATGATTAATATATATTTTAGCTTTTGCATGTTAATTTTTCATTTTCAAATATGAGTCAGGTCTTTGATAAGACCCGACTCATGAACAAAATTTTTTATTTTTTTTCAGGTTTATCTGTTGGCAATCTTTCGATACAAAGGCAACCAGCAGGAAATTCAAAGCATCTACCATTCTTACATTCTTTCTGGCATTCTTCACACATTCCACCTAAACGTTGAGGAACTGTATTAGAACCTGCCTGGAACAATCCAACATCAAGGAGAGAAGCTGTTTCTTCATTATCCCCTAATTCATAGACAACCCACAAATATATACTACCCAATTTTAAATCAGGAATTTCTTTAGGATAAGATAAGAAGTTTGATTCTGCATTAATTTCAAAGTGTGGTTCATTACCAGTTAAGTCTTTCTCCATATCTGATAGAGTTGTTGTACCCTCTCTTGGAATAATCTCGACTATCCTGAAATATTTCTGTTTATTCGGACTTCCGGAATTTTCCCATGTGAAATCCGGACGCAATGAACTATTCGGATTGAAAATTGTTGGTGATACATTTGCCTTTACAATACTTATATCCCCAAGAGGGATACCACCTAAACGTCCGGGTTGCAATCTTCTAATTATTCCAAATGAAAACCTACACGATAAACAAACTAAACCACTCATACCTGAACAGGTTGCTCTTCTTTCGATATTATAGTTACCAAATCCGAAATAACGAGTGATAGATTGATTATTTTCCCCGGTTACGATTTGATTATTAATGAACCAACTATAGATTACGTTACATCCTATTCCTTGACAGGTAACCGGCGGTGGCGTTATTGTGAACACTCCCCCATGTAAAAAGTGTGTGATAGTTGAGTAATCACAAGGAAGAGTTAGAATTTCATTACTATTAGGAATATCTATTTTAATGTATTGTAAATCTGGAGTAATGCATTTACATCCTGTAGGTTTCCCAGAAACTTTTACCGTTAATGTACAGGGGGGACAACTTTTTTCATCACATTCAGCATTTAATATTACATTATAGGTACCCGGTTGAGAAAAATTATAACTGAAACCATTATTCCCCGGACCATTGCCGGGTACAGGTCCAACAACTTCCCATTTAATAGTCGGTTTACAGTTCTTTGGAATACATAAATAACTATAATTAAATGTAATTGATGAAGGTTCTTTTAGTAAAATGGTATCACTACAATTAATATTCTTTTCTCTTACTTCATTAATGGAATATTTCATATTTATCCAGCCACCGCAATCGCATTTAGGTGATTCTTTTGGTATAATTGTTATTCTGCAGGAATCACAAATGGTTTTACCGCACCAAGCATATATCATTACGTCTGTAGTATTGCTTATATTAGTTAAAACGAATGGAGTTGTTTGGGGCGATGTCATTGTTCCGCCATTAATTCTATATGAGTAACTAGCTGTTCTGCATTCTTTGGGGCAAATGTATTGCGGATTGAGAGTAACGGAACTGTTAATGTTGACAGTATATTTCCCTTCGCATTTTATCGGATCATCTTTTTTCAATTTGTCTATTTCATAGGATATTCTGCTTTTATCTAAACCCCACCTTCCTTTTTTGCAATCACAACCCGTTTCTTTTTTCTTCACTTCAATTTTAGAAACGCATCTGCAAGTATCTGTTCCGCAAACGATATAAGAAGAAATATAATAAAAGCCGGCTTCAGACGGAGTAAATGTTATTGGGAAATTTGACCCTGAATTTGAAAAACCATTTGGACCTGAAACATCCCATCTGGTTGAAATAAGACATTTACCGTTTGTGCAATTTAAACCTGGATTTATTGAGATTACATCACTAACATAAGCAATTTCATTTATTGCCTCTCCGCAAATAAAAGGATAACTTTTATCGTTAATTCTTAATTTGCCATCTTCTGTTTTACAATCACACTTTACTTCATTACAGCATTTTATATAGAAATCTTCGCCGTATGTATAGCATGTTCTTACCTGTTGATCTGATATATAAAAATGCCACTTCAGAATTGGATTACAGGGTATATCAGAAGGAATTGTCCACACATATGATTGCTGATTAGCAGGTACATTTACTGCTAAAACCTGATGAACCCTGTTATTCGTAACATCAATCAGCGAAATTGTAACCATCCCCGTTGGCGAGCAACCGCTCCAATTGATTTTAACATTCTGGCCGGGACATAAGGTGTCACCTTTATATACTGACTCTAATTTCAGTTCACAGCAATCACCTGTTGTGCATACAGGCAAATTACCGCATATATTAAAATCACAGGTATCGGATGGTTTATCGAATCTAATAATTCTAAATGTAAAACATAACGGATTTACTTGAGGATCAGAATATGTAAAATGAAAGTTATTAAGACCAGGATTCAGCATTGTAGATGAAGAATTTGAAATGTTTGCACTAGGATAAACACCCTGAATATACGCCTGAACACCTGTTAAATTATTAACACTAGACCAAATAGTATATAACTGCTGCCCTTGAGGATTTTTGTTTCCACAGGTAATGGAATCAATCTTGACATCGAAGTTGCAGTTTGAAGTAGGACAATCTGGCAGAGTAATACATATTGTATCACTATAACAACACCTAGTATTATTTTCTACTGAACCCATAAAAGCAGCCATTTGAAAACAAATTTCCTGTCCAGGTGAAGCATTTCTGATAATTAACTCAAATGGTCCTGCCTGGTAGCCGGCATCAGGATAATTCGGAATATTTGTCATGAATACATTAGGATCGAATACCAAATTTGATGGTGAAATTTCATCAAATGCAAATCCGTTCGCATCGAAATCTGAATAATTAGCCACATCAAATTTTAAAGTAAACGTACCATCAGGATTGCAAGTTATAGTTTTGTTTAATAATTGAATGCAAACAGAAGCAGGAGGTGGCGGGATACAAGATGTTAACAAAGTATCAGAGCATACAGTATTACCATCAATTCTCCATTCAATTAATATTTTTTGCTGATTTTCCTGGTAACCCGCTAAACAGAATTCCAGAATATTTTGAGATAAGTTAAGCGGAATAAAACCATTATCATTTTCTAAAACTATCTCGGAGGAAGGGAAAATTAAATTAGATGACCAGTTATTAACAATATCCGTGCTATATGATCTAAAAGTTACCCCATTACCAAGAGTTGTTAGTTTTATATTATTGAAATAGTTTCCGAGATATTGATTATTAATATTTAATTTGAAACAACAATCGTTGCTGGACGAAGAAATTGTAGCGTCAACTTTATCACACACACAGCTAGGGATTACAAAACAAAGAGTATCTGTACAAACACAACAATTATTATCACTCAAAAACTTCAGTAGAATACATA
>CAYWTS010000072.1:0-6138 GCA_964461265.1 uncultured Ignavibacteriales bacterium
TTTATCCTTGAAGCGGTAAACACCTGGTGTAGTGGGAAGGTTTTCGAGCTTTTGTTTAAGATTATTATTTAATGAATTAACCACAGAGGATGCGGAGTGAGTAAATATTACCGAAGTGTTAATATTTCTTTTAAATCAGTCGGATATTTAGATACTGCCCATTTCCAAATGCCAAAGCTTCCGTTTTTATTTACAGCATTAATCCATTCATTTAAGAAATATCTTTTTGTTTTATTTTCATCATCATCTCTACCTTTAACTTCCAGTATTAAATTAATATCGTTAGAAAGTTTAATTAAATAATCAGGTCGGTATTTTTTGACTAAACCTTTATATATATAATGAATTTCAAAACCTAAATGGTCATTTTTAACCCATGCTTTAACATTTTCATTTCTATCAAACTCAAAAGCTTCACTGGCTTCCCATGTGCTGTCAAATACACATAAATTTATGTGTGATTTTTTTGTTACTTCGCAGGGTCTGCCCGTGTACCACGTCTTCATATAGCTTGTTGAGCGAATAGGGTAATCGCTGTCAAAAATTGGAACCAATTCTTGTGTATTTTCAAATCTAATTGCTTCCCAAACATGCTGAACAACCTTGATCATATTCAGCGTAATTAATATTCTTCGCCTCAATTCATCAACATCAAATAAAGCCGGTTGAATAATTATTTTATCCGAGTTAATGAACTTTTCTACAATTCGAATAACCTGGGCTAATAAATATTCTTTATTTCCCTGCCATGTTGGTTTCATCTGGTCAAAAACATCTCTTGCGGTTTCAAAAATTATTTTTTGCCAGCGAAACTCTTTCCCTAATTTTTCAAGGTCAATTTCTGTTAATTTTGAAATATCCGGTTTACCATCAATAATAGGGGCTAACTCTGCTAAAGTAGGAGTTTTAAATGCATCTATTTCGATTGGCTTAACTTTGTTTACATCTAAGTTTAGCTTTGGTTTATAAGTATGATTTATTCTTATAATATTAGGCCATATTATTTCATACTCTTTTTTTTCTTCAACAGGCTCAATTTTATTTTTAGGTGGAGGTGGTGGTGGCGGCGGACCATCATGTTCTTCATGGGGTAAAAAAGTAAACGGAATACCAAAAATATTTACGTATTCAGCTTCATATAAACCTGTTTCAGGATTTACTTCATAGGTTGTTCTTCTCAATCCCCGTCCAACAACTTGTTCACATAATAATTGGCTTGTAAATGCTCTCAATCCCAAAATATGCGTTACAGTTTTTGCATCCCACCCTTCCGAAAGCATGCCGACAGAAATTACATTTTGTATTTTCTCCCCGGCTTTTCCTTTCTGCCCAACAGAGTCAACAGTTAATCTTAGCATTTCTGCTAATACTTGCTTGGTTAATTTTTTTATTGGAATATCGTCTTCTGTTTTATCTTGTTCATTACCCAAATTTAAAATACTTTCATTCTGTGCTTCTGCTGTTTCAAGTACTTTACTGTCTATATGCAGGGTTCTTTCCGGATTACATAACTCATCTATTTTAATTTTTTTATGGTCAAATGAATATTTAATCCTTGCAGCAGTCTCGGTTCTGTTTGCAACACTAATCATTACAGGCGGTGTTTTTTGCCCTGTCTCCTCCCACAACAGCTTAGTTTCACGCCAGTCTAAACCAAGCAGATAGTAAGCTTGTAATACAAGATCAGGAAGCGGTTCGTGTTCTTCAGCTTTTCTATTCACATCATCTTTAACTTCATCATCATTATATATATGGTATAGCCTTGATTTATACTCTTTAGTTAAGTTACTGTCGTCCCTTATGACAACACGAGGAGTTTTAACTAAACCCGATTCTATTGCATCATTAAGCCCAAAATCACTAACAATCCATTCAAACAAAGCTTCTTCACTTGATTGTTTACCGCTTGGGGCAAATGGTGTAGCTGTAAAATCATAACATGTTAATATTCCTCTTGTCCTGTGAATCCTGTCTAGACCACCTACCCAGACTGTTGCTTCATTTTTTTGTTCTTCAAATTCACGTTTAACTTTCAATTCCGGCTGCACACGCCAGGCATGATGAGCCTCGTCATTAATTACAAGTATGTTGCTTGCATTTGAAATTTCCCTGAGTACTTCTTTAACATAAGCCTCATCACTTTTAACACCTCTTTTATCAACTGTTTTTTTCTTTGCTAGTTTTTCTTCTGTATCCCATGCTAATGAATGCCAATTTTCTATTTTAACTTTACCTTGTCTTAACTTATCATAGAGCGCCGCCGGTACAATATTAAATTCATCATAATAATTATTGCGACCTGCAGGTATTAATACTTGCAGACGGCTTTTAACTGTTAAGCCAGGGGCGACTATAAATATATTCTTTGAAAATCTTGTGTCCTGCGGGTAAGTAATTTTGTTTAAAATATGGTATGCAATAAGCATTGCCATAACAATAGTTTTGCCTGAACCTGTTGCCATTTTAGAACATATGCGTGTAAATTCCCCGCCATCTTTTGGAATTACAATACCTGTTTTTTCTGATGCAGGGGCTTCATTAAACCATACTAAGGTTTCTATTGCTTCAAGCTGACAAAAGAAAAGCCTTTTATTTTCCCGTTCTTCATTATTATGCCAGTGTTCAAGAAGCCTTTTAGTTATACCAGTAACATTGGCATACCCTTCCTCACGCCACTTTTTTACTCTGGGTCTGATTTTATTTACAAGTTCTATCTCAATAAAAATACCAGGGTCATCAAAAGAACGTGCAGCCTGTGTGGCTATTACATAACCAGCAGGTCTGCGCCCCTCTTTTTTTGAAAAGGTTCGCGTTTCTCTGTCGAAGCTCCAATAATTTTTTGGCTCTTCGAAGGGTGAGTTTATTATTAATCTATCTATTGTCCCGTTCAATTAATTATTGATTTTAAGCTGTTTTTGAGTATTGCTATGCACCCTTTTTCCTATTTTTAGTGCAAAGATTTAAAATGTGCACTCTACAGGTGCATTGAGTGTTTTAGTTTTTGTTTATCTAATCGCCAAGTAAACCAATGAAGCCATAATCACCAAATAATCGCCAAAACCGCCAAGTAAACCAATGAAGCCATAATCACCAAATAATCGCCAAAATCGCCAAGTAAAAACTTAATTGTTGTTTTTCCCATTATTTACAAGAATATAAAAAATCGAACGGCCTCTACCTTTAGTTTCTAAAAACCCCTTATTAATTAAATCTTTTAATTCGTTTCTTGCTGTCTCATCTGAGACACCATTAAGGTTTCGGTATTCTTTATTAGTAATTTTTCCTTCTTCTTTAATATGTAAAACAGCGTTTATTTGCCTTTCACTCAAGCCTGATTTTTTAAGATAATCTTCACTTAATTTATCTTTATAAAGCATTACAGTAAATACACCGTTAACCTCAGTAAATTCAGGTTCTGGAAGACCTGCCTCTTTACATGCTTGAACAATTTTATTAGTTCCTCTGCCCCAGGCTTCAATATATCCGGCCTTTTGAAAAACATTAGCAATAAGGGGATTACGAGGTTTTGAAATGTGGGATGATTTTAATTTAGTAATTGGAACCTCAGCAGGCAACGAGCCTATATTTACTATCATTAATTTGTCATCAAAAATTCTTATTTGTATATCAGACTTAATAGCATAATCTTTATGAATGATTGCATTAAAAATTGCCTCACGAAGTGCTTCCAACGGGTATTCAAGTATATCTTTTCTTTCGATGCTTCCCTTTTCAAATTTTACAGTTCGCTTCAAATATTTATTATCTAATACTTCAATGCTGTTAACAGCCTGCTTGAATAAATTGCCTTCAATCATATCTTGTGTTTCTAAGTTCGCTTCATCTATAAATTTACCTATTTTTATATTAGATTGCATAAAAAAGTTTTGTGGGTCTTTGAAAAACAATAAAATTCCTGCATTCTTAATCTTGCTATCTTGAATCAGATACAATCTTTCTAAAATTTGTCTTACATCGTTCTCATGTGCTATCGAAGGTATCCTCTCCTCTGCCCTGTTTCTGAATTTTAGAACAGACATTTCATCAATATCATCTACTCTAAAATCAATAGAATGTACTTCATCCCATGTTCTTCCTGTTTTACTTTGTAAAAAATCTATTAGTAATGTACCGTTAAGCTCTTGTGTCGTACTGCCACTTCTTATATAATACTTCCCATTATACGAAATGGGAACAGTTGATTTTTCTATAACAACCTTTATATATTCATTTGCATTGTGTTTACCCGTTTTGACAGAAGGAAATATAGATAGTTTATTATTAATTGTATTAGGTATATCAACAAGTAATTTTTTTATGTTTAATCCCCCTAAGGTTTCTCCTTTGTCATTAACTCCTATTAATAATAGTCCACCATCTGTATTAGCAAATGCGCTAATTGTTTTTAGACATTCATCCCGCCAGCTTTCTTTAAACTCGGTATTTTGTGTTTCTATTGTAATTGGCATTATTTTCTATATCTCCACAATTTTTAAACTTTCAATCCCTCTGTCATCCACTATTTTAACTGCTGCACGTTTATTTGCACCTGCTTCGAATGGTAATGAAACAGTTCCCCTGTATGCTTCTATTAAATCTTCATCAATTTCAGCTTTCAGGTTTTTTGCTAACCTGCTCCAGCCGTCTTTTTCACCGCTCATTGGGAAAAATACCTGATGCGGGTATAAACTTCTACCATCATAATCTGTATCCAGCATCCACATTGCTATTTTTTCTGTTCCTCCTGACTCCACGTTTCCATTTACCGGATTGTAATAATCAAATCCGTTTACTTCAACTTTGTACTTTCCGGAATCATCACCTTTATCAATTTTAATTAACCTTACATCAGGCTGTCCGATTAACCAAAAACTTTCATTTGAGGAACGTTTTTTCTTTAAGTCATCCGTTTGTAAGTCAACATTCATTTGAGCTTTTAGCAGTGTAACACCGGGCCAGCTTGTTTCGTCTATATCTTTTGCTGCTTCGGGGTCAAACTGGAATGCTGCAAAAACAATTAATTTGGGTTTTGGTACAAGTGTTTGGGCTTCTTCGATTGCAAGTGCCACCTGCCGTTGCTCAAGCGGTGCGTGTTCGGGTCCGAATGAAACTACAACCCTCCGCCCTTCACTATCACCATCAGCATGAAGCCAGCGGGTTGCGGGTAAAATTTCGATTCGTGAAAAATTAATATTCTTCCCGCCTTTTGCTCTGATTCCCGTTTTTAATAATTCATCCCGCCATTCCTGCTGACGCAATGTTTCGCCTGAACGTGAAATTGAACTATCATATTGAAATTCTGAGGTCGCGGGTTCGAGTCCCGTAGCCATCCCCCCTTCGGGGGGAATGAAGGGGGTATCTATTGCAATTTCATCAATACTTTTTACAACGGGTGCAGGAACTGCCTCCATTGTAAAAGGACCTGTTACGCGGACTTTATTTTTATCTATAAACGGTTGGTCATAAAGCGTTTCCTGTGGGGTTGGTTCATTATTTGCAATACATTTGGCTGAAATTCTAGGAACAGCTTTATATCTGAAACCGCTTCCTACTCCCTCCTGTGGGTGTGCTAACTCATAATAATCAAACAATGCTGTCATTAATCTCTGTTTTGCAAGTGTTATAGCAACTCTTGAAGTATCACATGTTATCCATCTTCTGCCCCACTCTTCTGCTACAAAAGCAGTAGTGCCGCTTCCACATGTGATATCTAAAACTAAATCTCCCGGTGAGGTACTCATTAAAATACATCTTTGTATAACTTTAGGTGTAGTCTGTACCACAAATATATCAGCATCACCCATTGTATCTGTCCACATATTTGTAACGGGTGATACAGGAAAATCATCCAAATATTTAATGCATTCTATACTATCCCCTCTTTTAACTATTCTATTATTTTTTACTAGATTATCCAACCCGGTTGGTACTTCTACGCTCCATTGTCTATTAGTTGGGGGATAAAATTCTTCACCATTAAAAACATATTTTACTGAGCGAGTTTTACTATAATGTTGTGAACTTAACGAAACTGTTCTGAAAACTCTCGCACCTTTAGGCAAAATGTTTATATCATTTTTTTCTTCATTTGTAAGTTTTCTTCTAGTACCATCTGGTAATTCTACATTTGAATACATT
>CAYWTS010000073.1:0-3332 GCA_964461265.1 uncultured Ignavibacteriales bacterium
TTTGTTGACCTGCCAAACCATTTACTGCTTGCAACCATACATAAGTTTTACAATAGTGTAAATGAGTTTCAGGAATTTTTTGAATTCACCTCGCTTTTACGTTCAAATACATTCCATTTCTTTTTCGTTCAGTTGCCTGTTTTCCCTGCAATAGAGCTGGGCAACAAAATATTTTACATGCTTTATGTAACACTGCTTCCGTTTTCGGTGCTGCTGCTGATTAATAAAATCGGGGGCAATAAGTGGTTTGCACTGCTTAGCTTTATTCTTGTCTTTAATTTTAACGTAATATGGGGATTTGTGGGTTTTACTATTGCTATTCCCGCAGTGCTGTTTTTCCTGCTATTTATGATAGATTTTTTCGAGAAACCGAAGTTAATCTATGTGCTGTTAATGATGATTTCACTGCTTGTAATATTTTTCATACATTTTCAGGCAGCATTGTTCTGTATGTTTATGCTTGGTGCGGCAGTTATTTATGATTATAAAAACATTATAAAAAATCTTGCTAAAAAAATAATAATCGTTACACCTGCAATTATACTTATGATAACAGCATGGCAGGGAGCCAAAACAAATTATCATGAGTCTTTATCATCTTATCTGCTGAATTATTATTCGTCTAAATACTTCCTTACCTTACATTACCGGATAAAAGATTTTTTTATTTTCGACAATTCTTTCCTCTTCGAAAAAGCTGTGGGCTGGATTGTTGCCGCATTGCTTAGTGTTTTTATTTTATCACCGCTTGTCATTTATATGTATAAGAATTTCAGGGAATTCAGACAAAAGCTGAAAATGAATCTGAACATCTATCCTTTAATATTTTTGATTTGTTCACTTCTCTGCTATTTATTTCTTCCGAATGATATTCCCGGTCAGAGCATGGTTTATGAGCGTTTTTCTGTTTACGTTTTGCTTGCAGTGATACTGATTAGCAGCGTGGTTATTCCTGAAAGAGTTACGAAAAAACTTACCAGGTGGATTGTAATATTGACGGTTATTTATACGGTCGTTTTGTCGCAGTATTTCTATGATTTCCGCAAAGACAGCACAGTGTTTACAGAACAGATTTTACCCGATAAGGATACAGGTGTTCTTGCTGCCCTGATATATGATTATGAATTCCGCGGAACACCGGTCTACATTCATTACCACACATACTACACAACATGGAAACAGGGTATATCAACAAACGGATGGACTGACTACCGATTCAGCTTTATGCGCCGTAATGTGCCGATGGAAAAACTCCCTTCACATATTGCATGGGTGCAGAGGATTAATCCCTATAACAACGAATACAAAGACGTTGACCACTTGCTTGTGAAAGATGATACAGTCCGCACATTCGAAAATATGAAGCTTGTTAAACGGTCAGGCGACTGGATGCTGTATGAGAAAGATACGATTCCGTAGGTTCAAACATGTATGTTTGACTAAAATTTTGTGTGTTTGTCCAAACTACTGTTAAAACGAAGTAAAAAGCGGATTGTTCAGACGCTCGTTCAAATCACGTTCATAAAATTCCTTTTTATCGGGGATATTCTCAATCAGGTAGCCGTAATACAGGCGGTAATACTCTTTTTGCGCATTTTTATCATATTTTGCCCTGATTTTTGCTTCCATTGCATGTTCCTCGGCAAGATTGTTTATCACGTAATATTCCAGGGCACGTATACGGTCATCGGGCTGGTAGGTATTCACGGAGCCGCAGCTTTCGCATTTTAAATTCACAGCCATAAACGAATAAATCTTTATAGGCAGTTCAGCCCCGCATTGTGTGCAGCGGTGAAGCCTCTTTTCATCGATATGCTGCTTCACATTTTCCAGTATTTTGCGGGCTGCTTTGGCGTAAGTACTCACTTCAAATCGTGTGAACTCATCATCCATCCAGTTTCTGAACGCGTCAAACTTAGTATGTTCTGCGGACTTCTGGTTCCAGAACACCTTCCCATATTTTGACATTTCGTTTTCCATTTTATTCCAGCCCTCTTCTCCTTTTTCTGTGAGCTGATATACGGTTTGGTTTTTAAGCCCTGTAAGTACATTGTGTATTATGATAGTATCATACTGCAAATTATTTATTACTTCATCAAGCGGTACCTGTGCCTGGTTTAAAACCTCATGGAACCGGTCTTTTAGCTTTCCGAGGTAATTATCCCAGCGGGTTTGTAATTCTTCAAGCGACATTGTTTAAGCCGGCTTTTCAAATAATTTGCTCCCGCAGAACAGGCAGTTATCATACTGCATTTCTTCGAGCCGCGGTGCGCCGCAGTTTTTGCATTTGATTGTATGATGTTTTGCCTTCTGTAAGCCCTCGGAGTATTTTGCAGTTCCGGTTGATGCATTTTTGAAAATATCACCAAGTCCGGTGAATGGCTTAATTTTCTGATAATACTCCAGCACTTTTGAATCTATATCGAAATTGCTGACTGCATTTTTAAGCTGGGCATCATCGCTATTGGAATGCTTTTCGATTATTTTTTCAAATACCCTGCGGAGCTCTATGGGAAAAGCACCTCTTGTGATTTTCATTTCAGAATTTAACAAAGATTCCTTTTCCTCTTTGCTTAAAGGAGTCACACCATATGAAATGAGCACGTTCATCCAGTTTTCATTACCACCTCTTTCTGAGTGCCAGGCTGATTGGAAAGCTTTGTCTATTTCAGCATCGAATTCTTTAATGGTTATTCCTGCTGTCATATCAGAACTCTATATCCGAATGTGACGGTCCGCCTGCCATGCTCTGGTATTTTGCCCTGTACTCTGCGTCAAGTGCAGCAAACTTACCGGCAAGTGAAAAATCTGTCATCATTTTTCCGCTCCAGTATGCACTGATGTTGGAATAATCAGCAACAGTAAGCCCAAAGTCTTTCAGCACATCCTGTGCATCACGACCTTGCTTACCAAGCACATCCTGTGCAACCATAACCTCAACATATTTTTCGAACGGAAATGATTCAGCTCCGGCTTTTGAAACCTCGGCTCCGCCTCCAAGATTTCCCGATGCCCCGGCATTGAACGCTGCAGCGTATTTCTGAGAAATTGTGAATGTTGTATCGTTCTTCATGCGGGTTAGCCATTCGTTGTTAACGCGGTCCCATTTTGGCATATCGATTCCCAGCGGTTTAATGGCATCTTCGGTTGCAGCACCGGATGCCACCTTGGCGTTTGCATCAGCCCATTGGTCGAGTGTGATTCCCTCTACGGGATCTAAAATGTTACTCATGATTTTGTTGCTTTAAGTTTTTTAGTATTCACGTAAATATAAATAATATTTAACGTAGGGACAAACCTATGTGTTTGTCCACAATTCTATGTGTTTGTCC
>CAYWTS010000073.1:3432-5994 GCA_964461265.1 uncultured Ignavibacteriales bacterium
GCTGACACATAGGTCAGCCCCTACGGTAGGATTGGACAGATTATCCGGATTCCGGATTATTATAATACCATGCAGATGATCAGGCATAATAATAAATTCATCCAATTCAACTTCAGGAAATTTATTTTCCAATTCTTTCCACCATTTTTCGATAATTTTTCCGGCATCGTTCAAAACACATTTTTCATTTATAATTTCACCAAATAAAGATTTACGTTCGTTTACACGAATGGTTACAAAGTAAGCCTCATTGCTTGAATAATCGAATCCTTTAAGTCTGTTTGGTTTTCTTTTCTTCACGGTTATTCTTTTTTCTTCCAAATCATTCTATCGACGCTGTATTTTCCGGCACCAAGGAAGAACAAGCCGATAAAAACAATCATCAGTTCCATTGCAGGTGCAACCCTGCCCCAGGGGTCAAGCTGTGAAAGATGGAACAACATTGCAACAAACATGTTAAACGAAATAATTAACATGGCAGGGCGGAACAGGAAACCTGCGATTATAAAAAAAGGTATAAAAAACTCAGCAAACATTGCCATAAAACCCCAGAACTCGGGATAAAATGTAATACCTAGATTCTTCATTGCACCGCCAAGCTTTGTCCATAATTCGGGTCCTCCCTTAAGCTTGCCTATGCCATGAATTGTTATGAATGCAATTCCTAATCCAACACGGATTATCAGAATACCGATGTCTTTGTATTTATCTAAGATGGTTGAAAGCATATTAGTTTATATATTGTGTAATGTCTAATGGGGTGTATTAATTTCAAGTTATTTAATATTCATTTTCTGTTCCATCACCACTCTTGCAACGGGGTAACGCATGAATTCAGGTTCCCGGATAGTGTTATCATAGATAAACTTTAGCTGGGCATAGGCGTCATTTCGGAATTTTTCATCAGATTGTTTTTTTACATCGAATTGTTCTCTTAATCCCGGTTTGATGCCCAGTAAGCTATCGGCAATATCCTCAAATAAATAGGGGTCAAAATACTCCTTCTGCTGAAGTATAGCATCAAAGAAATTCCAGTTGAAGTATGAATCGGGTGACTGCGGCTCAAGAACATGAACTATAAACTTATTGCACGTTTGGTAAGGAAATATAACGTAATCACCTTTAAAAAATTTCCTTGTTTGTTCTTTTATAACAATATTTACTTTAGAGTGCAGGTAGTGACCTTCATAAGGTGATGTGCGGGTGGCGAATGTATCGATGAAATAGCTTTCAACTAAAAGGGATTGGTCTTCGGCGAATCTTTTCATTTCAACCCCGTTTAATTTCATTCTTTCAATCACCTGCCACCAGCCCTGCGGAACAATGTAAGCAATTGGGATGTCGATAGTTACTACAGGTATGTAGCTGTCGTAAAAATTAATTTCCTTTTCATATGGAGAGTTTCTGTCATAATAAAGCCGGTCAAATCCCGAAATTACGCTTGGCTTAAATTTTGCTTCATACCCCTTGAACAGGAATTTTGAAGGACTTGCTTCATCGACTTCCCATATCAGGGGGAATAAATTTCTTTCGCTCGTCAAAGCATCTGCTTTAATTTTATTTTCAGTTATCTTTTTGTAGTCAATGCCGGCTTTTGTAATCAGGGACACAAGAAATTGGTAAGTAGCTTCAACCCGCTGGCTGTGTGTCTTAAGCATGTGAGATTCTGAAACAAATCCGATTGTATTAAATAATGCAGCGTAACCTGTAGAATAACGCGGAGTTTCAGGAAAAGATACTATACCTGAATCGGGAGTTGATTTATACATTGTTACATAAGGGCATATTTCCATACTTTTTTCCTTCATATCTTTTTGAAGAAAAGGAACGAGTTCTATTTTTGTATAAGAACCGACCGGTTCATCAAGTTCATACGGTTCAGTTACAATGTATGTCATTGTGTATGTGTAATCTGCACCATCTGTTGTATGAGTATCTACAAAAAGCTCGGGTTTCCACTCCTGAAATATTTTCACAAACGCCATTGCGTTTTTCGTATCGAGTTTGATAAAATCCCGGTTTAAATCTCTGTTTTGGGAATTTCCCCTGAAGCCGTATTCAAGCGGACCAACCTGATTAACACGTGTAAAGTTGTTGCGGTTCAAAAAGCCGTCTATATTATAGACGGGAATTACAATCAGTACAACGTTATCGAGCAAGCCCGGCAGGTACATTGTTTTTTCACCATTGGTTTTAACAATACCTTTTGCTAAATCACGCACAAGCATCATAGATGCATCGATGCCATCAGGTTCACCAGGGTGTATGCCGTTGTTAATAAGCAGAACAACTTTCCCTCTGTTATGTATTTCCCCGGGCGTAAAAATTTTGTCTTTGGATACAACTACAAGATGGAGCGGCTTGCCGATATCGGTTTCGCCGTATTCAATTATCTTAATACAGTCGTATTTTTTTTCGAGTTGTTTGTAGTATTTTATGCATTCATCGTAGGTAGTTGTTGTTAGCTTGTTTTTTTCATAAGGGGTTAATAATTCCTGTGACAGGCAAATTCCCGTAAGAAAAAAAGAGATGTAAATTGCTGTTATTACTTTCATAAAATTG
>CAYWTS010000074.1:0-5781 GCA_964461265.1 uncultured Ignavibacteriales bacterium
GACTTGCATGTATTAGGCACGCCGCCAGCGTTCGTCCTGAGCCAGGATCAAACTCTCCGTAGTAGTTATACTTGTGAGTTTGACCTTGGTTTTACTCAAAAAGATTTTACGCACACAAACTCTTATTACGAAAATATTCTCTTTGAATTCGTGTGTTACGGGTTTCAAAGAACAAATTCTGTTTTATGGACAGGAAATCCTGTCCTTTATAGACAGGATCACAAATATACTGCTAACTTTAGGTTAAATCAAGGTTTCGTTTGAGTAAAAACCTGAAAAATTGCACGTATTGGGCATTTATCACCGCTAAACGCTAATATAACAAAGCAGGTAGCATAACGGTTTGAAAAAAGAATATTTATCAGATTCTTCAAATTCAACAAATTAAAAACTGCAAAGTCTGCAAAGAAAAAAAATTGTAATACACTTCACACGAATTTCACAAATTTACACAAAATAAAACAAATCATGTTTTAATAGGGTACAATCAATGAGCGAACTATTTAACTGCAACAGAGAATAAAAACATTTTATAAATGAATGAGTTTGGTTAAATTCGAAGAGGAAGCATACCCCAAAAAACACAACCTGCTAAACTTCAGCGGTTAAATTTAGCCAACGCTTTTCTTGGTGAGCTTGTGAGGCAAAAATCATAACAACGAGCCCTCAGCGTAATGAGGAGTGTATTTTTTGTTTTACTTGGTGTATTCTCTATTCATTGATAAAACCAACCCTAAAAACTATTTTTATATTTCTAATTCAAAATTAATCTATGCTTACAACATTCGGACGGTTTACTGATGCATACAAGCCCAAAGCAAAGCTCGATAAATGGAATTCCTGCGAGAAATTATTCGAGGAAAAGAAGTATATTGAGTCATATACTGATTTCCTTGAATACATGAAAGATGAGGATACGGGCAACGTTGTTTACATGCCCGTAAACGGCGGTTTAAATTTTTATTTCTTCCAGGGCTCTAAGGAAATACACGGCACCATGGATTCAAGCCATGTGACTGCCGAGTGCTGGGTGGCTGCTTATGATAAGCTTACTATCCCCGCAATGCGGCGGCTGATGGAAATGAATTACACTTTATATTACTCACGCTTTGCAATAAAAGATAACCATATTATTATAAAATTCGATTCCGGCACAAACGACGGCTCACCGCGTAAACTCTACTTTGCATTTAAAGAAGTTGCCCTAAGGGCGGATAAGCAGGATGATTTGCTTGTTGATGATTTTTCATCACTCAAACCAATCGACGTACATGGCGAACAATTATCTGAATCGGAGAAGCAGCTAAAACTAAAATATTTCCGCGAATGGATTGGTGATACGCTTAAACATATCGGTGAACTTAATTCCGAACAGTTTTCAGGAGCAATATCATACCTCCTGCTTTCGCTGCTATACAGAATAGATTACCTGCTTACCCCTGAAGGTATATTGATGAACGATATCGAAAAAATAAGCTGGACGTATTTCACACGCGATAACAAGCCCTTTTCTGAAAAGAACGAGGCAATGAAAAAATCGTTTGAGGAACTTCTTGCAAAACCAGATGAGAAAATTCTCAAAGATCTATACCGTACAATATCAACCTTCGGTGTAGCAAATCCTGCCGGGCACCAGGCTGTAATAGATGTATTCAACAGCAATCTGAACAATGTAAAATGGTATATCGAAAATAACCACGAAGACCTTGCTCTCAGAATCTATGAATATGCAGCCGGGCATTGTTTGTTCAGTTACGGACTTGCTAAACCTACCCGGCAAATGTTTGCTATTGTAATGCAGATACTTAATGAAGATTTTTACACCGAGCTTGGGATTACCGAAAAATACTATGATGCCGGTAAAAAAGAATTCAATAAAGAGCTTATAATTAACCGAATAAACGAGATAGTAAAAGAAGGTTCAGAACAGTTCCCGGAACTAAAGGTAATTACAGAAAACATAAAGTTTGATACACTGCCTAACTTTATGAGAACTTTTTTTACAGAGATACATAATTTAAATTATAATGTCTGACTAAATAATGCCACCAGAGCTCAAAGACACAAAGCAATACATTGTTTTAGTGTCTTAGAGTCTTAGTAGCGGAAATTTAAGCAAATGGACGCACAAGAAATAATAAATTCATATCAAAAAGCAATAATACAGATTGCAACGCCCCACGGAACAGGCACCGGTTTTTATTTGAAAGATTACAATGTAATAGTCACTAATAATCATGTTGTACAGGGCAACTCGGAAGCTGTAATAAGCGGAAAGCTTTTTCATAAACTGCTTTCGCCTGTTTATTACAACGACCCGAAGTATGACCTGGCTTTTATAAAACCGCCTGATGAGGTTGAGCTACCGTCTGTTCCGCTGACTAAAGATTCAGCTGTGAATGACGGAGATAAAGTAATAGCCATAGGCCACCCCTACGGTTTAAATTATACGGCAACAGAGGGTATAGTGTCTAAGTCGAAGCGTCTGCATAACGGACTGAACTACATACAAATAGATGCAGCAATAAATCCCGGCAACAGCGGCGGTCCGCTTGTAAACCTTAATGGTGAAGTTATTGGTGTAAATACCTTTGTTATAATGGGGGGAGATAATCTCGGTTTTGCCCTGCCGGTAAGCTACCTCCTCGAATCACTCAGTGAATATAAGCCTTTTTACGGCAAATCGGCTATAAGATGTCAATCATGTGCAAATATCGTAACCGAGGAAACCATAGAAGACGGTTACTGCCCTAACTGCGGTGCTAAGATAGAGATAGCTAAGCTTAAAAAGGAAAAGGAATATACGCCAACCGGTGCACAGGCACTTGTAGAGAAGATATTAACACAACTGGATAAAGATGTTAAGCTTTCAAGGCGCGGTCCATACAACTGGGAAATAGAAGAAGGCAGTGCCAAAATCTTTATAACTTATCAGGAAAACGGTTTCATAGTGGGTGATGCTATGATTTGCCGTCTGCCCAAGCAAAACATCGGTCCGTTGTATGAATTCTTATTGCATGAAAACTATGTCCTTGAGAGAATAATGTTTAGTATAAGCAATCAAAACATTGTTCTTTCCACATTAATCTACGACCAGTATCTCACACTTGATGCAGGAATTGAAACCTTCCGAAATCTGTTTAAGAAAGCTGATTACTATGATAACTACCTTGTAGAGACTTTCGGTGCATTGCCAAGGGTAGAAGAAGAAATTTGACAGGTTCTTAAAGTTTATAAAGTTACAAGCACCTGTTTCTTGCTCCAAGTCTATAATTATCAAAAGTTTCCCGTTAAGCTTTTAACTCCAGCTGAACAAGACCTTACCGAAATCGCAAAAATACATTAACTTAGAAAATCCAACAGCAGCAATTAAGCTGCTATCGGATGATGAGCATAAGGAGGGTATGAAACGGCTCCGTGATGCGGGCAGTCGCGTTGAAAAATATTTTTCATACTACGTTAAGTTAGCTTATAAAAAGCCTCCAGCTTAATCAGCTGGCATTGCCATTTACAGCGAACCCGCTATCACAAAGTAAACCACAAGTGCTGCGGTTATTAGCAGGCTGAAAACCTTCAGCCTGCGTTCCGATTTGGATCGGTCGCAGTAAACTTCTTCCGAAAATGTTTTGATTGAGATCATAGCTGTTTTGTGTGCTGTAAATTAACCTTGTAAGTTAAACTTGTCCATACTCTTTTAACGTGAATCCTTTTTTCTTCAGCCAGCTTTGAGACGCTTTATCTCCCATACCTGCTGCAATTTTTAGATACTCTGCTGCCTTAGCCTTCATGTGCATATGAAGAAATACAACACCATAGGTTCTGTAAAGTTCCATACTGGATGGTTCGATTTCTTTTGCTGTTTCCAGGTCTTTTAACGCTTCGGTATGGTTGCCCAAGTAGCTTTGTACGTAAGCTCTTCGAATATATGCTTTTGCGTTATTCAGTAAAAGGTTTACCGACTGTGTAAAAT
Organism: uncultured Ignavibacteriales bacterium; assembly: GCA_964461265.1. GTDB lineage: Bacteria > Bacteroidota > Ignavibacteria > Tepidaquicellales > OLB5 > CAYWTS01. Next base: position 3,971 of record CAYWTS010000074.1, read on the forward strand.
CACTCAATGCAAGTTCAAAATCCGATAAAGCAATATAAACGCTGCCCCGTAAATAATAAGCTCCATCATTATAGGGATCTTCTTCAATAACCGATGACAAATCAGCCAGTGCCTTAATATAATTACCTGTATAGTAGTAACATTCGCCTCGTTTACACAAAATCCCGGTGTTAGTATCTTTCTCGAGAATTTTTGTATAATCATATATAGCATTATTGTAATCTCTCATTGCTACATAACACTCCGCACGTAAAAATCTCAAATCCCCCGCAGAAGGACACCCCGTTTCCGTTCTGTTATACCCGGTCTGATATTTCTCAATAAGATTTACTGCATTAGTAAGATCATTAACCGCTTCATCAACATGCCCGGTTTCGATAAAAACCATAGCACGGTGATAGTATGCATCGGAGCAGTCCGGCACATACTCTATAATATGGGAGTAGTCAGACACTGCCTTTTTGTTCTCTGAAAGCTTCTGATAAGCCAGTCCCCTGTAGAGAAACAAGCTTAAATTATTCTTTTCGTCTGAGCCTGAAATTGCCTCATTTAGTGCCTTCAACGCAAGGTTGTATTTCTCCAGCCTGTAGTATGAAATTCCGAGATAACTATAAACTGGTTTATAGTCGGGCTTGAGTGATATGAATTTAGTAAACTTTTTAACTGCCTTGCATAAAAACTCCCTTTTTTTACTTAAATCCGAAGTGTTTTTCGACATTCTGTAATAAAGCAATCCTTCTGAAAATTCCTTCCACACTTCGTCATTGTTCCTGCTGCAAAACAAACCTATTTCGGTGTCTTTAATTTTATGAACTGGATACATTTATTTTCCCTTTAAACTGCTTCAAATATAAAGGTTCGGCCTGCTTTAAGAGTATCATAGCCTGATATTAATAAACTGGTAAAAAAATTCAAATTGAACACTTGATTTATAGAAATTATTTTAAATCATGCAGGATTTCAAAGCTAAGTATAAACGGCAGGTAGAAATACTGGGTATATGCCTTTCGCAGAATTACCCCAGCCCGCTTAAAACATTCGACCTTGCTGATATGTTCGGTGTCGAAGAGCTCACTATTAAGCGAGACTTGCAGGATTTACGCTCCTCAGGAATAGATATACACTCCGAGAAGAAATACGGAGTCCGGCTTTCCAGAAAGCTTGATGATAATAAGATCCGTGAGCTTATCCAGCAGTATTCGGTTCTTAATTCAACCGATAAACACATAGAAAAATCCACGGGACTTCTTGTAACTCGGCTTGGTGAAAAGGCACTCGCAAACATGGTTACGCTTCAGATGTGCATAGAAAAAGGAATTTGCGCACGGATAGATTACGAGAAAGAATCCGAAGAGCTTGAGTTTGGCAGGGAAATACAGCCTGTGCTTATTTTCCAGAGCGAGCATATGTGGCGGGTGTTAGCAATAAGTGATGGCAAAATGAAACAATTCCTGCTAATTAAAATTATAGAGGTGCGTGAAACATCAAGGCACTTTAAAAAGATTGATAACGAAAAGATTGAAGACATCTTCAAATATTCATGGCGAAGCTGGCTGGGGCAGGAAAAAATTAATGTGAAGTTAAAGTTCTCGCCTGTATGGACCGAAAGACTGCGTCCAAAGCCTTTAATGGAATACGAAAAAACGGAACTTAATCCTGACGGCTCGATGGTTTACGAAACAATCGTAAATTCGCTCGATGAAATTGCTAGCTGGATAGTAAGCCGAGGCGAGGGAGTGGTGGTGCTGGAACCTGCTGAGTTAAAAGAAAAAGTTATACGGCTGGCAAATGAAACGCTTAACAATTATCAA
>CAYWTS010000075.1:0-1486 GCA_964461265.1 uncultured Ignavibacteriales bacterium
CCATTAAAAGTGACTTTAGTCACAGATTTGGGGCTAAAGCCCAGTAATTTTGGTGTAATTACTCCCCGACATAAATGTCGGGGCTAGCAATACCCCATTTTGCGTAACTTCAGTTACTGATTAAGCTCTAAGCGAAAAAGTTATTAAACGATTGATTTAAGATTATACGTTCACTGCAAAAAATATTAATTTCTCATGTTAATTCATTCTTTCAATTTCATTAATACTTTTTTTTAGCTAATTTAACATAATTTTAAGGATAATCTTATGGACAAACTTCTTGAAGTAAAGAATTTAAAAACATTTTTTTACACCGATGACGGCATTGCAAAAGCCGTTGATGATGTATCTTATGACCTTGATAAAGGCGGTACACTTGGTCTTGTCGGTGAATCAGGGTGCGGAAAGAGTGTATCGGCACTTTCTATTATGCGGTTAATACCCGACCCTCCGGGGAAAATAGTCGGTGGTGAGATAATGTTTAAAGGAAAAGATATAGTTAAGCTTACCGAAAAAGAGATGGAAGATATCCGCGGTAATGATATTGCTATGATATTCCAGGAACCGATGACAGCACTGAATCCCGTTTTTACATGCGGCGCACAAATAGATGAAGCTGTTATACTTCATCAAAAAGTTTCGAAGGAAGAAGCTAAAAACCGTTCGATAGAAATGCTAAGGCTGGTCGGTATCCCCGCACCTGAGCAAAGATACAGGGAATATCCGCACCAGCTTTCAGGCGGCTTGCGGCAAAGGGTTATGATTGCCATGGCTTTAAGCTGCAATCCTGATATTCTGATTGCTGATGAACCTACTACAGCTCTCGACGTAACCGTACAGGCACAGATACTTGAGCTGATTGCAAAGCTTCAGCGTGAGCTTGGTATGGCTATGATAATGATTACCCATGACCTTGGAGTGATAGCAGAAGTTGCTGAAAGAGTAGCTGTTATGTATGCTTCGAAAGTTGTTGAGTATTCAACTTCCGATGAGGTTTATTATAATCCAAAACATCCATACACGCTCGGTTTATTAAGCTCTATCCCTAAACTAAATAAAGGCAAAGACCGTTTGGCTACTATTGATGGAAGTGTTCCTGCTGCAACCGATTATCCGGTAGGCTGTCATTTTTGCACAAGGTGCCTATATGCCGATAGCAAGGTTTACACAAAAGACAGCAAATGCTGGAACGAAGAGCCGCCTCTTATACAGATAGATGGTATTGAAGCATCGCATACGGTTGCATGCCACTACTGGAAGGATATAGAAAAGAAAAGGGAAAAGGCAGCGTAGCTTAATTATCAATTATTAATGTTCAATGTTTAATGTTTAATATTCAATTTTAAACCTTTGATTTTAAAAAAACTTGAGTCTACTGCATTTAAAAATTGTTTTTACATTTCTAATATGTTATGTTTTAACGGTGGGAAATGAACCATCTAACAAAAATATTATGGCGTAAGCCATCCCTTTTGGGATTACTCAC
>CAYWTS010000075.1:1586-5774 GCA_964461265.1 uncultured Ignavibacteriales bacterium
TAAATGGATTCGAAATGGATATGGATTAACAAAATTTAATGATACAAATTGGGTAGTTGATAACACTACAAATTCAGACTTGCCATCTAGTATTCATACTTATACATTTAACGGTTCAAACCTCACAAGCGGTGTTAATATTTACAGGATTGAATATTTGAATTTTGTTGAGGTTAGGAAGATGGTTTTAGTAAAGTAAATCTGGCTTTTAATCTCATCAAACTAAAGGCAGGTTTTACAAACAACCTGCCTTTACTTTTATTCCCTAAGCAGACCTAATCTCGTTCAGGAATTGTTTCTCAATTTCATCTAATTCTTCAACCATTTCGCTTCCAAAATAATATTTCAAAGCCTTCCTTGCACCGCTGTATAAACTGAGTCCTTCCCCCAGGCAAACCAAAGTGTTTTCATCAATTTCTTCAGGTGTAACCAGCACGCCATCAAGGTAGGTTACAGGAAAAACTGAACAGAAAAACGGTTTGAATAAATGATAGTCTAAATCTTTTTCATCAGCATAGCTGTGAAGCATACACCCCCTGCCATTTCGGTTTAAAAAGACACATGCTCCGTTATGACTGGTTATCCGTGTGAAGTAATGACCAGGGTATTCATAATCCCAGCCTTTGTTTTTCAGGTTAAACCAGTGTTTCCTTTTAATCCCTGTGTATTTTTCTATATCATCGGCGTTACGCATAATGCGTTCAACGTTTAGCATATCGATATTAGCACCGTATGAACAACACTGGTCATGGCAAAATGTGCATTGCATACAATGCATAAAATATGTCAGCTCGAAAATATCGGTATCCACAGCGTGTATAACCGGCAAACCATGTATGCAGGTATAGCTTTTCCTGAGCTTAATTATCATTTAGATTCAGAATACATATTGTTTTAGTATTGTGCCAGCCCGTAATTTCTGAAACCATTTATGGTTTCGCGGGCACTTACTATTAATATGGTTGCAACTGGAATTGCTATCAGCAGACCAAATGCACCTAAGATCTCATTACCTATCAGCAGCAGAGTTATAATCGTTATAGGGTTCATACCTACGCTTTTAGAGAAGATATACGGCTGAGCAACCGAATTATCGAGGAGATAAACAATAGTAAACATCAATACTATAGGCAGCACCATGTGAAAATCACCGAACTGTATAATCGAAATAATTATTGCCGGAATACCGCCAATAATGGGTCCTGCATAGGGAATTAAATGTCCGATACCTGCCACAAGTCCTATGACAACCGAATAATCAATTCCAAGAAGTGATAATCCGAGAGTTGAAAGTGCTCCCACAAAAAAAGCATCGAATAGCCAGCCGCGTACATAACGGCTTAATTGTCTTTCAATTTTATCGATAATGTTTATTGTCATCTCAAAATACCTGTTGGGAACAAGTGAAAGCAGACCCTTTTTGATATGCTTTCTGTCTCGTAATATAAAAAAAGTAACAACAGGAATAATAATAATTATGATAGCAGTTTCAAAGACTCCTGAAATAAGATATTGAATTTTCGTATAAGAACCTTTAATAGCTGTTTCAACTTCCCTGGCTATATCTCCTTTTTTCATAAACGGAAGATTTATTTCGAGCCATTTTTCTATGCTTTTCAGCTTATCTGAGAATTCAAACTCTTTAAAAGCTATTCTAAGTGAAGCTGACTGTTCAACTATAACAGGTATTAATAACTGCAATATTAAATAAAGTAAAAAACCGATTACAGCGTAAACAATTAATATCGAAAGTGTCCTGTTCACACCCCTGCTTTCAAGGAAATCAACGAACGGATTAAGTACGAGTGCAAGCAGAAGACAAATAACCAGCATTATAAAAATATTGGTGAACAGCAGTGCAAATACAGAAATTACTAACAGCGGCAGAAACAGTATTAAAGCTTTCATATACCCGCTCAGAGGTCCGCTGCTTCTTGACAGCGTGGAAAATGGCATATTCATTTTTCTATTTTCTCCCTGATTAGTTCGTTAATAATGTCATAGCTGAATCCTTTCCTTGTTAAATGCTCGAATATTTTCTTTTTTTGAATCATTACTTCCTTATCTTTCACTTTGCTGAAATATTTATAAAAACATTCCTCAGCCAGGTCTTTTTCGTCTATCTTAGTAAAAAGCTTATCAAGTGTTCCTTCAATTATTTCTTTCGCGACGCCTTTCTGTAAAAGCTTTCGAAAAAGTGTTTTCCTCCCCTGGGGTCTTGAGCCAATCTTACCTTCTGCAAATTCCTTAGCAAACTGCCTATCGTTAACAAAACCCAGCTTCTCGGTGTGAGCCAGTACTTTTTCTATAACTGCCGATGATAATTTTTTCTCCGCAAGTTTCTTTCTGAGTTCCTCCCTGCTCCGGTTCCTGTATGCCAGAAGGTTCAGTGCTATTTTTTTGCCTGATATGTATTCATCGTACTCCTTAATCTCTTTAAATTGTTCATCAGTTAGCTTATCACCAATTCTAAGTCCGAACTTGAATACTGTATCCTCAAGCACGCCGAGACGGAATGAGTTATCGGAATAAATACTAACCCGGCCCTTGTTACGTTTTTGTCTTTCCAGCTTTGTAATAATCATTAATTCCGGAATTTAATGTATCCCTCCTTAACATAAAATACTACGAATCGTTTATTTAATCAATATCCCCCAGGCAATATTTTCCTTTGATTTTTAGAAAAGCAAAGTATTGTGTTTTAGTTTTCCCCGATATGCAAAATTCAACCTGCCATATACACCATTCACCTTCCGACTCGGTTTCAGTTGAAAAATTTTTAAATTCGTATTCCGGACATTCCATAAGATATGATTTTATTCTCAGGCATATTTGCTTCGAGTCTTTAAACTCGTCTGCGTTATTTTCATCAAGCCAGTCTTTCCACCTGCGTTGTTTATCTTCTCCCCTGTAAACCATGTATTTACAAGCGGATGCGTAATCGTCATTTTGCGAGAGTTCAAATAATTCGAGCAGGCGTTCTTTAACTTTATCAGATTTTGAAGTTTGGGAAAATAGAGTGCTGGCTGAAAAAGAAAATAAGGCAGAAATTATCAAAATATATAAAACTTGTTTCATATCTTTGACAAAATTAATGTAAAATATTGTTATTTTATAGTATTGACAACGGAATTCCAAAATATTATTTTAAACCAAAAATTCTGAAGATACAAATGCTATTCACAAATTACCCGCAATACACATACATTTATTTACATGAACCTGCAAGAACTTATTTTACTAAAAATTTAGAATTAAAATTATCTTTGTATTTCTTTTTATTTTTCCAAATAATATTTCTCCTTTTACTTTTCAAATCAAATTTACCAGCACAGGTACAGCAGGAATGGGTAAGGTTTTACCCTGAAAACATTCCTTCATTCCAAGCTGGTTCGAATGAAATGGTATTAGATTCTTTGGGTAATGTATATATAACAGGTTATGCCTTATATCCATCAAACGGTCAGATGGCATATTGCACTATTAAATATAATTCTACCGGTATTCAGCAATGGGTAGCTTTTTATACAGAAAATAATAGCGGCGGTAGGTATTCTTTTGCTATTGGTCTAGATAAAGATAAAAATGTATATGTAACAGGATACTCTTATAACGCTGGCAGTGACTTTGATTACTGTACTGTAAAATACGATTCGAACGGTCTTCAGCAGTGGGTAAATCAATATGACGGATCAGCACATGATATTGATGAGGCACATCAACTAGTTGTTGATAATGCTGATAATATTTATGTTTCAGGCTTTAGCCGTGCTATAACAGGATATGTTTTTACTACGATTAAATATTCAACAGATGGACAAGAACTATGGGTTAAAAATTTTGGAACCGGCGGGGCGACAAATGTATATGATATGATTGTTGATGATTACTGCAATGTTTATTTATGCGGAGGTTATACGGGTATTGGTGATATAACTATAAAATATGATTCTTCAGGTAATATTTTATGGTCTAATTCAAGTGGGGGGATGGCTGCCCGCTCTATTGAACTCGATAAATATAAAAATGTGTATATTGCTGGCTATATTGCAGGTATTAAAACACGGTATGACTACCTTACGACAAAATATTCATCTACCGGAATACTTCAATGGATGAAGCGTTTCAATGCCGATACTTCGGTATATAGCTGGTATGAAGGTGTTTCGGTCGCTGTTGATAATATCG
>CAYWTS010000076.1:0-4440 GCA_964461265.1 uncultured Ignavibacteriales bacterium
CGTCTGCATCTTTCGTGCAGTTTTAACAGGTTTAACAGTAAGTATAATAAGTATTTAACGAGTGGTGAAGAAGGAGGATATGTTTCATATAACGCTTTTGTCGGAGGTATCGGGATAGAAAACAACTTTACGCCAAATCACAGATTTAAAACCTTAATTGGTGCAAGCTTTATCGGAAGCTTAATTTTTGGGGATGCCAATGTTTATGATACATCAACCCGCAGTTTTTTAGATCTAAAGATTTTACCCGCTTTCAGGCTGGGTATTTCTATGTTTACCGGGCTGGAATATTTAATTAACAATAACTTAGGATTGAACTTCGGATTCAAAATTACACACGCAAACCTGTGGCTTAAAGATTCCAAGGTATCTGATAATCCGAATGAAGTTTATCTGAATGATAAAAAAGTTACACCGCGTATACCTTATTCGGGCTGGAGGCAGTTTGCCTGGGGTTCATTTTACGGTGGTGTAAACTTGTATTTTGGAGTGGTGCAGAAAGAATATTTAATAAAGAAAAATTAGTAAACGCTTATTAACAATCTGCTGTACTTTGTTTGCAGCAGGATTCTGTTTTTCAAATTTATGAATTGCTTTACTATTCTGTTTCTGTGTATTTCTTACGTCAGTAAAAAATGTTTAACAGAGCATTTTAATTTTACAATTCCTCGAACATCTTTTCAAAATTAGACTTTTCCTCGTCACTGTAAATCCATCCCATATATTCAAGCTCATATATTCCATGTATGCCATTTACAAGTTTTTTCTGCAGTTCTTTAGCCTTCTGAAGGTTTGTTCTAGCTTCTTCATTCCTGCCGGTAAGCCAGTAAACCAATGCAAGTTTTAAGTATGCATCCCAGTAGTTTTCATTTAATTCAGAAGCTTTGTTATAATAAATAATTGCGTTTTCATATTGTTTCATGCAGAGGTATATATCAGCCAGGCAGCAGTACGCCGGTGAATTATCGAATGATATTTCCATCGCTTTATTGGCGTCTTTTAAAGCATCATCGCATTTCGATAAAAATTTTAAGGATATCGCCCTGGCAATCAGGGCTTCGGTATAATTATTGTTTAAAGTTAAAGACTCGGTAAAATCGATTATTGCTTTTCCATGCTCTTTCAATCTCTGGTACAAAGTTCCCCGTTTATAGTAGGGTTCAGCACTGCCCGTGTCAAGTTCTATTGCTTTAGAGTAATTCTTTTCAGCTTCTGGATAATTTAATAGTCTAACGTTCAGTTCACCAATTGAATAATAAACGTTGCTGAATGTAGGATTTAACTTTAATACTGTATTAAAATCTGCTGCTGCATTATCATAATTATTCAGGTTCAAATAGCAGTTGCCTCTGTAAAAATATGCATTCGTATTATCAGGTTTCAATTCGATTGATTTGCTGAAATCTTCAATAGCATCATTATAAATCCCCATGTCATAGTGAACCATTGCCTGTAAATATATAGCTTTATCGTCTTTGGGTAAAAGCTGGCTGTATGCCTTAAGGTCTTTTAAGGCATCATCATATTTTTTCAGCTTTAGGAAAAAATTTGCACGCTGCATGTAAGCTTCCGCATAATCCGATTTCACTTTAAAAACATACGAGAAGTCGCGTAATGCATTGTCATTGTCTCCCATTTCCGAATAAACCAGCCCTCTGTTTACATATGCTTCAAGAAAATCGGGTTTTATTTGAATTATTTTTGTAAAATCATTAATTGCTTCCGTATATTTTTTTAAGCTTGTATTAGTAAGACCCCTGTAATTATAAACTTCGATGAAATCGGGTTTAAGCTCCAAAGCCTTCTGAAAGTCGTAAAAAGCATTAATAATATCGTTTTTTTCGAAATATATTATTCCCCTTCTGAAATATGCCTCGGGGTAGGCTGGATTCTGCTCTATTACCTTATTAAAATCCGAAAGTGATTTATCTGTCCTTTTACTTTCATGATATGCTATTCCGCGATAGTAAATAGCATCTGTAAAATCCGGTTTTTTATCTAAAGCTTTTGAAAAATATTTTATTGCCTCGGTGTAATTTTCTTGTTCAAGCTGTATAAGACCCAGATAATTATAGGCATAATAATTATCAGGGTCCAGCACAAGTGAATGGTTATACTTACTGATAGCATTATCCCATTCTTCTAAAATGCGGTAAACATTTCCAAGGCTGTTAAAAAGCAGTGGATCGGACGCATTCAGGTTAATAGCTTTATTAAAGTCTTCTATTGCCGATTCATAGTTTTTAAGCTTAATAAAACACTCGCCCCGTAACTGGAAATACTGGTATTTTTTACTGTCAAGTTCAATGGCTTTATTAAAGTCAGCGATTGCACTTTTGAAATTACCGATAAAATAAAAACATTTACCGCGTAATGCATAAACTTCTGAAGAAGGATTATTATATAATTCTAATGAACAATAATCTATGGCAATTGTATAATTTCCATTCTCGTATTCGGTTTTTGCCTGTGAAAGGAAGTCCTGTGCAAATGTTAAATTCCGTGTTACAGATAAAATAACAACAGTCAGCAGAATTTTTTTGTGCATATCCCGTAATTTGCTGTTAATAATGAACACAAAAGTTTATTTATAAAAGAAGATAAGTTAATAATCTTTTTAATTATCAAAATTATAATTTAACAAATATTGTATTAAGAAAAGTTTTGTAAAAGTTTTTTGTTTAAATTTTCAAATTGCTGCCAGAAATTGTAATAGCAAATTTAATCTCTAATTTATTTAACCTCTCTTATTATCGTCATCAGTTTATAAATCTTATAGATATCATTTTCATCATGAATTGTAGGCGGATACTTTGTATTCACAGAATACAGAATAATTTTACCTCCCTTATCGAATTTAATAAGCTTTGCATTGGCTTCGTACTGTTCGGCACCCGATTTGAATGCAACAATAACTGCACGCATCGGCTTTATGAGTGAAGGCATATCGGCAGCAAGAAGCTTATCACCGGGGTTAATATATGGCTGCATCGAGTCACCTTTGGCTACAAGTATAAACGGTGAACTGAATTGACTGATATTGGCTATTTCCAGAAATTTAGTGCCAGGTTCCACTGTTTGGGGAATCGGCTGACCGCATTCTGCATATCCAAGAATAGGAACTTTACGAAGTTTTTTATCAAGAACTCTTTGTGTATATGTATCAAGCCCTTCACGTGTAAATATGCGTGATTCTTTTACACCTGTTGAAGGCTCACCTCTGATAAGCCATTCAAGTGATACTTTGAAAACACCGGCAACTTTATGGAGATGCTCCGCTTTCCATTCGCCAAGGCCGCGTGTGCTTTTGCTGATACTGCCTTCAGGTATGCCGGTAAGCTTCGATAAGCGGTAATTGGTGATGTTCCTTTCTTTTTTTAAGGAATTGATTCTGCTGGTTATCTCTTTATAAAAATCAGCCATAAATACCCCTAAACATATGATAATTTGTTAGTAAAAAAAAAATTGTATAATAATATCAAGTAATGATACTGCTTACTTAATATACTTATGTATATTTGTTCAGAAAGTTTTCTTTGTACAAATATAATACATAATTTTTTTAAGTAAATGGCAAATTCTAAAAATACAGAAATAAACAGATGCAGGAGTGTGATTGCTTTCCAGCCTGTAAATATATGGAAGACTACGTATGATAAAATAAGGAAATCTATTGCATTTATGATATTGCATGACAGGAAAGAGTCGATAGCCGAATTTGTTGATAAAGCTGTTGATGAAAGATTAAAATCACTAAGATTATCCGAAACAGAACTGAATTAACGGGAATTTTAATTCTATGCCGCATGAAAAAGAAATTCATATCAGCAGTTATGACAGGGATATCGTCACATTTAGTTATAAAGATAAGTGTTATTACCTGTCTGTTAATCCGGATGAAATAATCGATTCTATCAAATCACAGGATTTTGAAGATGTAGTGTGGGAGAGGGATGTATGTTCGTATCATATTATTGACTATATAATAAAACACTGGGATAACAAACAATCGGATGGATATAAATGAAATTATTACTGGAATATACAAATAAGCTCGATAAAAAAATCAGAATAAAAGTTGAGACAAGCAGATTGGATCAAACACTGATACTTGAGCGTATCAGAAATGACGGTTTAGTGGAAAAGAAAAAAATCAGTATCTCTAAGAATAATAAATTAGTAATTACTTAAAATGAAAAATAATAACAAAACACAAATAAACTGGAAACAAGTTAATTTAATGTTTGAAGATCTTTGCACAGCTGGTGAAGTTGCTTCTGCATTGCACATCACGACCGATGAGCTGAATAAAGCCATATTAAAAAAATTTAAAATCGATACAGATACATATGCAAAGCAAAAGCAGGCAGAAACACTTCACAAAATGCGTTTATCACAGCAGAAGCTTTCCGAAACTAATGCAACAATGTCAATCTGGCT
>CAYWTS010000076.1:4540-5650 GCA_964461265.1 uncultured Ignavibacteriales bacterium
AAAGAATATACGCATCGTGAAGCCAAGCTCGATATAACTAATAAATCGCGTCAAATCGGGTTCAGTTCCGGTGCGGTGGCTTACAAAGCGGTAAGAAGATGTTATTTTGAAGGCATCGACCAGATGCTCGTTTCGTCATCACAAAGGCAGGCTGATAAGCTTATGAGCTATGTTGAACGGTGGATTGAACGTGTTTACACAAAGCTCTGGCGTGTTAAGCTTGTGAAGGATACTGTGACGCAGAAAACATTTTCTAACGGCAAATCAATTTACTCACTTCCATCCAAACCCGAAACTATACGCGGTTTCCCCGGAGATGTGCGGATTGATGAATTTGCACTTCATAAAGAGGATAAAAAAATGTATGAGTCGCTGCTGCCATCCATCGTAAAGAAGAAAAAATACCAGATATCTATAGTTTCGACACCGCTTGGTCAATCGAATATGTTTTATGAGATTTTTACCAATACCGCCAAGTATCCCGATTATTTCCGTAAGCAAGTAAACTGTTATGATGCTATCAAACAGGGCTGTGAAATGGATATCGATTACCTTAAACGTAATTTTGATGAAGAAAGCTTCCGGCAGGAGTTTTTGTGTGAGTTTATTGATGAAGCCACAGCATATTTTACCTATGAACTGCTTAAAAGCTGTACTGAGGATTTCAGCGAGAACGCTTTAAAAGGCAAGTGTTTTATTGGAATAGATATTGGACGCTCACATGACCTTACCGCCATCGCAGTATTAATAAAACAAAACGAACGTTTTTACCTGAAACGCATTGTATTATTAAGGAATGTAAATTTTAAAACGCAGTTTGATATAATTTGCTCTATATTTAAAGAGGAGCAGCCCATAAGTGTTTATATCGATAAAGGTGCAATCGGGATGCAGCTTGCCGAGGAGCTTGAAAAACGTTATATCTACGTTACAGGTGTGCAGATAAACCCGAACGTAAAAAATGACTGTGTAACATTCTGCCGTATGCTGATGGAAAAAAGAAATTTTGTATTTAATGATGATACAGAAGGAAGGAAACTTACTACCGAGTTTCACTCAATAAAACGTAACGTAAGCATTGGTAATCAGGTCAGCTTCGATTCTGCACGT
>CAYWTS010000077.1:0-1664 GCA_964461265.1 uncultured Ignavibacteriales bacterium
AAAAAACTTTCATTTCTTGACAGATATCTTACGTTATGGATTTTTCTTGTAATGTTCATTGCGGTTTTGACCGGCTACTTGTTCCCAAGCATTGTAGATTTCTGGAATACATTCCAATCTGGTACTACAAATGTTCCGATTGCAATAGGATTAATATTAATGATGTATCCGCCTCTTGCTAAAGTTAAATACGAAGAACTGGGAGATGTTTTCAGAAATTTCAAAATACTTGCGTTATCGCTAGTTCAAAACTGGGTTATAGGTCCTATATTAATGTTTGCGCTTGCTGTAATTTTCCTGCAAAATTATCCCCATTACATGGCCGGACTTATTATGATAGGACTTGCTCGATGTATTGCAATGGTTATTGTTTGGAATGAACTGGCAAAAGGCGATACAGAATACGCTGCAGGTCTTGTTGCATTTAATTCGATTTTTCAGGTTTTATTTTTTTCGGTTTACGCTTATGTATTCATTACAATTCTTCCTTCGTGGATAGGATTGACTTCATTTAAAGTAGATATTACTATAAGTCAAATAGCTGAGAGTGTATTTATATATCTCGGAATTCCATTTTTAGCCGGTTTAATTACACGCTTTGCAATGCTTAAGATTAAAGGCAAAGAGTGGTATGAAAAGAAATTTATACCGATGATCAGTCCAGTTACGTTGATTGCATTATTATTTACGATTTTTGTAATGTTCACATTAAAAGGTGAATACATTATAAGGATACCACTTGATGTATTAAGAATAGCAATACCTCTTATATTATATTTTATTATTATGTTTTTCGTTTCGTTTTACATAGGAAAGAAAATAGGTGCAGATTATTCAAAGACAGCAACACTCTCCTTCACTGCCGCAAGCAATAATTTTGAGCTTGCCATAGCGGTTGCTGTTGCAGTATTCGGAATAAATTCCGGTGAAGCATTTGCTGCTGTCATTGGACCATTGGTTGAAGTTCCGGTTTTGATTAGCCTTGTTAATGTTGCTCTCTGGTTTAAGAGAAAATATTTCATGCAGGGTTCCCCTGAACCCGTTTAATAATTATTGTTAATTTTTTAAGTTGTGAAGATAGATTTTTTTTAAGTAAATATGATTAGCCGAAGGAATCTACCATATTTAGTTTTAGCTTCAGGCTTAGTTTTATCTTCTGTATTAATATCCTGCAGTAAAGAATCAAAAATAAATGATTTGAAATCAGGCAGTATTAAAATTGATTCATCGGGTTTATCTGTTGGTTCTGATACGGACAAAGCTTTCAATAGTAAAAATATTCCGGTAAAAAAGAATGTAAAGGATGTAAAAGATACTGCAAACGATAAAGTATTAAAAAAAGAAAAAGTTAAAATAATAGTTTACTACTTCCATCCCACAGCCCGGTGCCCTTCCTGTATAAATATAGAAAATTTCACAAATGAAGTCGTTAATAAAGTATTTATAAATGAAAAGAAAAATGGACTGCTGTCTTTTGTCGAAAAAAACATAGAAGATTCAGCAAACGAGCATTATATAGGTGATTATAATCTTCAATTCAGTTCAGTTATTCTTGCAAAATTCGTAAATAATAAACAGGTAAAATGGAAAAATCTTGAAGATGTCTGGAAATTTGCTAACATCAAGGAAGCCTCTTTAATTTATTTAAAAACTGAAATAAAAAA
>CAYWTS010000077.1:1764-4176 GCA_964461265.1 uncultured Ignavibacteriales bacterium
CTGGATAAATGAAGAAATGAAATGAAAAAATTTATTTATCTTTTTTTAGCTTTTACGGTTTTATTGAATTTACTTTCATGCGGGAGAAAAACAGAGCGGGAACAAGGTTATGAGAAAAAGGATACTAATTCTCAATCTGAACAAAAAGTACAAGCTAAAGTAACATTTATTGAGTTAGGCTCAGTGAACTGCATTCCCTGCAAGCAGATGCAGCCGGTGATGAAATCAATTGAGGAAAAATACAAAGGACAGGTGAAAGTTGTATTCCATGATGTTTGGAAAGATAAAAAGCCTGCACAGGAATATGGAATAAAATTAATTCCTACACAGGTGTTTTTAGATGAAAACGGAAAAGAATTTTTCAGGCATGAGGGCTTTTATCCCGAAGAGGAAATTGATAAGCTGCTTCAATCAAAGGGAATAAATCCGGGCAGTTAATTCAGCTTTAATCTATTTTAGTTCTCATTATTCAGTAGTTTTCTTAATAAACCTTTTTAAATATGAACATTAGAATTTCTTCAATATTAATAACAATCATATTTTTAATATTTGTTATTATTGCTGTGATTAAAAAACTTGATAAAAACCCTCCTTACAATTATATCAAAGAAGATGTTAAAGTATCGAATTTAGGTGTATGTCCCCCGTTTTATCTTTTCGACGAAGATGGAAAATTAATAGACCCTACGAAAGAAATTAATTCAAACACACCATATTCACCTAAACAAACCTGTGGAAAATGCCATGATTACGATAAGATCACAAAGGGTTTTCATTTCCAGCAGGGGCGCGGTGAAAAACCTGCCGATGAATTGACAAAACGATACCAATGGGTTACATCACCCGGAGTATATGGAGGTACGTGGTGCTCACCAGCTCCTCTATACAGAAAGCTTGCCTTTAAGCAAAATAAGTCGGCAGGGGATATTGACATGACTTCTTTTGAATATATAACTGCTACGTGCGGTTATTGTCATCCCGGGAGCGGCTCGCTGGAATATGACAGAGACGGAATTAGATACGATAAAAAAATGCAGGATTCTTTTTTTAGTCTGGTTTCAGGTGGGGAGAACGGATTTGATGGCGATTATTATAAAGCTAAATGGAATGAAACAGGTGTAATCGAAGCCGATTGTATGTTGTGTCATTTACCTGAATATGATTTTAAAAAACGAAATGCTATGATTGACAGCTTGAATTTTAAATGGGCTGCAACCGAGGGTTCGGAACTTGGGAAAGTTGAAGGAAGCGTGAAATCCGGTGATAAAGTCTTGGTAACTTATGACTTAAGCAAGTTCGATAAAGAGGGAAAACTCTCTATGCATTTTGTCAGAGAACCGAGAAACGAAACATGTTTGAATTGTCACGCAAAACCGGATTGGAAAAAGAAAGGAACTGATTTTAGCCCGAGAAGGGATGTTCATATTGCTGCTGGACTGAAATGTGTTGATTGCCACCCCGCAGGAAGTCGGGCATCTAATGAACTAATCAGAGGAAAAGAAGAACACAACTTCGGCAAGGGAGACGACCCGGGAGGATTTGTGCGTAATGATTTGGATAATACTGTAAGAACTTGTGAAAATTGTCATTCGGATGGTTATTTAAATGCTCCTATTGCCAAACATTCATGGCTTCCTCCATTACATTTGGAAAAGATTGCATGTCAGACATGCCATATTCCTGTTAAGTCAGTTAAATCTGCATTAGTTCAGGTGAGTGATGTATATAATAAAGGACCCAAAATTTCTCCTCCTGCAAAGCACATATGGACATTTTACGACCAAAATATGAATTACTGGAACCATTATGGCGAGCTTAGTATGTTTACGGCTAAAGATATGCCAACCGACGTTTATAAACCAATATATGCAAAATATAAAGACAAAATCTATCCTGTAAATGCTGTTCATAGTTCCTGGCCCGGTATTCATACTGATGGCAGAGAAGGATTAGACCAACCTAAAATGAGAGATATTTATACGATGTGGACTGAACATTTTGCCGATTCATCTAAATACCCGTTACTAAAATTGATTATAGATGATAACGGAGATGAAGTACCGGAAGTCAATAAAGAAACAGAGATCGATGCGGTAATAAAATCCGTATCGCAAAGATTAGCTGATTTGAAATATGATATGAGTGGGAAGCAAGTTGTTTGGGTAAATAATGACAAGGTGTATACAGATGGTAAGAATTTCTTTGTTTTAATGAAAGATGAATATGAATCTTCACCGTTTGCTTCTGTTTATAAATATAGTCACAATGTATTTCCCTCAAAGTCTGCTTTAGGTATAAACGGTTGTACCGATTGCCATTCTCCCGGTTCGCAGTTTTTTACTGCATCAATTGTAAAATATCCGTTCGGAAGTGACGGGAAACCGATTACAGAGATGCAATATTACAGAATGG
>CAYWTS010000077.1:4276-5367 GCA_964461265.1 uncultured Ignavibacteriales bacterium
GAGAAGGGTATGCTTGAATATATTCTGCCATCAAGATTTGTATTGGATTCAAACCATTTTCTGTTATCTGTAATAAATATTTTAATATCTCTAATATGCATTTATTTGCTAAGCAAAATTAAGCAAAAAACTAAGTTAGACAAGTTACTTCTAAAATGTATATTTACCGGCTTAATCATTTCGGTTATTACCGGGTTTTTAATGCTTGTGCAGTTTGCTGCAATATACGAAGTTATAAAATATGCATATACTTTATTTGATTTATCACAGGTTTTAATGATTATTTGTACTTTGATTACTGTTTTCAAATTAAAAATAAATTTTTTAAGTAATACAAAACTTATAAAGCAATATGGTGTACAAAATAAATAATAAGCCCTGTATAATAGGATGTTCAGGTGCTTCAAATACCGATAGATTTCATTAATTTGCTGAACGATGTATTTATATGGCTTAATAGTTTAATTTCCGAAACTATTTGGATTGCTTTAATAGGTTCTTTTCTTTGGGGTGTATTAAGTATTTTGCTTAGCCCCTGTCATTTGTCAAGCATACCGTTAATTATTGCTTATATTTCAAGAAAGGAAATTAATTCAGTTAAAAAAAGTTTCCGCTTATCACTGCTGTTCGCAATCGGTATTTTGTTATCCCTGGTAATAATCGGATTAATAACCACCTTACTTGGTAGAATTCTTGGTGATATAGGAGATGCTGCTAATTACATATTACCGGTGATTCTTATTTTTGCAGGTTTGATATTACTGGATATCTTAAATTTAAGATTTATCGAAAAGAATATAATACCATCTAAGATAATAAGTGGTTCATTTGGAGTTTTAACGCTGGGTGTAATAGCAGGAATCGGTTTAGGTCCTTGTACATTTGCATTTGCTGCACCGATACTTGCAATTATGTTCAGTACCGCATCAACCGGTTTATTTTACCCGATACTTTTGTTACTTTCATTTTCAATAGGGCATTGTATGGTTATTTCTTTAGCGGGAGTTTTGACAAAAAAAGTTCAGAGTATGCTTAACTTATCCGAAAAGGGGAAACCGTTCTGGATTATAAAAAAAACTTCAGGTGTCTTA
>CAYWTS010000078.1:0-5192 GCA_964461265.1 uncultured Ignavibacteriales bacterium
TAAAGACTGCGGATACAAAAACACTTTTGAGACAGCCCCTTTTTTATACCCCTCCTCCTGGCTGCTTTGAAGTCTCCTCCCCAAAGGGGATGGAGTTAATATTCTGCAGTATAGTAAAATCGAATCTTAGGGAATATTCAACCTGCTCAGCAAACTAAATTCTATACAAGCAAGTTTGTTTCTTTAGAATTTTCTTTTTTGTGTAAATTCTGTGATACTCATATTTAACCTGTGAGTTATTCTGTGTTCAAGATATAAATTAAGAGTATTTAGACTTGAAGCTTAAGCTGGAATCGTGGGTGTTTTTCTAAATTGTAATTCTCCAAAATCTTCTTAATTTTGCTGTTAAGAAGTCAATATTAAAATGAAAAATTACTTATTTATTTTTATATTTCTGCCTGCTGTAATATACTCACAATCAAAATTCTCATTTTCTGCTTTCGGAGGATATACATTTCCGCTATCAAACATGAAAGGCGAGTATCCATCTGAGTATTATAAGGTAACCGATGATACAAAAAATACCTATTTGCTTAAAGATGGCTTCAATTTTGGTATAAAAGGTAAATATTTAATAGATACAACCGATGCTCTGGGAATAGTAGTCGGGTTAAATTACAACTACTTCAGCCAGAATAAAGATTATACCACAGGCACCTTAGGCAGAAGCATAAAAAACAGGATGTCGGTATTCACCATAAGCGGCGGCTTTCAATATGATTTTAATCCCCGTAAACAGCTGAATCCTTTTACAGCAGCCGAGATCATGGTAAATTTCTTCGGCGGGAAGGTTGATGTAACAGGCGATACGCTGAACCTTAGAAGCAGAAAATCAGAAACACGGTATGGTTTAATATTCACAGCAGGTTTAGAATACCGTATCAGCAAGAACTGGAAAGTAACGGCTGGTGTTAAGTACGCCTTTGCGAACTTATTCGGCAAAGAAAACCAAAGCTCCCCTAGTTCGTCGCTTTTAGATGCGGGAGAAACAGGCACTTCCGGCTCTTCCGAAATACCATTGAACGATTATGGTTCAAGCGGGTATGAAGCCAGAAGTATTAATTTTCTGCAGACATTCGCAGGTATATCGTTTAGCTTAGATATTTTCACGAAAAAATAATTAGAGGATAATATATAAATGAAATACACGCTGATAATTATATTTGTTTGTCTCATATTCAAATCACTTTCATCACAGCCAAGCACGATGCTCACATTCAGGGGCGGATATACACATCCCACAGGAGATTTTTACGGCAAGTTCGGTGATACAAGGGCAACGTTTACAGCAAATCCCGATTCAAACAGTTACTTTTTCAGATACGGCACTTTCTTTGGGCTTAATATCAGCTATGCACCGTATAAATCGAAAATGCTTTATTTTATCGGTGGTTTTAACTTCAACAGGGTGTGGCAGAATACCAATTACCCTAATGGAAACGGACAGGTTACTATAGCTTATAATATGAACATACTAAATATTACAGCAGGAGCCGGTTACAGATATATTACACGTACCGGTAAATTCATACCCTTTGCGGATGCACAGTTCTCTCTTTACCTGTTTACAGGCGGTTATAGCGAAACGTATGCTGACGAAACTTCGGATGTAAGCCTTAGCTTAAATCCTACTGTAAGAGCAGGTATAGAAGGGACTGCAGGAATTGAATACAGGTTCAATAAACGGGTCGGCTTCCAGCTTGGTGCTAAGTATGTATGGGCAAATATAATTGGAAAAAATTCAAGCGGTGACGATGCATTCCACTATAGTCTTAATGATAAGAATGAAACCGTCAATGGTTACCCGTACAGAAACAGAAACATAACATATCTTCTTTTTTTTGGGGGAGTGACATTTTATCTTGGTATGTAAATTAATAGAACTCTAATTTAATTATAAAATAATTTAAAAATATAATACAAATGAAAATAAAATATTTAATATATATAATATGTTTTATTTCATTACTATATATAAATACATCTGCACAGTTCGATAAACCTGTAATACAGTTCGGTATAGGAATATCGGAACCACTTAAAGACTTAAAAGGTAATTATTACAGCTACCAGATGTATTCGAGCCCGTATATCAATACTATACAAATACTTACCGTTGATTCAAATTTTGCAGCAACAAATTTTGGTGCTAAAACCGGAATTCATATATTCGGAACAGGAAAGATTAATTTTGATAAATACAATATTCTAAGAGGAATAATTACTGCATCTTTCAATTCCTTTAACACTTTTGAAAGAACAAAGAGAGGCTACGGCGTAGTAAGGGCTATTTTTATAAATGGTGATACTGCTGATATACCCACTCCAATAGAATATAATTACACATTCAACAGCTTTTCACTCGGTATTGGCATCGAAACAGCACCGCTTTCATTCACTAACCTGCTTAGTCCGTATTTTGGTGCTGCATTTAATTTTAATTTTCTGTCTGCTACAATATCCAGAACGGAAAACAATATCGATTCATCAACCATTGATTTCAGTGATTTAAGATTAGGTATATCGCTGAACGCTGGTCTGGAAGTAAAAATAAATAAGACGATTGGCATTTCTCTGGGTGTAAAATATGACATTGCCAACCTGTTATTAAAAAATAATGCAGGTTCGATTGCTGACCGGCTTGAATGGGGTAAAAGAAATGCCGCAATTATAGATGAAGAAGGATTATACTTTTCAAACCTGTCACAGGTATTCGGAACACCTTTTAAACAATACCAGGCAAAAACAAAACAATTCCACTGGATAAGTTTTTATATTGCAGCAAACATTTATCTCGATTTCTTCAAACAAAAGACAAAAAAATCTACGGATAAGAAATAAAAATTAATTTACAATAAAATAAGCTTATAAATAGTTAAATTTTATTATACACACTCTGAATCTCCGCTTTCTTAAAAGAGGATTAAGCGGGCTTAACCACTCGAAAAAATAAAGAATAAAAGTAAATAACCCCGATTGACTGCTCATTTAAGAATTATATGATTACAAAGATAGATAAATATATTATTTCGCAGTTCATTAAAAATCTGCTGTTTGCCCTCTTATGCTTTATTCTTATTTTTATTCTTGTTGACCTTTTTGAGAACCTTGATAAGTTTATAGATAATAAGCTTACCTTACCATTCGTTTTACAATATTATTTTTATTTCATACCTGAGATTGTAAAATTAATCACTCCGATTTCCATGCTGCTTGCAACTTTATTTACAGCAGGAAGGCTTGCAAATTTAAATGAAATTATTGCCATAAAGAATGCAGGCGTCAGTTTATTAAGATTTATGATGCCTTTCTTATTGCTTGGTATAATAGTAACAGGCATATCGATTTACTTTAATAACTGGGTTGTTCCGGGGGCAAACAAACATAAATTTTTTATCGAAAGAAATTATCTCGGAAAAAGTTTACCCACAACAGGCCTGAACAGACTGTATTTTCAGGATACAAAAAACTGCATCATATTAATAGACCAGTTCAAGGATGTAGAACTCACGGCAATTAATGTATCGATACAGGTTTACAATCCGGATACATTAACACAGCTTCGAACAAGAATCGATTGCCAGCAGATGAAGTGGGAAAACGGAAATTGGATACTGCTGAAAGTAACTGAAAGAAACTTCACAAACGGAACAGAGGTGCTGCGTTTTATGGAGAAAACAGACGGCAGCAACATACCGGGCATTGGCAGGCTAAATCTAAAACCGGAACAAATAATTAAAAAACAGCTCAAACCAGACGAGCTGGATTACGGTGAAATCAGTGATTTCATCGATACACAGGCAAAAGGAGGGCAAAACATCGACAGATTACTTGTAGATTTTTACTCAAAGTTTTCGTTTCCTTTCAGCAATTTAATAGTTGTAATTTTCGGACTTTCAATTTCAACCGGAACCCGCAAACGTAAAGGGCTGGCTTTGCAATTTGCAATTAGCATAATGGTCAGCTTTATTTACCTTGGGTTTGTAAAAATATCACAGACATTCGGATATAACGGTGAAATGAATCCTGTACTTACAGCGTGGATGGCAAATATAGTTTTTGCCTTATTCGGCGGGATAAACCTTTATGTCAGGAATTATTAATTAGAATATATCCCTGAGCATAATTCCAAGAATCAAGATTTACATAAAATATAATTAATGCTGATGCAAATTTATTCTGACCTCTGATTTCCGATTCTAACTTCTGATTCCTAATTTATCTTCTCATCTTTCGGATTAACAATAGGCTGAAAACCGAAACCTCCCTGTGAGGGCACTCCGATAAGCTTTATCTCACCAAACTGATTTTCATATTTATCCACATTATCTTTTAATGCTCCGAGCAGCATTTTGGCATGCTGCGGTGTCATAATAATCCTTGCACTGATTTTTGATTTGGGAATTCCCGGCAAAACCCTTGTAAAATCAATAATAAACTCAGCCGGCGAATGCGATATTATTGCAAGGTTAGAATATATTCCTTCGGCTTCTTTTTCTCCGATTTCAATATTTATTTGCTGTCCTTGCATTACTTCGTCTTTTTTATCTTCTGGCATAGATACTCCTTTTTTACAAAGATAGTTAAATGGAAAAATGATTCAAAGTAAATAATTCACATTAATTTAATAGACCCAAGTTGACCCCGCATTTTAAACCCATTATTTTATCAATCTTATTCAATTAGTATCATTTAATGATACACATAAGCTAAATTGATGTATTATGTTTGAATTAGAAAGAAAATTACCCCTAAAATGAATTAAAATATCTTAAATTCTAATACAAACAGACATGAAAACTTTAATATTTTTCATTTTAGTCATTTTCCAAAATGTTGTTTATTCCCAAATCCCAACTCCGGAGCAGATATATGATTCCACAGGGGATGCTATCTTTTTCATGCAGGTTTTCAATATGGATAACGAATTAATTGCCTCAGGCAGTGCTGTTCTGGTAAACAAAAACGGATTGATTTACACAAATTACCACATTTTTGAAGGATGTTCTAAAATTAAACTTATTAACGGACTTGATACCATTGAAAATCCGCTTATAATGGCAGCAGACCCTGAAAGAGATATTTTAATATTAAAAATCAATAACAACACACACAAACCTGTAAAAATTTCTGATTGTAATTATTTAAAAACCGGGCAATCAGTTTATACACTTGGAAATCCGCAGGATTAC
>CAYWTS010000079.1:0-4938 GCA_964461265.1 uncultured Ignavibacteriales bacterium
TATGTAATTACATAAACAACAAACGAAATAATCGTCATAGTAATACTGTATCCTGTCCTGCTGTATTCATCTGATATCTTCCTCAAAAATTCCTCTGCCTGAGGCGGTACTTTGAAACCCTGCTTATCGAGAAGATTGTAAAGTTCGGGGACTGGATTCTGTGATGAAATCATACCGATAATTGTGGTTGCTATAACTACCACAATTGCAGAAAAAAATCCCGAAAGCAAGCCAATCATTACCCCGTCTTTTATTTGAATCTCAAGTCCGTTTGCAAGCATTTGCTTTACATAATAGGAAGTCCCTATTACGGAAGCTATCATTATTCCGGCACAGCATAAAAAATTAATAAGATTTAAAAACGGAAAGAGCGATATTCCAATCATTATCAATGAACTTATTACTACAGGTGTTAGTTTATTCGGCTGCTGCATCGTTTTTAACTTTAGGTGAATGAACCTTTACGGGAGTACGAAGTTCGTTAAACAGTTTAATTGTGCCCGGGATAATGTAAAAAGGCAAAACAAATCCAAGTATCGCGCCTGTTATTTCCCTTGAGATAAATGTATTGTTCCATACATCAAGCAAATCAAGTCCGCCGTCTAAAACCATTATTGCTCCTGCTGCCAGCAGTATCCACAGCGGAGGAAGCTGCATACTGCTGAGCTTCCTTATAAAAGGGTAAACAACCGCTGCAAGCAAAAAACTGAAATAAATTGACGTGCACCGTGAGCATACTCCAAGCTTTTCATCGAATAAATGGAATGAGCGTGCAGAGCTCTGGTGGCATGAAGTAGAGTAAAGCTTATATAAAAATACCGACACCCCGCCGCGGAAATCGTTTTCATGCAGCCACATAGGTGCAAATATAATTCCAAGACACCATAAAAGAGCGGGAATTAATATTATGGTGTAAATTATCCGGTGAAATGTTTGTACTGGCTGGTTATCCAACTTATGTTGTGCTTTCAATCAATTTATTATACAAATATACGTTTTTGTCTTTTTCAGTTACACTTTGTGTCAGGTGTTACACCTGACGCGCCTGCCTGCTGCAGTCTAGGTCACAGAGCCGACACAACCAAAGCATATAAACAATAAACGCTCTATAAAAGAGCGTTTAAAATAAAATCTATTTATATAAAGGTTACTCTCCGGGACGTTTAAATTTTTCTTCTTCAAGAGTGAATGTAACCGAGAGCCGGTGAGTGTTGCCAAGCTGGTCGGAAGCGTCGAATTTTACAAATGAATAATCCAGGTTTAGCTTAGGCAGCTTAACACCAGCGCCCAGTGTAAGCTGTTTTACGTCGTTATATCCTACGCGGATTGCAAAAAGGTTTTTAAAACCATACTCAAGCCCTGCATGCATATCGAAGCTTACGGGACCTATGTGAGTAAGCGAAGCAAAACGGCGGTTTTCGAACCTTACATCAAAATCCATAGCAGGGGTAACACGGCTGTGTCCTAAAAATTCAATGTCATAAGAACCCCCTATCTTTGCCGTTGGAGTGATAAGCTCTTTTCTTCCGGTATTCCATGCAAGTATTGTTGTAGTTATATCCTGAAGATTAACACCCACACGGAACTTAGGTGTTACACTATATAACGCACCAACATCAAACCCAACACCAGAAGCGAATCCCTCGGCAATTTTTCTTGCAATCACCTTAAGGTTCACGCCGTAAGAAAGCTTCTCATTGTGCTTTTTTGAATAAGTTAAAATAAAAGCCCAGTCAGCTGCATTAAAGAAAGTTATTTTACTGTAATCAAGCCTGTCGCCGGGGTCAAAATAACCGTTGTTATTTAAATCGATAAGTGCGTTTCGTGTATCGCCTATATCATCAACACCTAATCTTATTACGCTTAATCCAATCGATATTTTGGGTCCGAACGGAATTGCAACGGCGCCGTAATCGTAGTTAACAAGGTTACCGAAGCGTTCATCGTGCATAAGAGCAAGCTGGGGATAATTAATTCGAGCAAGAGCACCTGGATTCCAGTAGCCTGCTGTTACATCATTAACAAGCGATACAAATGCACCGCCCATGCCAAGAGGCCTGCCGCCGATTCCGATTGCGAGAAACTCGCCTGAGTATTTATTGCCGCTTCCCTGTGCATATAATCCTGTACTGACCAGCAATGAAAAGAGGATGACAGGCAGAAACACACGTCTGCTGAAACTTAGGGATTGAGATTTTGCTGTTTCCATTTTTTTATGGTTTTTTTCTATAAAATGTTAAATTTAGAAACAGAAGATGTGTTTCTATAAGTCCTCTTTTTTGATTTTTGCAAGTAAATCTTTAAAAACATTTAAGTCAAGGGAAATTTAGGGAAATTCAGCTACACCCCTATCAAAAAAATGGCGGGATTTTTACCTATTACCAGCTTATTTTTCTTCCATTTATCGATACTACGGGTAACTATCATTTCATCACGTAAAGTCAGGTTAACGGCAACACAAAGCTTTGTATTACCATCACATAAACGTATAATTTCATCCAACAGTATATCGTTCCTGTGCGGAGCTTCTATAAATATCTGTGTTTTGCCTGATGACTGCACCCTGCGTTCAAGGGTGAGTATGGTTTTCTCTCTTTTCTTTTTATCAACAGGCAAATACCCGTTAAAGCAAAACTCCTGCCCGTTGAATCCCGATGCCATTAAAGCCAGTGCTACGGAAGAGGGTCCCACAAGCGGAACGACCCGTATGTCTTTCCGGTGAGCTAAGCTAACAAGTTTCGAACCCGGATCGGCTATACAGGGACACCCTGCCTGTGTGATTATACCAACATTCCTTCCTTTTAAAAGCGGCTTAATAAATTCCGTCAATTCTTTATCACTCGTATCCTTATTCAGCACATAAAAATTTATTTCCTGAATCGGGATTTGTATATCGGCCAGTTTAAGAAAGCGTACTGCCGATTTTATGTTTTCAACCGCATAGTTTTCGATTGTGTTGATAACATTTATAACTTCCGTTGGAATAACACTGCTCAGTTCATTACCGCCAAGCGTGTTTGGAATTAAATATAGTGTACCGTAGTTCATATTGTTCCGATATTATTTTGAAAATGATTAAGAAGTAACCGTGCTTTTTTCTTTCCTGCTTTTTTCCCGAACTCCTCATAATTATTTATCATCATTTCTTTAATATTTTCAACCGAGCCGAACTCAGTTAATAATTTCTGTGCAGTTATTTTGCCTATTCCCTTTATTTCTTCAAGCTCGGATGTAAGTGTCCGTTTATCACGCAGGGTTCTGTGGAAAGTAACAGCAAACCTGTGGGCTTCATCACGCACACGCTGAAGAAGCTTGAGTCCGCTAGAGGTTTTTGGTAAATTGTGAGGTGCTGAATCTCCCGGCAAAAAAACTTCCTCAAGCCGTTTTGCCAATCCGATGATGTTGTACTCTTTATATCCCAGGTCTCCCATGACTTTAACTGCAGATGAAAGCTGACCCTTGCCTCCGTCAATTACTATAAGGTCGGGGAAGGGTAAGACCGAACCCCCTGCCTGCGCTAAAGCTTCGGCAGGTAAGCTACCCATTTTTTCATAATTTGTAATGCCTGTTGATTGCTGTTTACTGTATCTTCTGTATATCACCTCTCTCATTGAGGCAAAATCATCGGGCTTGCCTGTTTCATCAAAAACCGTCCGGATTTTATATTTTCTGTAATCCGATTTTTTAGGTCTGCCGTCATAAAATACAACCATAGAGCCGACCGTATCGGTACCCTGCATATGAGAAATATCAAAACATTCGATTCTTCTCGGCAGTTTTGTAAGCCTTAAGTCACGCTTCAAAGCTGTTACTGAATGCGGTATGAACTCACGTTTCAGACGCTGCAGCTTAAGCTCGTCAAGCATATACCGGGCATTTGCTTTGACTAGAGAAATCAACTTAATCTTATCACCGCGTTTGGGAATAATTACATTAACTTTTTTATTGAACTGTTTAATGAACCATTTCTCGATAGTATTAACATCGATATCAGATTGAATATCTATCTCATCGGGTATAAAAACATTTTCTGAATAATATTTAAATAAAACCCTTTCCGAAATTTCTTCGTCGGTTTTATCTTCAACACTGTCAAGATAAAAATGACGTTTGCCGATAACTTTTCCGTCGCGTATGTTCATAATCATTACACAAGCGTCATCTTCTTCTTTCACAAAACCTATAACGTCCCTGTCGCCAAAATCATCAGAAACCATTTTTTGCTTAGAAGAATACACTTCCAGCGATTGGATTTTGTTTCTTATCTGAGCAGCTTCCTCGAACTGCTGGCTTTGTGCTGCCCGGCTCATTTTCTGTTCAAGCTGTTTTATAAGTGTTGAGGTTTTGCCGTTGAGCAGCTTTTCGACTTCTCCAATCATCTCGTTATATTTTCCGGCAGAAACAAGCCCTTCGCAAGGTCCCTCGCATTTCTTTATGTGATACTCAAGGCAAAGCTTGAATTTTTTCTTTTTTATCGCTTCTTCTGTTATATTGAAATTACATGTGCGTATCATAAAAATATCGCGCAGCATCTTAAGCGAATATTTCATCGAGCCAACATCGGTATACGGACCGAAATACTTCGAACCGTCGTTACGGCGTTTGCGTGTGGGGAAAACCCTCGGGTAAGGTTCCTTGGTAATTACTATATACGGATAGCTTTTATCATCTTTTAAGTTTACATTGTAGCGGGGTTTGAGTTCCTTGATAAGGTTCATCTCAAGTATAAGCGATTCAACTTCGTTATCGGTATTGATCACGTCAAAATCCTCAATAAGCGAAACCATTTTTTCTATTCTGGGTCCTGCTGGTTTTCCCGTAAAATAAGAACGTACACGCGGACGCAGGCTATTGGCTTTGCCGACATAAATTATTTTCCCCTTTTTATCCTTGAAGCGGTAAACACCTGGTGTAGTGGGAAGGTTTTCGAGCTTTTGT
>CAYWTS010000080.1:0-4011 GCA_964461265.1 uncultured Ignavibacteriales bacterium
TGAAAGTTGCGGTTACAGTTTTTTTACAAGAAAATTGCCTTTTGAGACAGCCCCTAATAACTTAAAATTCAACTTACAATAAAGTCACGTATGCACTATTTAACCAGCAGCATCCGTTTTGTCTCAACTATACCTTCGGTTCTGATTTGGTATAAGTAATAACCTCTTGCATAATTACTGGCATCCCAGTTAATAATATATGAACCGGCTTTAAGATTCTCATTTACAAGTTTGGCGACCTCTTTACCCATGGGGTCAAATATTACAAGCACAACATTTTTATTATTGCTAGATTGGGGAAGATCGAATTTAATTTGTGTTGTAGATGCAAAAGGTTCTGGGTCATTATTGTATAATCTTAGCTCCTTTGGAACATTTGTACCAATTTTTTGTAATCCTCCTATCATAGTTGTGAAAGTCCAGATCAATGACCAGTTGCTCGAGCCGCCAACATTATTAGCTGAAACCTTCCAGAAGTACAATGTATTATAAGAAAGTATACCAGAAGGTACCTGGTATCTCGATTCTGTAATGTTTTCCGCACTAAGCGTTAAGTACTGAAAGTTCAAATCTGAGGAAATCTGAAGATTGTAGCTTTGGGCAGAAGGAACATCATTCCAATCGAGAACGGGGGTAAGCGATTGGCCTGTGGAACCGTTTAGCAGCGAGATAAGGACCGGCTGCGGCGGCGGTGAAACGTTTCCAACTCCTATTGTCCATATATCCGACCAGGGGACCGTACCGACTATATTAGAGGCATTTACTCTCCAGAAATAAACCGAGTTATCGGGTAAGATGTTTGATGTTATGGTATAAAATGGTTCTTTTAACCCGTCTGCATCAATAATAATATTAGAGAAATTATATTCTCCCGATACCTGCAACCTGTATTTTTCGGCTGTAGGTAATGCGTTCCAGGATAGGGTAATATTACCTGATGGGACTCTTGAACCATTTGACGGGCTTAGCAGAGTTGGGATATCGGGTACTATTAAAACCGAAAAGCTCCAAGTTTGTGACCACGGACCTTCTCCGGCTGCATTATTTGTATTTACTCTCCAAAAATATTTAGAGTTGTTTATTAAGTGCCCTTCGGCCATTCTGAACTGGGAAACGGTATAAATCAAGGTATCAAAAATGATGTTATTAAATGTTTCGTCATAAGATACCTGTACACGGTATGCATCGGCTGTTGTTAAGTCGTTCCAGTCGAAAACTGCGTTAGGCTGAATGCCCAGAGCATTATTGGCAGGTGCAACCAGGTTTGGTGAATTTTCGGGGGTTGTTTGTTTATATTTAATTAAGACATAATCAAAAAGAGTTCCGCTTCCTAAGCTGTTTCCTGCAACATACACATAACCTTCTTTATCAATTCCAATAGCATTTGCCTGGTCAATACCATTGCCAAGGCCATTGAAATTGGCAACCCATAGTTCAACTCCGAGTGCGTTATATTTTACGGTTAAAAAATCATTATCTGTACCGTTCCACGAGTAACCTGACACATAAACGCAGCCCATATTGTCAACCATCATTGCAAGCGGCTGATCAATGCTGTTGCCGATACCGTTATAGCGGGCATTCCATAATTCAGCACCAGACGAGTTGTATTTTATCGTAATAAAATCATTATTTGATGTGTAGCCTGCACTGAAACCGGTTACAAATATATTATCGAACTGGTCAAGTGCAATACCAAGTACCTGGTCGTTTTTATTATCAGTCCCGTTGAAACGAACTGCCCACTGCTGTACACCCGATGTATTGTATTTAATTGTTGCAATATCATTTGTGCCGTTGCTTCCAAAACTGGTTCCCGTAACATAAATGTCGCCGTAATCATTTACAGCTATACCGAATGCCTGGTCGTTACCGTTGCCGGTTCCATTATAAGACCTAACCCAAACTGAATCCCCGTTAGGACGGTATTTTATTGTGACAAAATCATACGCAGTATTATTACCAATACTAAAACCTGTTACATATACATTGCCATCTTTATCTGCAGCGATACCCGTAGCCTGGTCGTTGTTATCTCCGCGTCCGTTGAATTTATTAGCCCATATAGTTTTTCCTTCGGGTGATACTTTCAGTGTCAGATAATCGTATGATGTTTCTTCGTTGATAGTATAACCGCTAACGTATATGAATCCGTTTTTATCGATTACTGCTGTTGTAACCTGGTCATTTTTATTATCTTCACCGTCAAACCTGAGAGTCCATAATGAATCGCCGTTATTATTATATTTGATTAATATGTAGTCATAGCCATTTTCAAAACCTATGCTTGAACCTACAATGTATATATTACCTGAATTATCAAGAAGTATGTTGGATACTTTATCGGAATTATTGCCCGGTCCTGTAAATCTTGCAGTCCAGGCTTGTTTGCCGTCGGGTGTAAATTTTATTGTTAATATATCCTCGCCTGATGCCGTACCCATTGTAATTCCTGTGGTATAAATATTGCCTGAATTATCGGTCACCAGATTCAAAGGAATATCGCTGTTATTTGCAGGGCTGTTATACCTGCTTATCCATTCGGTAGATACCTGTGCCAGCATCATAACCGGTAAAAAGAATGTAAAAGTAAATAATATAATTTTGTTCATATATTCTCCATCGAGTAAAATTTTCGGCAGGACTACCAGCAAAACAGCTGATAGGATTTTGCCAAAGGCATGGCATTTCCACAATATTAACTACCTGCAATAAATTTATCAAAGCATTTTTTTAACTATACCGTTGTAATTACAATCACGATAATAATAAAACGGTTTTAAAAGATATAAAATACACAATAATATAAGCCATTTTATCTAATCGCATACTTGCTTAAATTTGTCAAAATTAATAATTTTTATCCATGACAGGTGCTGTGACAAAGAATTCAAAGGAAATAAGACAGGATTTTTTTGACTTTTTTGAGCGGAAGGGACATAAAATTGTTCCTTCGGCACCGGTTATACCCTATGATGATCCGACTCTGCTTTTTACAAATGCGGGTATGAACCAGTTTAAGGATGTATTTTTGGGCACAGGTAAGCGTGATTATAAACGCTGTGCCAATACTCAAAAATGTATCAGGGTCAGCGGAAAACATAATGACCTTGAAGAAGTAGGGCACGACGGCTATCACCATACATTTTTCGAGATGCTCGGTAACTGGTCGTTTGGCGATTATTATAAAAAAGAAGCAATCGGCTGGGCATGGGAATTACTGACTGATATCTGGAAAATGCCTAAGAACAGGTTGTGGGCATCGGTATACAGGGAAGATGATGAATCTTTTAATTTGTGGCAAAGCGAAACAGGTATCGATAAAACTCATATACTCAGATTCGGTGAAAAAGATAATTTCTGGGAGATGGGCGAAACTGGACCGTGCGGGCCGTGTTCAGAAATTCACATAGATTTAACGCCGGAAGGCTGCAAACCCGAAGATATAAACTCAGGTAATCCGGATGTGATGGAATTTTGGAATTTGGTTTTTATACAGTATAACCGTGACGAAGATGGTGTGCTTCACGAACTGCCTGCAAAACATGTTGATACGGGACTGGGTTTTGAGCGGCTAGTGCGGATACTTCAAAATAAAAATTCAAATTACGAAACCGATGTCTTCCTGCCTCTTATTAATGAATTAATCAGCATTACAGGTAAAGAATATTCAGATGGTAAAAATACGTCTGCAATGAATGTGATCGCTGACCATATAAGGGCACTTACTTTTGCTATTGCAGATGGAGCTTTGCCTTCGAATGAAAGCAGGGGATATGTGTTACGCAGAATATTAAGGCGTGCAGCAAGATACGGCAGAAATCTTAATATGCATAAACCATTTATTTATGAACTTGTGGGTGTTTTGGTTAATACAATGGGTTCTGTTTTCCCGGAGATAGTTGAAAAGAAAAGTTTTATTGAAGAAGTTGTAAAGTCGGAAGAGGAGAGCTTTAATGAAACATTAGACAGGGGACTGGTTTTCTTTAATGAGGAGATAGAAAAGATGAA
>CAYWTS010000081.1:0-4002 GCA_964461265.1 uncultured Ignavibacteriales bacterium
AAAAGAATGCAGATTACAGATTACAGATTACAGATTACAGACTACAGACTACAGATTACAGATTGAAGGTTACAGATTGAAGGTTAAAGCTACGATAAATTATTAACTATTGAATATTGAACATTATCATTCCAAACTATATTCTATAATCTTATCAAGCAAATCAGGGAATGATATTCCGACAGCAGCGGCGGCTTTGGGAACAAGACTCAGTTCAGTCATTCCAGGAAGTGTGTTAATCTCAAGGCAGTAAGATTTACCTTCGGGGTTTAAACGGAAATCGACTCTTGAATACGCTTTACATCCGAGTGTTTTGTGAGTTAGTAAACCAAGTTGTTTAAGTTCATCTGAAACGGTTTGTGTAATATCAGCAGGGCAAAAATACTCTGACATCCCGCTGGTATATTTATGTTTATAATCATAGAAACCATCTTTAGGTTTAATTTCAACAACAGGCAATGCCTCCTCACCAAGTACAGCAACAGTCAGCTCTCTACCGGGAATATATTCCTCAACCATTACGCTATCGGTATATGAAAAAGCCAGTTCAATTGCACTGCCAAGCTGGACATCCTCTGCATCAGGCTGAACAATCGATAACCCAATCGTGCTGCCTTCATCGTTAGGCTTAATCACTATAGGATAGCCATAACTTTCTTTAATCTTTTCATCCAACAATTTTACATTACTATCGTTTTTATTAACCATAAACCAGGCGGGAGTAGGAACACCGGCATGATTCAGCATAATCTTTGTAATATTTTTATCCATCGACATTGCACTGGAAGCTACACCAGAGCCCGTATATTTCACACCCCTCAGTTCAAGCAACGATTGGATTTTCCCGTCTTCACCAAACTTGCCATGCAATGCAAGAAATACTATATCTGTGTTATCAAAAATTTCCGAGTTAATGCATTCCAATACTTTCTTATTGCTGTATGAGTTCAACTCTTCGATTGAAGGGAATTCTTTTCCTATCGTAGGGTGTGAATTGAAAATATTTTCAGCTGAAGGCTGTGCAGTTCCATACATGGGGTCAACTACCCTGAAATTATGCCCGTTTTTCTTCAATCCGCCTGCAATAGCCCTGCCGCTTGATAATGAGACGTTACGCTCTGATGAAGTTCCGCCTGTTAATACAATAATATTCATTTAATAATTTTCTTTAGTTTATTTTGCTGTTGTTCAGTCAGTTCTTTTTCTCCTCCCAGCATACGTGCATAGAAACTGATTTCAGCAAAATGTTCTGCTTTTTCTGTAAAATAATAAGCTTCTTCGAGAGTTTTACCGAATGTAACCAATCCATGATTTGCAAGCAATACAGCGTTATAATTCATCACGTAATTTTCTATCGATTTTGGCAATTCATCGGTATAAGGAGTCCCATAATGTGCTAGAGCAATTTTACCGAGTTTAAGGAAAACCTCGGGTAATGTTATTTTATTGATAGGCAAACCTGCTACTGCAAAAGCTGAACAAAACCTTGGGTGGGTATGTATCACTGCTTTTATATCTTTTCGTTTATTATATATAAACAAATGGAGTTTTAGTTCTTTGGTTGGTTTTCCTTTTCCCGTTATTTTCGTACCGTTCTCATTGGTTTCTATTATCTGTGAAGCAGTAATTTTTCCTTTTACTGTATTTGATGCTGTTGTAAGAATGTTACCGTTTGCTAGTTTAACACTTAAATTACCGTCTGTTGCAACAATGAATTTGTTATTATAACATAGCCGGCAAAAGTAAGCAAGATGTTTTTTTATGTTCAGCATAAATAAAGTTACCGGAATTTTATATTTTCAAATACTCAAACATTTTTTTAATCGGTCTTGCACTTTGCATAATATAAAAATGTAAGCTTGGTACTTTGCGGTTAATTAATTCTTCCGCCTGTTTTGCAGCCCAGCGCGCACCGATTTCCATAATATGTTCCGGCTTCGCCTTTAGTACTGCATCCGATAATTCCTCAGGAATATTTACGTAGAAATTTTTAGGAATGGCAGATATATGTGTTTTATTGGTTATTATCTTCAGCCCAGGAATAATCGGCACTTTTATTCCAGCTTTCCTGCATTTCTGAACAAAATCAAAGTAACATCTGTTGTCATAAAACATTTGAGTTACAATATAATGTGCTCCTTCATCAACTTTTCGCTTTGTACATTGAATCTCAAAAGCCATGTTAGGCGACTCAATATGTTTTTCAGGGTATCCGCCCACACCTATGCAGAAATCGGTAGATGATGCATCCAGTAATTCTTCTTCAAGATAAACACCCTTATTCATATTTACAATCTGGCGAACAAGCTCATATGAGTAAATATTTTGTGTTTTGTGGTCTGGAATCGGTTTTTTATAATCAAGCTCATCACCTCTTATCGCCAATACGTTCTCTATTCCAAGGTAATTAAGCTCTATTAGTGCATCTTCGGTTTCTTCACGTGTAAAGCCGTTGCATAACAGGTGAGGGACTGCATCTATATTGAAATGGTTCTTAATTGCGACACTGATTCCTATTGTGCCGGGTCTTTTTCTTTTAACTCTTTTCTTAATCCCGTCAGGCGTCTCACGGTATTCAACTTCAGCTGCATGCGAGGTAACATCTATGAAAGGCGGATTATACGGAAGCAGATCTTCAATAACCTTATACAGCTGCTTAATATCACCACCGCGTGTAGGAGGCAGAATTTCGAAACTGATTAAAGGATTGTGTGCCTTATAGATATGTTCTATTACTTTCAATATGCCAAGTGAGCAGAATATTCGTCCTACGACTTTAGTCGTATGACGATTATCTGACAAAACTATTAATTACTTCTGTAAAATACTTTAAACAAGGGGTTACAACCCCTTGTTTGAGATGATTTAGAGTAGTATCCGGATTTATCATATAGTTATTCAGGTGCTTTATTTACTTACTTTCTGAAATGATGGATTAATATTATTTGCTTTTTCGCCTGTTAAATTTTCTGTTTTGCCTGTCTCCACATCAATCACGTTAATGCTTGAAACACCAACCTTCATATTTTCATAAACTATCTTTTTACCGTCAGCTGACCAGTCGAATTCAATTGTATTACCTGCTTTATTCGTCAGTTGTTTCATTCCTGTTCCGTCGGGATTACAAATATAAATCTCGAACTTTCCTGTTTTATCCGAAACAAAGGCAAGCTTTTTGCTGTCAGGAGAAAACTTAGGATTATATGAGCTGCCCATTCCTTTTGATACAGTTATTTTATCTTTGCCGTTCGATTTACATACCCAGACTGTCCCTTTATATTTAGTATCAAATGATGCATAAGCTAACATTTTTCCGTCGGGTGAGAAAATACCGTAAAGTTCGGCGTCCTTTGTATTAGCAATGGTTTTTTGTGCATTCTCGGTAGTATCATTCAAATCAAGAACAACAAGGTCAAAATTACCGTCTAAAGAAGAAGAATAAATTATTTTGTTTCCGTCAGGCGAGAACTTTGCATGAGTTGAAAGGCTGCCATCGCTTATTACATATGAACTATCGGTATCTAAATCAAGAATATAAATTGCATTATCTTCATTCTTCTCAGAGCGGTAAAGCAGGTATTTACCGTCAGGAGAAAAATACGGGTCTATGCCGCCATCAATAAATTTTGGCAGGCGAAAAGAGGAAGAATCGTCTAAGTCCACCAAATAAAGAAAATCAGAAATTACATTAGTTGCGTTGAAAACAATTTTCCTGCCATCGGGTGAAAACCGCGGTGCATAGCAATCAAGGTCTTTAAAACAGACCTGCTTAACACCGTCACCGTTTAAATCCATAATAAATATCTGCTGTTTATCGTTCTTAGTTGCATCAGAACTGAAGGTTATCAATGGTAATTTCGAAGGTATATCACCTGCTGTTGTAACGTTAATTATTACAAACAAAAGTCCAATAATTAAATAATACTTCATTTAGTATATAAATGTGTAAATTTTTGCATTAAAGCACAATTTTATTCATATTTCCACAATGAAACAAGGGAG
>CAYWTS010000082.1:0-3969 GCA_964461265.1 uncultured Ignavibacteriales bacterium
ATTCCTTATCTTCTCCCCTCTTTGGGTGCAGTGTATTCTGAAAGAGGCGGTGTTATAAACATTGCTCTTGAGGGAATGCTTTTATGCGGTGCGTTTGCAACGGTAGTTGCTGTGTTTTATACGAACAGCATTTTACTGGGAATGCTGGCTGCTGTTATTATCGGGTTATTACTTGCTCTCATACATGGATTGGTAACAATAACATTTAAAGCCGACCAGATTGTCAGCGGAATAGCATTGAACCTGTTTGCACTCGGATTAACAAAATTTTTCTGCCAGGTAATTTTTAAAAGCTCAAGCAACTCGGAACGAATTATAGGGCTTGAAACAATACGAATTCCATTTATATATAACATCCCAATTTTAGGAAATCCTTTCATAC
This sequence comes from uncultured Ignavibacteriales bacterium, assembly GCA_964461265.1. Taxonomy (GTDB): domain Bacteria; phylum Bacteroidota; class Ignavibacteria; order Tepidaquicellales; family OLB5; genus CAYWTS01. Next base: position 383 of record CAYWTS010000082.1, read on the forward strand.
TTTTATGCATAATTATACTTTTAGTGTCGCATTTTGTGATTTGGAAAACAAGAACGGGACTCAGATTACGCTCGGTGGGTGAAAATCCAGAAGCAGCCGACTCGCTCGGCATAAGTATTACAAAGTTAAGATATTTTGGTGTACTTATTAGCGGTGTGCTGGCATCGCTTGGCGGTGCGTGGCTTTCACTCGACCAGCACAGCTTCACCGATGGCATGACAGCTGGACGGGGATATATAGCCCTTGCTGCAATGATTGTCGGCAAATGGAAGCCATTAAACGCTGCTTTGGCTTGTTTACTGTTCGGATTTGCTGAAAGTTTAACTATCCAGCTTCAGGGAAGCGGAATACCCACACAATTCATACAAATGCTGCCCTATTTATTAACTATAATTGTCCTTGCTGGATTTATAGGTAAGGCAGTACCTCCCTCAGCAGACGGCGTACCGTATGAGAAATAATCTATTCTGATAAACAAAATCTGTACTGAAATGAAAGTATTTGAAATTTATAATAGTAACAGATATTTATCTTTTACGTACTCAAATGCTTCTATTAAATTATAATCGGAACTGTTTCGGATTAATGGCATGATATCATTTTGAAAAATAGGGTTTTCAATTTTAGCACACAAATTATCTAAAAAAGCTTTTTTTGTAATTAATAAATTTTCTTTATTTAGATAAGCTTTAAATATTGTTACGGTTTTTTCAAAATTAGGTTTTAGTTCCCTAGCAATCCAAATATCAAACAAATCTCTCCCTTTTCTTCTTTGATATAATGCACGAAGTTTAGTAGCAAGTATTTCTTCAATTGAGAATGTTACAATATCGGCAGAGCCGGCAAACCAATCAGATTTGCATTCTAATTTTAAATTTTTAAACCCATCAATTGCGAAATGCTCCCTTGTATTAATTTCAAACTTAATTTTCATTTTGGGATAAGGAGGATTTTCCGCATTATAAGAATAAATCAAGGTATTGTTGTTCTCTGTTTTCTTATACTTGGGAGAAGTAGGGATAATGCGTTTTATGATTTTTCTTAGTTCAGTAAAAGTATTTCCTATATCTTGTGCTTTTATTTGGACAAAGTCTAAATCTTCGGAATACCTGTAAGGATATTTAAGAAACAACTTATGTAATGCAGTTCCGCCTCTGAAAGCTAAATTATCAGCAATTAATTTATTTGAATATAATTCAATAAGAAGTCTTGTTAGAATCAAGTCTTGTTCTATGAATTCTTCTTGGTGCCATGGTGAGTATAGCTTCCATTGGTTTATGTATGCCCTAGGGAGCAATTAACTCTTTCCAGTTCACGTTTTCAATTATCTTCCATTTAATATTTCTATCCCCTGATTTATTTCCAAACCGGGATAATGGAACATAAACAGTTGCTTTTCGTGAATATTTCATGAGCGGATTAATAAACACATTGGCTTCAAGTTTTTCGAGAATAAAACCAAGACGCTGTACATAGGTTACTTCTAATTTATTCTTTAATAAATTCTTAATATCACTAATTTTTATCTGAGACAGCATATCAGAAATTACCGGAATAATATTACTGATAGTCCCGCTTGCTTTTTCATATTTAATTAAATCGTATGCAGTTAATGCAGGTGAAGAATAATTTATATATCCGTAATTTCCTTTCTCTTTAATGATGCAATAATCAGGAAAATATTTTTTCTTATAAAAATCAATTCCCTCTAATATTCTTTTCGGAGTATGTACTTGCTTATCTACAATAACCTGATAAGTTAACGGACGGTTATGAGCTGCTCCAAAAAAAACGGATGCCGATAATAAACCGGTATAGTAATTTATCCCTCTATAAGACATTAATTGTGCAATAAAATCATCAGGCGGTATTTTACCTAAATCTTTCTCCGATGGAGAGTATATAGCATAAAAACCTTCCGATAATTTTTTTATTCTGTTTTTACTAATAGAATATTTTATATACTGTTTAGCAGCATTTACGTTTTTTCTTTTATAATTTACTAATTCTTTAAAAGAAAAAGTTTTTCTGCCGTTTTTCAGTTTATCTTCTATAAAATCAATATTTACACCACTACTTATTAACATAATACATATTAGTTAAGTGTCATTATTTGACACCTTAATAATACGATATATTTTTTGAAAAAGAAAGAAAATTACAAATAATGTTTGAAAAGAAATGAGGCTTTATCTAATGTATTTAGTTGTTTTTAAATATGCCGTAAAGTAGCAGCGGAATACCCACACAATTCATACAAATGCTGCCTTATTTATTAACTATAATTGTCCTTGCTGGATTTATAGGTAAGGCAGTACCTCCCTCAGCAGACGGCGTACCGTATGAGAAATGAATTTTTAATTAGTAAAAGAATTCGTTAGGAATGTTAACAGACTGCACACAGTTATATTTTTATCTTTTATATATTCATCACCTTCCGGGATTACAATAAAATTTTTCTTCGCTTTCAAATCGTTAATTGCAATTTCAACTCCTTTGTTCAATTTTGGGGCTGATGAGTATTTAATTTCAGCAGTGAAGTCGGGATTCACCGATTTACAAAAAACCATGTCAATTTCTGCTCCATCTTGAGTTCGATAGTAATAAAACTGTATATTTTTCTTAATTAATTGTCTTACCTGTTCAACTGCATAACCTTCCCATGAATAACCAACATACGGTGAATTTTGTAAATCATTGTAGTTCCTGATGTTCAGCAACCCATGTAATATTCCACTGTCTCTGATATATATTTTTGGTGACTTAACCAGCCTCTTTTTTAAGTTAGCATAAAAGGGATAAAGTCTGGTAATTAAAAAAGCACCTTCAAGAAAATCAAAGTACCTTTGTATTGTAACAACCGATAGATCAAGATTTCTCGCAAATTCACTATAATTCAGAATTTTTCCGTTATAATGTGCAATCATTGTCCATAATCTTCGCATTTTTACAGGTGAAACATCAAGACCTAACAATATTAAATCTCTTTCAATAAACGATGTAATGTAAGAATCTATCCAATCGAAAGCATTCGGGTCACTTCCAGTCAAGAACGATTTAGGATAGCCGCCTCTCAGCCAATGTTTTTGCACTGATGACATACTCTTAATCTCGGTTAAATTAAAAGTACTGAGATAAATATAAGCGACTCTGCCTGCAAGTGATTCGGATGTATATTTAATTAATGAAGGGTCAGCTGAACCTGTTAATATAAATCTTCCGGGTCTTGAAAGCTGGTCAACCAATGCCCTTATAAGCGGAACGACATCAGGTAATCTTTGTACTTCATCTATAATCACACATTCATTTTTCCTGTGCTCAAGGTAAATTTGTGCATCTGAAAGTTTTTCCATATCTGTATTAAGTTCTAAATCTAAGTATGTAACTTTCTTCTTTATAGATTTTATGATGTTTTTTACGAGTGTAGTTTTACCGCACTGCCTGGGACCAAGAATACAGACTACAGGAAACAGTTTTAGCTGTTTAACAAGTAATTTCTCTATATTTCTGTTAATATACATAATTATTATCCCCGTTATTTTTAAGTTAAAGTTAAAAATAACGGGGATATAAAACAAGATGAAAAT
>CAYWTS010000083.1:0-3878 GCA_964461265.1 uncultured Ignavibacteriales bacterium
TTAGATGAATTTAAAAGACCTGCCCCGTCATCGGTTACTCTGATTACAAGACACTTTACCGATGTTCTGTTAATTTCCAGCACTTCGGAGTCAAAAGATATTTTTATAAAACCGGAACCGTTCATAGGAAGTATTCCATGTATTACAGCATTTTCAACAAATGGCTGGATTATCATGTTAGGTATTTCAATTGTTTCGGGATTTAAATGTTCTCCCTTAATGAAGCCGTAATTAAACTTTTCCCCGAATCTTAATTTTTCAATCATAAGATAAAGCTTTAGTCTGTTTATTTCCTCGTCAAGCCGTACGAAATTCTCCGTAGCTAAGTCAAGGTTTTGTCTTACCAGCTTAGCCATTAAAGCAATATAGTTATTTGCTTCTTTCTTTTTATCCAGATTGACAAGATACTGAACAGAGCTTAAAGCATTATATATAAAATGAGGATTCATCAATGCAGAAACTGCCCGGTGCTTAAGCTCATTAATTTGATTTGTAATCTGAAGCTTTTCAAGATTTTTTCTTCTGTTTATACGGATTTTATATATAGAAACAAAATATATTACACCTGTAATAAACACTGCAAGAATAAATTGAAACCAAATGGTTTCGATAAATCTCGGCTTAACAGTAAACCTGAGGTAAACAGGTTCACTCCAGGCGGTGTTAGCAGTTTTCGCTCTTATTGTAAGTTTATAATCTCCGTGTTTTAAGGCATTGAACTCCAGATAGTCGCTTGCGGTATTTTCCCAGCTTTCGTTTAACGAGTACTGATAAATAGTAGCTGACGGAGAAGAGAAATTAGGAGCACTGAATGAAATATGTATATTATTGTTATCGGGCTCAAACTTAAGTTCGTCGAAGTTATAATGTGTATAATCACCTGCCGAAACACTGTTTATTTTTACTTTCAGGGGATTGCTGTGGTAATTATCAAACCTATCTATATTAAACCTGCAGAAACCGAAGCTCGTACCTATATACATTTCGTTGTTTTGGCTGTCATAAAATAATGTCAGCACTTCGTTTGAAGGAAGACCTGTTGATTCATTAAGGATTTTCACTGAATCATTCGCTATTATATACAGCCCTTTCATACTACCCGCCCAAAGACGGTTTTTATTATCCACTGCCAAAGTGTTTAGTGCTAAAAGTAAGAATCCGCCTGATTCTTTATATTCAGATATTGTACCGTTTAACAGATGATATGAAGCTATTCCTTTCTCACCGGCAAACCAAACTGTCATGTTCTTATCCTGAATAATTGATTTTACAGGAGAATTTAAAACCATATAATCAGGGAAATAGGTTTTTTCTCCGTTTTTCATTTTGCAGACACCCAGGTTAGTTGCGAACCATATATTACCAGCTGAATCTTCGAAAATCTTATTAATACGGCTGTTTTTATAGCTATCCCCAAAAACAGTATAAGAATTTTCATACAGGTTAACAATGTCTTTGTTCATATAGTAATTATTACCCCACTGCCCCAGCATGTATTCACCGTCATTAGTTATGCAAAATGTCAAGCCAGTTAAATACCGAAATTCGTTTTTATTAGAGATAATTTTGTTAACACCGTGAGAGTGCGAAGTAACACAAGTATAAATTCTGTTATTAATATACTGCATCTCATACACGTAATCTGTTACGTTACCACCGAATTTAAATACATCAAAATGTTCGTTCTCATAAATGTTTATTCCGTTAAAAGTGCCGATAACTATTCTACCGAAACCGTCTTTTACAAATGCCTGAACATTATTATTGCTTAGACCGTCATCTTCGTTGTAGTTTCTGATATGGAGGTTATTCAAACATATAGCTCCTTTGCCGAATGAGTTTACCCAAATGTTGCCTTCGTTATCTTCTATAAACTTATCCACGGCTGCTTTAGGGATTTTCAGCTTGCTGCTGATATTAAATATATTATCAGAACCACTGTAGATTACTCTGAATCCACTGTTAAGAACCGAAAACCAAAGATTACCCTTGCTGTCGAATAAAAGTTTGTAGATTACATCATCCGGTTTTTCAGTCCTGAAAGTTTTTATCAGGTTATTGTTTTTAACAACATAAATCGCCCCAATACCGCCTATCAGAAAATTTCCTTTATTATCTTCACAGATATCGTAAACAGGGGAATTGCCAATTCCGTTAATGTTCAGTTTATTAAACCGATTCCCTTCGTAACGATATACTCCATTTGATGTCATTCCCCAAAAATAGCCGTCACGGTTTTTTATAACTCTGTTAAATGCAATAAATGAACCTGATTCATTTTTTATATCGACTGTATCAGATACTATGTTAAATGAACCATACAGATAATCAATAAAATTATCGTTCGATGAGAATGCTGATAACTTTCCATTTTCAAAAAATAACTCCTTAATGTATACCCCCTTTGACTCCGGAAGTGTGTAAGAAGTAATCTTCCCATTCTTAATTACGTTAATTCCCCTTTCATAATTGCCAATGAAGATTTCGCCGTCATTTCCTTCTAATAGACTTACGATTGTAGTCGAGTTCAAGCCTTCCTGCAAACTGTAATTAATAAATCTTTTACCATCAAATCTGCTGATTCCATTATTCGTTGCAAACCACATATAACCCTCGCTGTCCTGCATTAAATCAAGGACAGTGTTCGAAGCCAAACCATCTTTTGTTGTATAATGATAATAAGGCGGTGTTTGCGCAGCAGCAGAGCATACAAAAAGAAAAAATACTGCCAGTAACACTATCATTTGGATAGGAAATATTTTACTTTGTCTATAAATTCTTTTTGTCTTCTTCTGGATATTTCAAGCTTTGTTCCGTCGCTTAAAACAGCAAAACCGCCGTCAAGATGAGTAAATTCTTTGAAATATTTCAGATTAATTATATGGGATTTGTGTATCCTGAAAAATACATCTTCGGCAAGAGCGTTCTCAAACTGTTTCAGGGTTTTAGATACTGTGATTTTTTTATTATCATTAAGGTATATGTGAGTATAGCAGTCTTCTCCTTCAAGTCGGACGATATCATCTGCTTCAAGTGTAATAAACCCGTTCGGCTGGGGTATTACTACTTTTTCTTTCCGATTGAAATTGTTATTGCTGCTGAATTCACCTTTCTTGCTAAGTAATCTCTTAGCACATTTCTGAAGTTCGTCTATGTTTATTGGTTTAACAAGATAATCAACGGCATTAACTTTAATTGCATTAATTGCATACTCCTCATACCCAGTAACAAAAACAAGCAGAAAATTACGTTTTGGAAGTGTTTCAAGAAAATCGAATCCATCAAGCACGGGCATGTCTACATCAAGAAATACAACATCGGGATTTAATTCTTCTATCAGGCGTTTACCTGCCAGCGCTGAATCTGCTGTTGCAAGGCAGTTAAGTTCAGGGCAGTATTCATCTATCACAAGCTTAAGATTTTCCCTTGGTCCCAGCTCATCATCTATTATTATTGATGTCAGTCTTTTTTTTAACATTATTTGAAGTAAATGTTCATATCAGAATGTTTGTGTTTATTATTAAGTGACGCAAAGATAATTATAAAAATATATGTTTTCATTTCCTATGACTTAAGTCAAAAGCATATTTTATTTTCAAACTAAACCTTGTGCAACGATCGCATTCAAACAAGTTTCTTAACTTTTACCAATTTTTTTTTCACCTTTTACTATTTTCCAATTACAATTCCTGCATTTATTGAGTAGCACCTTATTTTTGAGTATTTTTGTATAATTATCCAATTTTTTCAAACTTTTTAATTAAAAATGACACAAAGTTCATATGATTTTGTTGTAATTGGCGGGGGACCCGGCGGTTATACCGCTGCTATTCGTGCCTCTCAGCTTGGTTTTTCTACAGCTATTGTTGAAGCCGAAA
>CAYWTS010000084.1:0-3799 GCA_964461265.1 uncultured Ignavibacteriales bacterium
GACGAGTACAACACGTTTGCAGAAGTACCGCTCTTCGAACATTCCGGTAAAATACGGGAGAGCAATTTCCGCTATCCTGCTAACGCTATGGCGATTGAAGATAATACAGAACTTCTTCTTATTCCCGCACGCGAGTTCCTTGATTTCATAAACGAAAGCCCCGGGCTTTGCCTAAAGATGGTTTCAGGTTTTGCAAAAAGGTTAAGACACCTTAATAACCACATTACCGATATCACACTGAAAGATGTATCCAAGCGTGTATGCAGTTACCTTCTAGAGCAGGCTAAAAACTGCCCTCCGTCAGAAGAAAGACCAAACACCCCCCTTATTAACCTGAGTATATCTAAAAACGACCTGGCATCGTATCTTGGAACTATATCCGAAACCCTATCACGCACATTCCGCAAACTTCAAGAAGAGGAGATAATAGAAGTATCGGGAAAACAGATTAAGATATTGAATATTAGCAAGTTGAGTAATATGTCAAAGCTATGAAGCTGCATTGAATTTATGATTTTTCTCAGTTTTTTGACTTAAGTCAAAGGTAATACCATTTCTGTCACTTAGATTTGTATCAGCAAAAATTTAAGAAAGGAAAATTTAATGCTGGTACAAGAGGAAGAAAAAATAGGTGATGTTGTCGCTAAAAATTTCCGCGCAGCACAGGTCTTCGAAAAATTCGGGCTTGACTTTTGCTGCGGCGGTAAAAAACCAATCAAACAGGCATGCGAAGATAAGGGCATAAATTCCGAGGAACTGATTAACGAATTGAACAGCCTTGCGGAACAGGACGTTCATCCCGAAGAAAATTATGCTGCAATGCCGCTCGACTCACTTATTGACCAAATCATTTCGCGCCATCATTCCTATGTTGTCAAGAACCTTCCGGTTATTTACAGCCGCATACGCAAGGTTGCCGAAGTTCATGGAAAAAACCATACAGAAACACTGAAAATTGCAGAGCTTTTTACCCAGGTAAAGGAAGATCTCGAAACACATCTTCAGAAGGAGGAGAAAATGCTTTTTCCCTATATTAAGTACATGGTTTCCAGTCAGAGAAACGGAAATGCAATTCACTACCCTCCGTTCGGTACGGTTGCTAATCCCGTTAACGTAATGGAAGCGGAGCATGAGAGTGCAGGTAAAGTTCTGGAGGAAATCAGGAAACTGAGCAACGGTTTTAATCCGCCTGAAGACGCCTGCGAAACTTTTAAAATTTTGTATAAGGAATTGGAAGAATTTGAGCAAGATTTGCATAAACATATACACCTTGAAAACAATATTTTACATCCCAGAGCCATAGAGCTTGAACGTATTTTACAAAACAATAATTAACACAACAAAACATTAAAATGAAAAAATCTAAAATAGTATTAACAGTTATCATTCCCCTGTTTTTTACATTATTTCTGATGTTAACTTTTTTAAACGGGTGCTCATCAAAAGATGAAGAGCTTGGAATTGGGCCCGTTAAGGAAATTAAGCTTGCAGAGATCGATAAACAGCTTGTTGATAAGGGCAAACAGATATTTGAAACAAAATGTCTCTCGTGCCATAAGTTCGATTCAAGACTGGTGGGTCCCCCTCTCAGAGGTGTAACCCAGAAAAGGAAACCCGAATGGATAATGAACATGATACTGAATCCCCAGCAAATGACGCAGGAAAACAAAGCTGCCAAAGAATTATTTGCCCAGTATCTTATTCAGATGACGTTTCAGGATGTGTCGCAGGATGACGCAAGAGCAATATTAGAATATTTCAGGGCAGTTGATGCAAATCAGGTGTCCGCTAATTAATAACATTTACAGGAGATAAAAATGATTCGCAAAATTTCTCTAATCAGTGAAACCGTAATACTAACGGTTTGTATTTCCCTGGCAGCAGCGTTTATGCTGATAAGCGGCTGCGGTTCAAAAAAGAGCGAAGGCCCTAATATGAGCAGCGATGCTGCCGAAAAAGTTTATATTCCGCCCGGGAAATACGACGAGTTCTATGCAATGATATCGGGCGGTTTCAGCGGGCAGCTAGCAGTTTACGGGTTGCCTTCCGGAAGACTTTTCCGCGTAATCCCAGTATTTTCAGTAGACCCCGAAAAAGGATGGGGCTTTACCGAAGAAACCAAGCCTATGCTTATGACTTCTCATGGGTTTATGCCATGGGATGACTCTCATCATTCGGAGCTTTCTATGACAAACGGCTCGCCCGATGGCAGGTGGGTTTTCCTGAACGGGAATAATACACCAAGAGTTGCAAGAATCGACTTGAAAACCTTCAGGACAGCTGAGATAATTGAAATTCCAAACAGTGCGGGAAATCACTCTTCACCGTTCACTACCGAAAACAGCGAATATGTTGTGGCCGGAACAAGATTCAGCATTCCCATTAAAGATAAAGACGTTTCTATTAACCAGTATAAGGAGAAGTTCAACGGCACAGTTACGTTTATTAAGATTGACCCGCAAAGCGGGAAAATGAATGCAGCGTTTCAGATAATTTCGCCGCCGTATGATTATGACCTCAGCCATGCAGGTAAAGGACCCTCTCACGACTGGTTTTTCTTCTCGTGTTATAATACCGAAGAAGCATATACTCTGCTTGAACGCAATGCAAGCCAGAAAGACAAAGATTTCATAATGGCTGTAAACTGGAAAAAAGCAGAAGAATTCGTTGCACAGGGCAAAGCAAAAGACTACCAGGCAGAGTATTACCACAACACATATGACGAAGCAACACATTCAGCAACTTCAGAAAAGCTGACATCGGTAAAAGTACTGGATCCCAAAGACTGCCCCGGTATGGTTTATTATATTCCCTGTCCAAAATCACCTCACGGATGCGATATTGACCCTTCGGGCGAATATATTGTAGGCGGGGGAAAGCTTGCAACGGTTATACCGGTGTTTTCGTTCTCCAAGATGCTGAAAGCAATAGAAAGTAAGCAGTTCGATGGTGAAATTGCAGGCATTCCTGTAATTAAGTACGAAGCAGCACTTGCAGGCGAAGTCCAGAACCCGGGTCTTGGACCTTTGCATACCGAATTTGACGGAAAAGGAAACGCATATACTTCCATGTTTGTATCATCTGAAGTTGTGAAATGGAAGCTCGGTACATGGGAAGTTGTTGACAGGGCAAAATCTTTTTATGCAGTCGGGCATATAATGATTCCCGGCGGCGACAGTAAAGAACCTTGGGGCAAATACCTGCTTGTTATGAACAAGATTACAAAAGACCGCTTTCTGCCGACGGGTCCCGAACTTACACAATCGGCACAGCTCTATGATATTTCAGGTGATAAAATGTCCTTGCTTCTTGATTTCCCCACGGTTGGTGAACCGCACTATGCACAGGGTATAGCTGCCGACCTGGTTTCAAAAAACAGCGTAAGAATATTCAAGCTTGCCGACAACAAACACCCCTATGCAGTAACAAGCGAAGATACAACTAAAACAAGAGTTGAACGAAAAGGCAGTGAAGTTCATGTTTATATGACTATGATAAGGTCACATTTCAGGCCTGATAATATAGAAGGGGTTAAGGTTGGCGATGTTGTGTATTTCCACCTGACGAACCTTGAGCAGGACTGGGATATTCCGCATGGATTTGCAATACAGGGATTCCAGAACAGCGAAATGCTGATTATGCCCGGCGAAACGCAGACTATAAAATGGGAGCCCCAATTCGTTGGTGTTTACCCGTTTTACTGCACCGATTTCTGCTCGGCACTTCATCAGGAAATGCAGGGATACATAAGAGTATCGGGTAAAGACTCTAATGTTCCTCTTAAGTTCGGAACTGATAT
>CAYWTS010000085.1:0-3565 GCA_964461265.1 uncultured Ignavibacteriales bacterium
CCTAAATAAGAAGAGAACGGAACATTTAAATTTGGAAGATTTTCAATCCATCCCGATGCATTGAAGAACTTATCCTGCCACGACCCCTCTACCAAAACCGGAACCTGGCAATTTGGAATTAAGTTAACAAAATCCCTGTCTATGGGCAGCCAGTATGCAAGCGAGTCCCATGAGGACTTGTTGTTATTATAAATCCAGTCGCTCATTCTTGAAACAAGGGGAGTATATCTTGCGGTATCCGATGGATATTCGATTGTCCAGAGCAGTGTCATCTTGATGCATCCGTTTTCTATCCAACTGCTAGCAAAATCGGGAGGTGCAACAGATGTTATCAGAGTTCTGATTGGTGCTCCGCTGCATGCAGCCATCATGGGAACAAGTCCGCCCTGTGAGCCGCCCATAATGAGTATTTTGTTGGGATTAGAGCCATTAACTGAATCAGATCTCACCCAGTTGATTATCTCGAGCATATCCTGGCTTTCGGTGCGGCTGATGAGGTTCGAAAGTCCGCCCGATAATCCCTGACCGCGAACGCTGAATGTCATAGTATAGTATCCGTATTCTGCCTGTGCGCGGCAGAACTCGGCAAGCGTTTCTTTGTTATCGCCGTAACCGTGAACCATAATAACAGTGAGCCATCCGCCTGCAGGAGGTGTGCCAACAGGAACAAATTTGAGAGCGTCTATCATAACGTTATCCCTCATCTGTATCCAGAAATTGGTTCGCTCTACCGTATATAAAGCATTTGACGGATTGTTATTGGGAAGCAGAAACTTGGGTTTCCATGAGTTAAGATTACCCGGCCTGCTTTTGCTGTACTGAGCAAATGAGCCGGTTGCAAGTGTTGCTGCGAGCAATAAAAAAAGAAGAGCAACTTGCATCGTCTTCTTGATGCTGCAGAGATTAGTTATTGTGAACATTATATGTATCCTTTCCAGAAAAAGTTAATAAATAAGTTTTAAAAACTTTTTCTGCTAACTATTCCCTACTAGCACTGCAAACTTAACCTTCGGAGTCTGTCAAAACAATTGGGTATAGTAAGTAAATCTAAAAATACACAAATACTTGAATTATAACGTATTTACACGAAGGTTTTTAGTAACGAAATGGGGGTAGAAATCATCTAACCCCCTAAAAAAGTAAACAAAATGAGTAAAATTTTATACGCTAATTATCACGAATTTATTTTTATAAATATCTTAACAACTTGATAACTTAGTGTAACATTTTATTACCCGCCTCGTTTGTCCGGCAATTGCCGGACATCCACCCCTCCGCAGGAGGGGACTTAAATATTTTTCCTCCCCCTTGGGGAGGTCATGAGGGGCTTTTAAAACTGCACGCTAAATCCGCCCACAGGCAGAAATGCCCACTGGTAAATTGTTCCTTCTTCGTTTTTATATTCATTCCAGAATGTCTGGTAAACATTTGTAACGTTAAATACATTCTGCAATTCTATATATGATACTATACTCACTTTCTTGAAATTCCATTTTTTGTCAACACGTATATCAAGGCGGTTGTAATCTTTATAACGTGCTTCGTTGAATTTATCTACCTGATACACTCCGCGTCTTGAAATTGTAGATGCCTGTATATCGAACGGTGTATAAGGTCTGCCTGTTGTGTAACGGAATTTTAATCCCACAAGCCATTCATCGGTAATCTGGTAACCTGCTATTATAGTAAGGTTATGCCTGTAATCGAAGCTCCCGGGTTTTTCGCCGCCTTTAAGAGCTGTAACACGGCTTTCGCTGAGCGAGTAATTAATCATTCCGTATAATCCGGTTTTGGATAGTTTTTTCTGAACGGAAAAATCAATTCCCTTTGAATAGCCGTAACCCTGGCTGGTTGCCTCACCGACAAAATTTGGTCCGTTTTCGGTTCCGCTGTTAATAAGAATAAAGGTCGGTGTCAAAACGCTAACAGGGTAATTTTCGTATTTCTTGTAATACGCTTCTACCGATACACGCAGGTCTTCGGTAAATATATGTTCTATACCTGCTATATAATGATATGCTCTCACATACTTCAGCTTGTTATTGTTCGGATGCGAGCCAATCCAGAAATACTCCGGCGACTGATAAAAAATCCCGGTCGATGCATTTAAAGTTGTAGCTTCGGTTAAACGGAAACTTACACCGAATCTTGGCGATATAACCTTGTTATTTTCAATTCCGGAAAAGTAATCAAAACGCAAGCCCGAATTAATCAGTAAACGGTCTTTGAAAAGCTTTAAGGTATATTGAGTAAAAGCAGATGCTTTATAGAAATTTTTGTAAACATCTGCATAATACGGCGGGTACGGGTCACCGAAGTATGATGTATCGGCAGCAATGTAAGTTTTGTTTTTAAACTTTACAAATTTTCCGCTGGCTCCGAATATAAAATTGTTTGCCGGGCTTAGCCGGTAATTTATTTCCGAACGCAGTGTGAATTCGCTTTCGTAAGAGTCATAATCAAATATCAGGCTGTCGGTTGTGAGGTCATAATTATCATAATAATAAAAGCTGCTTGAGTTAGAAAATACTGTCTGAATATATCCTTTTTTAAACAGTGTTTTCAGGTTTAGTCCGGCTGTAAACTGTTCCTGATGGCCTTTTGCTTTGCCGTATGGATTATCGTCCGAGATTTCCGCTTCATCCCCTTCGAAGCGTATCTTATCCAATCCGCCGATGCCAACAAAGCTGAGTATGTTGTTTTGGTTAAATTCATACGTGCCTTTCAGCGAAAAATCCCAGTAATCGGGCACAGCAGCAATTCTGATAGCACTTCTGATTAAATTCAGATAGCTTTTCCTTACAGAAAGCAAAAACGAACCTTTCTTTTTCACAAGCGGACCTTCGAACACACCGCCAAATCCTGCAGTAGACAGATTAATATCGCTGAAAAATTTCTCCCTGCTTCCTTCCCGAAACCTTATATCAAGAATTGAAGAAAGGCGGTCACCGTATCTTGCCGAAAAACCCCCGGTTGAAAAATTTACTTCATTAATAAATTTTACATTAATCATACTGATTGCCCCGCTTGTAGATGCCTGAGAAGGATAGTGGTTTATGTTGGGTATCTCGATACCGTCAAGAAGTGTAAGGTTTTCGCTTGGCGAGCCTCCCCGCACAATCAGGTCGTTACGCTGGTCATTGCCCTGCGATACACCGGGCAGTATCTGAACCATACGCGAGATATCCTCAACTGCACCCGGTGCACGGCGTATTTCTTCGAAGTCAAGGTTAAACGTGCTTGTGTTCTGGTCAGAGGATTTCTGGAAATATTTTGCTTCAACGTCAATCTGTTCGGTTGTGTAGCTTTTTGACTGAAGCTCAATGTTTAGCTGGGTGGGCTTTGCAGAAAGTACTACAACATCTGTTTTTACTACCGGCTCAAATCCTGCTGCGGTTATTTTCAGCTGGTAAGTGCCTACGGGAATGCTGTCGAACCCGAAATCACCGTTTTTACCTGTTATGGTTTTAATGTTAAGTTCGATTATACTGACCTCGGCATCTAAAACAGCTTTCTGTGTTTCGCGGTCAATTATACTGCCTGTAAGTGTTCCCTGCTGTGCGAA
>CAYWTS010000086.1:0-2131 GCA_964461265.1 uncultured Ignavibacteriales bacterium
CTGGACGCGGCAATTAGATTTGGGCAGCCAAAACCCGAACAAAATATATATGTTTAATGCAAGAATTGGGTTTATCGCCAAAAATACTGGCTCATCATATATAAGAAAAACTACAAACAGCGGGTTAAATTGGGATACTATTGTAAATGGTGAAAGTTTTACTGACATGTTTTTTACTGACAGTCTCATAGGATGGAAAGCAGATATGGGTTCTATGAAGAAGACAATCAATGGAGGCAATAACTGGGTTAATCAGCAATTTCCGGTTACTTATTCAACAGGAATTATTAGATTTTCAAATGTTAATAAAGATACAATTTGGGGAGGAGGTGGAATAATTGCTTTTCCTAATAGTCAATTAAGAGGACTTGTGTATAAAACAACAAATGGTGGAAATAATTGGGGTTACCAAATACCTGATACAACCATTCATATTCCTGAATATTTTCATAATAAATTTACAAATAATTTGAACGGATGGGCATATGCTACTACTTCAGGTATACATACTGTTACTGGGGGAGATAGTATTACATATTATACATCTGTAAAACCTATTAGTAATAATATACCAAATGAATATATTTTATTTCAAAATTACCCAAACCCGTTCAATCCTGTTACAAAAATCAAATATCAACTGCCTGCGCCATGGCTTCGGCAGTCAGGAATAACTAATAAAAGTTATGTTGAAATTATAGTTAACGATATAACAGGAAAGGAAGTAATAACACTGGTCAGTGAAGAACAAACAGCAGGAACTTATGAAGCTGAATTTTCAGGGGTAAATTATTCATCCGGAATATATTTTTATTCACTGATAATAGATGGGAAAGTAATAGATACACACAAAATGATATTACTCAAATAAAGATATAGAGGCATAAGCCGAAATCCCGCTTTGCGGGGCAAAATAAAATGATGATGATAAAATAGTGATTACTAATTTATCGGAAATCCAGTCTTTAGCGGGAGTTCTTAATAAAAATAAATGGGAGTGCTTTTAAAAACAATCTTTAATAAATAAAAGGAGGAAACCAATATGTTGAACACAGTTAAATCCCGTACAGCGGGAAAAACAAAACTTCTTATTTCGGCATTACTGTTAAGCGTTCTGTTTATTTCTTTCATATTCAATTTATCCAAAGAAACAAAAACAGAACAGCCGCCTTTGCCGGTTAACATGCTCGATTCGTTCATGTTCGGTGCAATGGAAGATTCACATGACCAGGATTTTCAGTATATATCCGGTGAGCTTGGCTTCAATGTGTGGCATAAATATATTGCAGATGCCACATATAACAGCATAACAGGCAGGCATTATCCAAAAGGATGGGTATTTCCTTCCGGTCAGTATAATGCACCGGGAGATACACTTAATGCCCAGTATTCCGATTATGCATCGGATGTGATTGCTATCTTAAACAACACATACAATCATAACGGGATGCGGACATTTATGCAGAGACCGAAAATAGAATATTTGTGCTACGGTCAAAGCAGCGTTTACCAGGCAGAGCAGGTAAATCATAACAATGATTATTGGTTTTATTCGTTTAATGAATCTATCGGTGAATCGGAACCTGACAGTCAATGGAATGGCGGTAATTATGTTCTTCATTGCTCTGAACCGGAAAACGGACCGAATGCAGGAATTGTATTAAAACGCTTAAAGGCAAATACCGAGCAGTGCAATAACAGTCCGGGCTGGGATACATGGAGAACTGATGCCGAATGCGACTGGCTGATTAAACCAAGAATAAGGATTGACTCTAATGTCGCTCATGACCCGCAAAACCCACTTATTTGCAATATAAGAGTTTTAGCACAGAATGGTTCAACGGAATTGAAAAATGTTGATATATATGCAATTAATTTTCTAGATGATAATTTAAATTATAATGGCAGATATTTAGAAGAATATTTTAGTCACCCTGGTTATAGTTTAAATTTAACCATCCACGGTCCATGGAGTAATAACAATTATAAGTGGGTATATAGTGCAAGAGGTAATAAGACAGAGCAGCAGGAATGGGCAGACACAAACACAAACCATGCCGATATCCAGGTCTATTGGTATGATAACTGCGATATGTGGATTGATTATGTGAAGGTGGAAAACGATGTGGCT
>CAYWTS010000086.1:2231-3366 GCA_964461265.1 uncultured Ignavibacteriales bacterium
AACAATGGCTTGATTGGGAAGCAACAATAGCTGGGGCAAGCAATTCACCGCTTGTTTATTACAGCGAGCTGTTTGAATTTAATAACATACCCTGCGTTGCTTATGTAAGCCATAAGCTTGATTCAATTTGCTTTACCAGATATGGCAAACATTTTAATGTTATGTCTGATTTGCTTACATTATACCAGTATCACATGCCGTGGGATAACAGGGGTGAGATTGACGCGCCGGATAAAGTAAAGAGAATGTATTTTGAAAGGACAGGAGCGCAGCAAATATTTCTCGGCGACCCGTACCCGATAGTTGCTGCATATCCTAACGGTTGTGCGCCGCAAAATTATAACCAGTTCAGCAAAATACCAAATACATTAACACCGCCTTCCGGTAATGAAGTTTTAGCTGTGCCGGTATCGCCAACTGAATATGATAACTATCTGCACTATTTATTCGATACAAGATGCAGGTTGTATGAAAACTTCTGGCAGGATGAAAATTGCTGCCCCGGTGAGCTGAGGGGGGTATTTTTATATTTAATGAAACATGGCGATGCAATATCAAAAGAAGTTAACAAACCTTTTATAGCCATGCTTCAGGCACACCAATGGGTATGGTACAACGGTGAAATGGAAAGGGAACCTACAGATGAAGAAATTAAAATGATGAGCAATGTGGCTGTTAGCTACGGAGCGAGGGGAATAATTTACTGGCCTTATAACTCATGGTGGTATGAAGACTGTTATCATTCATTTGGAGTAACAGATGCTGACTTTAACGGACATCCCAGGAACAATGTTTACGGACAGGATAAATGGGACAATTTAAAAAAAACAATATTTGGCATCAAAAAATGGCAGACATACTTGATGAGCTTCGATAACCAAAACAGGCACTCATACATTTACAGCGATGCTACCGAAAGAGCAGCAATGTGTAACAATACATATATACGTGATGTTGTAACGTTCAGACCTAGTGAAGATGTTCAACCGGATTGTGGTCTTGCCCCTCCGGGTGAATACCCCGTATGGGAAGGTAAAATTTACGACTGCCCCGATGACAGGTATGTGCAGGTTGCAACTTTTAAAATACCAGATGATAGCAGCCAGTATTTTATGATAGTTAACCGCAGATGTTC
>CAYWTS010000087.1:0-3360 GCA_964461265.1 uncultured Ignavibacteriales bacterium
GTCTCAATCCCACTATGGTTCAATTAAAACGCGTAAATTTGTATCAAATTTATTATGATTTTTAAACTAATACAAGTGAAACATACTTCAATCAGGAAAACAACAAAACAGCAGGTCTGCGAAGTTTGAAAAATGCTCATGAAACTTCAAATATGAGATGATTTTGAATTTTTGTCACAAAAAATATGTACCCCGAAGTTAATAAGTTTTGTTCTTCCATTTTTGATAACGTAATTTAATGCTTGTTCTATAAGGATTTAAATTCATAGCTGTTTCTAGGCATTTTAATGCATTTTCTATATTATTTTGTTTATAATAAATAAAAGCTTCGGCAATTAATACGCTATCCAGATTCTTTTTTGCTGTCTTTTCACATAAATCCTTTACTTTTTTTAATAATTCAAAAGCTTTTTCAAGGTTTCCTTTTTTATACTCCGAAAAAGCCAGTAAGTAGTATCCTAGCCAGATTTCTAAGTTAGATTTTTCATATCTTAAAGCAAGTTCTACCTGCTCCTTTGCAGTGTTATATTTTCCCGCAAGAATAGCTGCTGAAGAGTAAGTGTATCTGATGTAATAATCGGTTTTACCTTTTATAAAATTTGTTAGAACATCGATGGCTTTATCATATTCTTTCCTGGTTATGTATAATCTAGCTAAGCGTTCAGCAATAAAACCCTTACCCTGTTTTTGTTTCTCAGGTATCCACGGAAACCGTAACGCCTCAAGAAGATATTTTTCAGCTTCATCTCTGTAATAATTTGCTTCGATGCTTTCATACTCACCCGCCTTAGTCAGAAGCCAATATTTTTGGAAATAAAATTTACCCAAACTGTATAGTTTATTAACTCCTTCACACCAGCCATTAAACTTTGCTGTAAATATATAATCTATTTCTTTTATGCCTGAGATATTTAACTTTCTGTCTTCGATAATGCATCTTTGTAAAGTTTCTATTGCATTATCAATATATTTAATATCGGTTCTATTTATAGAAATATTACGGGTAATATTTGAATAATCTGTTAAAGGAAATAAATAGACGGTGATATCCCAATCAGAAGTAACAAGTTCATTGAATGCCCTTGCCATATCGTAGAGCGACTTAACATATTCCTTGTGATATCGTTTTGTCATTTTATCTTCCAATAAAGGCATGATTTCATATACTTTTTCAGCTTTTTTAAAACATTCAATACCTTGTGCGATAAGTTCTTTTGCTTTGTTAATTTGTTCTTTTGGGGTATCTGTACCTTCGGAAGAAGTCACATGGGTTTTTCCAAAAAGTGTTAAAGGAGGCAGAATTGATGAAAGAATGTTACCTTTTCGGTATAAGTCTGGTATTCTATGCGGGTCAATTTTTAATGCTTTATCAATGTATTCAATTGCTTTTTCAGCTTCCTGCATTACGTTACCATCTCTTCTGCCGCCCGGTGTTGTTAACTCTAAGGTAAACTGATAATGAGAGTATGCAAGGTTTGAATAGTAGCCGGGATTTTTTGGGTCTAATTCTATACATCTTTTTCTTAACATTATGGCTTCATTTCTGTATTTCCTCTGCCTGCTCAGAAAATTTTTCTTTTCTGTATCATCCTGAAAATGCTGTTTTAAATTTATGTATGTTTCTGACAGCTTGGCTGCAGCAAATGAAAGCTCGCTAAGCAGGTAATGATTGTTCCAGATATGAGGTTTATCTTTTAGTCCGTTAATTGGTGTGAACATATTATAAATTCCGATCCAGTCATTCTTAGCAGTCATTTTTTTTATCTTATATGATGCAGCAGCATCGTCGATAATCTTATTAAGTTCTTCTTCTTCAACCGAAACACAGAACGGAATTAGCTTTAATTCTGCTTTAGCCAGGTAATACTTTAAAGTTTGTTTAATAAAAGATGAGTCATATTCCAGCGTTTCAGCAGCTTCATATTTAATTGTAAATTTTTTACCGTTGAATGATAGATTTGATAATTTTAAAAGCTGGCACTCACTGTCAAGATTTTCAAAGCCGGTTAAATATGCCACGGCTGTTTGTGTATTCGATATATTTAACACATTTAAATCTGAATAAGAAGCAATATCTTCAAGATATTTCCCTGACCACGACGCAAAACCTTTTTCAAGATGCTTATGAGTTGAAAAACCGATGATTAATATATATTTCATAAACAGTTACTCCTTCTTAAAATATCATAGATGGTTCGTTTTTTTCTATCCCCATCCTTCGTTTGCTGATGTATTTTTTACTTTCTGAATAAAAAAACAAAATTGAATCCTCATCTTTTTTGATAATACGTTTTAAGTTTTTTGTTAATGAGGAAAACTGTTTCTCATTCAGCTCGCCTTCAAAAGCTGAATTTTGAACCCAGTGCAGATAACGCCTGAAGGTCTTTAAAACTTTTACTAACCTCTTTGGCGATGCTATATCATATACTGCTATGTAATACAATTTCATACGAATATTTAGCTTGAACTTTTAAATGGCAGGTAATTTTGCCCGTTTTTTAAATAGTTAATTAAATTATAGCATTCTAATCTTATTATTGTCCTGTACGATACACTTCTTTTAAGCGAAGGATGGAGAATTGTTGTCTTGATACGCTTTTCAAACTCATCAACAAACTTTCTCTTGGCTTTTTCTTTCATGTATAGTAGGTCACCTTTTCTGTTAAAATCATTTTCATCAATGATACCCGTATTTATTACTCTGAAAATCACTTTATCGGTAATAACCGGCTTAAATATTTCAGCAATATCGAAGCTTAAAGGCAGGCGGTTATCACCGGGACTGTGTAAAAAACCTATTGAAGGTATTAAACCTGTACGGAATATTTCGTTTAAGCACACCGAGTAAAGCATTACGTTACCAAATGAAATTAAGCTGTTTATTATATTATCGGGCGGTCTCTTGACACGTTTTTCAAACTCAACATCCTGCTTTAAGAACTTCTTCCAGCATATGTAATAGCTGTTTTTTATATTTCCTTCTACACCCAGCAACGAACCGATAGTTTTTAACTCCCCGATTAAACTGGTAATAATTTCTAATTGATTTATCTCGTTGTTTAAATCAGCTCCCCTGTATGAATAATATTTGAGGTTTGAGATAGAATTTTGTGCAGCACCGGAGATAAATTTCTTGGCAATTGCTAATCTCTTCTGCTCATCAGCGAAGTGCTCAGCCTGCTGGAGTGCAATATTACCGGAGCTTATATCAGATTTAGGCAGGAAAGTTCCAAGATAATTGCCGTAAAAATTAAAAACATGTACGGGTATGCAGTTATAAGCTGCACAGCTTAAAAAACCCGTAGTTAATTTTACCTCGCCAAAAGTGTAGATAGCTTCAACATTATGCGCTGGTATAAA
>CAYWTS010000088.1:0-3348 GCA_964461265.1 uncultured Ignavibacteriales bacterium
GAATTGCTGTAGGGTTTGATAACGATTGGTATGGTGAGGAAGTGGGAGCGTTGGTTGTAATTAAGTCAGAAGTGAAAAGTGAAAAGTCAGAAATCGATATTAAACAAAGTATTTTAACACAGTGTAAGGAAAAATTACCTGCTTATAAATGTCCCAAAATAATAGTATTTTCGGATAATATCCCTGTTACATCTACAGGAAAATATCAGAGAAATAAAGTTAAGTATTTATTTAGTGAATTTAAAAAGATTCAATTTAAATAATGAAATCAAAATCAGCGAAGTTTAAATTATTAGCTATAATCGACTTCATTGTGGGTTTTATTCTTACACTTGTTGCACTGATACTCTATCAATACGGAAATAAAACTACCGAATTGCAGGAAGAGCCTTCCGCATTATTTGTAATATCAATAATTGCTTTGATATCATTAATTAACTCACTGGTGTTGTATATACTTTATAAAAAAGCAAAAGATAAAGAAGCCTCTCCTGTTGAATATTAACACGCTGCTTATCTAACAGCTAAAACCGGTCATTTCAATAATTCTGTAAAACCGTTATATTTAACACTTTATTTTTTTACATTTTTAGGATTTTTCGTTATTTTTAAACAGTATAGAACTTTTTAAAAAGAATTTTTATTAAAATAAGAAGTTTATTAAAACTAAAGGAAACAATAAATGCAAGAAAAGACTATAAAAGCAAAAGTTACTAAGGTCAATGGTGCTCCCGGAGAAGAACCCAGACCCTGGCTGAAAGGAGAGGAAAATAATTACGGTTTATCGAATGACAAGCTTATTCATGCTTATAAGTCAATGCTTTTTACACGTTTTACCGATGACAGAATTGACACGTTAATAAAACAGGGGAAAGCAACATTTCTTATTTCCGGTTCAGGGCATGAGGCAATACAGGTAGCTATAGCAATGGCAATGCAGGCAGGCAAAGACTGGTTTTTTACTTATTACAGGGATAATGCAATTGCTACAGCACTTGGCATTACCCCAAAGGATATTTTCAGACATGTTATGGGTAAAGCTTCTGATCCGTTTACCGGAGGCCGCCAAATGCCTATGCATCTTGGAAGCAAGGAACTCAGAATGCCGACTGCTTCTTCACCTACAGGTTCTCAATATTTACAGGCAGTTGGTGCAGCTATGTCGGCAATTTACAATAAAACAGATGAAATCGCATATGTAGGCGGAGGTGAAGGTTCAACTTCGGAAGGCGAATTTTTTGAGGCTATTAACTGGGCAGCACGTGAGAAACTCCCGGTTATTTTTGTAATACAAAATAATGGCTTTGCTATTTCGGTACCAATTGAGCAGCAAACTGCAGGTGCTTCGGTATATAAAGTTGTAGCCGGTTTCGAAGGATTACACAGATTTCATATTGACGGTACTAATTTTATGGAAAGCTATGCATGTGCTAAGGAAGCGGTCAGACTTGCGAGAAGCGGTGAAGGTCCCTCATTCATATATGCGGATGTTGTAAGATTACGTTCACATTCAGCATCCGATGCACAGGAAAAATACAGGACAAAAGAAGAAATTGAAAAAGATAAAGAACGTGATCCGATAGTTAAGCTTGAAAAATTTCTTATGGAAAAACGCATTCTAACCGCTGATGATATTCAGGATATCAGGGAAGATATTCATGAACAGGTAATAAAAGATGCAGAAGAAGCTTTTAAAGAACCCGGACCCGATCCTTTTAAGATTGAAGATAACCTGTTTTGCCCGGCAGATAAGCAGACAAAAATAGAATATGAATCTTCAATTCCCTCAGGGGCTGAGATTGTGATGGTTGATGCAATCAATCACGCTTTGCACGAAGAGATGGAGAAAAATCCCAATATAATAGTTTACGGCGAGGACGTTGCTGACGGTAAAGGCGGTGTGTTTACAGCAACAAAAGGGTTGTCAACAAAGTTTGGTCCAGAGAGATGTTTCAATTCACCGCTTGCTGAAGCTTCTATAATTGGCACAGCTGTTGGTGCAGCTTTAACAGGTTTAAAGCCCGTTGTCGAAATCCAGTTTGCCGATTATATATTTCCCGCTATGATGCAAATAAGAGATGAACTTGTAATGTACCGATATCGTTCTAACGGGGCATTTGAGTGCCCTGTGACCATCAGGGTTGCGTGCGGCGGATATATAGGCGGAGGGCATTATCACTCCCAGAACATTGAGGCATTGTTTGCAAAATGCCCGGGTCTGTATATTGCGTATCCTTCTAATGCAGCCGATGCAAAGGGATTGCTGAAAACTGCCTGCCAGATTAAAGACCCGGTAATGTTCCTCGAGCACAAGTTCCTTTACAGGCAGGGTTATGCAAAATCACCGGAACCGGATGCGAATTATTATCTGCCCTTTGGAAAAGCTGCTGTAAAAAGAGAAGGAACCGATTTGACAATTGTTACTTACGGTGCCATGGTTGAGAAAGCTATGAGGGCAGCAAGGGAAATGGAAAAGAAAAATTACAGCGTCGAGGTTATCGACTTGAGGACTATTGTCCCTCTTGATACAGAAACTATAATAAACTCAGTAAAGAAAACCGGGAAAGTGATTGTTTTCCATGAAGATACAAAATTTATAGGTTTCGGTGCCGAGATTGCTGCTCAGATTGCAGAACTTGCTTTCGAATATCTTGATGCTCCGATAAAAAGAGTTGCAGGGGTTCATGTACATATTCCATTCCACCCGAATCTTGAAAAAACAGCTCTTCCGCAGGATGACTGGATAATTAAAGCTGCAGATGAACTTCTGGCATTTTAAATTTATGATTTCTTAAATTATATTTTTCAGGTGTAAGTTATCTTGCACCTTTTTTTATTTTCAAATGATAAAAGAACCAATTGTTTCAATTTCAGGTATACGCGGTATACTTGGTGAGTCACTTACTCCGGAAATAATAATTAAATATGTGTCGGCTTTTGCCCGGTACGTTAAGAGAAAAAAAGTCGTTATTGGCAGAGATGGCCGTTTGCACGGTGATATAATTGAGAAGCTCATTGAGTCGGTATTGCTGATGAATGGGTGCGAAATTGTTAATCTTGGCACAGTTCCTACTCCGACAGTTGCACTTGCTGTAACGAAATTAAAAGCATCGGGTGGTATATCAATAACAGCATCGCACAATCCCCAGGAGTGGAACGGTTTAAAATTTATTAATGGCAATGGGATTTTTCTTGATGAAGACGAAAATGAAAAAATGTTAAAATTTATTGACGCCGGAGATGATGTTAGTATTAACTGGAAGAAAATTAAAGCGCTTAATTATTATCCTGATTTTTATAAACATCACATTGCACAAGTATTAAGAAGTAAATTTGTAAATGTTAATA
>CAYWTS010000089.1:0-3035 GCA_964461265.1 uncultured Ignavibacteriales bacterium
TTTTATCCTCTCAGGAAAACCTCCCGGCGTTTAAACTTTGCAGTTTGCCTGTGTTTAATGTTTTTTTGCTGTAATATTTTCTGTAATTTATTAATAATATCCCTGAAATCGGAAAAATCAAAATAAGTTATGTTATTTTTCCAGCAGTATGATGCAAGCGAACGCTTTGCAAACACAAAATCAGCGTAATGCGAAACACATGCATCCGAAAAACCATCGCCTATATAAACCGAAACAGCATCGTCAGGTGTCATGTTTAACAGTAAATTCCGTTTACAGCAGCCGCATTTATCGCAATCGGAATCGGAATATGGATATTCGAGCGTAATCTTATTTTTATCTGCTGGATTAACAACCAGCTTATTGGCAAAGAATGGAATATTAAGGTTGTAATTATTAAGAACACGCCCGATATAATAATCCATTCCTTCGCTGAGTATATAAAGCTCGCTTCCGTTTAACATGCAAAATTCGGTAAATTCAATAAAATACGGGTCAATTTGCTGTGAATCTATAATCCTGTTAAACTCATCAAAATCGAAGTTTACCATAAGTTCAAGCTCTCGTCTGAAGCATTCACGCCCGCCTATCTCAAGGTTTTCGAAGCGGCGGATTGTTTCAGCCCATGCTGTTTTATCGGCAATAAATTTTTCTCCTACATCAAGCCAGACATCGTGCTGTGTAATAGTTCCGTCGAAATCGGTAAATATTTTAATTGCGGGTCTTTCCAAAAAATAGCTTATGCTCTATATAAACACAAAATAATTCTAAATCATTGGTAATTCAAGGAAAGGTTTTACTTCCCTACTTTCTCTTTTGCTTCTTTAAGCTTTGCTTTAACTATTAGTTCCATTAAAGGTGATATTTTAATAAGATATTCCCAGTCATCTATAGCTTTCTGATATTGCCCTGTTTCGAAGTATGAAATCGCTCTTCCGCTGTACGCAGAAGGGTTGTCCGGGCTAAGCTCAATTACTTTTGTGTAATCTGAAATGGCATTTTCGAAATCCTTCATATTCCTGTAAATTAATGCTCTTGCACCCCACGCTAAAATGGATTTGGGATTTAATTCTATGGCTTTATTCAGGTAGGGCATTGCCTTTTCATTCTGATTTTGCATTCCGTAACATGAACCAAGTGTGAGATAAGCATCGGAAGAACTTGAATCAAGCTCAATTGCTTTTAAAGCATCAGTTTCAGCTTCTTTATATTTTCCTGTTGTCCCGTAAAGACTTGCTCTGTCTATATATCCCAATGCTAAATCGGGTTTAAGCTCAATAACCTTATTGAAATCTTTCAATGCTTCATCAAAAATGAACATGTACATTTTAACGGTTCCTCGCTTCTCATATGCTTCCCAGTAATCGGGCTTCAGCTTAATGGCTTTATCAAAATACTTTATTGCTTCATCTTTTTTATTTAACTCGTACATGTAGCTGCCTTTTTCAAGGTATTCCTCGGCAGTCTGGGCATTTATTAGTGAAAAGCCAAAAATAAAAAATAAAGAAACAAAGAGTAAAAAAGTCAATAATTTTTTCATAAGTATAATAATTGTTTAAAAGTAAGTTGATATTCTTCTTAATACTTCTTCCTTTCCGAGCACAAAGGCGATCAATCCCAGTTCAGGTCCGTGGTCTTCACCTGTTAATGCAAGTCTGATTGGCTGAAACAGTTCCTTTCCTTTTATACCGGTATCTTTCTGTATCGATACAATTACCGGTTTAAAATTGTGTAGTGTTATGTCGTTTAATTTACTTAGTTTTTCATTCAGTTCCCCGAGTACTTTAACAGATGAATCGGAATTAATTATACTTTTTTGCTCATTGTTTAAACAGGTATTGTGAATAAAATACCTTTTTGCCTGTTCGGGTATTTCGTCAAGTTTCTGAATATAGGTTCTTAAGGCAATCATTACACGCATAAGCTTATTTATGTCACCTACATCGTATCCCGCCTGAATTAAAAACGGTTTAGCAAGCTCAGCAAGCGTATCCGGTTCAAATGATTTGATATATTCTGCATTCATCCATTTCAGCTTATCCAAATCGAACACAGCATTTGCAGGACTGATTCTGTCGAGTGTGAATTTTGCGATAAGCTCATCCTTCGAAAAAATGTCCTGTGTTTCGCTTTCACCCTGCTTCCACCCGAGAAGTGCTATATAATTTAATAATGCTTCCTTCAGATAACCTTTCTTAAGAAAATCTTCTGTTGCAACATCGCCCTGCCGTTTGCTTAACTTGGTTTTATCGGGGTTCACAATCAGAGGAACGTGTGCAAGCTTTGGGACATCCCACCCGAATGCACGGTAAACCAGAATATGCTTGGGAACAGAGGTAAGCCACTCCTCACCGCGTATTACGTGCGATATTTCCATCAAATGGTCGTCTATAACGTGAGCAAAATGATACGTAGGGTAGCCATCGCTTTTAATAAGCACCTGGTCATCTACCTGATTTGTATCGATGGTGATACTTCCGCGGATTATATCATCAAATTTTATTTCTTCATTTAACGGAACTTTTAACCTGATAACGTAAGGTAAACCCTCATTGAGTTTCTTTTTTATTTCTCCTTCATTAAGATTTCGGCATAACCTGTCGTATTGTGCGGTTTCACCGCGTTTCTTTTGTTCTGCACGGATTTTTTCCAATCGTTCCGGTGTGCAGAAACACCGGTAAGAATTTCCGCTTCTAAGCATATCATCAGAATGTTTCTTATAAATACCCAGACGCTGTGACTGGAAATATGGTCCGAAATCACCGCCTTTATCCGGACCTTCATCGTAATCAATATCCATTATTCGGAAAGTGTTGATAAGATTTTCGACTGCACCTTCAACTTTGCGTGTTTGGTCGGTATCTTCTATCCTAAGAATAAATTTTCCGCCATTATGCCTTGCAAAAAGGTAATTAAACAATGCCGTTCTTAACCCGCCGATGTGCAGGTAACCCGTTGGTGATGGTGCAAAACGAACCCGGACTTTATCATTCATAATTATAATAGATATAAATAACTTTTAAGTGAGAGTTATT
>CAYWTS010000090.1:0-2897 GCA_964461265.1 uncultured Ignavibacteriales bacterium
TGCAGGGGATAGTCGCTGAAGAACATATATATCATCAATACAATCCCGTCAAATAAAACCGAGAAATAAAACCACAGCATCAGCGAAACACCTATGCCCCTGGCTTTATCGGCATTTATAACCGATGAAAGAAAAGCAATTGCAGTAAATATAAATGTGAGGAAAACTCCTGTTACCACAAGATACAATCCCGCTCCGCCTCCGCCATAGATAAGCAGCGGCAACCCGATGCCAATTAAAAATCCGGTGGATAGCGAGGCGGAAAGACCCAGATACTCTGCCCAAAAAATACTTTTTCTGTTTACAGGCAGTGCAAGTAGCATTTCAATAAACTCTCTTGAGTTATAAAAATGTATAGTTCCGAATATTATACTCACAAGCGGAACAAGAAACATAACAACATTGAGCAGGCTTACTATTGCCTTGGACGAATCTCTGCCAAGATTTATTACTGTTATGCTTAATATTAAAAGTAAAAGTGTGTAAGCAATTACAAGCTTGTTACGTAAAATATCGAATATTACATATTTCAGTATTTTTCTGCCTGCCTGTTTACTCATGCTGAATAGCCATTAATAATTTTAGCGAATGCACGGTTTAGGTTATCCTCTCCCGTTTTTGCTTTCAGTTCATCAACGGTTCCGTCTGCCTGCACCGAACCTTCAAGCAGAAATATAACTCTTGATGCAAGCTTTTCTACTTCGCTTACAATATGAGAGGTAATAAGTACAAGCTTGCCTTTTTCACTTTCCTTTATGATTTTGTTTTTCATTTGTTCTGAAGATACGGGGTCAAGCCCTGCGGTTGGTTCATCAAGTATTATAATTTCTTGTCCGAATAAAAATGCAAGCGAACCGCTTACTCTTTGTTTAGTGCCGCTTGATAGCGTGCTGTACGGCTTATTATAAATGTTTCGTATGCTGAATTGTTTCATCAGCTCCTCATCATAAAATGCATGATTTCCTCTCACATCCCTAAACATCTTTACAAGCTCTTCTACACGAAGGTTGCCCGGGTAGTTTGGTACCTGCGGCATATAACCGATAAAACGCCTGTAATCACTTGTTTTCCTTGCGTTTAATCCATTCACATAAACATCACCACTATCTGGTTTTACTAAACCTAAAATACACTTTACAAGTGTTGTTTTGCCTGAACCATTAGGTCCCATAATGGCAATAATCTTACCTTTATCGAAAGCAAGGTCTATACCTTTCAGTACTTGGTTTTTGCCAAACGATTTTTTAAGGTTACGTATTTCAATCAGATTGTTGTTCATAATTATGGCGATCTGCCCAAGAGTACTCGGGGTCAGAACCTACGGGATTTTATTATACGGCTCCATTTTCGGTCTTTCGTCAATCAGCATTTCGGGTATGAAGACCGGTACAACTTTTTCGGCAATATCAAGTATATCTACAAGAAAACTTCTCAGCAAAACAATTGTTTCCGGTGTACGTTCTACCATCATCGAAAACAGGCTTACCGGTCTGTAATACACATCACCGAATCCGTCATTATTGATATCATATCCGCGGTATTTATCCCAGTAGTTTCCAGAAAACAGATTTTCGCTCCGCGAAGCATTTGTTGATATATCGAACGTATTGCCAATAAAGTTGTTATTTATGATTGTATCGTCTGTGCTGTTACCTAGTATCTTCATAGCCCATCCGTTCTCTGTAAAACTGCTGTGTTCAAGCCTTATTCTTGTTCCGCCCTCGTTATACACTCCTACGGTGTTTTTCACAAAATTGCAGCCCGATATATAGCTGTCGCTTATTTCCTTCAGCAACAGCCCGTATGCATTGGGTCCCCAGTTTTCTTCGAAGCGGTTATTTATCATTTTTACAAATCTGGTATACATAACCGCAACTCCTGCACCGTTTGAACGGAAAAGATTGTTCTCATATGTATCGCTGTTTGAAAACATAAAGTGAAGTCCGTACCTTATATTATGCTCACTTGTATTACCGGTAACCGAGCTTTCGGTTGCAAACTCAAAATATATGCCGTCACGATGGCGGGAAACGTAATTGTTTTCAATTGTAATGTTACTGCATTTCCACAAATGTATGCCATTGCCCGATGAACTTTCGCTGACAGCATTACTGATTATTGTATTCCCTGAGATAAAACAGCTGGATGAATTAGCAAGATATATTCCAAAAAAGCAGTTTATTATGCGGTTGTTGGTCAGCTTGCAGTTTTTTGAATCCTCTATCCTGATACCTGAAAAATCTCTCAGATTGCTGAAGCCTGAGTTTTTAACTACTACTCCTTCAATTCTTACTCCATCCGATAAAACCGTAAATATTTCTTCTTGGTTTTGACCGTCAATTTCCGGGAATTCTTCCCCTATGATTGCAACCGGTTTATTGATAACTATCCCGCTCTCATAATAGAAACCTTTTTTTATTACAATTCTATCGCCGGGATTACTCGAGTTAACAGCTTGTTTAACCGATGATATTGAGTTATTTGCAGAAACCGTTATGTCCCTGGCATGAATGACTTGAGAAAGGAATAAAATTATTAAGAATAATTTTATGTTCATGGTAATCTTGTAATCCTATAAATTATGGTTCTGATTTTAGATATTTAAGCAATTCTTCCCAGTTCATAAGCTCTCCGCCGTATTGTTTCTGAAAATTTTCTGCGGTGGAAAGTTCCTTATAGGCAGAAAGATTTGCACCCATCGGACTCGGAAGCTTCTCGCTGACAAGATAATATGCTTTTGTTGCATCAGTAAACTCCGGCGGTTTTGAGGCGTCTGTTACAATGTATTTACCTATGTCCTCTCTGTTTACTTTTCCCAGCCTGAAAAAATTTATCATACATTCCGCTGCATCAAACTTATAAACTTTCCCTTTTTTGGTAACCAGCTCGGCACCAAA
>CAYWTS010000091.1:0-2699 GCA_964461265.1 uncultured Ignavibacteriales bacterium
TATCTTGAATTAATCCTGCCATAGAAACAGTATCGGTAACAAGCTCGAACCAGTAGTTACTGATTGCATCGGATTTTGCTAAACTACGGTTTACAGAATTTTTATCAGTTAAGTTTGCAAAGTTAAAATTCACCTTTTCAGTTCTGCTTTGGTAGCTGACTTTTTGTAAATTTTCTAATGCTTTATACCATGAAAAAGTAAGGTCTGTGGGTTGATTAGTTGAATTATTTAACGGGTTAGATAACACCGGTGCCTGCGGAGGTGCTGCTGCAGTGGTGAATTTCCACCACAAACTGAACGGACCCCAGCCCTGCTCACTCTTTGCCTTAACACGCCAAAAGTATGAAGTGCTGTTGTTTAAGCCACCCATTAATTTTGTTGTATCTGCAAGTGTTGTGTCCTGTATTAATCCTGCCATGGATACCGTATCTGTAGTAAGTTCAAACCAGTATGCAGTAATGGCATCCGGTCCTGTTTTATTATGTAAAAAGTTATTTTTACTATTATTCATAATGCCATTAAACATTACGTCAGAATAGCTGCCTTTAGTTAAAGGCTCTAATGTTTCTGCAGCTTTATACCAGAGGAAAGTTAAGCTTGTAGGCTGTTCTGTTGAATTATTTGGTGGACTGTATAATGTTACCTGAGAAGGTATGTTGTCCGATTCAATAAGAGTAAAATGTGAAAAAGAAGTCTGATTATTTAAAGTTACAGTATTAAGAATTGTGTCAACTATAGATGAATTATTAATTGTCCATTGTGTTTCGCTTACAAGTTTTTTGGCGATTTTTATTTTCGATTCGGTTTGTATTGTATTTAAAAGCAATGCATCATAGGGTAGTGTTATGCTATAATTATAACCACTTCCCCCGGTAGCGGTGATTCCCCAGAACCCGGAGTAAAAAGACTTATTACTGAGATCACCGGGTGGATTTGTATTCATGTAATGACTTACAATAACTTCTGTAGGAAGCACACCACTTCCCCAAGTTATGGAGGTAATATTTACATCTCCAATTTTAAAATCAGTTGTTGAGTAGTTACTAATTTCTCCAAACTGTATAGCTATTGGAGATTTTAGTAGATGGCTACCTCCATAATTTAATATTTGGGTTTTAGGCGGATCATTTTGTTTATAATTAAAAGAATATATTTTGTTAGTTAAAAGAGCATATCCTTTATTACCATCCACCTGAAAATAAGGTGAAAAATCTTCACAAAAGACACTAATACTATTAATTAAAGTCAAGTTTTTATAATAACTTAATGTATTATATCCGCTTCCGGAATTAAAGAAATCCCAAACAAATAATGTATCAAAAGAGTTTGTAATTGAGTAACCTCGTCCTATAGTATTTAAAAATGGAATTACTTCTGAATTATATAAAATCTCATCATCTAAAGCTGATTTAGAAAAAAAATAAACATTACTTTGATTTTGTTTTGAGGGTGAAGAATAGGTACTAATAAAAAAAGTATTATTAATTAGGCAGAGTCTTGTAGGTCCTCCAATCATATTTGAAGGGAAAAGAATTTGCACATAAGTATCATTATAAATATTATATTTTATTAAGGAATTGACACCACTCTCATCTGCTCTTTTTTGTGTAAGTATATATAAATAAGTGCCATCTATAAATTCTAAGTGATGAGGCCATGATAAATTTGAAATATTTAAAAGTGTATAACTATCATTAACAAGATTCATTTTTATAATTCTGTCATTTCCTTGGTCGCATATATATAAACTTCCATTGGCTATTACTGTTCCACAATTAGATACTAAAGACAAATTCGGAGTTAAGCAAGGGATTATTTTTTGTACAATAAAATTTTCATTCTGTTTTTTTAATAATATTACCAATGAACCCGATTCATCTGATAGAACATAATCAAAATCATAAGTGCTGCTTATACCTATTCCATTCCCGCTTAAAGGAATATTATACGGTGATGGTAAATTTGTCCCTGTATGCCAAATTCTTAAATTGTCACTGTAACTATTAATTTCAGTTGGTTTAAAAATAATACTGACTGTTTTTGTTTGTCCCTTTTCTAGTGTAAAATCTCCATCTCCTGTAACAATAGAGAAAGGAGAACTTAATTGGTTGCCATATACCGTACCTTCTATGAAACAAGTAGAAGTATTTTCATTTTTAATTACAAATTCCTTAATTGATTTCTGGCACAATTTCACATCTTCAAAATCCAGGGAGGAAGGTGTAAATGAAATGTTCAATATGGGTGAAATACCTACGCCCTGAACCGTTAACGAAATCGGGTCGTTCGTATCATAAAAAACACTGTTATACCAACATGGTGTATGATTAGTAATATGATAGATACATCCTTGTGTACCGGTATTATAAGGTTTAAAGTAAACTGTTGCTATTAATCTCGTTGATTCCTTAGGAACTGATATGCTACAACTGGGTGGATTGCAATCTAATCTAAATGCCCCACAGGAACCTGATTCAAGAAACCCGGTAAACGTTTCTGTGGAACTTGCTGTACTGGTTAAGTACAAACTTCTGTTTGCCTCTACACATATGTAAACATTTCCAAAATCTACAGTTCGTGGTAAAAGATCTATAACAGCAACTGCTTTTACTAAGGTTTGTGAAGATAATAAAGTAAGGATAACTAATAAATAAGTTTTGGCTTTCATTTGTATGCAGTTTGGATTTTAAAAAATTAAT
>CAYWTS010000092.1:0-2627 GCA_964461265.1 uncultured Ignavibacteriales bacterium
TTTTAAGGAAAGAAATCAGAAAATTTTTTAATGTGAAAGATGAAGAATTATTAATCGGAAATGTAGGCAGAATGGTTGAGTTCAAAGGACAGGAATATTTGTTAAGAGCATTTTCAAAAATTAATGAAAAATTTAATAATGTAAGATTAATGATTGTAGGCAGCGGAAAGCTGGAAGATTACCTGCATCTGCTTGCTTCAGGGCTTGGAATACTAAACAAAGTTATCTTTCCGGGATTCAGAGACGATATGCAGGCAATTTATTCGGCTTTCGATATTTATGCTCACACTTCGGTTGAAGGCGGCGGGGAAACATTTCCTTATGCATGCCTTTATGCACTTGCACAGGAATTGCCTCTCGTTATTACAAAAGTAGGCGACGTCCCTGCTATGGTGAATGAAGGTTTGAACGGATTTGTGGTTGAAGACAGAAAACCCGAACTGATTGCCGAGAAACTGAGTGTTCTGATACAGGATGAGAAGTTAAGAACAAGTATGGGAAAAGAAAGCTTAAATCTGCTTCACTTAAAATTTACCGATGATGCTATGCTCAGGAAAATTGAGAGTGTTTACATTCAGGCAATAGAAAAAAATAATCAGCGAAGAAAAAAAACAGTTTAATGAGAGGTTCAACCCCTTTAAGGGTAGTTACTTCTTATAACGAGGGGTTAAATAATTTTAAGGTATTTTTTAACGAAACATTTTTTACGAAACAAATGTATAATTTTTAAACAATTTAGGGAGTAAAGCAATGTTAAAACAAAAAATTATTAAGGTTTTACCAATTTTCATATTTGCTGTAGTATTTACTTCATTTCTCAAAGCACAAAATGAGCCTGTAATGTATTTCTGTGAAAAGTATGATAAAGGTGAAATAGGCATCAGTGACCGCTTTACCACTGGTTATATTACAGTAATGGTTAAATGCAATCAGCCGTTAGGTTTAAAGGATGTATATATACAGATGGATAAATACAATGCCTCAGCAAATAAATTCGAGTATTATAAGGATATAGCCTATACAGTTTCACCCGATGTTGATTACATTTATTTTGACGGTGACGAACTGAGCTTTGACCAGGCGGGATTTTACAGGGTTTTCCTGCTTGACGATAAAAGAAAAACAGTTACGAGTGCATTGATTGAGATTGTAGGGAAATAGAGAATAAAAGTATACAATTATAAGATTAACGAACTGGTTATTACTATTGAAAACATTTATATTTTGTTAATTTATAAGGTAGTTTTTATAATTGTTTTTTAACAGATTTTGACTACCCCTTGACTTTTAGATGAAATATTCCAAACTTATTAAAAGGAAGGAGTTGAAATGAAAAGTTTTTTAATACTTACGTTTTTACTTTTAACCTACCCTGTTGAGTTACATACCCAATGGTTTACACAGAATCCGGGTTTGAGTACTAATTTCAAATCGGTTTATTTTCCATCAGCAAATACAGGATATCTTTTGGGAGGAACTCATATATTAAAAACTTCAGATGCAGGCAATAACTGGTTGCAGGTTTACAATGCAAATAGGAATCTTTTTTGTATATGCTTTGTGAACAATAATACAGGATATGCTACGGGTGAAGACGGGATTATCCTCAAAACTGATAACGGAGGTGCAAGCTGGGCAGTAGTGAATTCGGGTACAAATAATGTTATTTATTCGGTAAGATTTCTGAACAGCTTAACTGGGTATTGTGCAGGGCAGGAAAGCATTATTTTAAAAACAACCAACGGTGGCAACAGCTGGAACCTGCTGTACTCAGGAAGCGGTGTTTTATATTCTGTATTTTTTGCAGATAGTTTTACTGGCTGGGCATCCGGTATGGATGTATGGCCCACTTTCTCAAAAGTATTAAAAACTACCAATAGCGGAAGCAACTGGTTTTTGCAGCCGGCAGGCAATACAGGTGTTCATACCGCACTTTATTTTTTTGATTCCAATACAGGTTACATGGCAAGCAACTCGGTTTGCGGAACAGGAGAAATCATTAAAACCACAAACGGAGGCAGTAACTGGAACAGGCTGACGGAATGCCTTTATGCTACGTTTAACTCGTTGACTTTTGTCAATCCCAACACAGGTTATGTAGTTGGCTATGAAGGTGTGATATTAAAAACCACCGATGCCGGCAGCAGCTGGATTACACAAAATTCAAATACTTCAAATGAGCTAAACTCGGTATTTTTTGTTAACGAAAATACTGGTTATATAGCAGGGAACAATGTATTGCTTAAAACTATTAACGGCGGTGTAATAGGAATTAAGAAAATCGGAAGCAGTGCACCGCAAAAGTTTGAACTTTACCAGAATTATCCTAATCCGTTCAATCCGGTTACTAATATTAAGTTTGATGTTGCAGAATTTTCACATGTGAGAATAATTGTTTATGATATGCTAGGTAGAAAAATCGATGAAATAATTAACCAAAAGCTTAGACCATCAAGTTATGAAGTCAGCTGGAACGCTGAAAAAGTATCGGCAGGTGTTTATTTTTATAAGTTTGAAACGCTGGATTTTATTAAAACGAAGAAACTTATTGTTGTGAAGTAAATTTGGTAAATTACCCTACCGGTTTAAACTGCTCGAATGCCTGCAGGCAGTTATTGCAGTAATGC
>CAYWTS010000093.1:0-2603 GCA_964461265.1 uncultured Ignavibacteriales bacterium
AAGAGAAATACTCTCAATTTCCGGTAAACCTGACCTGCCGATATGGAGATTTAAAACGGTAAAGTTATCATGGAAGGGGACTGAACGTTTAATTGAAAATAAGGGATGGATAATTAAAGACAATGGTAAACCTCTGAAGCAGAAAGGGGGAGGTATTTACGCTATATTAGATGATGATGACCCGACTTATGAAGAGTATCAAAAACGGCTAAATGATGAAAAGGAACATAACAAAGAAGTAAAAGCTTATGCTAAAGCATTTGATGTAAAGATAAATCTTGAGGATTGTAAATATGAATACAGGGTTGTTGAGGGGATTAAAATTAACTTCGAGGAGAATAAGCCTATAACACCATACACTATACCATCGGATACTTCAATCATCGGTTTAACTGAATCATCCGCTTTTGTATATTACCTTGATGGTAACAATTCACCTTGTTTCCAAAATGT
Source organism: uncultured Ignavibacteriales bacterium (assembly GCA_964461265.1). GTDB lineage: Bacteria > Bacteroidota > Ignavibacteria > Tepidaquicellales > OLB5 > CAYWTS01. The sequence goes on from CAYWTS010000093.1 coordinate 454, forward strand.
TTATGAGGATCCGTATATAACAATAAAAAAGCCTGTTCTGGAAAAAAGCGTTGCCGTTCCCGCAACAAACGGTAAACAGAGAATTATTATTTCGGAGAGAATGCAGAAGTGAAATTTGAGATCTGATATCTTAGACGTGAGATGTTGTTAAAAAACGTAAACAATCCGTTGAAGTGTGAATCTTTTCCTATAAAATAATTTACTATATGTAATTCCTTATTTCACTGAGGATTTATTTCACTATTTCGTAATTCTAAATTTGAGACTTCCGAAAAACAGTTGAACAAGGGCTGTAACCCCTTGTTTGAGATAATTTTAGAAAGGAAGCACAGTTCATAATTAGTTTTTTCAGAAGTTTTAATTTGTAATTCACCATTTTTTATTGTATTCTTCCATGCTTTTCACTTCCAGCTCATCAATCTTATAGTTATAAATAGCTTTTACAAACAGATTTGCTATTTTTATATTGTTAATCAGCGGGATGTTGTAATCGATAGCTTTGCGGCGGATAATGTAGCCGTCCTGCTCGCTTAATTTTTGTTTTGCAGAGGGTGTGTTTATTACAAGGTCAAATTTTTTTTGCTCAAGGTAAGTTAAAATGTTCGGAGACCGCCTCTCGCTGATTTTAAAGATATGTTTTACCGGTATCCCGTTTTCCGAAAAAAGCTTATGCGTGTTTGTTGTAGTAAATAATTTATATCCCATTTGGTTAAGCATCCTTGCGCTGTCTATGAATTCCGATTTATCTTCGAAGTCACCGAGTGTAATCAGTATATTTTTTCCCGGCAGACGGAAACCTGTTGAAAGCAGCGATTTCAAAAATGCTTCCTCCATCGTATCACCGAAACAGGCAACTTCACCGGTTGAAGCCATTTCAACACCAAGAATCGGGTCAGCGCCGCTTAAGCGTGAAAATGAGAACTGCGGAGCTTTCACGCATACGTGGTCAAGGTCAAGCGTCTTGTATTCTCCATGAATATCATCACCGAGTATCGCTCTTACGGCAAACTCTATAAAATTATACCCCGTAGCTTTTGATATAAACGGGAACGAACGGCTTGCGCGCAGGTTGCATTCTATTACCTTAACAAAATTACTTTTTGCAAGGAACTGAATATTAAACGGACCTGTGATGTTAAGCTCTTTAAGTATTGCCTTTGTAATCCGCTTTATCTGGTGAACGGTTTCGAAGTAAAGCTTTTGAGGTGGAATTACCAGAGTTGCATCTCCTGAATGAACACCCGCATTTTCGATATGCTCGGAAATTGCATAGATAATCAGCTCACCGTTTTGTGCAACACCGTCAATATCTATTTCCTTTGCACCTTCCTCAAACTTCGATATTACAACCTTATGCTCTGATGATATATGAACATTCTTCGCAAGATATTCGGTAAGAGCCTCCTCATCATAACATACTTTCATACCCTGACCAGAGAGAACGTAAGAAGGTCTGATTAATACCGGATATCCTATTTTGTTTGAAAATATTTTTGCTTTTTCGAGTGAAGAAAGTTCCGACCACTCGGGCTGGTCTATTTCAAGCTTATCAAGTATGCTTGAAAATTTATAACGGTCTTCGCATCTGTCTATAGAACGCGGCGAAGTGCCAAGTATCCTGACCTTATTCTGATGAAGTTTAAGTGCCAGATTATTAGGTATTTGTCCGCCCATAGAGAGAATAATTCCGAGCGGTTTTTCATATTCATATATATCCATTACTCTTTCAAGACTTAACTCTTCAAAATACAATTTATCACAGATGTCATAATCGGTGCTGACTGTTTCGGGGTTGTAATTAACCATTACAACCTTATAGCCAAGTGATCTGAAAAATTTTGCTGTTGTTACACAGCACCAGTCAAACTCTACCGACGAGCCGATTTTATAGGTGCCGGAACCGAGTATCATGATTTTTTTCTTATCTATCTTTTTAGTTTCCGGTATATCTGATGTTGTTCCGTGATAAGTTGAATACAGGTAATTTGTTTCAGCGGGATACTCGGCTGCAAGAGTATCTATTTGTTTAAACAATGGAAGAACCTTATTCTTTTTTCGCAATACACGGATTTTATTTTCAGACGTTTTTGTGAAGATGGAAATTTGCTTGTCTGAAAATCCGAGTTTCTTAGCTTCGGTTAAGAATTCTT
>CAYWTS010000094.1:0-2528 GCA_964461265.1 uncultured Ignavibacteriales bacterium
GGAGGGGTATAAAAAAGGGGCTGTCTCAAAAGTGTTTTTGTATCCGCAGTCTTTACGGCTGCGTTGCAATTTTCTTGCATTATCGCAACTATGAAAGTTGCGGTTACAGTTTTTTTACAAGAAAATTGCCTTTTGAGACAGCCCCGTTTGATTTAAAATAGTTTGTGCTTATTTCTTTTTAAACGGTTTTCCGAGATAGAACGATACACCTGCATAGAACTGGAAGTACATCATGTTTCTTGCCTTCCATGTTGTATTGCCTGAAGTATATTCTTTATCATTTAATGAATATTCTGTTGTGCTGGTTAATGTTGAATCGTATGATTTCCCAATCAGGTTAGGCATATGAAATTTACCGCCAACAACAATGCCGATTTGTTTATGCAGTGAGAAATCAAATCCGAAACCAACATTAAATCCGAACCTTGAGGCGGATTTCAGCGTAAATTCGGTTGCGGTACCACCGGTTGGTGTATATGTAGACTTGCCGCTGAAGAAGTTAGCAGTAAACTCAGCACCGATGAACGGGTTAACTTTGCCTTTGGGCAGGAATGTATATTCACCGCCAACTGCAGCCTGGAAGAAATTGATCTTTTGAGTAGCTGTAGCTCCAGCGTATGTTATGTCACCGCTTGAGAACATGTTATAGCTTAGTGATAATGTAACACCGAAGTTTCTTTTCTTATCGATGTGCCATTTTCCGACTGCACCGAAGTTAAACCCGTTCTTTTGATAATAGGGCTGCGGGTTTTTGGTAGAGTCATCGGGCCAGGTGCCTTTCAGGTCAGGCAGAGGCATATTGTAACCGCCGGTTAGCTGGATTGTATACTGTGCATACGAGTTGCCGCTGAATGAAAACACTAAAGCAGCAACAAGAATTAAAGCACTTAATTGTTTCAATTTTTCATCTCCTTTTTTGTTTTTTGAAATAGTTTTCAATTAAAAGTTCTCCGAAAACGAAAGATTAAACCTGTTATGTTCAATATTTAGTTCCCGTTATCTGTAAATTTATATAATGCAAGGGGTAAAAACAATAAAGTAATTCACCGCTATACAGACTAAAGCATTGCTAAAAGGCGTAAAAATACATATTTTTACAGTTAGGGTTCAGCACTTCTTAATTTTTAAATTTATTTAATGACAGGTAAATATAAAAATACTCTCGTTTTGTCATTACAACCCGGCTTTTTAATTAACCACATTTTTATAAACCTTGGCGAAAACTGCAAAGGCAGTTTAACCATACCGGTATTGGATACCGGAATAATCTTTTTACAGAATTAGTTAAAATTTTCTTAACTGATTTTTATCATCTTTTTTAATTCACTAAAACTTAAACTTTAATTTCAAAGCCATGAAAAAATTTATTCCTATTATTTTAGCTTTATTTATTTTTATCAGTGTTTATAGCTGCGGCGATAGCGGCTCAAATGTTATAAACGCAGTAGTTACATTTGCAATGAGCCACTTTACTAATGCTACCGGAGATACAACCTGGTTTGCATTTAAACCAAGCATTGATATAAGAATCGATTCTGTTCAGAGTAAGCTTCCAGCTCAAAATTTCAGCCAGACCTATGTAAACTCAGATCCAGGTTATACATTCAGCAAAGATACAACATATTACATAGATGCGTTTACAATTGTTCAATCAGGTCAGCAATGGGAGTTCTATTTCTTTGGTACATATCCATCGAATAACTCTAAATTTTCAAATATAAAATCAACTTACACAGTACCTTAAGAATTTCGCTAATTTACAAAAACTATACAAAATTTACAGGAGGTTAACATGAAGAAAATACTTTTTATAATATTTCCATTAATTCTGATGTTTGTATTTACCGCAAACACATATTCGCAGTCTAAGATTGCTGTTGGTTTCCACGCTGGTGTTAATTTTGCCAGTGCATCAAGAACACCTTCCACGACAATTGGAACCAGGACGGGCCTGATTTTCGGGGGGCATGTTGAGTTCAAAGTTGCTGATATAGTATTTATTGAACCGCAGCTGCAATACATTATGAAAGGAGGCGAAGTAACAGACCAGGGTGTAACTACAATCAGCAAAATAAATTACATCGAGATACCGTTATTTGTTAAATTAAAATTCGCATTAACGGGTTCGGAATTTAAACCATATGTGATGGCAGGACCTTATTTTGGCTTAAAAGCATCTGCAACCTGGGAACAAACCAGCACACAGTTCGGTTCGCAGTCAGGTGACGATAATAATGCAGAAGGAACTGACATAGGAATAATTTTCGGAGCCGGCGGTGAGTATAAAATTGCTTCCAATATCGCCATTTTATTTAATGCCTTTTATGCTTTAGGATTTACAGATGTTGATAAACAAAATGAAGTTACTGCCAAGCTGAACGGTTTCCGCTTAGTAAGCGGTGTTAAATTTACTCTTTAATTTATTAATATTATATAATATGAGGTGAATATGAAAAAATTATTACTCGCAGCATTATTTTTCATAAGTGCTGATATTTTATTAGCGCAAAATATATCAATTACACCCT
>CAYWTS010000095.1:0-2502 GCA_964461265.1 uncultured Ignavibacteriales bacterium
TTTTTGACTCCATTGTTACCTTCCTTTAGTTTGATTTATAAAATTGTGGCGGGCAAGTTAGTTATTAATGTGAGTTAATACAATAGAAGATTAATATCCCTGGATAACCTAAAAAACTGGATTACAGAGCACTAAAAATTTAATTCCTCATCAGCAGTTTTAATAAAATCGCTATGATTACCCTTTAAATACGCGTGAGAACCGATGACAGTATTATCCAGTTCCGAATTATGGATAGTTGAATTATCATAAAGCAGGGTATTTGTAATAACTGCAGAAACAATTTTTACATTATCACCTACTGTTACGTTAGGTCCGATAACCGAATCCGAAATTTTACAATTCTTTCCGATATACACAGGCGGTATTATTTTAGTATTTGGAAATGATGGGATTTTATCTCCCCGATGATCTCTGTTAAGCAGGTATTGGTTTGTGCTTAATAATGTTTCCGGTTTGCCGCAATCAAACCAATTTTGAATTTCGAATAGAATAAAATGCTCACCCGAATCAACCATTTGCTGAAGTGCATCGGTTAATTGATACTCGTTTTTTGTCCTGATATTATTACGTATTATATGTTCTATAGATGAAAACAGCCCTGCGGAGTTTTTTATATAATACAATCCCGCAATGGCACTTTTGCTTTTCGTGATTTCCGGACCCGAAGGTTTTTCAATCATTCTTGTGATTCTGCCTTTTTCGCTTTCTACAATTCCGAACCGTGTAATATCTTCTACGTCTTTGACTCCAATCGCAGAAAACTCGGACGAAACAAATTTATCGAGGTCAAACTCAAATATAGTATCACCCAGAATTATCACCACTTCATCACCTTTCACATATTCTTTTGCCAACCCTACAGCATGGCCAAGTCCGAGCATTTCCTTTTGTTCAACAAAATCAAACTTTACGTCAGGATATACAGGAGCCGGATACGAAGAATTAATATATTCCTTAACTTGCTCACCAAGATAACCAACAATAAGTATAATAGTATCAATTTTCTTAACCTTAACAAGCTCATCGATAAGGTAAGCTAACATCGGTTTACCTGCAATGTTTAGCAGAACCTTAGGGATAGTGTTTGTAAGAGGTTTTAGTCTTGTTCCGATACCTGCTACGGGAATAATTGCTTTCAAAAACTCACACCCCACCCCAACCCGCTCCGAAGGAGAGTGAGTTAAAATATTTTTTGCAGCTTAATAATACCAATTTTTTATTTACAGTTTAATCTGATAAATTTGATGCACTTTACATAAATTACACAAAAACTATATGTGTTTTATAACACTGCAATTCATTGCTGTGTTAAAAGATAACAATTGATTATTAAAGGTTACATTTTTGTTCTATTCACCCCGATGAATCGGGGTGCTAATTAAAATGTATAACTTCAGTGAATTTTAATATATTTCTTCACTATTCCTGGAAAATTTTTTACAGCTTCATCGAGTTTCGATATATTTTTCCCCCCTGCTGTTGCCATATGAGGTTTACCACCGCCGCCGCCGCCAAGAAGCTTTGCTGTTTCACCGACTATTTTACCGGCATTCAGGTTTTTTGATTTTATCAAATCATCGGTCACTACTGTAACAAGATTAATTTTGCCCTCCGTAACCGAGTACAATAAACCAACACCGCTGCCAAGCTTAACACGTAATGTATCACCTGCTTCTTTCAGTTCATCTATGTTATCTACATCACATTTTAAAGTTACAATCTTTATCCCGTCTACTACTGTAGCATTATTAATTTCATTATGCAATAACTCTATAATAGTTTTAACTTTTTGTTTTGCAAGTTGTTTTTCTGTTTGCTTTCTTTCTTCAAGATATCTCTCTCGAAGTTCGTATAACGATGTAATTGTGCTGTCATGATATTGCAATAGTTTTTTTAATGTAACCGAATCCCTGAAATCAACGCTTTTTACATCAGTTTTAAAATTCTCTATACCCGATTTAAAATTCTTTGAGTATTTTTCAGGCAAATCGGATATTAATCTTTCAATCTCAAGGGTTTTTTCATTTAAATACGTTACAATCCCCTCACCTGTCCGGGCAAATATTCTTCTTACACCTGAAGAAATACTTTCTTCTTTCACAATTTTAAACAATCCAATATCCGAAGTATCTTTCACGTGTGTTCCGCCGCAAAGCTCAACGCTGAACTTTTCATCTATATATACAACACGCACTTCATCACCGTATTTTTCACCAAAATATTTCTTTACATTAGGAATTTTATTTGCCTTATCATAAGCCATAATTTCCCAATGCACCGGTATATTTTCTGAGATTTTGTAATTTACTATGTCTTCTATTTCCTTTATCTGCTCAACTGTAACCTTATGGAAATGCGGAAAATCGAAGCGTAACAGCTTATCATCGAGATACGAACCCATCTGCTTTACATGTGAACCGAGAACCTGCCTTAACGCCTCGTGAACTAAGTGAGTTGCAGAGTGATTACGTTGAATAGAAAGACGACGGGGGTAATCAA
>CAYWTS010000096.1:0-2231 GCA_964461265.1 uncultured Ignavibacteriales bacterium
AACCTTTTCATAAAACCTTGTACCGGGCAGGGGATAAGAAACCGAAATCCCTATATCATCCGGCATAAGCTCACGCACCATTTTCGTCGTCAAATCGATTTCTTTTTTCGTTTCACCCGTATAACCGAACTGGAGGAAAAAGCATGTTTTAATATTGTGCCGTTTAAGCAGGCGTGTTGCTTCATAGATTTGTTCAATTGTAGTGCCTTTTTCCATAGCGTCAAGTATTTTCTGCGAGCCGCTTTCGGCACCTATCCAAACAGATTCGCAGCCCGCACCGGCAAGGTGTGAAATGTTATCTTCTATCAGAAGCAAATCGGCACGTGAAAGGCACTTAAAGGGTGTTTTTACACCGTTTTTATTGACAACCTCGTCAAATGCGGTAGTCCATTTAGGTTTTAAACCGAATATATCATCGCAGAACCAAATATGGTCAGGTGAATAATTCTCATTTAAATGCTTCATCATACCAGCAACGTATTCGGGAGAATGTGAGTTATAAACCTGTCCGTATATAGGTTTGGCGCACCAGTTGCAGTGGAACGGGCATCCGCGCGTTGTAACTAGATTCATCGAGAAATAACCATGATGTTTTTTCCAAAGCCTTCTGTACTCATCCAAATCAACCAGTTCCCATGCCGGGTAAGGCAGGGTATCGATGTCTTTCAGAACGGGGCGTTTAGGAGTTCGTGTTATTTCTCCTTTATTAACATATGCTAATCCGGGAATTTCGTTAACATTATTCAGCCCCCCCTGTGAAATTGCTTCAGTAAGTTCACCGAGTGTAATTTCGCCCTCTCCGCAAATTACGTAATCGGCGTTGTGCGTAAAATACTTCTCCAGATGGTCAACAGCATCCGAGCCGGAAATAATAACTTTGCAACCGAACTCTTTAGCTATCCTGCTCATATTAAATGCTGCCTCACGCATACGTGTAAGGCACATTTTTGTTAGATAATTAAACACATCATCATAGACAACAAATATATCGGGTTTGAATTTTTGCAGATGTTCCTGCAAGTCGTTTTCAGATTCTGCAAGCATGGTATCAAATAAGTTGACTTCATAACCCTTGCCTTTTAGATATGATGCTGCGTACAGTGTTCCCAGCGGGGCATAGAAGTTCATTGCACGGTATTCCTTAGGGTCGTGCTTAATAAAGTATGAATTTGCTAATAGTAGTTTAGTCAATTAGTCAATCGTATGAAGAGCAGGAAAAAGACATGCCTTTTCCCCATTATGCTACAAATTAAACTCCTTAAGCTTTTCATTATACTTTTGCAGTATTATGGTTTGTGAGTTTGCCGGATGAGTGCGTGATACATTATCCGACGCCTCGAACATTTCACCTTGTGTTGTATCATTCAGATGAGCGTATTTTTTCTTCTGGTGATTAAGGATTTTCTTCATCAAGAATTTATCGAGCCGGTTACCCGCATTCCCCTTGAAAGGCAGCTCTAATATTTTTTGCAAAACGCTTCTCCGGTTGTTTACACGCGCACCGCTGCTGTGAAGAACAGGATCAAGCTCTTTATAGTTAGGGAAGTAATTCTTTATCCAGAAATTGCTTTTTATGAATTTTTCAAGCCACGCAGAACCGTGTGTAGCTTTTAGGGTTGCTATTTCGGTTGCAGTGAAAATGTTCTTCAGCGGTATTTCAAGGTTATCTTCGGTTATAAGATAATTTACGCAAAAATACTTGTAGCTGTTAAAGAGGAATATTTTCTTAAAAAGCATAAGCAGTGTTCTTGCAATCCAAAGCCTGTTAATCTGTGTTATAACCATATAATCTATATCGCTGTGTTTATCGGTACTGTGCTTGGAGAGGCTTCCTGTAACAAAAACAGCTTTTATAAAGGGACAGCGTTTGATTACATGTGTCATCAGCCGGGCAATTATCCACATTTTCCGTGCGTGCTGTTTTTTGCGGAACCTGTTTTGTATAGTATCAATTTTTGGTTTTATGTAAACGTATCCGTTATACCATCCGAACCCGGCATCTTCATTTTCAGAAAGATGTCTGATAGCGAGGATTATATCTTCCTGCAGCACAGAATTTTCGGGAAGGAAAGAGTAAACCTCTTCCTCGCTCAGCGGGTGGTCAAAGATGTCATAATACAGCAGTGCCCGTAAGACATTATTTTTTATAGCCTCTTCATTCATTTCCGGTAAGTTGTATAATATTTTTAACTAAATCAATATAAGGGCGGTTATCTGAATGTAACGATTTT
>CAYWTS010000097.1:0-2085 GCA_964461265.1 uncultured Ignavibacteriales bacterium
TTTACCTGCTGATATATGAATCGCTGAACGATATGAACTATGAAACATTCGAGCTTATTCCCCGTATCTCATCGCTGGCGGAAGTTGCTCCCGATTTGATGAGTTACACTTATAAGATAAATAAAGAGGCAAAATGGAGTGACGGCAAACCGATTACCGGCGAAGACGTTATCTTCACTATGAAAGCAATCAAAAACCCGCTGGCAGACGATGCGGCACTGCGTAACTATTATGAGAAAGTTAACAGGGTTGAGCTTGTTGATAACGACCCCTATACAATCAGGATTGTTATGAACTCGCCTTACTGGTTTGCAATTTATTCTAATGGAGATTTCTCGATTATCCCGAAGCACATACTTGACCCTGAGGGAATGACCGATAAGTATACATGGAATGAGCTTCGTAACTTTAAATCGGCTGAGGATAATCCTAACATAAAAAAGTTTGCCGATTTCCTGAACTCGCAGGAAGTATCACGTGATCCGCGTTATGTTGTTGGCTCAGGTCCTTATATGCTTGAAAAATGGGAGACGGGACAGTCAATAATCCTGAAAAAAAATCCCAATTACTGGAAGAAGTCGGAAACCCCGAATTACAGTGATAAGATAGTATATAAGATTATTCAGGATAATTCGGCTTCGGTAGTAGCTGCAAAGAACAAGGAAATAGACCTGATGTATGTTGTAGTACCGCAGGATTTTTACAAGAACCTGCAGAATGCCGAAGAGTTTAACCTGAAAAGAATTACACCGGCCGAACCGCAATTCACCTATATAGGGTGGAACCACCAGAACCCTCTGTTTGCCGATAAAAAAGTACGTATGGCGCTTTCGTATCTTGTTGACAGAAAATCTATTATAGAAAAAATTCTTTACGGATACGGTGTTCCCATTCAATCGCCCATTTATTATAAACAGGAAAAACTGATAAACAAAGACCTGCCCGAGATTCCGTATGACCCAGAAAAAGCTAAACAGCTATTAAGCGAAGCCGGGTGGAAAGATACCGATGGCGACGGCACGCTTGATAAAGTAATAGACGGAAAGAAGAAAGATTTTAAATTCACATTCCTTCTGAATACAAACCCAGTCCGCCAGCAGGTTATCCTGGTTTACAGCGAAGCACTGAAAAAGGTTGGCATAATTGCCGATATACAACAGCTTGAATGGTCGGTTTACCTTGATAAAACGAAAAAACATATGTATGAAGCAACACTCGGAGCATGGGTGCTTGGTGTGGTGCCTATGGATCCGTACCAGATATTCCATTCATCACAAATGGAGGGCGAAGGAAGTAATTATGTATGTTACAACAATCCTGTATCCGATAGTTTAATAGAAGCCTACCGCAATGAGGTTGATGAAAACAAACGTGTTGATATAGTTAAAAAATGGCAGCAGGTTATTTATGACGACCAGGTTTATACTTTCCTCTGGTCGCCAAACGCAAGGTATGTTTACGATACAAGATTCAAAAATACAAGGTTTTATGCCAAAAGAAATAGTCCACTGCTTAATGAATGGTGGGTGCCAGCAGGCTCGCAGAAGTATAAGGCAAGCATGAATTAAGTTCATCAGGTTACAGATAAAAAGTTACGGGTTGAAAGTTGCAGGCAGCAAGTTATAAGTTACAGGTTGCAAGCTGCAGGCAGCAAAGTAAAATAAAAAAGGGCTTTATTACTCCTTTTAAAAAAAGGGTAAAGAAGATCTAACAATCAGTAAGAAATAAAAGGGGCTGTCTCAAAAGGCAATTTTCTTGTAAAAAAACTGTAACCGCAACTTTCATAGTTGCGATAATGCAAGAAAATTGCAACGCAGCCGTAAAGACTGCGGATACAAAAACACTTTTGAGACAGCCCCTTTTAATTAAATGCTGATTTTATTTTATCCATCTGGCTCTATGGCTGATGCAATAAATAACTTCGAGCACATTTCACCTTTGAACTTACCCGATTTCCTGCACTGTTCCTGACGCTTTCTGATAATTTTTATATCATCTGCATCTTTCAAGAAGCAGAAATAGGCGAGGTCATCATCACATTCTGTGCAGAAAATAATATTATCTTTATGTTGTTCCTCCATCATT
>CAYWTS010000098.1:0-2021 GCA_964461265.1 uncultured Ignavibacteriales bacterium
GAGAGCGTGTGAACTCGTGAGGGTTCCGTGGGTTCGAATCCCACCCTTTCCGCAATATTATAAATTCAAACTCACCAACTCGTCATTATGAAAATTTATCAATTCACTTTTTTCATTTTACTTTTCCCTATTCTTTCCTTTGCACAGCCTAACACTCTTAAATTCGATATTAAGTATGAAATCATCAGCAATGACTGCTTAACAGTGGAAGACACGGCAAATCATTTTATAGGTAAGGCTGCCGGGACAGGGGCTGTAATTTTTGCTGACGGAAGTCAGGGAACAGTTAAAGTATTTTTTATTTATGATTATATTAACGGCAACGGCAACTTTACGGAATATTATGACATTACAATGCTCGCAGATACATCAAAACTAACCGTTCAGGCAAAGGGGCACTCGGTTGGTTCGTCACAGGACGGTTCTTCACCTTTGTTTACAGGAGCTGTTACAATTACCGGAGGCAGCGGTAAGTTTGAAGGAATTTACGGCACCGGTTCTGTAACAGGCAACAGGAATAAGTCACTGGAGTACGGTGCAAAAGTAAAGATGAGCTTTAATATACAGCTGCAATAGTAATCACAACTTTCATAGTTGCGAAATTATATTAACACAGACTGAAGCCAGCGGTTACAAGTTAATCTTCTTTAATATTCTCACTGCATTTCCACTTGCATTTGCTCTTTTGTTTTAAGTGTGTAATATCGAACCGGAGCTGGTTTATAGTTGACTATATAAAAACTTATTTCATTATTTTAGTAAAAGCTAATAAGAGGGTGAAATATGAAATCAAAATTAACAATTCTTTTTCTTACCTTACTTATTTCTTACAATTTTTATTCTCAAACCTGGATGCCCCTCGGAAGCAGTATGAATGAAAAAGTTTACTTGTTATTCACAGTCGATAACAAATTGGCTGCAGGTGGAGAATTAACCAATGTTAACGAACCATTATCTCCCGGAACTTATGAAGTTGTATGGGACGCTTTTGATTTTGCAAGCGGTATATATTATTATAAGCTAAAAGCGGAAGGATTCACCTATACTAAAAAAATGGTCCTGATAAAATAATACCAAATGTTACAAAAACAAGTTGTATTTATACAGATATTATGTTTTTATTTATTATTCTCATGCATTAATGCAAATTCACAACCATGGAGAAATCCTTTATTAATAGCTTACTCGAACGACGGTATTTTTTTCAATACACCTGCATTATATCAGGATTCATCGGGTGTCCCATCTGCAATCCGGTGGAAAGGAGATACCCTGATTTGTGTTTTCCAGTGGTTTCGCCAGCCTGTAAATTCAAACACATGGGATAAAGTTGCAGTAAAATTCTCTTACGATAACGGCAACAACTGGACAGCCCCCGTGCCTATTGTGGTTCACGGAATCCCCGTTTCATATCAAAGACCTTTTGACCCGACACTGGCTTTAATACAAAATGACAGTTTAAGATTGTATTTTTCTTCAAGCGACGGAATGCCTCAGCCGGGAGGTGATTCAATTATTAATACTTACTCGGCAAAAAGCGGTGATGGTATTAACTATTATTTTGAACCGGGTGCACGCGTTGACCATCCAACAAACCGTGTTATTGACCCAGCTGTTATCTACTTCAATAATTCTTGGCATTATCTTGCACCTATAGGTTCACCTCAGCAGGGTGCGTATCACTACATATCACCTGACGGACTTGTTTTTTCGCCTGTCCCAAATATACCTTCTGACCCTCAGCATAACTGGACCGGTAATTATATGGTTAACGGTCCTGGTGACTTAAGATTTTACGGCACAGGCATGCCTAATCTATGGTTCAACTCATCTCCTAACGGCGGTGTATGGAACGGATATGTAAATACAAATCTATCCGGCGGTGACCCGACTGTAGTAAAAACCAACAACAATAATTACCTGATAGTATTTGTAGGTGTCCCTTATTTAGGAATAAGAAAACTTGAAACTACGGTATCCTATTTCAATCTGATGCAAAACTATCCTAACCCGTTCAATCC
>CAYWTS010000099.1:0-1886 GCA_964461265.1 uncultured Ignavibacteriales bacterium
TTACAAATGAAATAAAAAATATATTCTCTCCAAACGGGGCGTTATCTGAGTTTGAAGGGTACGAGTTCCGTCCCCAGCAGCTTGAAATGGCTCTGCAAATTACCGATTCATTGCTGAGTGAAAAGCATTACATAGTAGAAGCCCCTACCGGTATAGGCAAATCGTTTGCTTACCTTATTCCCGCAATACTTTTTGCAAAAGAGCATAAGCGTAAAGCAATAGTCTCAACCTGCACAATAAATCTGCAGGAACAATTGATTGGCAAAGATATACCGCTTTTAAAATCGCTTCTGCAAATTGAATTCCGTGCCGAAATCCTTAAAGGCAGGCAGAATTACATCTGCACAAGAAGGCTGAACAAAGCTATGGTAAACAAATCAAGTCTGTTTATGAGCGATGAACAGAAACAGCTTGAACAGATATACGAGCATATCCAGAAAGGCGGAGGAGGCACACGGCAGGAATTCCGGTTTAAGGTGGAGGAGAACGTGTGGTCGGAAATTTTTGCCGAAGAAGGCATCTGTACGTCCAAATCATGCGGCTCAACCGATACAAACTGCTTCTATCAGCAGGCAAAACAAAAAATAAAAGACGCTGACCTTGTGATTCTTAACCATTACCTTTTCTTTACACTGTTCGGGTATTATGAACGAACCTCGCCCGGTTACCTGTTTGCCGATGATTTCGTAATATTCGATGAAGCTCACACAATAGAAGACATTGCTGCCGAAAATGTTTCACCCTCAGTATCAAAAGAAACAATCCGTTTCTGGCTGCATAAATTGTTCAATCCCCGAAAACAGAAAGGCTTCCTTACTAAATACGGCGATACCCGCCTGCGAAGGATGGTCAATGCAATGCTCAGGGAAAACGATGACTTTTTCTACACTCTCGAAAACCGTGTTAACATTATTTACAACAGGACACCGTTTAAGGAACAGCTCAGAATCCGTGAGCCGATTGAGCTAAATACCGATTTTCTGCGAAGGCTGGATGAGCTTACAGGCGAAATTAAGAAGTTTGTATCGCGTGCCAGAACCGAAGATGATGAGAATGAAATAAAAAACTACTTTACAAAGTTTACACGCATTAAAAATACTATAATAACATTTCTTGACCAGAAAGAAGAAGGACAGGTCTATTGGATGGAATTCCGCCAGGGCAGGCGTAAGAACGTAACACTTTACATCTCGCCACTTGATATGGCTGAGTATTTCCGTGAAAACGTGTTTGCAGCAAACCGGCTCAGTGTAATGACATCGGCAACTCTATCCGAATCAGGTACAATGGATTACTTTAAAAAATCCGTAGGAGCAGAGGAAATTACCTCAGCAATACTAAGCTCACCCTTCGACTTTGGCAGGCAGATGAAAATTTATATTGACGGCACTATACCCGAGCCGATGAAAAAAGGTGATTTCGATTTAACCGGAAATTTTACCGAAAACGAATACGAGCTGGTGCTGCCCGAAAAAATAATTGAATACGTCCGGATAACTGAAGGCGGGGCATTACTGCTTTTTACCAATATCCGGCTCCTCAGGCGGATATACGAAAAGATAAAACCCGAACTAAACTCGCTTGGCATAACCTGCCTTTCGCAAAGTGACGGCGTTCCGCGTAACAAGCTGCTTGAGGAATTTAAAAAAGAGAGCAATTCGGTGCTTATGGGTGTGGATAGCTTCTGGATGGGGATTGACGTGCCGGGTGAGAGTCTGAGGAACGTAATAATAACCCGACTGCCCTTCGATATCCCCGACCATCCTTTAGTAGAAGCGAAAATTGAATACATGAAGGAGCAGGGGAAAAATCCCTTTTACGAGTACTCACTGCCAAACGCAATATTAAAATTCCGGCAGGGTGTAGGCAGGCTAATCCGTAACAAA
>CAYWTS010000100.1:0-1838 GCA_964461265.1 uncultured Ignavibacteriales bacterium
AAAAAAATTGCTATCGTCCACGATATACCGGGAGTAACACGCGACAGAAACTACGGTGAAGTCGAATGGAACGGAAAGAAATTTTTCCTTATAGATACTGGCGGTTACGTTCCTTCAAGCAAAGATACTTTTGAAGCTGCAATACGTGAGCAGGTTCAAATATCTCTGGACGAAGCTGATGTTGTTTTGTTTGTTGCCGATGCTCAGGAAGGTGTGACTCCGCTTGATAAGGAGATTGCTGCTGTTTTAAGGAAAGAAACAGGAAGTTCTGAAAAAAAGGGGAAAAGAGTTTTTCTTGTTTTGAATAAAATTGACTCTGCCCGGGAAGAAAATCTGAGTACAGAGTTTTATAAGCTCGGTCTCGGTGAACCTGTGGAAGTATCAGCTTTAGTCGGAAGAAAATCCGGCGACCTCCTTGATAAAATCACTGAAGACTTCCAATATGACCTGCCTGCCGAAGCCTTGGCGCAGGCAGGTAAATCTGCTGAAATTAAACTTGCTATCATAGGCCGCCCAAATGTCGGCAAATCATCACTCGTAAATGCAATAACACAGTCAAGCAGAAATATTGTAACTCCTATACCCGGTACTACAAGAGATTCAACCGACACGATACTTAAATATTACGGCAAAAAGATAGTTTTAATAGACACTGCAGGTTTAAGAAAGAAAAGTAAAATCCGTAAAGCTGAGAGTCTTGAGTATTACTCGGCAATACGTACTCAAAGAAGCATTGAACGATGCGATGTTTCAGTAATAATTATTGATGCACTGAATATTACTTTTAAGCTCGATAAATCTTCAGACTACTCGCTCGCTTCATTTAAGCTCGATAAGCTGGACGTTGAGATTATTACAGAATCTGCACGGTTAAAAAAAGGTGTACTAGTTGTTATTAATAAATGGGATCTAATTGAAAAATCAAGCACAACAACCAGTGTTATAGAAAACAAGCTGAAAGAACACTTAAAAACTTATGACTACCTGCCAGTGATATTTGTATCAGCGCTTACAAAACAAAGAGTATCATCTGTTTTAAAAAGTGCAGTAGATGTTTATTATGAAAGAGCAAGGAATATAAAGACAAGCGAGCTGAACAATAAAATGCTGAAGGTGATAAAAGCCACACCGCCAAGCTCAAAAAGTCATAAGGAGATTAAAATAAATTATATTACTCAGCTTAAATCCAGCCCGCCCGTTATTTGTTTTTTTACAAACCTGCCATCCGAAATCGGAGAGACGTATAAAAGATTTTTAGAGAATAAGCTCAGACAGTTTTGGGGTTTTAATGGTGTACCGCTTACACTGGTGTTTAAGAGGAAGAATTGAATTATACTTATTTCATTTCCAAATAATTATTGTATCCATAAATTGGCTGAATAAAATAATTACCTTTCACATAATATCTTGCAAGGTTAAACCCGGCAGTTTTAATTAAATTTCTTGCTAATTTTAAATTTTTTGCATCAACACAGACAATCCGAACTTCCCAACCTTTTTTATAACTCTTAGCATTTTTTTTCTTCAGTCTTCTAATTTTTGGTACCCTCGTATATCTCCTGAATTCTCTTAGTCTTTGTATTGCTAACTGTTTATTCATTGAATTTTTACCCAATTATTAATGTTGTATTAATGTTGTAACAGATGTAATATTGAGTTACACTAATTTATAACTATTTCATCAGGCAGCTCATCCACATCATCTGTAGTTTTCGGAAATTCTTTTTTCAATATACCGCCCATTTTATCGACAAGGTTTAGGATTCCCGCAAAGTAATTTCCTTTTCTGAATTCAATTTTTAGTTTCTCCTCCATTTCGTTCCATACAGTATCTGGAA
>CAYWTS010000101.1:0-1700 GCA_964461265.1 uncultured Ignavibacteriales bacterium
GGCTTTCCCCAATTAGCAAATACAAGAATTGCAACCATAGAGAACATATAAAATACTGTATACCAAAGCGGGTGGTTACTGTCAGATTCAGGCACTGACAATTGTGCTTCTACCTTTTTTTGCTCTTCTTTCCGGTAAATAAAATGCATAACCAGACCTATTAGAACACTAAACGAGACGGCTCCTACAATACGTGCAACGCCAAGTTCCATACCTAAAATTCTAGCTGTCAATATAATAGCAAGCACATTTATTGCGGGTCCGGAATATAGAAATGCTATTGCAGGTCCAATTCCAGCACCTCGTTTGTATATTCCTGAAAATAACGGCAGTACAGTACATGAACATACAGCCAAAATTGTCCCTGAAACCGATGCAACAGAATACGATATCCATTTCTTAGCTGTAGCACCGAAGTATTTTATGATAGACGCCTGGCTGACAAAAACTGATATAGCACCTGCAATAAAAAAAGCAGGAACGAGGCATAATAAAACATGTTCCTGTGCATACCATTTGGTTAAAGTCAGTGCCTCTACTACTGCATTATCGAATCTTGTATTTCCAATCGGCAAATAAAATGCAAAAAGAAAAAATGCTATCAGCCATAACAGCTTTTTATATTCGGTTTTCCATTCTATCATTTTATCTATTGAATGTTAAACACTTCGATGAATTTATTAATCTGGTTCTTGATTGAATCCCTTATTTTTCTAACCTGATTAATTTTTTCATCATACGTTCCTTCCAGTTTAGAGGGGTCAGGAAAGCTCCAATTTATTTTTGTAACCATACCGGGAAATATCGGGCACCTTTCTCCTTCAGCCTGGTCGCACACTGTAATTGCAAAATTATAAGTCCTGCCTTCTTTGTAAAGGTCAAAGACACTCTTTGTCTTGTTTCCGGATATATCGATTCCTTCTTCTCTCATAACTTCGATAACAAGGGGGTTCAGAACTCCGGGTTCGAATCCTGCGCTTTCAACCTCGAACTTATTTCCTGCATAATTCCGTAAAAACGCTTCAGCCATCTGGCTTCTTGCACTGTTGTGAACACAAATAAAGAGAATTTTTAGTTTTTTCATAATTTAATATCTAAATACAATTAGACGGTTAACGAAACGTAATTATTTATTATTTCGAACATAAAACCTCCCGATCGACTACCAATAATAATTCCCTGTCTTTTTTAATTACCTCATCATCTTCCAGAATCAAATGAAGTGACATTAAAACTGACGCAATTTCGGGATTGCCCGGATTAGGATTAATCTTGTAATTTATCCATTTTTTATCTTTTTTATCTATAATTAAACCTGCCTCTTTTAAAATGCTTAAATGATTAGATACTGTTGAAGCAGCTAATCCCAGTATTTCCGTAATTTCACATACACAAAGTGATTTCTTCTGCAGCATTTTCAGTATCCTCAGGCGGTTCTTATCCGAAAGAGCCTTAAATATATCTGTTTGTTTGGTTAAATTATTCATTTCGTTATATAACGAAATATAATAAAATAATTATATATTTAAAATAACTTGTTTTTTGCACTTTATATATAAACCGTTGAAACGGTTACTAAAAAATTATTTTTCTTCTTACCCCTGACTAAAGTCAGGGGCTAACAAATAGTATTGTTGGATTTTAAATTAATCTTATTTTTACTAATTTATAGTGATGAAAAAAGCACTGCTTATATTATT
>CAYWTS010000102.1:0-1699 GCA_964461265.1 uncultured Ignavibacteriales bacterium
TATTTGGCTTTGATGTTGCAAATTGCAACATCAAAAAAGAGTCGGGGAGGTAGCAGAAAATTGCCTCTTGTATTTACAGAGCGAAGTGTTTGTAACAAATAAAAATTGAAGCTTTGATTTTTTAACTAAAAAAATCCATGAAAAAAATATTAACATTATCATTTTTAGTCTTAGTTAATTTCTCCTTTGTCCTTTCACAGGTTAACATAAAAGAAGTTACTATACTGCACTGGAACGATTTCCATGCACGGAACACTCAGCAAAAATTAACACGTAAAGACAGTGTTTCGGGTTCAGATATTACCGTTTACTACGGCGGGACTGCAAACATGCTTGGTTATGTCAAAAATCTCAGGAAAGATAATACGCTTGTTCTAAATGCCGGAGATGATTACCAGGGCAGTCCTATTTCCACAATAACAAGAGGGTGGTCGCAGATAAAACTGCTCAATCTTTATAATCTTGATGCTTTCGTTCTTGGCAACCATGAATTCGATTACGGGCAGTATGCACTCGATTCGGCACTGCAAACCGCTAACTTCGATTACCTTTGTGCCAATATTTATTTTAATCCAAAACAAAATACAATCGGAAAACCTTACGTTATTAAAGAAAAAGGCGGTGTAAAGTTCGGAATACTCGGCATTTCAGTTCCCGACCTCATGGAGCTGTCGCTTCCTAAAAATGTAGACCAGCTTGTAATGTTAAACACCGATTCGGTTATTACATCAGGTATAGCAGAATTAAAAAAACAAAACTGCGATGTTATTGTTTTACTCACACACGTTGGTGTAAATTCAGATAAGGAGCTTGCTGCAAAATATTTTAAAGACGTGGATGTAATTGTCGGAGGGCATTCACATACTCCGCTTTATAAGCCAATTAATAAGAATGGAGTTATTATTGTTCAGGCAGGTTCGTATTCAAGATGGCTTGGTGAGCTTGATTTGAAAGTTGATACTGATAAAGATACTATTATCTCGTACCAGGGTAAGTTAATACAGACCGATGAATCACCTGAAATAACAGATAACGATGCAAAAAATTTTGTAGATAACATGATTAAGGATATTCAGCCGATGCTTATGCGTGTGATAGGGACACTTGAAACCGACTGGAAGCAGAGCTATTCAGATGAATCGAACCTTGCACAGTGGAATGCCGATGCATTCAGGCAGGCAACAGGCAGCGATATTGGATTTATGAACAGCGGCGGATGCAGGAAATCACTTTCCAAAGGCGATATTACTGTTAACGATATGTGGGAAATAAGCCCGTTCGGTAACACGCTTGTAACCTTCACTGTTAAAGGCAGCACTTTAAAGCAGATGCTCAAAGGATACGTTAAGAATATGATGGAATCTATTCAGAAAAACGACCGAATAGATATGATTAATACCGCAGGGTTAAGCTATACATATGATTCTAAAAAAGCTTTGGAAGGAGCAGAAGATTACATACTAAACATAACAGTTAACGGTTCACCGCTTGATGAAAATGCTAATTATAAAATTGTTTCGAATAATTATGTTTCATCGCAGTTTAATAAATTCTTCGGTGAGGTAACTGAGAAAATTGAATTTTTAGATACTCAGCTAATTGACCGCGATGTTCTGATAGAAGCTGTTGAAAAGCAGAAGGTGATTAATTCGGTTCTTCAGCACAATATTGTGGATGTATCGGAGTGAATTATAATAAA
>CAYWTS010000103.1:0-1556 GCA_964461265.1 uncultured Ignavibacteriales bacterium
CAACTCAGTCATTTACTTTAAAACACGTCAGCAGTTAATAAAAAAGCCATCCCGGCTCGCCTTAGGCGGGTATCGGGACAGCTTATTTTGCTTAGAAAGTATGAATGCTTTTCTGCGGTATTAGATTTTTTTTCTGTGAACTATTGCACTATTTCATTAAAATGCAAATTCTGAATTTCATTTGTTAACAAATCCACAAATACACATTTTTGAACTGCATGGGCTGTAATTTTATTGTTTACTTTAAAAGTTGTTTTAAGGTCCCAAATGGAATGATTAATCCTATCAAGGATTATTTTCCCTTTGCATTGTTCAAATATCTTAACCTGTTTTTTGTAGTTAATGGTTGTAGATATTACAAAAGGATAACAATTTTTTTTTAGAAGTTTTTCCAAAGGTAATATTTTATTAAACAGTTTTATTCTGAGATCTTCAAGCCACCTTACGTAAACAATATTATTGACGTGGCCCGCTATATCTATGTCATAAGTCTTAATGTCGAAGTCTATAGTTATGCTACATATATTTTTTACTTTCATAACCTGTACTAATAAAAAATTATTCAATCAGAATAGCAGCAGCTAATACAGTAGTCCACATGCCGTTTTTATCTCCTTCGGCAGTCTGTGTAACATTAAATGTTTTCACTATCTTATTGCACATTTTAAACACTTCCTCTCTTTCATTCCAGTCCGATTCAGTATTAAACTGGACTCCAAGCGCCGTAGCAAGCATTTGTGCAGCAAGGTCTTCAGCATAATCTCCTGCAATTTTTTCCTTCACACCGAAAGGATGATATTCCGATAAGTAGCCATAATTCGATTTATCTGCCGGTATTGCTGCTCCAACCGAAGCTGCTATTAGTCTGTTCGGTTCATTCGTGGAATTCCTTGCCATCACTGTAAATATCGTTTGACCCGCGGAAATTTCTTTTAAGCCCTCTTCTCTGGAAATCTTTTTGCAATTGGGCGGGACAATACTGCTTACCGATACAAGGTTGAATTTTTCAATACACGCACTCCGGAGTGCTGCTTCAAAGGAGCCGAGATAATTTTTATCTTTGCCGGCACCTTTGGTAAAAAATATTTTTTTAGGTACGAACACGAACAGTTTTTTTAAACAGTTCGGGAACTCTAACGCTTACTGATAAAATATGTATCGCCAATATAAACTACTTTTTTTATTTTGTTGTTCACAATCAAATCTTCAATGACATTCCAGTCTAAATCCGACTTGGCAAGGAATCTTTTAACAGCATCCATCCTCATGGGATGTACGGCAAGAATACTCAGCAGTTCTTTTTCAAAGTCCGAAGTGTATGTAAATTCATCACCTTCATTGTGATACATTAACTCGGTATTAATATTGTGATCTGTAAAGACCTGATATGTTGCGTTCAACGTTTTTTCATCAGGCGGTATAACGTATGCTTCAGCGGGTGGCCTGGTGGGTATAAGAATATATGCCGTACGCGGATTTATTGTTTTTATTACTCTAGCCGTCCCGGTAATTGATTCGTTACTATCATTGATGCCTTTAACAAGCATTGTTTCGGT